>JACQDN010000035.1 GCA_016201105.1 Pseudomonadota bacterium
ACTTCCGCACACCATGGGCCACGAAATCGAAGGTGAAGTCGTCGCGGTCGGCCCCGACGTGAAAGACATCAAGGTCGGCGCGCGCTATGCGGCGTTTCCCTGGATCGGCTGCGGCAAATGTCCGGCCTGCGAGCGCGGCGAAGAGAATATCTGCGTCGGCGGCCCGCGCCAGCTCGGCTGCTCGAACGGGTGTCCCGGCGGTTACGCGACGCACGTGCTGGTGCCGCATCCGCGCTATCTCATCGAATACGGCAAAACCGATCCATCGCTCGGCGCCGCTTATATGTGCTCCGGACTTACAGCGTTCTCCGCCATGAAGAAGATCGGCAAGCTGGGTCCGAACGACCAGGTGCTGGTGCTCGGCGTCGGTGGCGTCGGCATGATGGGCGTGCAATTTGCCAAAGCGCTGTTCGGCAAAGGACCACTGGCGGCCGATATCGACGAAGGACGCCTGGAAGCCGCGAAGAAAGGCGGCGCCTCGGCGACCTACAACACCAAGGATCCGGAAGCCGCAAAAAAGCTGATGGCCGACACCGGCGGCGGTGCCTGTGCGGTTGTCGATTTCGTGGGGTCGGAAAAGACCTTTGCTTTTGCTTCTCAGACCGTACGCCGTGGCGGCAAAGTGATCATCGTGGGCCTGTTCGGCGGCGCGATGCAGATGCCGCTGCCAATGTTCCCGTTCCGCGCGATCTCCATCGGCGGCTCGATGGTGGGCTCGCTCGCCGAGACCAAGGAAATGATGGAGCTGGTGCGCGCGGGAAAAGTCGATCCGGTTCCCGTCACCAAGCGTCCGCTCGATGCCGCCAACCAGACGCTGAACGATCTGCGCGACGGCAAGATCGTCGGACGCGTGGTGCTGCAGCCCTGAACGCACTCTACGACACGCTCGGCCAGCGCTACGCCCAACATCGCCGTCCCGATCCTCGCATCGCGGCAGCGCTTCTGTCGGCGCTGGGCGATGCGAAGAGCGTGGCGAACATCGGAGCCGGCGCCGGATCGTACGAACCGCACAATCGTGATGTGATCGCGGTCGAACCTTCGGATTTGATGATTTCGCAGCGTCCGCCGACGGCGGCGCCGGTGCTGCGCGCCGTGGCCGAGACCCTGCCCTTTGCCGACAACAGTTTCGATGCGGCGAGCGCCTTTCTCACCGTGCATCACTGGCCGGACAAAGTGGCAGGTCTACGGGAAATGGCGCGGGTGGCGCGCAAGCGCTGCGTGTTCTTCACCTGGATTCCGCCCGAGACCGAATTCTGGCTGACGCGCGACTACATCCCGCAACTCATCGCCAACACCAAAGAAAGCTTCTGGATTGGCCACTTTGAAGAAGCGTTCGGGAACTTCGAAATGCGCAAGATCATGGTACCCGAAGATTGCATCGACGGTTTCCTCTGCGCCTATTGGAAGCGGCCTGAGGCCTATCTCGATGCTGCCGTGAGATTTTCCATCTCCGCCTTCGCGACTGTGCCCGATCCGGCGCCGGCGTTCGCGCGTCTCGCCCGCGATCTCGAAGACGGCAGCTGGACGGCAAAAAACGCTGATCTCCTGAACCGCACGGAAATGGACTACGGTTACCGCATCCTCATCGCCGAACAGGGACATTGACCATGGCCGAGCCGATTCTCGAACCCGAACTGCCGATCGTCGATCCACACCATCATCTGTGGGATCGGCCGACCGATATCCTGCGCAACCTGCCGCCCTCCGATCACGGTTTCATGGACATCATCCGCGGCATTCCGCGCTATCTGCTCGACGAGCTGCTGAAGGATCTGAAGAGCGGACACAATGTGCGCGCCACGATCTACATGGAGTGCGGCGCCATGTATCGCGCCGACGGCCCCGAAGCGCTGCGCTGCGTCGGCGAAACCGAATTCGTGAACGGCATCGCGGCGATGACCGCGAGCGGGCTCTATGGCGAGGTGCGTGCCTGCGCCGGTATCGTCGGCCATGTCGATCTGCGTATGGGCGCAGCCGTAGAAGATGTGCTGCGCTCGCATATCGGCGCAGGACATGGACGCTTCCGCGGCATCCGCCAGAGCAGCTCGTGGGACGAGGATCCCAATGTGCTTGGGCCTTTGCACGGCCGCGTGCCGGAAGGGCTTTATCGCGACGCCAAATTCCGCGAAGGCTTCAACGTCCTGCACAAGCTCGGGCTTTCGTTCGATGCCTGGCTGCTTGAGCCGCAGCTTCCCGACCTCGTCGATCTTGCCCGCGCATTCCCCGAAACCACCATCGTGCTCGATCACGTCGCGACACCGCTCGGCGTTGGACGCTACAAGGGCAAGCGCGAGGAACGCTTCGCCGTCTGGCGCGAAAACATTCAGACGCTGGCGAAATGTCCGAATGTCGTCGTGAAACTGGGCGGCTTGCCCATGCCGTTCGCCGGCTGGCGCGCGCACATGTCCGAACCGCAGCCGTCGTCGGAAACGCTGGCCGCACAATGGAAGCCCTACATCGACACCTGCATCCAGGCCTTTGGTCCAGGCCGCGGCATGTTCGAAAGCAATTTCCCGGTCGATCGTTTTGGCACCGACTATCCGACGCTGTGGAATGCGTTCAAGCGTTTGGCGGCGGGCTATTCGGCGGCAGAAAAAACAGCGCTCTTCAGCGGCACGGCGGCGAAAGTCTACCGCGTGCATGTGGGATGATGAGTGTCTCGCGCATAGTCGACCTACCTTCTGATATCAAGATTCTGCGCGACGAGGCGGACGGCGACGGCATTCGCAACATGGGCCTTCTTGTCGACGAGTGGACAAGTGGTGCCGAGTGTTTTTCCAAGCCGGGTGAAGCCTTGTTCGGCGCGTTCGACGGCGGGGGGCTCGTGGGCATCGGTGGTGTCACCCTCGAGCCGGATACCCGCGTGAGAGCGATGCGGATGCGCCGTCTCTATGTGCTGCGCGGCTGGCGCAATCGTGGCGTAGGTCGCGCGTTGGCCGCACGCATGATGCAACACGGTTTTTCCGCCGCCAATCTCCTCACCTGCAACACACGACCTCTGGGTGCAGCGGAATTTTGGGATGCGATGGGATTCTCACGAGTCGCGGCCGACGGCAGGACGCACGAACTAAAGAAGTAGCGCGAAACCCTCTGGTTCGGCCCCTACTTGGTCAGCGTCGCCACAAACTCACCCACGCCAATCAACCGGGTGCGTCGCGCGCGCTCCGCTTCAAGGATCGCGCGCACTTTCGCTTCGGCGCCTCTGAGATCGCGGTTGACGATCACGTAGTCGTATTCCGGCCAATGGCTGGATTCGTCCGCAGCCTTGGCCATTCGCTTAGCCACTACTTCCGCTGAATCTTGCGCGCGCGTCTTTAGCCGGCGCTCCAGTTCGTCGTGCGATGGCGGCAGCACGAAGATGCTGACCAGATCGTCGCGCATCTTTTCCTTGAGCTGCTGCGTGCCCTGCCAATCGATGTCGAACAGCACGTCGCGGCCGACACGGAGCGCCTCCACGACCGGCGTTTTTGGCGTGCCGTAACGGTGCTCGAACACCATCGCATGTTCCAGAAAATCTCCTGCGACGGCCGAGCATTCGAACTGCTGCGGTGTCATAAAAAAATAATCTTGCGCTTCGACTTCGTTCGGCCGCTTGGCACGCGTCGTGGCGGAAATCGACATGGTGATTCCGCCATCGCTCGCCAGAAGCATGCGCGACAGCGTCGTCTTGCCCGCGCCCGAAGGCGACGACAAAACGAGCATCAGCCCCCGCCGCTTGATCTCCCCGCTCATGCCGCGCGCTTATTCGACATTTTGGGCCTGCTCGCGGAATTGATCGATCATCGCCTTCAGCGCGAGCCCCGTGCGCGTCAGCTGGATGTCGGAGGATTTCGAGCACAGCGTATTGGCTTCGCGGTTGAACTCCTGCGCCAAGAAATCGATCTTGCGGCCGATCGCGTCGCCCGATTTGAGCAGCGTGAGCGCTTCGTCGGTGTGGGCGTGAAGCCGGTCCAATTCCTCGCGAATGTCGGCGCGCACGGCGAGCAAGGCCACTTCCTGCGCCAAACGCTCCTCGGAGAGTTGCGATCCGCTCAGCAGTTCTTTCACTTGCGCGGCGAGTTTGTCCCGCAAGGCTTGCGGCTGGGTCGCGGCGAGTTTGGCCGCCTGCCCCGTCAGCTTGCCGATCTCGGCGATCTGCCCCTGAAGCACGGCCAGCAGCTTTCCGCCTTCGGTCTTGCGCGCTTTGGCGAGCGCATCGAAGGCGCCCGCCAAACTTTCCAGGATCGCGGCGTCGCGCCCGGCGCGCTGCGGCGCGTCGAGCGGCAGGACTTCGTCCTGCACGATCACACCCTTGAGCCCGAGGAGCCCATCGACCCGCGCAGGTTCAAGGCCGGTCTCGGCCTGCACTTCTCTTGCGATGCGCACGGCGGAAGCGAGCACCGCCGCATCGATGCGAAGCCCGCGCGCGCTGTCCTGCGGTTCGATGGTGAGTGTGGCGGTCAGATTGCCGCGCCGGAAACGCTCGCTGGCAAGCGTCCTTGCCGCAGGCTCGATGCCGTCGAAGCCCGGCGGCATGCGCATGCGCACGTCCAACCCGCGGCCGTTGACGCTCTTCACCTCCCAGCGCCAGCGCATCGCTTCGAATGCGCCGCGCGCCTCGGCAAAGCCGGTCATGCTGACGAGGCTCATCGACGACTCCGTAAGACAGGAAAGAACTTAGCGCCGGTGCTTGGCGGGCGGAAGCTTGATTGACGGCGTCTTGGGCGGCGCCTTTGACGGCGTTTGGGGCTGCTTTTGGCCTCGCTCCACAACGCGCCATTTGGCGACGTTCTTTTCGTGCTCGGAAATGGTGGAAGCGAACACATGCCCGCCCTGGCCGGTGGCGACGAAGAAAAGGTCATCGGTCTTTGGCGGGTTCAAAACGGCTTCGATCGAGTCCGTACCAGGGTTGCAGATCGGCGAGGGCGGCAGCCCGTCGATCACATAAGTGTTGTGGGGGCTGGCGCGCTTGAGCTCGCTCTCGCGGATGCCGCGGCCGAGCGGGTAGCCCTTGGTCACGTCATAGATGATGGTGGGATCGGATTGCAGCTTCATGCCCACGTGCAAGCGGTTGGCGAAGACGCTCGCCACATGGCGGCGTTCGTCCGCGAGGGCGGTCTCCTTTTCCACAATGGAGGCCAGCGTCACGGCTTGCCGGCGCGTGCGATAGGGAAGATTGGTGTCGCGCAGCGCCCACATCTTCTCGAACAGCGCATCCTGCGCCTTCTTCATGCGCTCGAGAATTTCGGCGCGCGTGGTGCCGCGGGTGAACAGGTACGTTTGCGGAAGCAGCGTTCCTTCCTGCGGGACCGGACCGCCATCGCCCACCAGAACCGGATCGTTCTTCACGATATCGTAGATCATCTGGCTGGTGAGCCCTTCGGCCGCCGTGATCTTGTGCTGGATCGAATGACCCGCGATGAGGATGCCGGCGATGTCGGCCATGCTGGCGCGGGACGGAATGGCGTATTCGCCGGCCTTGAGCGCGCTTTGCTGATTGCGCAGGCGCAGAGAGGTGCGAAAGAGGATGCCGTTCTCGACAACGCCGGCCTGTTCCAGCTGTTGTGCAATGGCCGCAGAACCTTCGCCCGGCTTGATCAGCACCACGGTTTCGGTCGCGCCGTTCGCTGCCACCGGTCCGGGGGCGAAATAATTCCACTGCTCCCAGAAATAGGCGCCCGCCACGATCACCGCGACAACGACGAGGAATGCGAGAACTTTGCGCATGGGAAACCTTTACCGCACAGATTTCAGCAGAACACGGGCTTTAATGTGGCGCGGTAAATATCAGCGAGGCGTTGGTTCCGCCGAAGCCGAACGAGTTGGAGAGCGCGGCTTTAACCTCGCGCTTTTTGGCCGTTAAGGGCACCAGATCGAGATCGGTGGCGACCGAGGGATGATCGAGATTGAGCGTGGGCGGCACCACCTGGTCGCGGATCGCGAGCACCGAGAACACGGCTTCCGCCGCGCCTGCGGCGCCCAAGAGATGGCCGATGGAAGATTTGGTCGAAGACATGGACATCTTCGCCGCCGCATTGCCGAACAGGCGCTCCACGGCCTTCAATTCGATTTCATCGCCGAGCGGCGTCGAGGTGCCGTGGGCATTCACATAGTCGATATCGGATGGCACCAAGTTGGCGCGCTTGAGCGCCATCTTCATCGCGCGGAAACCGCCATCGCCGTCGTCGGCGGGCGCCGTGATGTGATGGGCATCGCCCGAAAGGCCGTAGCCGCTGACTTCGGCATAGATCTTTGCGCCGCGCGCTTTGGCGTGCTCGTATTCTTCGAGGATCACCGCGCCCGCGCCTTCGCCCATGACGAAACCGTCGCGATCCTTGTCGTAAGGACGCGAAGCTTTTTCGGGCGTGTCGTTGAAGGCGGTGGAGAGTGCACGGCAGGCGTTGAAGCCCGCGATACCCAACCGGCATACGGCCGCCTCGGTACCGCCCGCCAGCATCACGTCGGCATCGTCGAGCGCAATCATCCGAGCGGCATCGCCGATGGCGTGTGCACCGGTGGCGCAAGCGGTCACCACGGCGCTATTCGGACCTTTGTAGCCGAAACGGATGGAGGCATAGCCCGACACCAGATTGATGAGACGGCCTGTAATGAAAAACGGGCTGATCTTGCGTGGACCCTTTTCGTGCAGAATCAGGGCCGCGTCGGCGATACCGCTCAACCCGCCGATGCCCGACCCGATCAGCACACCGGTGCGATCGCGATCTTCTTCGTCTTTCGGCTCCCAACCGGAATCCGTCACCGCCTGCTGAGCGGCGGTCAGGCCGAAGGTGATGAAATCGTCGACCCGACGTTGTTCTTTGGAATCCAGCCACTGATCGGGATTGAACGTGCCTTGCGTTCCATCGCCTCTGGGAACGGTGCAGGCGATCTTGGTGGGAAGATCCGAGACGTCGAACGTCGTGATCGCCCGCGCGCCGGACTTGCCGGCGAGCAGACGCGACCAAGTTTCCTCCACGCCGCAAGCCAGCGGCGTGACGAGGCCTAGACCTGTGACGACTACCCGACGCATGGGGCCCGAAGTTTGGGGAATGACAAAAGCGGGCCGATACTAAGCGGCCTGCGACTTCTCAATGAACTTCACCGCGTCGCCGACCGTGACGATCGACTCGGCTGCATCGTCTGGGATTTCGATGCCGAACTCTTCTTCGAACGCCATCACCAGCTCGACGGTATCGAGACTGTCGGCGCCCAGGTCTTCAATGAAAGCGGCGCTTTCGACGACCTTGTCGCCATCC
This sequence comes from Pseudomonadota bacterium, assembly GCA_016201105.1. Lineage (GTDB taxonomy): Bacteria > Pseudomonadota > Alphaproteobacteria > Micropepsales > Micropepsaceae > Rhizomicrobium. Next base: position 7,236 of record JACQDN010000035.1, read on the forward strand.
ACATTGAGATGCTCGACAACAATCTTCTTCACGCGCTCGGCAGTATCGCTCATAGGGGTAAGAACCTCTCCTTGTTTTGCCCGCCGCGTCTGTTCTCATGTCGGGCCCGCGGCGCGAAGCCCATTCTTGCCCGACGCGCGGGGCAAAAGGCCGTGCTTGGTAACACAAAGCCTTCGCGCCCGCCACATTGGGTCTAAGTCGCTGATTTTGCTGTTAAATCATCGCCATTCCGCCATTGGCGTGAAGGGTCTGGCCGGTCACGTAACCCGCCTCTTCGCTGGCCAAATAGACAACGCCCGCCGCGATATCGGCCGGGGAGCCAAAGCGCCCCACCGGGATACGCGCGAACAGCGCGGTCTTCTGATCTTCGCTCAAGGCATCGGTCATGGGGGTGGTCACGAAGCCGGGGGCCAGGCAGTTCACCGTAATGTTGCGGCTTGCGACTTCGGCCGCCAGCGATTTGCTCATGCCGATGAGGCCCGCTTTGGCGGCGGCGTAGTTGCCTTGCCCCGGGTTGCCCATCGTGCCGACGACGGAGGTGATGTTGATGATGCGGCCCCAACGCTTCTTCATCATGCCGCGCAGCACGGCGCGCGAGAGACGAAAAGCGGCGGTGAGATTGACCGCGATCACCTGATCCCACTCTTCGTCTTTCATGCGCAGAAAGAGATTGTCGCGCGTGATGCCGGCGTTGTTGACGAGGATGTCGATCGGCGCGCCAGCCGCAGCTTCGGCCGCTTTCGGCAGCGCTTCGACGGAGGCCGTGTCGGCAAGGTTGCATGCCGCGGCAAAGGCGCGGGCACCGAGTTCGCTCTTCAACGCTTCCAGCGCTTCGGCGCGCGTTCCGGAGAGCACGACGTTCGCGCCTTGTTTGTGCAACGCCTTGGCGATTGCGCCGCCGATGCCGCCGGAAGCGCCCGTCACGAGCGCGGTCTTTCCTGTGAGGTCGAACATCGCGTGGTCTCCTAGAGCGTCTTGGCGAACGCTTCGACATCGGCGGGCGTGTCGAGGGCAATGGTCTGCAAATCTTTGTCGATGCGTTTGACCATGGCGGTCAGCACTTTGGCGCCGCCGGCTTCCACCGTCATGTCCACGCCAAGTGCGCGCAGAGCAAGAACGCTTTCCCGCCAGCGCACCCGCGCAGTGATCTGTTCGACCAGCAGGCGGCGAATGGTTTCGGGTTCGCTCACTTCCGCGGCGGTGACATTGGCGATGATCGGCGTGGCGGGCGGGCGAATGGTCACCCGCGCCAGCGCTTCACGCATCTTCTCGGCCGCAGGCTGCATCAGCGGCGAGTGGAAGGGGGCGGAGACATTGAGCGCCATCGCGCGCTTGATGCCTTTGGCCTTGGCGATCTCAGGTGCTTTGTCGATCGCCGCTTTCGAGCCCGAGATGACGACTTGTCCCGGCGCGTTGTCGTTGGCGACGACGCAGACGCCGCCGCTTGCGGCCGCGCATTCTTTCGCCAACGCTTCAGCCTGTTCGATTTCGGCGCCGAGCAGTGCGCTCATGCCGCCCTCGCCGACGGGAACGGCTTGCTGCATCGCTTGGCCGCGCGCTTTCAAAAGCCGCGCCGCATCGCCCAGCGCGAAAGCGCCGACGGCGGCAAGCGCGGTGTATTCGCCCAGCGAGTGACCGGCGACGACGCGCGCGTGACGCGCGAAGTCGAGGCCCGCTTCTTTCCGCAATACAGCGACAATCGCCAGACTTGCCGCCATGATCGCAGGCTGCGCATTTTCCGTCAGCGTCAATTCGCTCTCGGGCCCTTCCCACATCAGCCTGGAGAGCTTCTGGTTCAGCGCCTCGTCGACTTCTTCAAAAACTTCGCGAGCCGGTGCAAAGGCCTCGGCCAAAGCCTTGCCCATGCCGACGGCCTGGCTGCCCTGCCCGGGAAATAGGAATGCGCGCGTCATGGGGCGGCGGTTTATAGCCGCCAAGCGTCTGGCGCAAGAACATTGCCGTCGGTCAGTGCAGCGCCACGCCGGCGACCGTGATGCGGTGCATCAGGCGTTCTTCGCCGTGATAGTCGTTCAGCGCAAAGTGCCAGGTGGCGCGATTGTCCCAGAAGGCGATGGAGCCGGGACGCCATTGGAAGCGGCTGGAGAACTCGGGCTTCATCGCGTGAGCAAAGAGCTGGTGGAGCAGCGGACGACTCTCCTCGGGCGACTTGCCTTCAAAGCGCAGCGTAAAGCCGGGATTCACGTAAAGCGCCTTGCGGCCCGAAAGCGGATGGGTGATCGCCACCGGATGCACGGCTTCGCCCACCGCGGCATCGTTTGAGAATTCGCGGCGTTCGGGATTGTCGTAGTAGGCATTCGATCCGAAAACATGGGCGTTGGAATGCACGGCTTTCAGGCCTGCGATCTCCTTTTTCGTCGCGTCGTCGAGCGTCTCGTAAGCGCTATACATATTGGCGAACAGCGTGTCGCCGCCTTGATCGGGGAGAACCCGCGCGACGAGGATCGACCCCATCGCCGGAATCCGGTCGTAGCTGTGATCGGTGTGCCAGCCGCCGCCGATATTGGTCTTCTGGGCTTTTTCCTTCCGCACCGCCGCGATCTCGGGATAGCCGGCGATGTGTGGAAAGAACTTGTTGATGTCGATCTCGCCCCAGCGTCTGGCGAAGGCGATGTGCTCGTCTTCCGACAAGCTCTGATCGCGGAAAAAGATCACGCCGTTGTCGGCGTAAGCCCGGCGCACGATCCGCATGTCAGCATCGCTGAGACTGTTGAGATCGACGCCCAGCACTTCCGCGCCGCAGCCGCCTTCGTGTTTGCGAATTTCAATGCCCACCGACAGCTCCCGGGTCCCTGCAAGGAGAAAGGATACGCCGCCACGCTTGCATGATTGTCACGATCGTTACAGTCTGGATCGGTGAACGGCAAATTTCTCGTGCTCCAGCGCAATCCATGGTTTGCGCGCCAGCCGCCAAGGCTGCGCGACGCCTTGCTGGAGCGTTCGCGCGTATCGCGTATCGAAACTGGGCGCTGGATCTATGGCACCGGCGACGCCCTCAACGGCCTCTACGGCGTGCTCGAAGGCTCGGTGCAGCTGCTGATGACGCCGGGCGACGGCGAACCGCGCTTGCTCGATATCGCGCCCGCCGGACAGTTGTTCGGACAGGCGGCGCATTTCGGCGGCGGCCCGCGCCTTGTCACCGCCATCGCCGGCGAGCCGACACTGTTGCTGCATGTGCCGGACTACGCGCTTGCCGAAGTCGCGCGCAGCGAACCGACGATCTGGCGCAACTTCACGGCGCTGCTCTACGCCCAGCTCGCCGGCGCGTTGCAATTGGTGACACTTCTGATTCATTTGCCGCCGCCCGAGCGCATTGCAGCACGCCTCGCCTTGCTGACGCTCACGAGCGACACGATCTCGCTCACACAGTCTCAGCTTGCAGAGTTGTGCGGCCTGTCGCGCAAGACCGTGAACGGACATCTTCGCAAGCTCGCAAGAGAGAAGATCATCGCCGTGAACTATCACAGCGTCACGGTACTCCACCGCGAAAAGCTGCACGCCCGCGCCGGCGGAATTCTGCGCGCGATGTTATGAAGCCGGCTGTGCCGCGCGCCTTGCGAGCGGCCCCGAGAGCGCGAGAATCACGACGGCCGTCATGATCAATCCCAGAGCCAGCACGGCGAAGCCCGCCGAATACCCGCCCGTCGCCGTCTTGAACCATCCCATCAGATAGGGACCGAAGAAGCCGCCCAGATTGGCGATGGAATTGATCAGAGCGATTCCACCGGCGGCGGCCGTGCCGCTGAGAAACGACGGCGGCAAGGTCCAGAACACGGTGATGGAGGCGTAGATGCCCATGGTGGCAACGCAAAGCGCGATCACCGACCACAAACTTGTGCCGAGCAAGGCGGCGGCAAACAACGCGATGGCGGCAATACCGGCGGCAAGACTTGTGTGGCGGAAGCGTTCACCGCTGCGATCGCTAGAGGCGCCCCAAACGAGCATCGCGACTACACTCAAAACGTAAGGCACTGCGACAACGAGCCCGGTTTGGAAAATGCTGAAGCCCAGGCCCTTCACGATCTGCGGCAACCAGAGGCCCACGCCGTACAGCGCGAGCACGATTCCAAAATCGGGAATGGCGAGAAGCCACACGCGCACGTCCTTCAGCATCGGCCACAAAGCGCTGTGATCGCCGGGAGGATCTTCTGCGAGCCGCGCCTTGATCGCCTGCTTTTCTTCGCGGCTGAGCCACGAGGCTTTTTCCGGCGCATCGGGCAGCCAGGCGAGCACGCAGAATCCGAGAATGACGGCCGGCAGCCCTTCGATCAGGAAAAGCCACTGCCAACCATGCAGGCCGTAGAATCCTTCGAGATTCAACAACAAACCCGACACGGGCGAACCGACGACGTTGGCGAGCGCGATCGCGGCGAGAAACATCGCCATGAAGCGGCCGCGCATCGCGGCGGGAAACCAGTGCGTCAGATAATAGACGATCCCCGGAAAGAACCCGGCTTCGGCGACACCGAGGAGAAAGCGCAAGCCATAGATGCTGTATTCGCCTTGCGCGAAGGCCATCGCCATCGATACCAGACCCCACGTGATCATGATGCGGCAGATCCAGGCCCGCGCGCCCACGCGCGCGAGAATCACATTCGACGGCACTTCGAAGAAGAAATAGCCGATGAAGAAGATGCCGCCGGCAATGCCGAAGGCCGTGTCGGAGATCGACAGATCCTTGTTCATGGTCAGCGCGGCAAAGCCGACATTTACGCGGTCGAGGAAACAGGCGACGTACAAAATCCCCAGAAAAGGAAAAAGCCGCCACGCGGCTTTGCTGAACGCGTTATCCATCCGAACTCCGGTCTACCCTTCCCTTGAGTGAGGGTCGAAATCTTTGCGAACGAAGTGAGCGAAGATTTCGGGAAGAGGGTCAAGCTGGCGAGTTCATGGCAAGCCCCCTCCCCGAAATTTGCTTCGCAAATTTCGACCCTCCCTCAAGGGGCCCTCAAGGGGCCCTCAACGGGAGGATAGATGAGCTGTTCTGTCTAGCCCCGCCGGGTCTTCACACGAACACCTTCGTCTTTTGCCTCGGCGAGAAGTGCCGAGCAATTGGCGTCATCGGCGAGCCCGGGATTGACGAAGGGCAGCAGCGCCGCGATGGGCGAGAGCAGAACGCCTGCCGCGACCGCCAAGCCGCCCTGGGCGACGGCATTCGACGCATCGATCCCCACTTCGGGCTTCACAAGCGGGCCCTTGACGGTGATCGGTGTGCGCAGTCGCAACAGTTCCAGGCTCTTCGGTTCGCCTTTCAGCGCCAGATCCAGCCGCTCATTGCGCAGATCGACCTTGCCGCTGCCTTCGGCGCGAACCACATCGGTGTCGAACACAAAATTCTGCACCTTCAGCACGCCGTCCTTGGCCTCGAAATGGGCGACGCCGCAGCGGATTTCCGTCTGCGATTTATCGCCGAACAGAAGCGGGACGAGTCCCTTGGTGACATTGACGCCCATCAGCTCAGCGAATGCCTTGCGCATTTCTCCATGCGGAACGACCGCCGTGACCGTTCCGGTCGCGGTCGAGGCCGCCTTGTGAATCGAATTTCCCAAGGCGTGGACTTTGACGCGCGCCTCCAGCGTGCCTTCCAACGGTTTGTCCTTGCCGGGGAAGAACTGTTCGAGCGTCAAGTCCGTAAAGCGCACATCGACATCGCTGGCCGGCACATCGTTGCGGGCGTCGATGCGCGCCTTGCCGGCAATCGTGCCGTGCGCGAAAACGACCTTGATTGGACTGAGTCCCAAGACGCCGTGATCGAGCGTCGCCCTGACTTGCAGCGAGCGCAGCGGGAAATCGCGAGACTTGATGGTCTCCGCCTCGTAGGAGACATTCGCATCCATCTGGCGCACACGCTCGATTTGCAGGGGCGCATCGGGCAACACCATCGGCGCGGACCCCGCCTCCTTGACGGCCACGGCTTGCGCTTTCGCCTCCTGCGCCACTGAAGCGGTCCCGTGCTTTCCGATCGCAGGCGGGGCACCGAACAGCGGCCCGAGATCGTCGAAGTCCAGCGTGCGCGAGTGAAGTTTGCCGCTCAGGAACGTGCGCTCGCCGGACGCGTCGACGTAGAGATCGCCCTTGAGATCGCTGCCGCCGACAGTGCCTGCCAATCGTTCAAAACGATAACGCTGGCCGTCGCGCGTGAGATGGCCCTTCACCCGATAGGGCGGCGTGTTCGGCAGCGCCAGGCCCGTCAGATAATAGAGATCGGCCAAGTCCGGCCCGCTGAAGATCACCGACGCTTCAAAGTCTTTCAGATCGAACGGATGGATGATCTTGCCCCGTGCGATGACATGGGTGGCGCCGGCGCTCACATTGCCGCGGAATTCGTACGGCTTGGTTTCGTCGACATGGATCAGCGGTCCGCCGTGAATTTCGGCACGAAACGCGGCGCGGTTCAGGCGGCCGTCGCCCAAAAGTTCAAACGCGTTGTTGGCGTCGCGCCCGTTCTCGCGCGAATTGACGGTGCCGACGAAGGTCAATCCCCGCTTGGCATCGACGACACGAAGATGTCCGTCGTCGATCAGAAAGCGGCGGATCGGCGGCAAGGATGAGGAACCGCCACTCGTCGTGGCGAACTGCCAATTGCTGCGCCCCGATTTGTCGCGCACCACCACCACATTCGGACTGACGATTTCCACCACCGGCAAGACGAGCCGACCGTGCAGCAACGGCCAGAACTTCGCTTCGACGTGGAGGTGGCGAACGGCGGCCATCTGCCCGCCGCCCGCCCAATCGGTATTGGCGATGGTCACGCCATCGGCGGAGATGCTCGGCTGGATTGAGAGAACACGCAGATGCAGATCGCCTGCGATCTGGACCTGACGGCCGAGGCGCGCAGAGAGCCAATACGTGATCGGTTGGCGAAGGGCATTGCCGGAAATCGCCGCAAGCGCCAAAGAGGCCGCGATGATCGCGCCACCGAGAATCGTTGCGATCCAGAAGCCGGCCGATGGGTTGCGGTGTTTTCGCCGTCCACGCTGGGCACGGCGCCGTTCGCGGCGTTGTTCGCGCCAGATCGCCAAGCGCGCACGCGCATTGACCCAGCGCCGTTCGACATCGGCGCGCCACTGCGCGATTTTATCCTTCGCTTCGTTGCCGTTCATATTTGACGCAACAGGAACTCGATGACTAAACGTTTGAAATCCCATGCGGTTGATCGCAATCGCGATTCGCTGAAGGAAAGCGCAGAAAACCTCATTCCGATGACGCCTTAACGCTGCGGGGAACCGATCGGAAAGTTCCGTTTTGCGAGTCGCAATGACAATAATCATCATTGATCGTCGTCGCCCTTGCCGGTCCTCTCGGAGAAATTTGCAAGCGGCGACAGCTCCGTCGGCGATCACAAATTTCCGTCAGTTGCGAATTTGATTTGACGACTCCGCGTTAGAGGCGGAGGCTTCGTGTGCCCTTCGCACCTTCGGTGCAGAGAGGGGCGTAAAGACGGGTCCGCCCGCCGGACCGGTCGGCCTAAGCGCAGGCAAACGCCCACAGGGCGACTGCGAAGGCCCAGCGAGGGCGCTGCCAAAGCAGCGCCCTTCGTTTTTTGAGCTCCCGGAGTTTTTTGGATTTCCAGCGGTTTTTGGATTTCCGGCGTTCTTGGATTTCAAACGTTTGGGGCTTTTCTTCCTGGCTGAAAACCTCGCGCCTTGCCGCCCTGACCCCTTTGGGCTATACGCGCCGCCTTCCAAGCGGCTGCGGTCGTGAGGGGCCCTTTTGGGCTCATGCGCATGGTGCGCTTCCTCGCGAGCCAAAGCAGGTGAAGGCTACCCGGCCATCCTGCTCCGCAGACCCAGAAAGGGACGCATATGGCTCTCTACGAGCATCTCCTGATCGCGCGCCAGGACATCAGCGCGCAACAGGTGGACGCGCTGGCGACCCACCTCAAGACCATCGTCGAAGGCGAAGGCGGCAAAGTCGAGAAGCAGGAATATTGGGGCCTGCGCGGGCTTGCCTATCGCATCAAGAAGAACCGCAAGGGCCACTATGTTCTGTTGAACATCAATGCCCCCGCAGGCGCGGTGCAGGAACTCGAGCGCCAGCTCAAGATCAACGAAGACGTGCTTCGCTACATCACCGTGAAGGTGGAGAAGTTCGAGCAGTCCTCGAACAAGAACAAGCGCGAGCGCGAGGACGGCAAAGTCGAAGGCGCCGCGACAGAGGAGACCGTGCAATGAGTTTCGGAGGCGATCGCGAACGTTCCGGTGGTGGACGTGACGGTGGAGGCCGCGACGGCGGCCGTGAGGGCGGCGGACAGCGCCGTCCCTTCTTCCGCCGCAAGAAGACCTGCCCGTTCTCCGGCGCCAATGCGCCCAAGATCGATTACAAGGACGTCAAGCTCCTGCAGCGCTACATTTCCGAGCGTGGCAAGATCGTGCCGTCGCGCATCACCGCGGTTTCCGCCGGCAAGCAGCGCATTCTCGCGCAAGCCATCAAGCGCGCGCGCTTCATGGCGCTCTTGCCCTACGTCGTGAAATAGGAGGCGCGCCATGCAAGTCATTCTGCTCGAACGCGTCGAAAAGCTCGGCCAGATGGGCGACGAGGTGAAGGTCAAAGCCGGCTTTGCCCGCAACTACCTTCTGCCCAAGAAGAAGGCCCTGCGCGCAACGAAGGCCAACCGCGAATTCTTCCAGACCCAAAAGACCCAGCTTGAAGCGCGCAATCTCGAGCGCAAAAGCGAAGCCGAGAAGGTCGCCAAGACGCTGGACGGCAAGTCCTTTGTCTTGCTGCGCCAGGCCGGCGACCGCGGTCAGCTCTACGGCTCGGTGAGTCCCAAGGACATTGCCGACGCGATCAGCGCCGGCGGGTTCTCGATCGGCCGCACGCAGGTGCCGTTGGACAAGGCGATCAAGGATATCGGCCTCGTTGCGGTTTTCGTCGTGCTGCATCCCGAAGTGCGCGTAAAGGTGACGCTCAACGTGGCGCGCACCGAAGACGAAGCCGAGCGCCAGGCGCGCGGCGAAGACGTGCTCGCCGAACAGTCGCCCGAGGAGGAAGCCGCGCGGGAAGCGAAGGTCAACGCCGAAGCGATGTTCGAAGAAGGCGCCGGCCCGAAGAAGGAAGAAGGCGCCGAAGTCTGATCGCGTCTCCATACGAATGCGAAAGGCCGGTCTCGCGACCGGCCTTTTTGTTGGAGGTGGAACGAACCTATCCCATCCCAAAGCTCGTCATCGCCCGGCTTGTCCGGGCGACCCAATTTTCTTGTGTGAGCAGAAGATGGGTCACCCGGACCTCGCTTCGCTCGGCCGGGTGATGACGATCTGGATTTGCTGGAAACCACCCTAACGGGTCATCAGCGAGAGCAGCGAGGCATGCGGCTGGTATCGGTATTGGCCGGTACTGTCCCATTCGAACGGAAAGCGCCGAAGATCATGTTGACGGCCTCGCCGTCGTCGGAAAGCGGCGCCAGCATCGCATCGAAATATTTGGGATTCTGCGCGTACCACGCGCCCGAGCCGGTGACACGGACGGGCGCGCGCTTTTCGATGACGCCGCGATAGGCGTCCAACGTCGCCTCGACGCTGGACGCGCCGAAGGGGGCGATGACTTCGCTCATCAACCGCCCCACAGGATCGGCTGGAAAGAACTGCCTCAGATAGGTGCCGATAAGCCGGTAGCGAAAATCGGTGCCGCCCTCGATGACATCGATAAGAAGAATGTGGGGAAGCTGCTGCTTCAGCTGCGCCGGCGCAATGTCGCGACGGGCCGGCATCGCGCGGGCGCCGCGTTTTCCGCGCCAGTAGTCGCGCACCGACGCAAGCACCGCCGGAAGTTCCGACGTGCCGTCGAACTCGACTATGGGCTGTGCGCTTGCCTGCAAACTGCGCCCCCGGCTTGGACGCAGTGTGGAACTCGGGCGTTAATGCGCCGCTAAAAAATACTCGAGCGCAGGTTTCACCGGGCGGGCTTGGCGCCTGGCCCGGCGCCTTTGTCCGGACCGGAACATCGAACGCAATCTCTTGCGTCACCAGCGTGCCATCCATCCTTTGGGGCATTCGCGAAACAATTTTCCCTTGAGAAGGCTGGACGAAACAGCTCTCGTTCGCAGGTGCAACATCGGCTATAGTGCCCCCGGTTTCACCGCCCATCGAGGAGCATCCGTGTCGGCCGTCGTTCAAACCAAACGCATTACCGTTCCCGAGATCCGGGCGCGCAAGAACGCCGAGCCGGTGGTTTGTCTCACCTGCTATCACGCGCACACGGCGCGCTGGCTCGACGACACTGTCGATCTCATGCTCGTGGGCGACAGCCTCGGCATGGTGATGCATGGCATGGAGAACACGCTCGGCGTCACCCTCGACATGATGATCCTGCACGGCAAGGCCGTGATGCGAGGCTCCAAGCGCGCGCTGGTCGTGGTGGACATGCCGTTCGGAACCTATGAGGAAAGCCCGCAGATCGCCTTTCGCAATGCCCATCGCATCATCCAGGAAACCGGCTGTACTGCGGTGAAGCTGGAAGGCGGCGCGCGCATCGCCGAACAGGTACATTTTCTCAGCGAACGCGGCATTCCGGTCATGGGTCACATCGGTCTTACGCCGCAAAAAATTCAGATCTTCGGCGGCTTCAAAACGCAGGGCCGCACGCTCGCGGAATGGCCCGCCATCGAAGCGGACGCCAAAGCGATCGCCGATGCCGGTGCCTTTGCCATCGTCCTTGAAGGCATGGCCGAGCCCCTCGCCGCCAAGATCACGCGCGAGATCGAGGTGCCTACCGTCGGCATCGGCGCCTCGGCCGAATGCGACGGGCAGATTCTCGTGCTGGAGGACATGCTGGGCCTCAATCCCCAGCCGCCCAAATTCGTCCGCGAATACGCCCATATGGGTCCGGGCATCGAGGCGGCCGTAAAAGCCTACGCCGCAGACGTCCGCGAGCGCCGCTTCCCGGGCGCCGAGAACGTCTATTCCATGAAAAAGACGGGTTAGGCCCTGTCATAAACCATTACGCCGGCTTCACTCTGCCGCGAGTTGCCTCCCGGGGAACGAGCGGCTAATTATCGCGCGCGCTCAAGGCCTTGGATCAGTCCCGCCGGCGCCTCTCGCCCAGGAAAGGACCGTCATCGTGTCAGACATCTTCCGCGAAGTTGAGGAGGACGTCCGTCGCGAACGCCTGGAGCGAATCTGGAAGGACTATGGCGACTACATCGTCGCCGGTATCGCCCTGGTGATTATCGCGGGGGCCGGACTGCAGCTCTGGCGCTACTACCACGCGCGTGAAATCGCCCGCGCCTCAGATACCTATCTGGAAGCCGAACAGATGGCGGCAAACGGGCAGTACGAACACGCGGCCACCGCTTTCGGCAAACTCGCCGACGATGCCCCGAGCGGTTATGCCCAGATTGCGCGGCTCCAGCACGCCGATGCCCTGCTCGCCAACGGCGACGCGCGCAATGCGTTGCAACTCTACAAAGAGATCGCCGCAGGCGACAACGAGTTGCTGGCGAACACCGCGCGCATTCGCGCCGGCTGGGCGACGGTGGAAACTTCCTCGCGCGGCGAATTGGAAGACCTGCTCGCGCCGATGACGAGCGCCGGCAGCGCGTGGCGCCACATGGCGCGCGAGATCCTCGCCTATTCCGACTATCGTCGCGGCGCCGTCGATGACGCGCAAAAGGAATACAAGAAACTCGCGGACGACAAGGACGCACCATCGGCGCTGCGCGACAGGGCTCGGGCGATGTCGATTTTCATCGCAGCCGGCGGCGATCACGACTATGGAACGGTTCCCCAGCCGCCTAAACCGCCCGCCGCACAGACGCCGCAAGACCTCTTAAATCCCCAGGTCAAAGCGACGCCGCCCGCCACCGACACGCAGCCACAAGACAAAGCGGCACAGAATCCCGCACAAGGTACCAAGCCACAATGAACAGACTTGTAGGCAAGACGCTGATTTGCGTCGTGGCAGCGTTGCTGCTCGCCGGATGCGGCACCTTCGATATGGTGAGCAATCTCTTCGACACCGGCACGAGGAAATCCAACCTCAAAGGCGAGCGCATCTCCGTCATGTCGATGGACGAATCGCTCAAGCCCGATCCCACCCTCGCGCAAACACCGGTGAAACTGCCGGCGCCTTATGTAAACGCCGAATGGTCGCAGCCCGGCGGTTACGCGGCCAACGCGATGTATCACCTCGAAGCCAGCGGTCCGCTGCAGCAGGTGTGGAACCAGGAAGCCGGCAAGGGGTCCGACAACGATTCCCGTCTCACCGCGCCTCCCATCGTCGCCGACGGACGCGTCTACGTCCTGGACTCGGCAGCGCACGTCTATGTCTACGATGCGAGCGGCGGCAAGCCGCTGTGGGACAAAAACCTGGCGCCGCAGGAAGGCGACACGGACTTCATGGCCGACGTCACCTTCGGTCTTGCCGGCAAAGACACCACCATCGATCCGTCGAAAGGATTCGGCGGCGGGCTTGCGTTCGATGACGGCAAACTCTTCGTCTCCACCGGCTTCGGCTCCGTTTTCGCGTTGAACGCCGGCAACGGGAAACTATTGTGGAAAAAAGACCTGGGCGTGCCGATCGTCAACGCGCCGGTTGCCAATGGCGGCCGCGTCTTCATCTCCACGCAGGAAAATCATTTCTTCGCACTGGCCCAGGACGACGGACGCCAGCTGTGGGACCATCAGGGCATTTCCGAATCCGCCGGCATTCTGGAAAGCACAAGCGCCGCGGTCGCGGGCGAATATGTGCTCGTGCCTTATAGCTCGGGCGAGCTCTTCGCCATCCGCGTGCAGAACGGGCGCCCCGCCTGGAACGACACGCTCACCCGCTCCGGCGGCGTCACTGCGCTGTCCGAACTGGACGATATTGCGGGCCGCCCGGTCGTAGATCGCGACATGGTGTTCGCCATCAGCCATTCGGGCCTCATGGTCGCGATCAGCCTTTCGACCGGCGACCGCATCTGGTCGCGCGATATCGGCGGCATTCAGACGCCCTGGGCGGCGGGCGACTATGTTTACGTGCTGACGACGGACGCGCAGCTTCTTTGCTTCGCGCGCGCCGACGGCCGGGTGAAATGGGTCCACCAGCTGCAGCGTTACGACGATCCGGAAACCCGCGACGGGCCGATCATATGGTCCGGACCCATATTGGTCTCCGACCGCCTCATCCTGGTCTCGTCCAACGGCTATGCCGTGTCGGTCTCGCCCTACACAGGCGAACTCATGGGCAGGGTGGAAATTCCCGACGGCACCTATATTCCTCCGGTGGTCGCCAACGGTACGCTCTACCTTCTGACCAACAGCGCGGAGCTCGTTGCGATGCGCTGAGCCGTTTCGGCCAGTGCAGGAACGGAACCATGCTGACTGTCGCCATCGTCGGCCGTCCCAATGTCGGCAAGTCCACGCTGTTCAACCGACTGGCGGGGCGCAGGCTTGCCATCGTGCACGACACCCCGGGCGTCACGCGCGACCGGCAGGAAACCGAAGTCGAAGTGGGGCCGCTGGCGCTGCGCCTGATCGACACGGCCGGATTCGAAAAATCCGACGCCGAAAGCCTGCCCATGCGCATGACGGAGCTGACGCTCGGCGCCATTCGCGACGCCGATGTCTGCGTCTTCGTGGTGGATGCGCGCGAAGGCGTGACGACGGGCGACGAGATCATCGCCCAGGCGCTACGCCGTTCGGGCAAACCGATCGTGCTTGCCGCCAACAAATGCGAGGGACGCGTCGCCACCTTTGGGGCCAATGACGCCTATTCGCTGGGCTTCGGCGAACCGATCGTTTTGTCGGCGGAACACGGAACCGGCATTGCCGAACTGCTCGATGCGCTCGCGCCGTTTGCGGAAGAAAGAAAAGCGCCGCCGGAACAATCCTCCGAAGCCACGGACGACGCGCCAAAGCCGCTGAAACTGGCCATTGTCGGGCGTCCCAATGTCGGCAAGTCGAGCCTGTTCAACCGGCTGCTCGGCGAAGAGCGTTCTCTGACGGGACCGGAGGCCGGCATCACGCGCGATGCGGTGGTAGCGCCGTGGAACGCGGACGGGCGGCCGATCCTGCTGCACGACACAGCCGGGCTTCGCAAAAAAGCGAAAGCCAACGTCGAACAACTCGAACGCCTTTCGGTGGAAAGCACGCTGACGGCCATTCAGTTCGCCGAATGCGTCATCGTGGTGATGGACGCCTCCAACGCTTTCGAGAAGCAGGATCTTGCGATCGCCGATCTCGTCGCCAAGGAAGGCCGCGCCATCGTCTTTGCGGTCAACAAATGGGACACGGTGGAAAATCGCGCCGGCGCCGTCGGCGCGCTACGCGACAGGCTCGACCGGCTCTTGCCGCAAGTGGCCGGCGCACCGCTGGTCGGCGTTTCGGCGCTGACCGGCGAGGGGCTCGATCTGCTCTTGCCGGCGATACTCGGCGCCGACAAAGCCTGGAACACCCACGTGCCGACCGCACAGCTGAACCGCTATCTGGATGAAGCCCTGCAGCGTCACCCGACGCCCGCCATTCACGGCCGGCGCGTGCGCATCCGCTACATGACGCAGCCCAAGACCCGGCCGCCGACCTTCGCGCTGTTCGGCAACCAGCTCGAGGCATTGCCCGATTCCTATCTGCGCTATCTGCAGAACACGCTGCGCGGCGCCTTCGACCTGCAAGGCGTGCCCATCCGCTTTTCGTTGCGCAGCACGAAGAATCCGTTTGCGGACTGAACAATTAACCTCGCTCGTTCCCTTTCACTTCCTCCTTGCGGGAGGTGAAACAAAGTAGAATGCCCCCTAGCGTTACCCACTACTTTGGAGACCCAGATGGACAAGCCCGGCGTTTTGAGCACGCGCATCGAAACAGGGATCGGCATCATCACACTCGGCAGCGCCGAACGCGTTCATTTCGATCCGGAAATGGCGGACTGCCTGTTCGACACGCTCAAAATCTGGGCAGCGGACGATTCCGTGCGCGCCATCGTGCTCACCGGTGGCGCGCCGGGTTATTTCATCCGCCACTATTCGGTGGCTGCCATCATTGCCGCGGGGGAAGCCATTCGCGCGTCGGGTGTCACCATTCGCGAAGACCAGGAAGCAGGTTTCTTCTCGTTCGACCACGCCATCGCGCTCTGCGAGACCATGCCTAAGCCCGTCATTGCGGCGCTGTCCGGCTCCTGCATGGGCGGGGCGTTCGAACTGGCGCTTGCCTGCGATATCCGCATTGCCGAAGACGGCCCCTATCAGATCGGTTTGCCCGAGATCAATTTGGGAATCCTTCCCGGCGCTGGCGGCACGCAACGTTTGCCACGCACGATCGGAACGGCAGCCGCCCTGATGCACATCCTGATGGGCGATCCGATCTCCCCGCGTGAAGCCGAACGGCGCGGCTTTGTTCATGAGACGGTCAGCGGCAAGGCGCTCACGCGCGCGATGGATATTGCCAAGCATCTTTGCGGGCACGACGCGCCGGCGCTGGCCTATATCAAACGCCTGGTGCGCGAAGCGACGAGCAAGCCGCTGAAGGAGGGCTTGAACCTGGAGCGCAATTTGTTCAGCAGGCTGGCCGCGAGCGACGCGGCCTTGAAGCGCATGCGCGACTACGAAGCGGGAACGCTTACGTTCCTTTCACCGGACTGAACACGACGAGTTCGCTCTGCTTGGTGCAGGACGGGGAAAGCAGCTCGAGGATGGCGGGTACCACATCTTCCGGCGTCTTTAAGGTCAGCGGATCTTCGCCGGGCATGGCCTTGGCGCGCATGGCGGTGCGCGTCGGCCCGGGGCTGAAGAGATTGACCTTGATGTTGGTTCCTTCGCATTCCGCGGCATAAGTGAGCGCGAGCGATTCCAGGGCCGCTTTGGTCACGGCGTACGAACTCCAGAACGGAATATGCATGCGCGCCGCGCCCGTCGAGACGAAACAGACGCGTCCGGCATCGGATTTGCGCAACAGCGGATCGAGCGAACGGAGCAAGCGGTAGTTCGCCGTCACATTCACATCGATGGCTTCCTGAAACACCTTGGGATCGAGATGGGCGATGGGGGTCAGGGTTCCGAGCACACCGGCATTGCCGAGGAAGGCATCGAGCTTGCCCCAGCGCTCGAAGATGGACGCGCCGAGCCGGTCGAGCGCATCGAAGTCGCGCAAGTTCAACGGCACCAGCGTGGCGTGGCCCCCGGCCTTCTGGATTTCGTCGTCGACTTCTTCCAGTCCGCCCACGGTGCGCGCCACCAGAATCACATGGGCGCCCTGCTTGGCCAGCGCGATCGCCGCCGCACGTCCAATGCCGCGCGACGCACCGGTGACGAGCGCGATGCGGTTTGAGAGAGAGTTAGTCATTGGGCGTTCCGTGGCAGGGGCGAAATCGCACTTTGCAATCACCTCCCCCTCGTGGGGAGGTCGAAAAATCCGCAGCGCAGCGAAGAATTTTTCGGGTGAGGGGAAGCCTCACCATCGCACTCTATTCTTACCCCTCACCCGAAATTTTGCTTCGCAAAATTTCGACCTCTCCACAAGGGAGAGGTGATAAGTACGCCAGCGCCTAGGCCACTTCCGCCAACAGCGAGAGCTGTCCGTCGTTGCGTCCGCCCGTCAGATCGGTGAGGTCGATGGGATAGGCGCCGGAGAAGCAGGCGTCGCAAAAGTGCGGCGCGCTGGGATCGCGCTTGGCCTCGCCCATCGCGCGATAAAGCCCGTCCATCGAGATGAACGAAAGCGTGTCGGCGTCGATGTACTGGCGCATCTCCTCGACATCCATGCGATGGGCGAGAAGCTCTTCGGTGTTGGGCGTATCCACGCCGTAGAAGCAGGAATTGGTCGTCGGCGGGCTCGCAATGCGAAAATGCACTTCCTTGGCGCCCGCGTCGCGCACCATTTGCACGATTTTTTTGGAGGTCGTGCCGCGCACGATGGAATCGTCCACCAGGATCACGCGTTTGCCTTTGAGCTTTTCGCGGTTGGGATTGTGCTTCAGCCGCACGCCGAGATGGCGAATGCGGTCCGACGGCTCGATGAAGGTGCGTCCCACATAATGGTTGCGGATGATGCCAAGCTCGAACGGGAGGCCGGAGGCCGAGGCATAGCCCAGCGCCGCGGGCACGCCGGAATCCGGCACCGGGATCACCATGTCGGCGTCGACCGGCGCCTCGTGTGCCAGTTCCGCGCCGATGCGCTTGCGCGCTTCGTAGACGTTCAAGCCTTCGACGGTGGAATCCGGCCGCGCAAAATAGATGTATTCGAAGACGCAGAAGCGGCTGGTTTGCGCGGCGAAGGGGCGATAACTCTTGATGCCGTCCTTGTCGATGACGACCATTTCGCCGGGCTCGACGTCGCGCACGAATTCGGCGCCGATGATGTCGAGAGCGCAGGTCTCCGAGGTGAATATCACCGCGCCGTCCAGTCTGCCCATGACCAGCGGACGCACACCCCAGGGATCGCGCACGCCAATGAGTTTCTTCGACGTCAGCGCCACCAGCGAATAGGCGCCGTCCACCTGCTTCAGCGCGTCGATCAGCTTGTCGACGATGGGCCCATAGGAGCTGCGCGCCACCAGATGAATGATCGTTTCGGTGTCCGAGGTCGAATGAAAGATCGCCCCATCGCGCACGAGCTGGGAGCGCAATGTCCGCGTATTGGTGAGATTGCCATTGTGGGCGATGGCGATGCCGCCGCCGGACAGATCGGCATACATCGGCTGGATATTGCGCACCGTGGCGCCGCCGGTGGTGGAGTAGCGGTTGTGACCGAGCGCGAACGAGCCCTTCAGTTTCTGCGCGTGAACGCTCTTTTCGCCGAAATTGTCGCCGACCAGACCCATATGGCGTTCGGCGATGAACTGGATGCCGTCATAGGTGACGATGCCGGCGGCCTCCTGGCCGCGGTGCTGCAGGGCGTGCAAGCCCAAAACCGTGAGTGCGCCCGCATCCGCATGGCCGAA
This sequence comes from Pseudomonadota bacterium, assembly GCA_016201105.1. Lineage (GTDB taxonomy): Bacteria > Pseudomonadota > Alphaproteobacteria > Micropepsales > Micropepsaceae > Rhizomicrobium. The sequence goes on from JACQDN010000035.1 coordinate 25,104, forward strand.
AATGCCGAAAACGCCGCATTCCTCGTGGAACGCGTCGTCGAGCGGGAATTCGTCTTTCGCTGCAAGACCAGTGGTCATGACTAGCGGTTCTTGCCGTCCCCTGTGGTCTGAATGAGCCTGTCTAGCTCGCGGCGTTCGTCCGCGCCATAGGTTTTCTTGCGGTGTTTTGTGGCATCGGTTTTCGCCGCTTTTTTGGGCTGTGCGTCGGCTGTTTGCGGAGTTTTGGTTCCGGCGCCGGAAAGAACGCCATGCTGGTCGGGAATCAAGGAAAGAATAACCTCACTCGACGTCTGGATTAGAGGAAGAAGCCGCGCTTGTCGCACCGAGGTGGGTTGTTGCTTGATCGGCACGATCAGCGTGAACACCAGATAGACGATGCCGATGATGGCAAGTCCGCGCACCAATCCGAAGGCGAGGCCCAAGGCACGATCAAGCGCGCCGACCGGCGAGTGATGCACGTTCTCTGCAAAACGATAGCTGAGGAAGGAAAGCGGAATGAGAACGATGAGGAAGATGCCGATATAACCCAGCAGGATCGCAAGCCATGGCGAGACGACGCCGTGCAGCAGCGTCGCCGCGGACGGTCCGAAATAGAGCGTGGCGAAAGCGGCCGCCGCCCAGGCGAGAATGGAAAGCGTCTCGCGCACGAAGCCGCGATAGATCGCATAGGCGGTGGAGACCAGAACGATGCCGACCACCAGGAGGTCGACGAAGGTAATACCCAGTTCACTCATGATTCGATTTTACCACGCTTGGGCGAACAACCCGCCCCTGAGTTTGCGCCGCCCCGCTGCTGGCAAAGCTCACAAGCTCCTGCACGTCCTTGATCTCCCGCAATTGCAGGCCGTCGCCGATCATTTTCGTGCCCTGCGGAACGATGGCGGTCGAGAAACCGAGCTTGGCCGCCTCCTTGAGCCGAAGTTCCGCCTGCGGCGCGGGGCGCACGTCACCTGACAGACTGAACTCTCCAAACAGCACGCAATCCTTGGGCAGCGCGCGTCCAGTGAACGAGGAAATCAAGGCGGCGGCGGCGGCAAGGTCCGCGGCCGGTTCGCTCACTTTCAATCCGCCGGCGACGTTGAGATAGACATCGTGGCTGGAAATCCCAAGACCCGCGCGCGCATCGAGCACGGCCAGGATCATCGCGAGCCTTCCCGTATCCCAGCCGACGACAGCGCGGCGCGGCGTGCCGTAACCGGGAGCCGCGACGAGTGCTTGAATTTCCACCAGCAAGGGGCGCGTGCCTTCGAGACCCGCGAACACCGCGGCACCAGGCGCCGCGCCCGAGCGATCGCCAAGAAACAGCGCCGACGGATTGGCGACTTCGGCCAGCCCCCGCCCCGTCATTTCGAACACGCCGATTTCGTCGGTGGGGCCGAAACGATTTTTCACCGCCCGCAGCACGCGGAAATGATGACCGCGCTCGCCTTCGAAATAGAGCACGGCATCGACCAGATGTTCGACGGCCTTCGGACCCGCGATCTGCCCATCCTTGGTCACATGACCGACGAGCAACAACGCAGCGCCCGAAGCTTTGGCATAGCGCACCAGATCGAAGGAGGCGGTGCGCACCTGCGCGATGGTGCCGGGCGCCGCTTCCAACGCAGAGGTCCAAATGGTCTGTATGGAGTCGATGGCGACGACGCCCGGCGTCGGTCCGGATTCAAGCGTGGAAAGAATGTCTTCGACGCAAGTCGCCGAACCAAGCGACACCGGCGCATCGGAAAGATCCATGCGCGACGCGCGCAGCCGCACCTGCGCCATCGCTTCTTCGCCGGAGATGTAAACCGCGTGGCGCCCCGATTTCGTGGCGACTTTCGCATAAGAAGCCAGCGCCTGAAGAATAAGCGTCGATTTGCCGATGCCGGGATCGCCGCCGATCAGAAGCGCCGAACCGGGAACCAGACCGCCGCCGCAAACGCGGTCGAATTCCGCGATACCCGTGGAGCGCCGCGGCGGCGCCTTGTCTTCGGTCTTAAGATCTTCCAGGGCGAATTTGCGGCCCTTCACCCTCTTTGTCGCGTTGCTGCCGAGCGGCGGGGCGGGGCCTTCTTCGACGATGGTGTTCCAGCCGCCGCAGGCTTCGCACTTGCCGGACCACTTGGCATAAACCGCGCCGCAGTTCTGGCAGACGAAACTCGCTTGGGTGCGTGCCATCGCGTCCTTCTCTAGTGCCGGACTTCCATCTTGATGGGGCCCTCGGCGCGGCCGTGAATGAATTGATCGACATATTCGTTGCCGCTTTTGTCGATCTCGGTCGTCGGGCCACTCCAGATGATCTTGCCCTTGTAGATCATGGCGATGCGGTCGGCGATTTTGCGCGCGCTTACCATATCATGCGTGATCGAAAGCGTGGTGACGCCCAGATCCTTCACCGTGGACACGATCAGATCGTTGATCACGTCGGCCATGATGGGATCGAGCCCAGTCGTCGGCTCGTCGAAAAAGATGATCTCCGGATCGTGCGCGATGGCGCGCGCAAGGCCCACACGCTTCTGCATGCCGCCGGAAAGCTCGGCCGGCGAAAGACTGGCGACTTCCGATCCGAGCCCGACCTTGGCGAGCTTCTGCACGGCAATGTCGCGCGCCTTGCGCCGGTTCATGCCGCGGCCCTGGATCAACCCGAACGCGACGTTTTCCCAGACCGGCAGACTGTCGAACAGCGCGGCGCTCTGAAACAGCATGCCGAACTTGCGCAGATAATCTTCGCGCGCGCGGCCGCGCAGGCGCGTCACTTCCTGGCCGTCGACGAAGATCTGGCCGGCATCGGGGCGGATAATGCCAAGCACGCATTTGATGGTGACGGACTTGCCGCTGCCCGAGCCGCCGATCACCACCAGCGAATGGCCTTTGGGCAAAGCGAGATCGACGCCGTCGAGCACCACTTTGGGTCCAAAGCGTTTCTTCACGCCACGCAACTCGATTTTCATATCGTTGGCCATGGCGCGGATCACGTATTGAACAAGAGGTTCGTCAAGATGTAGTTCGCGGCAAGGATCAGAATGGACGAAGAGACGACGGCGTTCGTCGTTGCCGCACCGACACCTTGCGCGCCGCCTTTGGAATTGAAGCCGGTGTAGCAGCCCAGGAGCGCAATGATGAAGCCGAACACGGCCGCCTTGATGAGGCCGGAAACAACGTCGTTGGTTTCAAGACCGTTCATCGTGTTGTTGAGATAGATCGAGCCGTTGAATCCCAGACTTTCCGTGGACGCGACATAGCCGCCCATCACACCGATACAATCGGCGATCCCCACCAGGATCGGCATGGAGATGGTCGCCGCCACGATGCGGGGAACGACGAGATATTTGGCCGGATTGGTCGCCAATGTCGTCAACGCGTCGATCTGCTCGGTCACCCGCATGGTGCCGATCTCGGCGGCGATGGCCGCCGCCACACGGCCGGCGACCATCAAGCCGGCGATCACAGGCCCAAGCTCGCGCGTGATGCCGACGAGCACCACGACGGGAACGAATTGCTCGGCGCCATAGCGTGCGGCGCCCGTGTAGATCTGCAACGCGAGCACGCCGCCGGTGAAGAAAGCGGTCAGCCCCACCACCGGCAGAGAATAGAAACCGATGCGCATCATCTGCTGGAACAGCAATCGCCAATAGAAGGGCGGTCGCAAGATGCTGGTCACGCCATCCACGGTGAAGAACGCCAGCCGGCCGGCTTGCGCAAACAGCGCCAGCGTCACGCGCCCGATCGCAGCGAAGATGTTCATGAACCGGCCTCGACGTAGTGACGCGACAGGCGTTGGGCGAGCGAGGTCAGCACCTCATAATTTGCAGTGCCGGCGAAAGCGGCAACTTCCTCGAGCGAGATCATGTCGCCCAGAAATTCGACGTCGGCGCCTTCGCTGATGGCGGTCGGCGGAATATTCGTCACATCGAGGGTAATGAGATCCATCGACACGCGACCCGCAAAAGGGGCGCGCAAGCCAGCGATGGCGCCCTGCCCCCGATTCCCCATGGCGCGCATTAGACCGTCTGCATATCCCGCCGCAATCGTGGCCAACGTCGAAGGACGCTCGATGGCGTAGGTGGCTCCGTATCCAACGCTCTGGCCCCTGTCAACGCGGCGCAGCTGGAGGATTTTCGCGGTCAAGATCGCTGCAACCGCGAAGGGATTGGGCAGCGATGCATGCGGATTTCAACCGTAGAGGCCGATGCCCGCGCGCACCATGTCGAAGGCGTAATCCTTGCCCAGCAGCACGCCGCCGGTTGCCGCCAGCGACGCCGGCGAAGCAGGCAGCATGGCCAGGGCTTCGCGAAAGCGCGCGAGCTGCTGCGCATTCATTTTCGCGTGCGGATCGTCGGCGCATGCCAGATGGCTCATGGTGAGGATGATTCGCAGATTGGCGAGTTTGGTTTTGGCCGCCGCCGCGAGCGCCGAGAGCTCATAGCCGGGCAAACCCAAACGATTCATTCCGCTGTCGATATGAAGGACGGCATCGAAAACCGTGCCCGCGTCTTTCGCAGCGGCGCTCCAGGCCGCGATTTCCGCGAGCGAATTGAGCACCGGTGTCAGGCGATAGGCGATCAGCGCGGGAATCGATTCGCGACGCGCGCCGTCCAGCACGAAGATGCGCGCCTTGGAGGCAATCGAGCGTAGTGCGATGCCTTCTTCCAGGCGCGCGACAAAGAAGGTGTCGCAACCGGCGCCCATCAGCGCCCGGGCGGCGCGGGCCATGCCGAGGCCATAAGCGTCCGCCTTGACCACGCCGGCCACCGCGGCGGGCCCGGCCAGCCGCTCAAAGGTGCGATAGTTGGCGCCGATCGCGCCCAGCCGCACGGTCAGGCGCGCGACATTGGTATCCTTTGGCGGTGCGGCCTGCCCCGCCATGGGCTCGGTCAGGTCTTTGTCCATGAGCCTTTGTGCCCTTTCTGGGGGGCATTTGGGAGGGGTTCTGGTGCAAAGCAACAGAACCGCGTCCGGCCGGGGGAAACCCCGCGGATTTAACCGGCAATTCCGGCAGTTTGACGGCCTTGGATGCTCCCCGGGTTAACCCAGATTCCAGGTTTTGGCGGGATGTAGCGGCGGCGCGCTTGCCTGTGCCGATTTGAAACGAGAGCCTTGAGGGTTCGCCCAGAGAAAAGCTGGGAAGACAACGGCCCGAAGAATCAGCTGGGAGAAGACGCCATGCGCCGAATTGTCATTGTAGCGAGCGTGCTGGCTTCGCTTGGCGTCGCGGCTTGCGACCAGCAACAGGCGACGGTGCAGAACGCCCAGCCGGTCGCGCAGCTGCCGCCGCCACCGCCGCCGGTCATGCAGCCCCCTCAGCAGTCCGCGCCGACCTCGCAAACCCGCCGCCAGCGCGCGTCACGCTCGGACGGTTCCTTCTACGGCGAAGACAACCAGACCTATACGAACTCCGCGCAAGACGAGAACCAGGACAATTCCTCCGACCGCTCAACGGTCGAGACGCGCGATCGACGCGTGCGCGCTGTCGGCCATCTGTGGACCGACGGCTTCGGCCGCCAGCATGCTTCCACATCAGGCGAAGAACATTTGTATACCGAGCACGCCGCGAACGACACGATCAACGCGAAGGACTACCGCGATCCCTGGTTCGGCTACGACAAGCACTGCAAGAAATAGAACCCACCCTCCCGAGGGAGGGTCGTTAGCTCTCCGCCATCAAATTGCTGAACCGTGTGAAGCGGTCGTCGAAGAAAAGTTCGACCTTGTTGGTGGCGCCGTGGCGGTGTTTTTCCACCAGCACTTCGGCGCGGCGGTGCGCCCTTTCGCATTTTTCCAGCCATTTGGCGTGCTCGACGGAGCCCGGCTCCGGCTCGCGCGATTTCAAATAATATTCTTCGCGGTAGACGAACATCACCACGTCGGCGTCCTGTTCGATGGAGCCCGATTCACGAAGATCGGAGAGCACGGGCCGCTTGTCGTCGCGTGCATCGACGCCGCGCGAAAGCTGCGACAGCGCGATGACCGGTACGTCGAGTTCCTTGGCCAGGACCTTGAGGCCTTTACTGATCTCGGTGATTTCCTGCACCCGGTTTTCGGCGCGCCGCGACGGCGCCACCAGCTGGATATGATCGATGATGACGACGCCGATTTTCTTCTCGCGCTTCATGCGCCGGGCGCGCGCGGCGATCTGTGCGATGGAGATGCCGCCGGTGTCGTCGATGTAGAGCGGCAGCGTGGTCAATTCCTGCATGGTGAGGACGAATTTTTCCCACTCGTTTTCCGAGAACTTGCCGTTGCGGATCTTCCACATGTCGATTTCGGTTTGTTCGGAAAGAATTCGCGCCGAGAGCTGCTGCGCCGCCATTTCCAGCGAGAAGAAAAGCACCGGAGCGCCGCGCGGAACGTCGACACCCGCTTCCACATCCTGCGAGTAAAAACGCGCGGCGTGGAACGCCATGTTGGTGGCGAGCGAGGTTTTGCCCATGCCGGGCCGGCCGGCCAGGATGATGAGGTCGGAGGGCTGAAGCCCGCCCAACAGGGAATCGATGTCGGCAAAACCGGAGGCGACGCCGGAGATTCTGCCGCCGCGGGCCTGGGCCCGCTCTGCGATTTGGGCGGTGCGCCGCAGGCTTTCCGCGAAATCCAGCGGCCCGTCGCCGTAGCGTGCCGAGTCCGCCACGCGGTAGAGGGCTTTTTCGGCCTCTTCGATCTGGGCCTGGGGGGGCTTTTCGTGGGGGGCTTCATAGGCGGTGTTGACGATGTCTTCGCCGATGCGGATGAGCGAACGGCGCACGGCCAGATCGTGCAGGATGTGCGTGTAGTCGCGCACATTCGGCAGGGCGGGTGCGGCCTGCGCGAGGCCGGCGAGATAGTCGTGGCCGCCCACTTCCTGAAGACCGGGATCGTTCTTCATCGCGGCCTGCAGGGTAAGCGGCGTCAGCACGAAGCCGCCGCGCTCGAACTGCGCCATCATCACTTCATAGAGCCGCTGATGCAGGGGATCGTAAAAATGTTCGGTCTGCAGAACCTGCGAGACGCGCTCGATCGCCTGGTTGTCCACCAGGATCGAGCCGAGCAGCGCCTGCTCGATCTCGATGTCGTAAGGGACGTGGCGGTAGGATTCCTGTTCCATCTTCTTCTTTTTGTGTCGTTGTTCGGCCGTGCCGGGCGCTTATCGGCTTTTGGCCGTGGGCGAATCAAGCGGCACGAATCACCTGAGGCAAGCCTAATCCTCCGGCGCGCGCACCAAAGCGGTGGATAATCGAAAAGCGACAAAAACTGCGATGAAATTCTTGTGTGCAAGCCTTAAGAGGCCGGTCGCAAAGCTCGAAAAACCGCGAGCCTATCCTTGACTCCTGCGGCTGCGCGACACAGGCGGCCTATGCCGCCCTGTCGGCGCGCGGCATTTCTTCGGTGCCTGCGAAGCGCATGCTGCGTTCCTGCTCGAGCATGTAATCGCGGGTGATCGGCAGCGCGTCGAGCCGCTTGGTGAGTTGGATTTGAAAGACCGCCTGCCCGTCGCAGCGAAACGCCATTTCGGCGCCCGCCAGATAGAATTCCCACATCCGGCAGAAGCGTTCGTCGTAGAGCGAAGCGATTTCGCCGCGGTTCGCGGCAAAGCGCTTGCGCCATTCCTTCAGCGTTTCGGCATAGTGCAGCCTCAAGATCTCGATGTCGGTGACGATGAGGCCGCTCTTTTCGATCGCAGGCAGCACTTCGCTCAGCGCCGGCACATAGCCGCCAGGGAAAATATATTTGGCGATCCAGGGCGGAGTTGCGCCTGGCCCATCGCTACGCCCGATGGTGTGGATCAGCGCGACGCCGCCGTCGGCGAGAAGATCGCGCACTTTGTCGAAATAAGCCTGATAGAAATCGACGCCAACATGCTCGAACATGCCCACCGACACGATGCGGTCGAACGTGCCCGTTAGTGCGCGATAGTCGGTCAAACCGAACCGGCAGCGATCGGCGACCTGGGCGCGCAACGTGCGCTGGCGGGCGACGGCGATCTGTTCGGTGGAAAGCGTGATGCCCAGAACATCGGCCTTTGCGTCACGCGCCAGATCCAGCGCAAGCCCGCCCCAGCCGCAACCGATGTCCAACACTTTCAGGCCTGGCCGGTCGAGAAAAAGCTTGGCCGCGATGTGGCGTTTCTTGCCGATCTGCGCGTCTTCGAGCGTCTCGCCTGGCGCCGTGAAGTAAGCGCAGGAATATTGGCGGTCTTTGTCCAGGAAGAGATCATAGAGCTTGGCGGACAGATCGTAGTGATGGGCCACGTTCTTCATCGCACGCGGCGCGGGATTGTATTGCGCAACGCGCCGCGTGAACCGGCGCAGCGCGCGGCCCATGCGGTAGGCGAGCGAGCCGCTGTTCGCGTTGAGATTTGCCATCAGCAAGGCCAACACGTCGGCGATATCGCCCTGCTCCACCGTCAAACGGCCGTCCATATAGAGCTCGCCGAAGGCCAGATCGGGATTGACGGCCAGCCGCATGAGCGCCGCTCTGTCGTGGACCTTGATGGCGACATGGGGTGAACCCGAGCCAAACCGCTCGCCTCTCCCATTCGGCCAAGTGAAAGTGAAAGAGCCCTGTCTGACGACGCTGCGGAGCAAATGTCTGAACATTCACACCCCTGGATCCAATCTCAATCAGAAAAGCCGGGAGAGGAATGTTGGTTCCTTGCGCACGATCAAGGACGTCCGCCATTCGCGCGAGATCGGGCCAACGGCCAAGGCGTGAAATCATGGAGGATGCGGATTTATCCCCATGATTTCATTTGACGATCCGCGTCAACGGCGCGCGGAAAACACCTTCTCATAGATTTCCGGCTCGAAGCCGGTTGTCAGCTTGCCACCCACATCGAGCACCGGGCGCTTGATCATCGAGGGCTGCGCCTGCATCAGCGCAATCGCCTTCTTCTCGGTGACATTCTCTTTGTCCTGGTCCGGCAGCTTGCGGAAGGTGGTGCCGGCGCGGTTGAGCAGCGCCTCCCAGCCGAGCGCTTTCGCCCAGCCCTCGAGCTTGGCGCGATCGATGCCCGAAGCTTTGTAGTCGTGGAAGGCGTAAGCAATTTTGCGCCCATCGAGCCAGGCGCGCGCCTTCTTCATCGTGTCGCAATTCTTGATGCCGTAGAGGATGATGGGTTTTGGCATGTCGTTGCACGGCCTCTGAAGTTGGGATCAATACTCGGGAATCGCGGCGTGCGCGGCTTGTATCGTCTGGCTCTTCAACGACGCGATGATGGCATTCTCCTCGCCGGCCAGCTGCTCGATCCTGCGACGATGCGCTTTATAGGTGTCGAGATCATTCTGACCCGAGAACGCAATGGCGTTGCCGCGAACGACCCACCGCGATTTGGCGCGTGCAAGATCGCTCAGCATAACTTGCATTTCAGAAAACAATGCATCGTCGCATTTCCAGGCGCGCTCGATTGCGGATACTTGTCGCGCATATCCTTCGTCGAAGCCCTTGAGCACACGCTCTTTGATGTCCTCGTCGATTTGTGCGCTTGCAATTTGTGCGCGATATCGTGCGACGATCGCGCGCACCTCGGCATGTTGCCTGTCCGAGACTTCGCGCACGCGATTGAGTTCGGCGCGCGTCTTTACAAGTCCCCTATCGGACGCAAGGCGCGCCGGTTTTAGAAACGCCGGATAGTCAAGCGCCAAAACCGTGGCGTTCAGATCTTGGCGACTCTTCAGCACGTCCTGCACCATGCGCCTGGAGATGCCTTCGATCGTGCCGGCGTCGCCCTGCGCTTTCACGTGTTGGTCGATGGTCTTGACACTCGGATCCAAAGATAGCGCGAGAATCTTCTGCACTTCGCTCGTCGCAATCCGGAATTCGGCGTCTTGCGCCTTGCGGTTGGAGACGTAGTTTTCGAAGGAGAGCACGCCGACATCCACGATGACGACGGCCGCGAAGAGAATGGCAAAATGGACGCCGGACCAAGCGCGCGCGTGTCTGCGGAGAAGGACCAGCCCCAAGACGGCCCACGCTACCAGAGACTTGATCAAGGCGCTTCCGACAATGCGGCCGGTGACGTCAGCCCACTGTTCGGGAGAATTCAGCGGCACGCTTGCTTGAACCAGATCCGGCACACCCAACAATGTCCAGATAACGACGGCGACCACGACCGCGACCACGATCCAGACCTGTCCGCGTTCTTCGCTATTTACTTCCATCGATCAAAATCCCCCGCCCCGCCGGAATAAGAACAGCACGGCGAGACCGGCGCAACTCCAGAGAAAACGTCGACAATTCTCCAGCGGGCGATCCGCACGCGATAGCTGTCTGCGTCTCTCGGGGTTTGGCATCTACGGCATGCAGGTCCCTAGTCTTGCAGCCGCCAACGCGCCAGATGAATGTGCGTGGTCTTGCCCAGCAGACTGTGAACGAGCACGAACTCGCGCACTGTCCATGAAATCGGCACGACGGGAGAAGCGGGCGCACGCAGCCCATCGCGCAGCAAAGTCACGTGCGGTTTAAATTCGCCTTGCGTGGCGCCGCCCAGCCCCACGCGCTTGAGAGCCTCGCCGAGCGCGGTGTGAAGCGTCCGCCAGGCTGCGGCGTCCTTGTCTGCGGTCATCACAAAGGGATAAATCCCCGTCCGGTTGCGAAAGCTCTCCGTGCGGTTGAACGTGACGTCGAACGCAGGCGTGGCGACCTGCGCTGCCGCTTGCCCCGCGAGCGTGACGATATCCGCGGGCAATCCGTTCCAGTCGCCCAAATGAAACAGCGTGACGTGCAGATGTTCGGGCCTGATCTGCACGCCTTCGAACTTGCGCGCCGCTTTGATGGTTTCAGCCAGCGCATAGATGCGCGCCGCCGTTTCGGCATCGGGAAGGCATGCAAAGAAAATGCGATCCTTCTGAGAAGCGCCGAATTTCCGGCGAGGTTTCCGACTCACGGTTCTAGTGCACTCCACCTGTCGCACGCTGCCGCATCATAAAATCTATTTTCTCTGCGCGCCCATTTGCTGCGCGTAGCCTGCCGCAACGAGGCTCGCCATGCGGTCGAACAAGGCATCGGGATCGGCGCGGCGCAGGCGCGCGCCGTCGGCTTCGCCGCCTTCCGCCAGGATGAGTTCGCGTTGTCCGCTGGCGGCCGCCTCCAGGATGCGCGCGGCGGCGACGGCCGGATTCATGCCGGCGTCGATCGCCGCATCGCTGACGCCGCGCACCTTCGCGTTGGCGTCGAGCGCATTCTTCGACACGTTGGTTTTGACCGAGCCGGGCGCCACGACGAGGACTTGAAGTCCCAGATGCGCCGTCTCTGCGCGCACGCTGTCGTGATAGCCGATAAGGCCGTGCTTGGCGGCGCTGTAAGCGCTGCGCAGCGGCGCGCCGAGGATTCCCGCCACGCTCGAAATGGCGATGAGGTGCCCGCGTCCGGCCTTCACCATCCGCGGCAGCAGCGCCTGAGTGAGCGCGATGGGCGCCAGAAGATCGACGGCGACGATGCGCTGATAAACGTCGAACACGGTGTCGACTGCGAGCGAACGCTGGGTGATGCCCGCATTGTTGACGAGCCCGTGGATCGGCCCGCCCTGCGACGCAGCCCAGGTCCAGGCGCGCTCGACGATGGCAGGAATGGCGGCGTAGTCGGTGGCTTCAAACGGCAGGACAAGACTTGCTGTGCTGCAGCGTCCGGCGACCTCATTGAGCGCGTCGACGTTGCGGCCGGAGAGGATCAGTTTCGCTTGCTTCTCGGCGAACGCTTCGGCCAGCGCAGCTCCGATCCCCGACGACGCGCCGGTGATCCACCAGATTTGTCCTGCGAACATGAAGCGCTCCCTGTTGGAGACAGGTTAGCCGTCTCCTGGTTGCTTGATCAAAGCTCTTTCTCGGCAAGGCTTCTAAAGTCGTCGGGAACGGAGCGCGCTGCGCCCCGCATCGCCGCATAACCGATCGCCTCCGATCCGAAACGATCGCGGATCTTATCCATGGCGTGATCGGCGCGCGCAAGCCGCAGGCCCTTTCGCGTTCCAGGACGACGGCCATCGTCGGCCAGGCCGAAAGGCAGTTCCAACTGCAGGAGGGAAGGGCCCAGATGCGAGGCGGAGATCGCCAGGAGCGAGATCGTCTTTTCCTCGGGGTGATCGCGCAGCACGCCGCGCACCAGATCGACGGCGATTTCGGTCAGGGCCGTGGTCGCCGAAATCGGCGCCGGCAGCGTGATGGCGCGCGTGACGGACTTCAGATCGGCAAAGCGCACGCGCACGGTCACGGTGCGGCAGGGACGATGCTTGGCGCGAAGGCGCCCGGCGATCCGTTCGGCGAGATGCTGCAGAACGGGGCGGAATACACGTTCGACGACAGGCTTTCGCCCGAGCGCCGATTGCGCGCCGGCGGAATGCGCACGGGCGCGCGTTTGGATCTCGCGCGGATCGCGGTTCCAGACGAGCGCCGTCAGCTTTCTGCCGATAGCGCGTCCCAGCACGCGCTCCATCGCTTGCGGAGCGCTCTGCGCCAACTGTCCGATCGTCTCGATGCCCCTCTCGCCAAGCTTGGCCTTCGTGGCCGGGCCGACACCCCACATCAGTTCGACCGGCAGGCCGTGCAGGAATTCCATTTCGACGCTTGGCTCGACGATCACCAATCCGTCCGGCTTGGCGACCTGCGAGGCGATCTTGGCCAAGTGCTTGGTGCGCGCCACGCCGATGGAGATCGGCAAGCCGAGTTCGGCCCGCACGCGTGCGCGAACCGTCTTGGCGATTTCGGCCGGCGAACCAAAGAGACGCGTTGAGCCGGCGACGTCTGCGAATGCTTCATCGATGGAGATCCGCTCTACGTCCGGTGTGTACTCGCTCAAAACAGCGATGGCCGCATCGCCCAGCCGCTGATACTCGCGGAAATGGCCGCCGACGAAGATGATCTCGGGGCAGAGTTCGCGCGCACGCCGCCCAGGCATCCCGCTGCGAATACCGAAGGCGCGCGCCTCATAGGAGGCGGCGAGCACAACGCCGCCGCCGACCGCAATTGGCTTGCCGCGCAACGACGGATCCAGCAGCTGCTCGACCGAGGCGTAGAACGCGTCGAGATCCGCGTGAAGGATGGCGGCGATGTCCATGGCAGCCGCTCGTGGGCACGACGAGAACATAACGTGAACATACAACAAGTGTCAAGCTGTTCAAGAGGTAATCGTGTCAATGCCCGGTATCTGCGACGCCCCGATTTTCCAACATTTGGGCGCTGCCGTCGTTGGATCGGATTCGGAATTCAAATTTCGAGAAAGATTTTCGCATTTATGAGTCGGCGTCTGCTTTCATCGAATGTGACGCTGATTACCGGAAGAGTGGAGATCAATTCCCCACGATCCGAAAGCTTGGTCCAATCGAGAACACTGTCGAGCCGGTAGTGGTACAGTTTGAAATCCAGCCCGATTGACCGGGCTTTTGAGCGCCCCGCCAGGCCATGCCATATTGCCGGTGTGAATACCTACAGCGTCGCTAGTGTTCGATTGGGCCGCGACATCATCGGATGGGCTGTAATAATAGACGTGCCTGGTCAGCAGAAACCATCGGCCAGCCATATCTTCCGGACTGAGGCAGAGGCTGATGCCGAACGAGCCAGGCTAATCGCTTCAGAAGCGCAGGAAGCCAAATCCCCATGACAGCCAAGCGCCTCAAACGCCCCCGCGATCCCGTCCAGCTAGGCAAGCTGGTGGGTGATATCCTGACGGGTCAAGTCAAGGACCAGCAAGAGGGGTTTGCCTTGATCACGACTCGGCAAGCCACGTCAGCATCGCCGCGTTCATTTCGCGCGGATAAGTGTGGCTGAGATCGTCGATCTCGCGATAGGTGACGTTCGCGCCCGCCGCCGTGAGCACGCGCTCCGCCTCGCGCGCCAGCGCCGCGGGGAACATCCAGTCCAATGCTCCGTGCACGATGTGGATCGGAAGTCCGCGCACGCGCTCCGCGTCGCTCATCTCGATCAGCAGCGGATGAAACGCGGCGGAGACGGGCGCAAGATGGGTGAACGGCGAGGCGGCCTCGAGCCCGGACACATAGCTGAACGTGCCGCCGTCGCTCATGCCCGTGAGAAGCAGCCGCGCGGGATCCACCGCCCAGGTCGCGCGAACGAAGTCGAGAATGCGCAGAAGATTGGGCGAGTCCACGTCTTCGCCCGTCAGCGCCCAGGTGCCGCCGATGGAGGTCGGTGCCGCGAGGATGGCGCCGCGGCTGCGCGCATCGCGCAGCCAGCTCCAGAGAAACTGGCCTCCGGTGCCGCTGCCGCCATGCAGCGCCATCACCAGCGGCCAGCTGCGATCGGGCGAATAATGCTCCGGCACGTAGAGCCAAAACCCGCCGCGCTCGCCATCGCCATCCTGCGAAGCGAAATGCATGACGCCGACCTTGTCGTGCGTGGGCGGACGCGAGAAAAGCGCCTGAAGCGACGTGTCCGATCGAAGCGTGGGATCGAGAAAGAACCGGTTCACCGGCGCAAGCCCGCCCGCAAGCGGATAGAGCGCCTCAAGCCCCATTGGCACAAAACGGAAGGCGCGGAAGACACTGCGGATATCGTCCGTACCGCCGGCCACTTCGCGCAAAGCGGCGAAGGCGTTCAGCGCCGCATCCCCGGCCGCATCGAGCGCGTCTTTGATGTCGCCCAAATTCGCGAGCGCGTCCCGGTGTTGCGCGCGCGCATCCCTCAAATCCGCGTCCGGCGTTCCCAATTGCGCCATGAGACTTTCGAAGTGCGGCGGATGGAAATGGCGCGCCGCGAGGAACAGCATCTCGTAGGCCCGCAGCAGCGGCGGAAGAAGTGCAACAAGGGCGTCGGTTTCGCGCTGATCCATGGCAGAGCCAGTTTGGCGTTTCGGGGACAGGTTATCTATTTTCGGAATTCGCGCATGTCGCAAGAAAACCGATGGATAACCTGTCCACGTATTCACGGCATCGTCGCATCATAGAAGCCTCGGAAAATCCCATCATCGCTCGCTGATCCGGTAAACTCTTCAAAGTCCATATTCGCAAGAGTGAGATTGTTTTCGACCGACCACAGTAGACTCGGTATCACGCGCAACGATGCAAATGTATCTAGATGGATACACAACAGGGGATGATCTGGATGCGTGATCGTTTTTCCATCCGCAAAGACGCAGATTGCGTGTTTTCCTTCTCTAGCGATGATTCTTGCCAGTTCTTCTGGATCACGTCCGGCTAGCGTGACGTCATCAAATACGTGCACCGAGGCCAAGTAGCCGTCTTCGGTTGGGCGCCGCACCTCTTCGGTGACGCGCCCCCAAGCAGCAGCGTCCGTGAAGTCTACCCGGATCAAAGGTGTGTCATCGGTAAGGGGCAGACCTGTCACGAGCTCGCTTCCTTCCTGCGCGGCCATTTGCGCCATTTTCCAATTCACTCATTCGGGAATGCTTTGTCGCGGTAGGGACGGTGATTTCTCACCGCCCCCCCGCGCAGATCCCGGCGTGCGACTTTCCCGCACCGGGCTCCTGCCGAAAGTGAAAACGTGATGGGCGTTCGGAACGTGGCTGTCCATACATTTCCCATCCGCAGGCCAGTGACATCAGTGACATGCCGGTCCGGCACTGTGTCCGGGACATGCGGTGCCGCTTGCCTTCCCTTCGGCCGCGCCCCTTCCCTCCACGCTCTCCGCCACCGTTCGTCACGGATTTGTTCGAGCGCTTCGTCGGTACTATGGGCGCGTCCGACTCCTCATCTGTTCCCCGACAGCTTCGTCTCTTCGACTTCCTGTCGCGGCCCGGGATCGCGTTTGCGACTGCGGGCCACATGAGGTCTCCCAGGTTCCGACGTATTCCGTTTCGACATGATGTGGTCTCAGACCCCGGCAGAGCGACAGCGCCTCGCATAACGGAGCCGCACATATTGCCTTCGACGGTACATAACGCCTCGGCCTCTGCGATGTAGACGATTTCGTGGCTCAATACACACCCTGCCAAATCGCTGTGTACGCTTCGCAGCCGCCGTCACCGACGGCCACGCAACACTCGCTACCGAGCGCCCGCTACGGCTTACTCGGACCGGACTCTCACCGGTTGGAACACGCCAGCTTTGCCTGGCGCACATGTATGGCGTCACCCTATTCGCCTCGAGGCAAATCCTATCTCGGGCGGCGTTCCATCGTCTCTGTCAACATTGCAGCGCCAAGCTGTCTCGCCGTGCGCGCCGGAATCGGCTCCGAGAAGAAAATCCAAACATGACCGCCATTGCCGGATCGAGAGCGCTCAAGGGCCGTAGGCACTCCCTTGGCGCGGCACGTTTCCAGCACGGCCAACGCATCGGTCGCCCAATTCTCCTCATCGAAATCGGCGGCAAGAAACCAGCAGGTCTCGTCAGGAAGCAGCGGATAAACGCCAGCGACGAGGTCACTGGTGGTGGAGGAGCGCAGGCTGTCGCTGCCGCGCAGATGCCTTTCGATTATATCATCGGAGATCGGAGTGAAGGCTTGATGAGGGCACTCCCCACATTTGACCTGAGGCTTACCGCATATCCCCTTGGCCCATTCGTTGGCGCACGTGGGCGCGTAGCCGGACTTGCCGGTCTTCCGGTTTTCCCATCGGCGAGGAAAGACGTCAGCGCGACCTGCAAACAGACGCCGAAACAGCGCGATCTTGTCCGTCCTGGAGGACGCGGTCGTGACGGCCGCCGCATTTCTGGGGGCGATTGATGATTTCGATGGGCCGTTGCCGCGTGTTGGCTCACAAGACCATCCAGCGCTGCCTCGAGTTCGACCCGTTCGGCTTCAATCGCGGCTATTCGGACTCGAATCCGCGCGATCTCTACCTCGAAGTCACTTTCGCTCCCGGCGCCACCGCCCAGCACGGAACAATCTCCTCCAAATGCATACAACGCTTATACGTGCTGCGCCGAAATGTTTAAGCGCAGCTCCGGCTATCTGCTCGCAGCCACCTCCCGGCATCCTTTGCTCTTTCCGCTCAAAAACATCGTCGTGCACCAAGCCGCTTCAACGAGGCTTGGCGCGTGCGCTTCGGATGCAGACATGTTTCACGGCATACCCTCACTCCCACTCGATCATGCCCGGCGGTTTGCTCGTCACGCCGCAAACGACGCGGTTAATGCCGCGCACCTCGTTGATGATGCGTGTACCGGTGCGGGCGAGGAAGGCGTGCACGAACGGACAGGAACCCGCGAATACAATTGGCACGTGTTAATATACTACATAGGAGTATATGTAAATAAGAGTGGAATTTCGTCATTGTCACTTCTGGGGATATTAGCTAAGTTCTCCAAGATGAACGCCAAGACCAAGGTTTCTGCGGCGGAGTTTCAGAATAATTTTGGCCGCTACGCCGATGCGGCGCGGCATGCGCCGGTGATCGTCACGCGATACGGTCGCGACGAACTCGTCGTACTTTCGGCTGTGGAGTACGAGCAGCTTCGCGCCTCATTTCGTCGGGTACTGGTCTTGAAAGAGATGACTGCGGACGGGGCGGCCGAGTTGTTGGAGGCCCTTGCACGCGCGCCGCAAACTCCGGCTTCGGTGGCGCTTGATCATCTGATGTCCAACGCCGACAAAAACGGCGAATGATCCCCGAAAGGCCCGAAGCGGGCATGGTGTTTCGCTACAGCTTCCTTTGGAGTGGGGAAGCTGCGAAGGGGCAGATCGAAGGCGTTAAAGACAGACCCGCCGTGGTGATCGTCCTTCTCGCCGAGGGCGATGAGGTCGTCGTGGCACCGTTTACCACCCGACCGCCCGCCGGCGACGACGTTGTCGTTGAAGTGCCACAGCGCGTGCGCACTCATCTCGGCCTCGGCGACGACCGCTCGTGGATCAGCCTCGGCACTCTCAATCGTTTTGTTTGGCCAGGCCCCGACCTCAGACCCGTTCCGGGCCGCAAACCGGCAAACGCGCTTTACGGCTACATCCCACAGAAACTTCTCGATGCCGTGAAGGCGTTGGCCATGGCCGAACTTTCCAAACGCATTCCGGGCCTGATCGTGCGCCGCAGCAATGACTGAGCCCCCGAGCACGTCCGTTTTCTGGAATTTTGGGGAACTGGAATTTGGCGGACAAATCGCGCCGCGATCTATGGAAATTGAATTATGGAGTGCCCGTTTTTCGCCGCTGAGCGCCCGCTCAGCCGGTCGGTGGTTTGCCGGTGTTAACCGCCAATTGCGCGTCGAACGCACGCTTGTAGGCGGGCCGCGCTTCGCCGCGAGCCACATAGGCGGAGAGGTTCGGATATTCGTCGAGCAGACCCGACGCTTTCAACCTGAGCAGCACCGACACCATCATCAGGTCGCCCGCGCTGAACGCGCCATCGAGCCAGTCGCATCCCCCAAGCGAACCGAAAGTTGGCCCGGCCGGTGACGGACGCGATCCTCGACGAGAGGCATGCGTTGCGCGGACCAAGACTTGTCGCCCTCGAGGAGCTTGGCGGTTGCAAGTTCAAGGACCGGTGGCTCCACCGTGCTGAGTGCGGCGAACATCCATGTGATCGCGCGCGCCCGGGCATTCGCATCGTCCGGCAGCAGGCCCGCACGGCGCTGCGCGATATGGAACACGATCGCCCCCGTCTCGAACAGCGCAAGATCGCCTTCTTCGTAGGTCGGAATCTGCCCGAAAGGGTGGAGTGCCAGATGTGCGGATTCCTTCATCGCTTTGAACGAAACAAGACGAACCTCGTAAGGCTGGTCCATTTCTTCCAGCGCCCAGCGAACGCGCGTGTCACGCGCCAGTCCCTTGCCGCCATCGGGTGACCGTTCAAAGGCGATGATGGTGGCAGTCATGGGAAGGCTCCCGATAAGTGCAGACGCGATCGTGCGTCATGCCGCGATCCTTGGGAATGAAATTGGTTGTCCCGCATTTCGCAGCTGTGAGATCAACCTTGCGTCTCAGCGGCCCACACCTGTTTCATCGCCTGACATGTTTCCAGGGCCCGCTTGTAGGCTTCGCGTCCGCTGGTGCGGGCCAGATAGTCTCGCTCTGCCTCGCCGAGGGTGATCTTCCCAAAATTTTGGGCGAACTTGAGTGCGAAGGTCACGGAAATGTCGGCCGCCGTGAAAGTGTCACCGGCAAGATAGGGCGAGCGCGCAAGCTGCCGCGTCACCAATGCCAGCCGGCTCTCGAACAGTTTCAGCGCCAGGCGGGCGGTCCAGCTCTGGCGCTCGGCCTCGGGCCCAAAATTGCGAGCGGCGGCGGCGAAGAACATGGTGCCTGCGAGGCCGGCTTCACCGAGATGAAGGAACTGCTGGTAAGCCGGGAAAGCAGGATCGTGCGGGGCCGGCGCAAGCGGCGCCCCACTCTTTGAATCATGTCCGTAGCGGGCGATCAGATACTCCATGATCGCAATCGACTCGACCATCGTAATGTCGCCGTCCTGGATCGCGGGGATGAACCCGGCGGGATTGATGGCCAGGAACTCCGTGTCTTTCTCGACGCCCGCCAGCAGATCCACCGGCCGCAGCCGATACGCGAGCCCCATCTCCTCCAGCAGCCAGACGACCCGAAACCCTCTCTCCTCGCCGTAGACGGTGATCATGTTCGCGTTTCCTTCGCTGGGCGCGGTTCAATTGATAATCCGGCCGCGGGAAATTTATATCGTTTCACCGCAACTCACAGCCCTTCAAATAACCGACCACGAGACGGGTGGCGTCGTCGATGAGTGCTTCCGCCGTTTCGCCGCAGAGCATCTTGGGACGATGCAACACCGCTGTGTGCGTCAGCGCTTCAATGGATGTGACGCAAACAAATGCTGCGAGCTCCAAACTGTCGACGCAAAGCTCATCGCGGTGCTCCTCAAGATAGGTTCTGAACAGGTCATAGTTTCCGCCATTGAATGTTTCCACCTTCTCAAGCCTTCCCACGCGCGGAATCTGCTCCGCGAGCACGCGGTGCAGCTTGGGATCAATGCGATGAGACTTGATCGCCACGGCAACGAGCGTGCGGACGCCTTGCTCTATCGGTTGGCTCGCTACCTTCGCCAGTTCGCCGCGGACGAGTCGCATGATTTCTTGCCGGTGGCGCTCGCTCACGGCGGCGACGAGCGCTTCCTTGCTGGGGAAATATTGGTAGAGCGAGCCAACGCTCACGCCCGCCACTTCGGCAATACGGTTCGTGCTGGCCTTGTCGAAACCTTCGCTGACGAGAATGCGAGCGGTCGCTTCAACGAGAGCATCGACTGTGGCACGCGACCTCTCTTGCGAGGCTTCTTTCCTTGGATTCGTGAGCGGTCTTCGCACCATTTTTTCCTGCCGGAAATGCGAGTATTAAAAGCGAGCAATCGCTCACATTATAGCTGCAGAGGACGACAGGCAAATTCTTTGCGCGACGCCCGCAAATTGCTCGCGAACGAAAGGCCACACTATGCACGACACCCAGCAACGCTTGTTCCAATACAAAGCCTGGGCGAACAACGAATTGGTGAACGCGTTGGCCAGGCTTGGCTGCGAGTCCCCTATAACGGGATTGGCCATCAAGGCCCTGAGCCATAGCTATGTCGTCGACCGGATATTCGTGGCGCACATGAAGGCAAAGGCTCACACCTATACGGCGGCCAATTTAAGCGAGATGCCCACGCTGGAAGATCTATCCGCAGACATCAGAGCAAGCGATCAGGAATATATCGACTACGTGTCGGGGCTCGATGACGAGCAATTGGCGGAACGGATCGACTTCACGTTCACAGATGGCACTGCGGGCCGCATGTCGCGCGAGGAGATGCTCATGCATGTGATCACCCACGGTGTGGGCCACCGGGGACAGGTGAGCGCGGTCATGCTGCTCAATTCCGTCACGCCGGCAACAGACGGGTTCACGACCTATCTGCACAAGGCCGAGGCTTCGGCCAGGGGGCGGACAGTGGCATGAAGGCAGCAAGCAACATGATACAGCGTGCCAGCTATGGCATCGATGCTCCCGGCGTGGTCCGGGGCCACGTTGTTCTCGGTTGCATCCTGGGGGCAATTGCAGCGATCGGCTTCGCATGGCCCCGGCCGAACTTTATCCCTGCATCACTGAGCGCCGGCGCTGCTGTTGTCGCGGCTCTTCTTCTGTTCTACGCGGCAGTCATGTTGAGGTCGAGCCTCGTGAGCAAGAAGCGGGTATGCGACCGCTTGATCGCCGCGCTTGCACTTTGCGGAAACGAGCAGGTGCTGGACGCCGGATGCGGCCGTGGATTGGCGCTCATTGCTTGCGCAAAAAAACTCACCACCGGCAAGGCGGTGGGCATCGATCTGTGGGCTGCTAAAGACCAGTCCAATAACAATCCGGAAGCGACATTGGCCAACGCCGCCGCGGAAGGCGTCGCCCACTTGGTCGATGTCAAAACCGGCGATATTACAAAGCTGCCGTTTCCCGACGCGTCGTTCGACGCTGTCATATCGATGATCGTGATTCACAATATCCCTTCGCAGCAGGCGCGCGATGGAGCGCTTCGCGAACTTGTCCGCGTGCTGAAGCCAGGCGGCCGCATGGCCATTTTCGATCTCTTGCACGCGTCCCGGTATCGCGAAGTGTTGCAAGACGCTGGCATGAACGTTCAGGTGCTGTCCCGTGATTTCTTGTGGCTTCTACCCTGCCGCTCACTGCTCGCGCAGAAACCGGGCAAGGCGCCGTAAGACGCCGCGGCTCACGTTTCCATTCGACGGCAACACTCTCTAAAGCGAGAAATCCGGGATTGGTTGGTCATTTTCTCGCTGTCGGCAAAAATTGACGAAAAGGGTGAGCGGTTCCGGGATTTACATGCCGCAAACTTGGATACGGATTGGCTGTCCCGTATTTCTCGCCCCGTTTTTGAGATAATCAAGGTCGTTCAAATGCAAACAACGGAGGGTGCCATGCAAGGCCTGCAACTTCGCTCACTGGTCAAGGAGAGCGGCGAGCTTGAGCTGTCGCTTCAGCGCGTGGAGACACCCCAGCCCAAGGATGACGAAGTGACGATCCGCCTCGAAGGGACCCCGATCAATCCCTCGGACATTGGCCTGCTGACCGGACCGGCGGACATGAGAGCGGCCAACACGTCGGGGTCGAAAGATAGTCCCGTCGTCACGGCGCCGATCCCGCCGGCCATGATGCGCATGCTGGCCGGCAATACCGCACCGTGCGAGCCGCCGACTGTCTTCCGCTGCCCGCCGGCGCGACCGCCGCCGACGGCGCGTCGTGCTTCGTCAATCCGCTCACGGCGCTTGGCATGGTGGAGACGATGCGGGCCGAAGGTCACAAAGCGATCGTGCACACTGCGGCCGCATCGAATCTTGGTCAGATGCTGGTGAAGATTTGCCTCAAGGACGGCGTGCCGTTGGTCAACGTCGTGCGAAAGCCGGATCAGGTGGCGCTCCTGCGCGATCTCGGCGCCAAGCACGTGGTCGACACGAGCGCTTCCGCGTTCTTCGAAGACTTGACCAATGCTCTGGTGGCAACCAACGCGACCATCGCCTTTGACGCGATCGGCGGCGGCAAGCTTGGGAGCCAAATTCTCACGGCGATGGAGATCGCTGCCAACAAGAACGCAACGAGCTACAGCCGATACGGCTCGACCACTTTCAAACAGCTCTACATCTACGGCGGGCTCGATGTGAGCCCCACCGAGCTCGCCCGTTCGTTCGGCTTCTCCTGGGCCGTCGGCGGCTTCCTCCTCACCCCGATGTCTGCGTATTTGAAGCGGGCGACGGGGGACAAGTATTTGATCGATCCGAATAAGGGGCTCTGACGCGCGTCCCTCCGGGTTAGGTTTTCGGCGCTTGCTGTCCTGGATTTTCTCGCATTTGCAGATTTGTCGACAGCGCGTTTGCGATGTTCGACAAGGTACGGGTGAACGAGAAGAATGCCCCCGGCCGTCGCCGCGTTCAACGCTTGACCTGTCCACAAAATTCCATAAGATGTGGACAGCTCTGGAGGTCCCGATTGTCGAAAACGATGACGTTAAACGTGCGCGTCGGCGGCGCATTGGGCGAGCACGTGGCGACGAACGTGGGTGAAGACGGCGCCTACGAAAACGTCAGCGAGTATGTGCGCGACCTGATCCGGCGCGACAAAGAGCGTGCCGATATCGAGGCATTCGCGCGGCTGAAGGCCGAGTTGAAGCGGGCGTTTGCCGCACCGGACAGCGCCTATCGGCCGCTCGACGCCGATGCAGTGATCAAGCGAAACGCGCGCAAGCGCAAATGACGGCCTTCCGCGTCCAAGATGGCGCAGGCCATCGGCTGGACGAAATCTATGCTTACACCCGCCGCAAATGGGGCGAAGCACAAGCCGAGACCTACATGCGCGGTCTCTTCGACAAATTCAAAGGCATCGCCGCACGCGAGTTCCCTTGGCGCCCGATCCCCGCCGAGTTCGGGGTCGACGGCTATCTCTGCCGCTACCAAAAACACTTCATCTACTGGAAGCTGCTTGCCGACGGCAAAGTCGGCATCGTGACGGTCCTGCACGAGCGAATGCATCAGATCGAACGCTTGAAAGACGACCTGCGCGTCGCGCAAGAATGAGCCGACGAAATACGGTGCTTGTGAGGACAGCTGATCAACTGCTGAAAGCGCGATCTTGGCACTTTGAATTGGCTGTCCCTTCAAATTCCGTCAGCACGCAAATTGGCTCCCTCGGACATGCACGCGCAATCAAACCGGATATGGGCCATCGGCGAAAACCGTGTCGTGATAGCCCTTGATGCCAACGTCGCGCGCCAAGGCGCTGCGGAAATCCGCGCCTGCGCGCAAGGAGTCGAGCACGGTTCGAAAATCGAATCGTGGTGTCCAGCCGAGCTCCGCCCGCGCGAGGTTGTTGACATAGACGCGGTCAATGCGCGGGAACAGCGACCATCGGCGGGCCGCATAGAGCGCCCTGCAATCGGGAAAGAGGCGGTGGATCACGGCTGGCGCATCTCTGTGAATCAATGCGAGATCGGACTGCGCGAAGGGTGACGTTGCCGAGACGATGTATCGCCGGAAACCCATGGCGGCCGCTTTCTCGAGCGCGAGCTTGTGGGCGCTCACGATGTCGGCAATATCGACGCGGCGATACAGCATTTCATTGGCCTGCACATTGGCCGTCTCATAGGTGCCGCGAATTTCGGCGTCATCGTCCGCCTCAAGAAAGAACCGCGAAGTGCGCAGTACGACCGCGGCCAAGTGGCCTTTGCTGGCGAACATCTCGCAGAGGTTTTCGGCCGCGAGTTTCGTCGTGCCATAGATGTTCTTTGGAACAGGCGTGACGTCTTCGGTGATCCAGGACGCGGGACCATCCGGCGCAGGCTTGAGCGCGGCACCGAACGCGCTTGTGGTGCTGGTATAGACGAAGGCCTCCACGCTCGCCGCCGCGGACTCTTCAAGCAGAACCAACGTGCCGATGATGTTGGCGTCGACGAAATCCTGACGGCTGTGGGTCATCGCATGCGGCTTGTGCAGCGTTGCCGTGTGCAGGACGCCGCGCACGCCCTTCAGACTGCAGCGTACGAATGCACGGTCGGTGATCGATCCAACCAAGTCCGTGAAGAGCGATGGCTTGATATCCAGACCCCGCGCCGCAACACCCTGCGCCCTCAAGCTGCGCATCAGCGCTTCGCCAAGATGTCCGGCACTGCCGGTGACAAGGATGGTCACCCCTCACTCCCACTCAATCGTCCCCGGCGGCTTGCTCGTCACGTCGTACACCACGCGATTGATGCCGATTGGAGGATAGCCAATCCATAGCAGAAAATCATGCCGCGTTCTCTCGGAATTGGATTAGACGTCCCCTGATCATCCAGATCGCCTGATCTTCCAGATCGAGCGTCAAAATTCGGCCGTTCAGAAACGATGCGCCGGCTTCACCACAGGCGCATTTGTCGGTCGATGTCTGGACGCGCCGGTATAGCTCACCGCAACGGCGAATAGTCCGTTGATTCCATATAGGTTGAGTCGATTTTATCCACCGTCTTGTCGCTGGACTCCGACTTCTTTAGCGCCAGATATTCCGGGTCCGCGCGCAGGGCATCCCAGTTTTTCTTCGCATCACCGCGGCTTTGATGCGCCACGATGTACACGAACGTGTTGTCTTCCGCCTCCCAATAGCCCACGACTTTGAGATTGTGCTTGTCGAGCAGCTGCGCCCAAGCATCACGAAACTGGGCCTCAACCGTAGGCATTTTTCCCGGCAGGACGTGATAAACACGCAGTTCAAACACGCGGCTGGTTTCTGTTGTCATGCCTTCCGCCTTCGCCCCACTGATGAGTGCCGGCGAAACTGCGATCGACGCCGCAGCGAGCCAGGCAAGAGAAATTCCATATCTGCGATCCGTCATTTTTGCGCATCCGCCTCCTTCTGCGCCGCAGCCGCCGCGGCCCTGAACCGCTCAAGCGCGCCACTGCGGATCATTTCACGGCGCTCATCGAGGCCGCGGCGAAGTTCGATCAGCACTTTTGCCGCGTGTTCGTTCTTCTGGATCGCGGCCCAATAGGCAGCCACGTTTGCAACCGCTGGACTCTGCCAGTCGACGCCGACGGCCGGCAGGATAGTCTCGACCCAGAACAGGCCCGGCACGAGCGCGCAATCTGCCAGCGTGATGCGACCGCAGCAGGCGAAGCCATCCGTGCCGAGGAATTTGTCGAGCGCCTTGAGGTTCCGCACCACCTCGCCGGCGAGTTGGTCGGTGACACTGTTGTCGCGTGCGGCGGCGGGTGTCTGTCGGCCCAGCGCGCCCGTCAGACGGGACAGCATGAACGTGCTGTTCATGATGTAAATGTCGCCAATGCGGGCAAGCGTGCGGATGTGCGCGGTCTCGCGCGGAGTGATTCCCTTCAGCGAAGGCTCGGGATAGATCTCTTCGAGATATTCCGCGATCACTTCGGATTCGGGGATCAAGTCGCCATCGATATCGAGAACCGGAACACGACCAATCGGAAATCGCTCGCGGAACTTTGGCATTCCCCAGTGTTCCGGCAGTTCGAAGATGATGTCCTTAATGCCCTTGGCGTAGATCTGCATGCGGACGCGGGCGGAATAGGCGCTGAGATCGGCGGTATATAGCTTCATCATGTCCAGACGCTCCTTTGCGCGATCTGTCGATTTTTTCTGCAATCCATCATCTTAGGTGCGCTCTCTCTCTGCCTGGAGTAATCCCTGCCAGCAGAGCGGTCCGCATTTGTCATAGATTCCGCCCATGCTCGCGGCTATCACAATGATACCGACGAGAACCGCGATAACAGTTGCTGCAGCTCTCATCCGGCGGCTGCGCAGTTCGCGCAGTTTCATTTCAAAATAAGTTCGCGAACCAGTTCGGAACCCAGAACTTTTCGGTATTCGCCCCGTTCCACCCTTTTCTTGTTCTGAAACTCGAGGCTACCGATGACTTTCTCGGTCACTGCTTCGAACTCGGCGCTTTTATCGCCGTTGTCCCCGACAGAAGCCGCCATGTTTTTGTAAGTTATCATCAAATATATGTTGGGCTGATCGGGTGTTTTTGGAGTGGCCCTGAGGACCTTGTAATCGATGATTAGCCCGGCTTTCTTCGCGGCTTCCATCGTCGGCTTCCATGTCGAATCCAGCCAAGCGATGTACGTTTCAAAATGGCCATACTCAACTTGTATGTACTGCACGTCGGTGACCGGGCCGTCAGTATACTGAGGCACATCCTGGGCACGTGCGTCCTCGGCACGTGCACTAAGCGAGAGTGAGGAAGCTGCGATACACGCGGACAACACAAGGGTCTTCACCATTTCCGTTCTCCTGCTGCGATATTTCATGAACTTGGCCGACACCCGGAATAACCGGCCGGACTCCTCTGCGGCTGTCAGGCAGCGACGATCATGTCGATCTCGATGCTGGCGCCGAGTGGCAGTGCTGCAGCCGCGATGGTCGTGCGAGCTGGGTAGGGCTGCGAGAAATGTTTGGCATAGATGGCGTTGACCTTGGCGAAATCGCTCATGTTGGTCAGAAACACGCCGACGCGCACGACGTCGCTGAAGCCTTTGCCCGCGGCTTCCAGAGCGGCTGCAAGGTTCATGAAGAGTTGCATGGCTTCTGCTTCGACACCGCCTTCGACGAGCTTGCCGGTCGCGGGATCCTGCGCCACCTGGCCGCTGAAAAAGACGTATCCGTCGGTGCGAATGGCCTGCGAAAAAGGGCCGACAGGCGGTGCGAACTTGGGTGATACGATTGCGGATTTCGACACGACGATTTCCTCGTTCGATTGTTAGGTGGCCTTGCCTGGCGAGTGCGTTGGCGAAAAGCTAAGCATCGGCGATAGGTTCCGCAAATTCATTATTTTCACTATAATAGTGCATAATATGAACTATAGAATATGATAGCTTCATCGGGGAAATTGGGAGCGTTGTTGAAATGGAATGCACAGGCGGATGTCACTGCGGTAACTTGCAGGTTAAGCTCCGGCTCTCGAAGGAGCCCGAGCAGATGGCAATTCGAGCCTGCACGTGCTCGTTCTGCCGCGCCCACGCCCCGCGCATGATCTCCGATCCCGCAGGATCGTTCGAAATTTCGGCCGCCGATTGGACGACGGTCCAACACTACAGGTTCGGGACGCGCACTTGCGACTTCCTGTTATGCGGCCGTTGTGGAGTCTTCATCGCGGCCCTGACCGATGCCGATGCGCCTTCGCCTCGCGCTGTGGTGAACGTGAACTGCCTTGACGAGCGCGCGCGCTTCTCCGGCATGCCGGCGTTGCACAATTTCGACGGTGAAACCGCTGAAGCCCGGCAAGCTCGTCACAGTGCCAACTGGATGCCCGCAATTCTTCGGCGGGAATCTGAAGCGGCTTGATTGTGTTTGCGGTGGATTAGCCCCGGTAGCCTTTGCGAATACGGAGTGCCCGTCATGTTCGAGGATATTCATGCCCTGGTCGAATTCGCTGAAGCCGGATCGATCGCACGCGCCGCCGGGCGATTGCACCGCACGCCATCGGCGATAACCCGCCAGATGCAGCGACTGGAAGAGGAGCTCGGCGCTCAACTGCTGGACCGATCGGTCAAGCCGCCGCGCTTGACGCCCCTGGGCATCAAGATCGTGGAACAGAGCCGCGACGTGCTGAAGCGTGTCGGCGACCTCAAGGCTCTTGCTGCAAAGGATGCGGAGCCTTCGGGGCTGTTTCGCATTGGTGTTGCGCACCCCTTGGCCGATGGCGCTTTGGTCGAGCCGGTGCAGGCGCTGACCAAACGCTTTCCGAAAGTCAGGTTTCAGCTTCTCAGCGATGCGGGTCTCATTGCCAAAATCCAGGCGGGACAACTCGATCTCGCGGTCGTGACGCTGGCGGCTTCGCAGATGATCCCTCCGCCGCTCGTTTCCGACATTGTCGCCACGGATCGCATGGTGATCGTGGAGAAAGGCCGAGCGGGCGCGCGGATACCGACATTGCAGGCACTAGCCGCGTCGCAGTGGGTTCTCAATCCGCCCGGCTGTTCGCTGAGGGCTGCCCTCCTCAGCACATTGGACAAGGCCGGACCGCCGACGGTGATTGCGGCCGAAATTCACAACATGCATTTGCAGCTCGCATTCATCAAAGCCGGTTATGGACGGGGTCTGCTTCCGGAGCGTTTTGTCCGGCGCTTCGCAGGGGGCGCCATTCGCATGGTCAAGCCAAAGGGCTTCGAGCTTCAGATGACAATCGCCATCGTGCGCGCCGGTCCCTTGGGATCGCTCGAAGCGGTGGCGACCCAATTCAAGCATCATCTCATGACTGCATTCGCGAGATGATCGCGCTTCCGACACTTTTGGGCCGAGAAGGCGAGTGACTATGGGTGCCACATTCGGGTACCGCACGGGCCGCTAAGCCGGTTGGGAAATTCGGAAATCAGGCGCTCCTGCCGAGGGAATTGCGTGACGCCATAAATATTTCCCGTACTTAATGCGCAAAGCAGTGTTGGCCGCTATCGGGCAATATGTATGGCGTCACCTCAATCTGGGACGAGCTTCGCGTGGAGACACCCGAGCCCAAGGATGACGAGGTGACGATCCGGATCGAAGGGACCCCGATCAATCCCTCGGACATTGGCCTGCTGACCGGACCGGCGGACATGAGAGCGGCCAACACGTCGGGGTCGAAAGATAGTCCCGTCGTCACGGCGCCGATCCCGCCGGCCATGATGCGCATGCTGGCCG
>JACQDN010000040.1 GCA_016201105.1 Pseudomonadota bacterium
CAATGTTTTTTGGCCCAATGTCTTTGGGCCCCGTTTTGATGAATATAGCACGGATGGACGACCCCACCTGTTTCATTCGTGACAACACCGCGCTCATTTCGCCGCCGCTTGTGCCGGAAGTGCGGCTGCATCTGGCGACGGAAGTGGTCCCTTTGTGGCGAAAAACGGAAGAGGAGCTGGAGGCAGAGGGCGTTCCGCCGCCCTACTGGGCCTTTGCCTGGGCGGGCGGACAGGCACTCGCGCGCTATGTGCTCGATCATCCTGAATGCGTAGGCGAAAAATCCGTGATGGATTTGGGATCGGGATCTGGTCTGGTGGCGATCGCGGCTGCGAAAGCAGGCGCCCGTGAAATCGTCGCCGCCGACATTGACGCGTTCGCCGGCGCGGCCATCGCCATGAATGCCCGCGCCAATGGCGCGAAAGTTATGATCGAAACCAGCGACGTGATCGGCAGCGATGGCGGGTTCGACACCATCCTTGTCGGCGACATGTGTTACGAGCGTCCCCTTGCAGAACGCTTGCTTGTCTGGCTGCAGGATTGCGTGCGCCGCGGCGCACTCGTGCTGCTCGGCGATCCCGGCCGCAGCTACTTTCCCAAATCCGGAATCGAAAAACTCGGGACCTATCGCGTGCAGACAACGCGCGAACTCGAAGACCGCGAAATTCGCGAAACCAGCGTCTACCGGTTGCTCGCCGACGCGCGTCCGGGCGGCGGGCCGACATAACGAGCCCGAGGCCGGATCAATCCGCGCGTTTTGAGCTGCTCGATGCCGTGTGCGATCCATCCCGCGGTCCGGGCGACTGCGAACAGCGACATCTCATGACCGATGGAAAGCCCAAGCATCCGCATCAGAAGCGCGAGCGTGAAATCGATATTGGGAAAAAGTCCGGTGGCTTCGGTGATGAGCAGCGGCGCTTCGATGGTCAAGCGCTTGTCCGCACCGGCCCGGTGCAGCGCGCCCAGCAATTCCTGCGCGCGGGGATCGCCGCTTTTATAGACTGTGTGGCCAAACCCCGGGATGAGTTCGCCTTGCGAAACGCGCTCGCGCACCAAGGCGGCGATGTCGCCTTCAGCCAATCGTTCCAGCATCTGCGCCGCCATCGGCCCTGCTCCACCATGCTTGGGGCCCTTGAGCGCAACGAGGCCCGCGATGACGGCATCGTAGAGATTGAGGCCGGTGGAGGCTGCGCAACGCAGCGTGAAGGTCGAGGCATTCAACTCGTGATCGGCGAGCAGCACCAGCGCACGGCGAAAAAGATCCTCCGCATGTTTGTGACCAGGCGCCCAGGCACGCGCCATCTGGCGATGAATGGGATCGGCGGACGGCGCCGTGTTGAGAATGCATGCTGTGATGAGGCGCATGATGCGCGCGCCGATCTGCGTGCGCCCGTCCTGCGAAAGATTGTAGGCGCGCGGATCGGCATCGCTCGCCAGTGCCAATACCGCCACCGTGCGTGCCATCGGCGTTTCATTGCGCGTGGCCGACATCACCGCGCGCATCGCCTCGGAGAGCACCGGCATGTTGGTCGGTGAAAACGGATCGCTGCCCGAGACGTCCCACAGCAGCGTCGCGGCTTGTTCCAGAGTCGCGCTCTGGGAAAGCGATACGGCATTCACGCCGCGATAGAGCGGGCCTTCGTCCGTGATCGTCGCTACCGCCGAATCCATCACCGGCATGTCGGCATCGAACGGCTTGTGGCCGCGCGCATCACCGGGGGGAGCCCTGCGATTTTTCAACGCCCGCACATCGTCGGCGCGATAGCGCCTGGCGCGGGTGTCGCCCACCGGCTCGGAGCGCACCAAACCGCGGCTGACATAGGCGTAGAGAGTGGCCGGCGAGATCGCGAGTTCGGCGGCGGCCTCGTTGGCCGAGAGATAGAGCGGCTCAGAATTTTTCATATTGATCAAGCTAATCAAGATTGATCAATACGTCGAGAGTGCCACCTTTTGTGCGTTGCAACAAGAAATGCATCGAAGGAGCTGAGTTCCATGAATTTACCCGCAAAAGGCCAGATCGGCCTCGACGGCATTCCGGCCGCCGAAACCGCCTTGAGCCATGTCGATGGCGAGAAGGGCGAATTGATCATCGCCGGCGAGCGCGTCGCCGATCTCGTCGCCAAAACGAGTTTCGAGGGCTTGACCGCCCAGCTTTGGTCCAAGGGGTCCGCCAAGCCGATCGGCGAAGCCGAAGTGCGCGCGTCTTTGGGCGAAGCCCGCCGCCATGCTTTCGCGCGCCTGCCCCGCCTGCTTCCGGCCACAGAAGGTCTTTCCGTTGTCGACGGCTTTCGCGCGGCGGTTGCGGGCCTGCACGCCGAGCCGGGTCTTTCGCATGACACGACCATTGTCGGTGCGATGCCTGTCATCGTGGGCGCGCTCGTGCGCTGCGCGAAAGACCAGGCGCCCATCGCGCCCGACCCCACGCTCAGCCATGCGGCCGATACGTTGCGCATGCTGCGCGGATCCGATCCAAGCGCCGAAGAAGCGCGTGCGCTCGATGCCTACTTCGTCACGGTCAGCGATCACGGCATGAATGCCTCGACGTTCACAAGCCGTGTTGTTGCGTCCACGCAAGCCGATCTCTTCTGCGCCGTCACCGCCGCATACTGCGCCTTGACCGGTCCGCTCCATGGCGGCGCCCCCGAGCCGGTGCTGGAAATGCTCGATGCCATCGGCACGCGCGAACGCATACACCCCTGGATCGATTCCGCTTTGGCGCGCGGCGAGCGACTCATGGGATTTGGTCATCGCGTCTATCGCGTGCGCGATCCGCGCGCCGACGTGCTGAAGGCGGCGATCGAACGTCTCGGTTCGAACATCACCGATCTTGGGTTCGCCGCCGAAGTGGAAGCCTATGCGCGCGAGGCGTTGCGCAAGAAGAATCCGGAGCGCGCGCTCGATACCAATGTCGAGTTCTTCACCGCGATCCTGCTCGATGCGCTCAAGATTCCACGCCAGGCCTTCACGCCGATCTTTGCGACGGCGCGTTCGGCGGGTTGGACCGCCCATGCGCGGGAACAGCAAAGACTCGGTCGCCTACTGCGCCCCAGCTCGCTCTACGTCGGGGCCTTGCCGGCCTGACATTCCAACCGAAACCACCGGCTTGACCGTTCAAGCCGGTGACGGCTAAAATAGAACAAATAGGGAACGATACAATGCCTGCTGACGGTTATCTCGACTATGTCGAATTGCCTGGATCCGACATTCCTGCGACCAAGCGCTTCTACGGCTCGGTCTTCGGTTGGACCTTTACCGACTATGGACCGGACTATGTTGCGTTCGACAGCGCGGGACGCACCGGCGGCTTCAATGCAGAGCGCAAAGTGGTTTCCGGGGGCGGCCCGCTTGTCGTCTTGTTCGCGACCGATCTCGACGGCATGGAAGCCAAGGTTCGCGCGGCCGGCGCGGAAATCACCGATCGCCAAACTTTCAGCGGCGGACGGCGATTTCATTTTCTCGATCCCAACGGCAATGAGATTGCCGTGTGGTCGGATAAGTAGCGCCGGCCAGGGTTCCGTTCATCTCCCCGCTGTTGGCGGCTACATGGGAGCCATGCAAAGGTGACCCTAAGCGAATCCGTGGACGAGACCGCCGCGCGATCCATTGGGGGGCACATTTCATGGCCAGCATTACGGAAGATCCAGTCGCTGAGGAACACGAACTCACACGGGCGCTCGGCCCCTGGCAGCTAACGGCGCTTGGCATCGGTGCAATTATTGGCACCGGTATTTTCGTCATTACCGGTCATGCTGCCGCAAGTTACGCGGGCCCAGGTGTTGTCATCTCGTTTGTCATTGCGGGCTTCGGCTGCCTCTTCGCGGGTCTTTGCTATGCCGAGTACGCCTCAATGATTCCGGTGGCGGGAAGCGCGTATACCTACACCTATTCCACATTGGGAAAATTTCTTGCCTGGATCATCGGTTGGAATCTTGTGCTGGAATATCTGGCAGCTTCCTCAGTCGTCGCCGTGGGTTGGTCCGGCTACTTCACAAAACTAATGGGGCAGATGGGCATCCACTTGTCGGATGCTCTCGTCAATGCACCAATCGCTATGCAAAAAGCCATGACTACCGCAGGAGGATGCGCTCCGTCCGATTCCGGCAGTCTCGCGATGAATTTCGTGCCGACGGGAAACGTCGCAAACTTCGTGGCCATGGCCGCTATTCTTGTCATCACGGCGATATTGGTTGTTGGCATACGAGCATCGGCCCGCTTCAACACCACGATGGTCATCGTCAAGCTTTCCGTTGTCGTACTCGTCATTGCGTTCGGCTTACCCCTCATTCACATGTCGAATCTGACTCCACTTATTCCACCGAACACGTGTGCATGGGGGCACTTCGGTTGGAGTGGTGTCCTACGCGCAACAGGCGTGATCTTCTTCGCCTATATCGGCTTTGACGCGGTGAGTGTCGCCGCCCAGGAAGCGCGCAATCCTCAGCGTGACATGCCGATCGGCATTCTCGGATCTCTGGCAATTTGCACAGTGCTCTACATCTTGATGTCGATCACCATGACCGGTCTCGCGCCATATACAAAATTGAATGTGGCGTTTCCGGTGTTCGTCGCGATCGACAGCGCGGGGCCGCAGCTGGCTTGGCTGGGCGTGGCGGTGAACGTTGCGGTCGTTGCCGGTCTAGCCGCTGTAATGCTCG
Source organism: Pseudomonadota bacterium (assembly GCA_016201105.1). Taxonomy (GTDB): domain Bacteria; phylum Pseudomonadota; class Alphaproteobacteria; order Micropepsales; family Micropepsaceae; genus Rhizomicrobium. The sequence goes on from JACQDN010000040.1 coordinate 4,654, forward strand.
TGCTGTTACTCGGCCAATCGCGAATTTTCTATGCGATGGCGAAGGATGGTCTGGTCCCGCCGTTATTCAGTCGCATACATCCGCGCTTCCACACACCTTACGTCGGCACCATCATTACGGGCATTTTTGCCGCGGTACTGGCGGCCGTCGTTCCGCTCGACATTTTGGGTGAACTTGTCTCCATCGGCACGCTGGCGGCCTTCGTCATCGTTTGCTTCGGCATCATGGTTCTGCGTGTGAGAATGCCGAGAGCAAAGAGGCCGTTTCGTACTCCGTTTGTTTGGATCGTGGCGCCGCTCGGCATCATTATGTGCGGGGCAATGATGTATTGGCTGCCTGTGGACACTTGGATTCGGTTGGCCGTCTGGACCTTGATCGGACTGGTCATCTACTTCGGGTACAGCATCAGGCATGCAAAGCCGCCGCGCTGGCACATCGTCCAGGAGCCGGCGGAATAGCCAAACGTCAGAAGTCCGATTGATCCAAGACGGAGGAACGCGCCGATGACGACCGTGAGCGATCTGGCACAACCCGATCCGGTTGTCGCAAGCGAGCATCAGCTTCAACGCGCGCTAGGGCCGGTCAGCCTGATCATGATCGGCATCGGTTCGATCATCGGTGCCGGTATTTTCGTCATCGCGGGAACGGCGGCGGCCGAACATGCCGGCCCCGCCGTTTTAATTTCTTTCGTGATTGCGGGACTGGGCTGTCTCTTCGCCGGCCTTTGCTACGCCGAATTCGCGTCCATGATTCCGGAGTCCGGCAGCGCCTACACCTATGCCTACGCCACCATGGGCCGTTTCATGGCGTGGTTCATCGGCTGGAACATGGTGCTGGAATATCTGGTGTCGGCATCCACTGTGTCGGTGGGCTGGTCGGGATATCTGGTAAGCTTTCTGCAAAATCTCGGCTATCAGTTTCCGGCAGCCCTGGCGAACGCACCGATCGCCGGCACGGGCTTTCACGAGCTTCATCTCACGGGTGCCATCATCAATCTGCCCGCCGTGCTGCTCATCGTATTCCTAACTGTGTTCCTCGTCGTCGGTTCGAAGCGGTGTCGGTTGCCGCGCAGGAAGCGAAGAACCCAAGACGCGACCTGCCGATCGGAATTTTGGGCTCCCTTGCAATCTGCACCATCCTCTACATCGGCATGGCCGTGGTGCTGACCGGCGTCACCGACTGGCGCACGCTGGACGTTCCAAACCCGGTCTCCTTTGCGCTCGGCAAGATCGCTCAGCTTCAATGGATCGTGATGCCGATCAATATCGGTGCGCTGGTTGGCCTCTCTTCCGTCGTGTTCGTTTCGCTCTATGGCCAAAGCCGCGTGTTCTATTCGATGGCGCGCGACGGCTTCCTGCCGCCCGCCTTCTCCGCTGTGCACAAGCGTTACCGCACGCCGCATCGCGGTACGATCATCACCGGCTTCTTCGCAGCCCTGCTCGCCGCCGCGTTCCCACTCGATATTCTCGCCGACCTCGTTTCCATCGGCACGCTTTTGGCCTTCGTCGCGGTCTGCGGCGGAATTCTCATCTTGCGCCGCACGGCACCCAAGGCGCGCCGGCCGTTTAAAACACCGTTCGCCTGGTTTGTAGCGCCTGCCGGCATCGCGACCTGCGGATTGATGATGTTCAGCCTTTCGGACGGGACCTGGGTACGGCTGGTGGTTTGGACCGCGATCGGCATTCTGATCTTCTTCGTCTATGGCATCTGGCATGCGGCGCCGTCGAAGTGGAAAGTCGCGAACGAAGCCTGATACCTTCGGCCTATGGTCTACCGCTCGCTGAGGGACTTCATCGCCAAGCTCGAGAGCATGGGCGAACTCGTGCGCGTGCGCGAACCGGTCTCGACCGCGCTCGAGATGACGGAGATCCAGACGCGGCTGCTTGCCGAAAACGGTCCTGCCGTCATTTTCGAAAAACCGCTCAGAGCGAATGGAATGCCGGGCGACATGCCGGTGCTGGTCAATCTCTTCGGTACGGTCAAACGCGTCGCGCTGGGCGTCACCATGGGCGGTGTCGAACGCACCGATGCCGCAAGCTTGCGCGAAGTGGGCGAGATGTTGGCGATCCTGCGCCAGCCCGAACCGCCGCGCAGCTTCGGCGAAGCGATGGAGCTGCTGCCGCTCGCGCGTACGGCGATGAGCATGCGGCCCAAAACAATATCCTCGCCAGCCTGCCAACAAGTCGTTTTGAAAGGCAGCGATATCGATCTGCATCGCTTGCCGGTTCAGACCTGCTGGCCCGGCGAACCCGCGCCGCTGATCACCTGGCCCCTCATCGTGACCAAAGGTCCGGGCGAGGCACGTGAAGACAATTACAATCTCGGCATTTATCGCCTGCAGGTGATCGCCAAAAACCAGACCTTGATGCGTTGGCTCAAACATCGCGGCGGGGCGCAGCATCACGCGCGCTGGGCGAAGGAGAAATCCGCGCCATTGCCGGCGGCGGCCGTTATCGGCGCCGATCCCGGCACGATCCTGGCGGCGGTGACGCCCGTTCCCGACACGCTGTCGGAATATCAATTCGCGGGATTGCTGCGCGGTCAGCGCGTGGAACTCGCCGATTGCGTGACCCAGCCCCTCAAAGTGCCGGCGGAAGCGGAGATCGTCATCGAAGGCGAAGTCTCGCTGTCCGATTATCGCGACGAGGGTCCGTATGGCGATCACACGGGCTACTACAATTCCGTCGAGCAGTTTCCCGTGTTCACAGTAACCGCGATCACCATGCGACGCGATCCGATTTACCTCTCCACGTTCACCGGGAGGCCGCCGGATGAACCCAGCGTGCTCGGCGAAGCCCTGAACGAAATTTTCATTCCGCTCTTCAAGCAACAGTTTCCCGAGATCGTCGATTTCTGGCTGCCGCCGGAAGGCTGCTCCTACCGCATCGCCGTGGTGAGCATGAAGAAAGCCTATCCCGGCCATGCCAAACGCGTGATGATGGCGGTGTGGTCGTATCTACGTCAGTTCATGTACACCAAATGGGTGATCGTGGTGGACGACGATATCGATGCGCGCAATTGGAAAGATGTAATGTGGGCGGTCTCCACGCGCATGGACCCGGCACGCGACATCACCATCGTGGAGGGAACGCCGATCGACTACCTCGACTTTGCGTCGCCCGAAAGCGGCCTGGGTTCGAAAATCGGCCTGGATGCCACCAACAAGCTTTCGCCTGAAACCCACCGCGAATGGGGCCGCCTCATCCGCATGGACGAAGAAACAATTCGCACCGTCACCGAAAAATGGCGGCGTTTGGGCCTACCCGGGAGCGGAAAGCCGGTCTGGAAGTAGTCGGCTTTTCTTGCCTGCGCGGTCCCCACTATGACTTAATCGTCATCAAAAGGGGTGGGGGCATCTCATGAAACATCTGTCGCAACGAGTCCTTGTGGGACTTCTTGGCATGGCGGCTTTCGTCCTGCCGACTACTTCCTTGCGCGCGGCAGACTGCACGCTCAAGCGCATGGCCGATTTGGACATGATGGCAGTGGACGACGCAGTCATCGTGCCGGTCGGTGTAAACGGCACCCAACATAATTTTCTCGTCGATACGGGCGGGGTCTACAGCCAACTCTATGAGGACGTGGCCAAACAGCTTGGGCTGAAACCGCAATCGCTCGCACAATATCTCGAAATCTATCAAGGCGGCTACCAATTCAAGAATGGTGTTACGATTCAATCTTTCACAATCGGAAACAATGAAGCAAAATATTTTCGTGTCCTTATAGGTCCAGCTGACCAGCCGGCTGGGCCTAACAGGCCGGACGGGGTCCTATCGCCCGATATGCTTTCGCTGTTCGATCTCGATTTCGATTTCGCGAACAGGAAGCTGAACCTGTTTTCGCCTGATCACTGCGACGGCAAAGTCGTCTACTGGGCTCCAAATTATGACGAAGTACCCTTCCAGTATTCGAGCAACGACAACCACATCAGGTTCGCTTTGGAGCTGGACGGCCAGACTATGACCGCAATGCTGGACACCGGCTCAACGTTCAGCTGGCTCACACCGGTCGGGCAGCGCGTGCTCGGTATCCATTCGGATACGCCTGGGACCGAAACCGTGCCCGGTCAGGTGAAAGGATATCGTCATCAGTTCAAGACAATTTCATTGAAAGGCATCGCCGTCAGCAATCCGATGCTCTATCTGGAATCCAATGCCGCTGAAGAAGCGTTTCGCAGAGCGCACCCCGAAAAGCAAACCAACGATCCCATTTACGGCTATAGTCTAAAGCAACCGCAGGTCATTCTTGGGCTGAACGTGCTTAGGGCGCTTCATATCTACATCGATTTCAAGGAGAAGAAACTGTACGTAACGGCGGCTAACGCACATTGAGTATTCTGCGCTTGACCGAGCTTGGAAAATAATTCTCCTATTGCCGGATCAGAGGGAATGTTCGGGGCGGGGGCTGTATGAACAATCACGTGAAAATCTTGTTCTGTGCGTTGGTTGGCGCGATAGCCATCCGCGGACCGGCGGTTGCGGACTGTAAACCGCAAACTCTCCTTTCAAGCGTCGATATGGCCTCGACCGAAAATCGCGACGCCTTCTTTGTACCGGTATCGATCAACGGGACGTCGAAATTCATGCTCTTGGACACAGCCGGCGGCATCAGCTCTTTGACGTCACACACCGCCGAGAAAATGCAGCTGCCTACCCGGCATGTAAGGATTGAGCAGATCAACGTATCGGGGCAGCAATCGGATTTGGCGGCGAAAACTCAGACGTTCGATATTGGGTCGCTTCGTGCGAACTCCATGGAATTCATGATAGCTCCGGGCAACATGCTGGGAGACGATGACCAAGTTGCCGGGCTGCTGGGACCGAGCATCTTGAGGAACTACGACGTCTCCGCGGATTTCGGCAGCAACAAGCTCGATCTCATCTCGCCCGACCACTGCGAGGGCAAAGTCATCTATTGGCCAGCCGATGTCGTGGCCGTCGTGCCTATTCATATTTCCAAAGATGGAGGTATCCACTTCAACGTCACGCTCGATGGCGTGACGGTACACGCCCAGTTGGACACAGGCGCCGGCAATTCCACGCTGACGGCACGCACCGCCGAAAGCGATTTCAAACTGACGTCCAAGTCGCCGGATATGGTTGTGCTGGATCATCTTGAAGGCCACGCTAATGCGATCATTTACCAGCATAAGTTCGCTACACTGGACTTTGAAGGTTTGGCTGTTTCAAACATCGCAGTCGATATAATGCCTGACTTGATTCGCAATTGGTTGGACGACTCCGCGGATCTGGGCACTCACGTCAAAGACACAAGCATCGAAAATCAGCAGCCCGACATGCTGTTGGGGATGAACGTCTTGAAGCATCTGCACATCTACATCGCCTATAAGGAGGAAAAACTCTACATCACGCCGGCCAACCCACCGCTTGGCACGGCGAAATCGAACTAGGCCTTGGTGCCTTCGGCTCTTGGTGCGGAGCCGACCTTACCGCTGCGCAATCCTGGGCGGATGCCGCTTGACCCGGTCCCCAATTGCCCTACACATGGCGGCGGCCAAGGCTAAGGGGACCGGCGATGTCGCTGATTTTTGAATCTTCCTATTACGCGTTCGGGTTCTATGTCGCGCTGAATGCGTTGATCATGCTCGTCCTGAGCGTTCTGGTCGTGCGCGCCCGCGTGGTGACGCAGACCAATATCGGCGACGGCGGCAAGCCCGAAATGGCTGCTCCACTTCGTGCGCACGGCAACAACACCGAATACGTCCCCATGGGACTGCTGCTCATGCTGGCGCTCATCAGCCCCATCGGCGACGGCGGAGCTCCGATCTTGCTGGTACACAGTGTGGGCGCGACCTTGACCATCGGCCGCATCGTTCACGCGCTCGGCCTTTCGCGTTCGACGGGAACCAGCCTTTTCCGCCTTATAGGAATGATGCTCACCTGGATCTCCTTCCTCATCGGCATCGCAGGCCTCATCTGGTTGATCTTCTTTTCCGAACCGGCTCCACTTACATAAGCCGTGGTGAAAAGACAGAATCGCAGAGAAACTCTCGAACGCCTCATCAAGGCCGCGCGCGCTGCGGGCGCAAGTGCGGCGGACGCCCTTATTGTCGAGAGCGTCTCGTCCGGCGTGTCCTACCGGCTGGGAAACCTTGAAGACCTGGAGCGATCGGAGTCCGCCGATCTGGGTCTGCGTGTTTTCGTCGGCGAACGCATCGCGTTCGTGTCCTCGACCGACCTTTCCGAACGCGCGCTGGCCGATTTGCCGGCACGAGCCGTCGCCATGGCAAGGCTTGCGCCGGAAGATAAGTACGCCTGCCTTGCTCCGGCGGAAGATCTTGCGACCTCGTTTCCGGCGCTCGATACGGAGGATCCCGTCGAGCCTGTCGCCGAGAAACTGATCGAACAAGCGCGCACCGTCGAGGGCGCGGCGATGGCGGTCAAGGGCGTCACCAATTCCGAAGGCGGCGGCGCGAGCTACAGCCGCAGCGCCATTGCACTAGCCACCAGCGAAGGCTTCTTCGGCAGCTACGCCGCGACCAGCCACAGCATCGGTGTCGCCGTGCTGGCCGGCGAAGGCACCGCCATGGAACGCGACTACGAAAGCGCCAGCGCCCGGCATGCGGGCGATCTGGAGAGCGCGGAAAGCGTGGGCCGGCATGCCGGAGAATTGACCGTCGCCCGCCTCAATCCGCGCAAGGTGAAATCGCAAGCCGTGCCCGTCGTCTACGATCCCCGCGTCGCAGCGGGAATCGTGGGGCATTTCGTGGGCGCGATTTCGGGAGCGTCGATCGCGCGCGGCGTAAGCTTTCTGAAAGACCGCATGGGGGAAATCGTTTTCGCGCCCGCCATCAACATCATCGACGACCCGCATCGCCTTCGGGGACTGCGCTCCAAGCCTTTCGACGGCGAAGGCGTGCGCAACCGGCGCACCGCGCTGATCGAAAACGGCGTTCTGAAAACCTGGCTGCTCGACTGCTCGAGCGCAAAGCAGCTCGGCCTCAAGACGACGGGGCATGCGGCGCGCGGCACTGGCGGGCCGCCCATGCCCTCACCCACCAATCTCTACATGGAACCTGGAACGCATACGCGCGATGCCTTGATGGCGGACATCAGGCAAGGGTTCTACGTGACCGAATTGATGGGCATGGGCGTGAACGGGGTGACCGGCGATTACAGCCGCGGCGCGTCCGGTTTCTGGATCGAGAACGGCAAGATCTCCTATCCCGTCTCCGGCGTCACCATCGCCGGCAATCTGAAGGATATGTTCCGCAACCTGACGCCGGCAAACGACCTCGTCTTCAAGTACGGCACCAATGCGCCCACTTTGAGAATAGATGGAATGACGGTCGCCGGCGCATAGACCTTTCTGTTTAAAACGGATTCCATTTCCGGAGACGCAATGGAAGCTCGCAGGGAAGAGACATCACTCCTGGCAGGCTATGTGAGCGCTTTTTCTTATCTCGCTGGGGTTTTGTCTGGGATTGCCGTTGTCGCCGCGATGTTGGCGCCCAGGGGAATACCGGAGTCCCACGATATCGCTCGCTGGCTCACAATGATGTTCGTGGCAGCCATGATACTCTTGCTCTATGGCGGCCTTCGCTTGTTGCTCGCCGCTTTCGTTCCCTTGCGTGTTTCTTGGTCGCGCCTTCGCGCACCACTGACTACTCTGCTGTTCGTTATTGCCTTCGTTGGAGAGTGGCTATTGCTGTATCCGTCTAACGACGACAAGAGCCTGCAATACACGTATTGGAAAGTCGGGTTGTATCCATTCAATTTGGATTTGGATGACGTCACAGGCGTGTTCTGGTCGGACCCAGGACGCCGGGAATTCGTGATCGGCAAGACTGAACAACAGTTGCGAGAAAAATTTGGCTATTTGAAACCCATTTCAAAAATGACGCCAAACTTTCAGGAGTGCTACAGAGAGGTCGCCAACGGAAAGAAGGCTTTTTTTATCAGGGAGAGTTGGTTGATGATCGTGTTCGACGGCGATAATGCAATTGATCTCGTCTTGATGAAACCCTGCTAATGCCGACCGACCTGCATCTACTCGAGACAACCGTCCGCGAAGCGGGCGCTATCGCCCGAAAGTATTTCGGCGGTTCCTACAAGACTTGGAATAAAGCCGGCCAGCCGGTGACGGATGCCGATATCGAGGTCAATGCGTTCTTGCACACGCATTTGAGATCGGCGCGGCCGAATTTTGGCTGGCTCTCCGAAGAGACCGAAGACGTTCCCGCTCAGCGGGCATCGGAATGCACATTCATCGTGGATCCGATCGACGGAACGACCGCTTTCGTGAAAGGGCGGCCTCACTTTTCGATCTCGGTCGCGGTCGTGCGCGACGGTCAGCCGACGTCCGGCATCGTATTCAATCCCATCACCGAGGAGTGCTTCACCGCGGCCCGGGGAGAAGGCGCCACGCTGAACGGAACACCAATTCATGCGAGCGATCGGGTGCAAGTCGAAGGCTGCAGGATGCTTGGCGCCAAAGATGTCTTCGCGCACCCCGCATGGAACGCTCCACCCAACCGGCCTTGGCCGCCGATGCACATCGAGACGCGCAGCTCCATCGCCTATCGCATGGCGCTGGTTGCGTCGGGCGCGTTCGATGCCGCGCTGTTTCTTTCAGCCAAGCACGACTGGGACGTGGCAGCGGGCGATCTCATCGTGCGCGAGGCGGGCGGAGTGGTGACCCATCACGACGGCACGCCGCCGCGTTACAATGGCAAAGAAACTTTGCAGCCCTCCATGGTGTGTGCCGGACCGAACCTTCACCCACTGCTCCTGGAACGCCTGCAGCATCTGAAACTGCCACGACGGGGATGATCATGGCCCAACGCGAATCCCAGCTCCTTCATCTTGTCTTCGGCGGAGAACTGGTTTCCACCCACGGCCTTGAGTTCAAGGACCTTTCCAAGCTCGACATCGTCGGCATCTATCCCAATTACAAAGCCGCGTTGGAGGCCTGGCGCGGCAAGGCCCAGGCCACCGTCGACAACGCCCAGATGCGCTATTTTGTCGTGCATCTGCACAAGCTTATGGAGCCAGAGCTCGACAAGTCTTAACCACTCCTTCCTCGCGCCCGCCAGCCGGGCCGTGCTAGACCGACGCCTCCATGGATACGCGCACCAAACCTCGCCCCGCCGTCACCCAGACGCCTGCGCCGCATTCCGCGAGCGACGGTTCGATAATCCGCCGCCTGGCGCGCGACTATCTCGTCGGACAGCGCGGTGTCCTGCTGCTCGCCTTCCTCTGCATGGGCGTCACAGCGGCTATGAACGGCGCCTTCGCCTGGGTGCTCGATCCCGTCATCAAGAAAGTGTTTCTCGACAAGAACACCACTGAATTGTTGCTGATCTGCGTCGGCATCGTCGGCATCGTCGCGGTGCGCGCGGTGGCCAGCTTCGGACAGGAAGCGCTGCTCAATTCCATCGCCGAACGCATCGTGGCGTTCACGCAGCGCGACATGTTCCGCAGCCAGATCAAGCTCGATATCGGCGCGCTCAACGCCAGCCATTCCGGCGAGCTGATCTCGAAGTTTCTCTACGACACGACTCTGCTGCGCAATGCCATCACACGCGGCGTGGCCGGCATCGGCTTGCAGTTCCTCACGCTGATCGCGCTGCTGGCCGTGATGATCTATCAGGACTGGCAACTGACCCTCATCTCGCTCGTCCTCCTGCCGCCGGTTGCCTGGGTGACCGGTGGACTAAGCCGTTCGCTGCGCAAGGCCTCCACGCGCGGGATGGAGCAATCCGGCGTGCTGGCGCGGGTGCTGTCGGAGGCTCTCGGGGGGCGGCGAATCATCAAGGCGTACAATCTCGAAGATCACTCGGCCGAGCTCGCGGACCGGCGCATCGCTGATCGTCTCAAATACCTGCTGCGCGCCGTGCGTACGCGCGCAGCCGCTATTCCCTCGACCGATCTCATCGGGGGCATCGCCGCGGCTTTCACTATCGCTTTTGCCGGCTATCAGCACAGTCGCGGCCAGCTCGAGATCAATCAGTTCGTTTCCTTTGTCGGCGCGATGATCCTGGCGCAACAGCCGGTGCGTACGCTGAGCCAGCTTTGGACGATCTCGGCCGAAGGCCTGTCCGCCGCAAATCGCATCTTCGCCATCATCGACGCCCGCCCTGCCATCACGGACAAGCCCGACGCCAAGGCCCTGACCATTGCGCCGGCCCCGATCGGCGGCGCCGTGCGCTTCAAGGACGTGTCGTTTTCCTACGGCGCGGAATCGGGCACACCGACAGTCGATCGCGTTTCGCTCGAGATTCTACCCGGCAAGAAGGTGGCGCTCGTCGGTCCGTCAGGCGCTGGAAAATCCACGATCTTCAATCTTCTATTGCGTTTCTACGATTTCGATTCCGGCACAGTGACAATCGACAATCAGGATATCCGCGACGTCACGCTGGCGTCCCTGCGCGACCACATCGCACTGGTGACACAGGATCCGATCCTGTTCGATGAATCGGTTGCCGAGAACATTTCCTTGGGCCGGCAGGGTGCCAAGCGAAGCGACATCGAAGCTGCGGCGCAAGCTGCCGCCGCGCACGGCTTCATCAGCGAACTGCCCGACGGTTACGATACCCAAGTCGGCGAAGGCGGCCTCAAGCTTTCCGGCGGACAGCGTCAACGCATCGCGATCGCGCGCGCCATGTTGCGCGACGCGCCGATTCTGCTGTTGGACGAAGCGACGTCGGCGCTCGACACCGAAAGCGAACGCCAAGTGCAGGACGCACTGGCGACACTCATGAAGGGCCGCACCACCATCGTGATCGCCCACCGACTTTCCACCGTGATGGACGCAGATCGTCTCTATGTTCTGGATCGCGGCCGCGTCGTGGAATCGGGGACCCATGGCGAATTGGTAGCGCGCAACGGACTTTACGCGCGTCTCTATCAGCGCGATTTTGCCGAGGGCGAAACCGCGCCGCAAGCACAGCTCGGCTGAAAAGAATGTCGTCACCTCCGTTCGGTCTTCTCGCCTATCGCTATGCCACGATGGCGCTTTCGCCAGTGATCCCGCTTGCCCTTCGCCAGCGTGTCGAGCGGGGCAAAGAAGATAAAGATCGCCTTGGCGAACGACTGGGCCGCGCGGGCCGCGCGCGACCGCAAGGCACGCTGATCTGGGTCCATGGCGCAAGCGTCGGAGAGTGCATGGCAGCGCTTCCCCTCATCGAAAAGTTGTTGGAGAAATCTGACCGTACCGTGCTGCTCACAAGCGGAACGGTGACGTCTGCCAGACTCATGGCTGAACGGTTGCCGCCGCGCGCCATTCATCAGTTCACACCGATCGATACGCCGGCATCGATCAAGAGATTTCTCGACCACTGGAAGCCCGATGCGGGCTTGTTCGTGGATTCGGAAATCTGGCCAAACATGTTGAGCCTGGCCCACGAATGTGGAATCCCGCTGGCTCTCATCAACGGCCGTATGTCGGAACGCTCTTATATGGGATGGCGGCGGGCAAAAAGGACGGCAAAAGCCATTCTGTCTCTCTATGACGTCACCTTGGCGATAGACCGTGAGACGGCAGACCGGCTCGAAGCGCTCGGCGCGCGCCGCGTTGAAATTTCCGGCAGTCTGAAGGCGGATGCGCCGCCACTTCCCTTCGATCCCGCGAAATTGGAGAGTTTGCGCAAGGCAGCCTGCGATCGACCCATTCTGCTGGCGGCGCAAACCCATCCCGGCGAAGACGAAACCATCCTTCCCGCGTACGACCAGCTGCGCCAGAAATTTCCCAACCTCCTGAGCGTCATCGTTCCACGCCATCCCGAACGCGGCGCAGAAATCGCCATGCTGTGCGGGACGCGCGCGATGCTGAGACGCTCGGAGGGACGAGAGCTCGAAGCTTCGACCGCGGTCTATATCGCCGACACCATGGGCGAGCTTGGGCTCTTTTATCGCCTCGCTTCTTTCGCGTTCATCGGCGGAAGCCTCATTCCCCACGGCGGACAAAATCCGCTGGAGCCCGCGAGGCTGCATTGTGCGGTGCTCGCCGGTCCTCATACGCACAATTTCACGGGCGCCTATCAGGCGATTTTCGCCGAACAAGGCATGGGCCTCGTGCGCTCGTCGTCGGACATTGCGCAAATTGCCGAACAACTGCTCGCCAGTCCCACGGAGGCGTGCCGGCTTGGCAACGCGGCGGCCCGGGGCGCAGCGACACTCGGTGGCGCGGTCGAGAAGACCTATCTCGCCGTCGAAGCGATGCTGGCCGGCCATGCGCGCGCCTGAGTTCTGGCAACAGAAGGATTACACCGCAAAGTTAGCGGTGGCCGCCCTGTCGCCGGTCGGATGGATCTATGGTGCGACGGTGGCGTGGAAGCACGCCAACGCAAAGCCATACCGTCCGCGCGCCAAAGTCCTCTGCATCGGAAATCTGACGGCCGGCGGAAGCGGGAAGACGCCGATTGCGATCGCGGTTGCGCGGGCGCTGGTCGCGCGAGGATTGAAGCCCGCGATCCTGTCTCGCGGCTACGGCGGGCGGATGCACGGACCGGCCTATATCGATGTTGCGCGCGACAGCGCCGCCGAGACCGGCGACGAACCGTTGCTGCTCGCCGCGGCCGCCCCCGTGATCGTCGCGCGCGATCGCAAAGCGGGCGCGGAACTCGCCGACAAGAACGGCACCGACGTCATCGTGATGGACGATGGATATCAAAATTTCGCGCTACAGAAAGATCTGTCTCTTGTCGTCGTCGACGCCGCGGCCGGTTTCGGAAACCGCAGAATTCTTCCCGCCGGTCCGTTGCGCGAACCCGTGCCGCAGGGCCTGGCGCGGGCCGATGCCGTCGTTCTCTTAGGCAACGGTTCGCCCTCTCTCGCCGGTTTTTTCGGACCGGTGCTGAGAGCGCAGCTGACGCCCGTTGACGTGCTCAATCTGGCCGGCAAGCGCGTGCTGGCGTTCGCCGGCATTGGAAGACCGCAAAAGTTCTTCGAGACCTTGCGCGCCTTGGGCGCCGAGATCGTCGAAGCGCGTGCATATGCCGACCATCACGCTTACGCCGCCTCGGAGATCGCCAGGCTTAAAGCACGCGCTCGCGGCACGCATTCCATGCTGGTCACGACGGAAAAAGACTACGTGCGCCTCACCTCCCAGGACCGCGACGACATCCGCTTTCTGCCGGTGCGCGCGGCCTTCGAAAATCAAAGCGAGCTCGAACGCTTGCTTGACCGCGTGGCTGGCCCGCGATAGCCAAACGCATGGTCGATCTGGTCCCTTTCGTTTGTGCGATCGACCCTCCCCTTGAGGGAGGGTCGAAATCGATTTTGAGCGAATGCGAAAATACGATTTTGGGGAGGGATCATGCCGGGTCCGTGAAAACCAGCGTGCAAATTTCAAGGAGTGGCTTCGTTCAAGCAGCGCGGCATGACCCCTCCCCGAAATTTGCTTCGCAAATTTCGACCCTCCCTCAAGGGGAGGGTAGTTTGATCGGTAAATTTCATGGCTGAACCGGTTCCTCCTCCTATCCCAAAATCATCGTTCGGCGCCAAATTCCGCTACGGCGCGGAAGCAGCGCTGTTCTTTTCGTTTATCGGACTCTTTCGCATTTTGGGGATCGACGGCGCCTCGGCCCTTGGCGGATTTATCGGCCGCGAAATCCTCTACCGCACCAGCGTGACCAAGCGGGCGCGCGACAATCTCAAGAAGGCTTACCCCGAAAAACCAGCCGATGAAGTCGAAAGCATCTTGAAGGAGATGTGGGACAATCTCGGTCGCACCATCGCCGAGTACGGCCATCTCGATAAGCTCTCGATGCACGGAAAAGACCCGCGCATCCAGGTCGACAATCTCGATATGGCCGCAGACGTCATTGCCAAGCAAGGCGGTAAGGGTGTGCTCTTCGTTTCCGGCCACTTCGCCAATTGGGAAGTGATGCCGTTTGCGGCGACGCAGTTCGGTTTGCAGGGCGGTGAAGTTTACCGTCCGCTGAACAATCCCTACATCGACCGCTGGATGGTGCGGCAGCGGATCAAGAACGGCCCAGCCGACCAGATCGCCAAAGGCGCGTCCGGCACCAAGAAGATCTTCACGCTGCTGCGCGGCGGCAAATCGATCTTTCTCCTCGTCGATCAGAAAACCAATGAAGGCCTGCCGGCGCCGTTCTTCGGGCGCATCGCCATGACGACACCGGCGCCTGCGGCGCTGGCTCTCAAACTCGGCGCGGTTCTGCTGCCGGCGCGCAACGAGCGCATCGGCGGTGCGCGCTTCCGCATGACCGCCTACCCGCCGATCGAATTCGTGCCCAGCGGCAATCACGACGACGACGTGCTGGCGCTTACCATCAAGATCAACGAAGCGATCGAAAAATGCGTGCGCGAGCGGCCCTCGCAGTGGCTGTGGATTCACCGGCGCTGGCCGAAACCGGGCGACGTGCCGCGCTCGCGGCGCGGACGTGAGGCGGCTCAGGCTTTAGCTGGCGCTGGAGTCCGGGTAGAGCGCGAAGGATCCAGCCTGACCTGAAACCAGTTCATGGCCCAATGCAGATGCGGACCGGTGGCGCGGCCTTGTGGCCAACGAGGCCGATCAACTGCCCGCGCACGACTTTCTCGCCCTCGGTCACCTTCAATTCGCTTTGGTGAATGTACGTCGTGGACACGCCGTGACCGTGGTCGAGCACGGTGGTGCCGCCGGTGAGATAAAAATCGGGATCGGCCAATGAGACGACACCATCGGCCGGGGCATGGATCGGTGCGCCCTCGCCGGCCGCGATATCGACTCCGAAATGCGGCGCCTTGGGTTCGCCGTTCAAAATCCGCTGGCTGCCGAACACACCGCTGACGATGCCGACAGCCGGCCAATCGAAAGGCTCCGAGAACGCCGTGCCGCCGGTATCGCGCTTGCGCGCTTCGCCGACCAGCGCATTTTCGCGCTGGATGCGCGCTTCGACATCGGCGGGCGGCGAAACAAATTTCTCCGGCAAGCCGGTGATGCGCTGGATCTCGTACTGACGCTTGGTCGGCGTGACGTCGCGGGTCTCGATTTTGAGATCCTTGTAGCGGATCGCGAGCCGGCACGGCTTGGTCTGATCGTAGGCGAAGCCGAACGCGAACAATCCTTCCGGCGAAACGCTCACGCTGTTGCCGTCGAGTTCAACTTTCGCTCCGGGTTCGGTGCGGCCGACAACGAGGCTTCCCTGCTCCATCGCGCCGGAGAGCATCGTGCGCGCGCTGTCGGCCCAGGCAATGCGCGGCAGCGCCGAAAACGCCGCCGCTCCCACAAGAAACAGACGGCGTTCCATCGCTGCGGCGATCACTTTGGCAATCACTTGGGCGTCAGTCCCGCTTCCTCGAAGCGCTTCAACGCGATCGCGGGCGAGGCATAGGCCTCCTGCAGATCCACGCTCCAGTAGCGCAGCGCATCCAGGGGAACGCGTGTGCCCGTCACGGCGCAAAGCACGAACGCGCCCGACTTGACGACCCGGTATTCGCCGTCGAGATATTCGACGTCGGCAAGCCCGTCGGGGCGAAAATCGCGTTCCATCTGGTTCATGGGCCTACTCTACGCATCAGGCGCTCAAGATCAAAACAATTTGCCTTGACCACCACTCTTGCCGCCAGTTGAGGGCTTACGCGGCAAAGGTGGCGTTTTTTCGGCGCTACCCTCGGCGGTGGCCTTCGCGGTCCCATCGGCAAAAGCGAGCGCCAGGCTCTCGCCAGCTTTCACGGCCGCGGCGCGGCGGCGGATTTTTCCGTCCTCGCCGCGCACCAGCACAAAGCCCCGCTCCAGGACGGAGCGATAGCTGACGCTATCCAGCACGCGGGCGAGAGAGTCGATGTGTTTGCGCGACGCCGCGAGATTGGCTCGATGGGCGCGGGCCAATCGCGCCGCAAGCGCTTTGGCGGTCTCCCGATCCGACGCGATCCGGTTCTTCATCGCGCGCGGGCGAAGCGCGGCGGATGCTTCCGCGAAAGCGCGGCGGTGCTCTTGAAGATTGCGGCGCAACGCATGGCCCAACCGCTCCGATGCCGTATCGAAACGTTGCCGCGGTTGGGCAAACAATTGCTCGGCCCGCGGCAGAGCCCGCAAAAGGCCCTGCAATTGCGTGCGCCGTTGCGTCATGCCGCGCGTGAAACAATTCAAAAGACGGCGCTGGAAATCGAGCGATTGCTGCAACAACTCCGCGCGCACCGGCACTGCCATTTCCGCCGCTGCCGTCGGCGTCGGCGCCCGGCGGTCGGAGGCGAAATCGATCAAGGTCGTATCGGTTTCGTGGCCGACGGCGGAGATCAACGGGATCCTGCTTTCCGCCGCCGCGCGCACGACGACCTCTTCGTTGAACGCCATCAAATCTTCGATGGAACCGCCGCCGCGCGCCACGATCAGAACATCGGGACGCGGAATGCGCCCGCTCGCAGAAAGTGCATTGAACCCGCGGATAGCGCCGGCGACTTCGCCGGCGGCGCGCTCGCCTTGCACCGCCACCGGCCACAGCAGCACGCGGCGGGGAAAGCGCTCATTGAGCCGGTGCATGATGTCGCGAATGACGGCCCCGGTCGGCGATGTGATGACACCGATGACATCGGGCAGATAGGGCAGCGGTCTTTTGCGATCCGCCGCGAACAGGCCTTCGGCCGCGAGCTTTTTCTTGCGCTCTTCCAGCATGGCCATCAGCGCGCCGAGGCCGGCCAGTTCCAATTGCTCGACGATGAGCTGATAGCGCGAAGAGCCGGGATAGGTGGTGACGCGCCCGGTGCAGACGACTTCCAGTCCCGCTTCGGGGCGCAGCTTGATGGCGCGGCTCGTCTGCTTCCAGATGATCGCGTTCAGAACCGCTTTGTCGTCCTTCAAGTCGAAATAGATGTGACCGGAGGTCGCGAATTTCAGTCCGCTGATTTCGCCGCGCACGCGCACGAAGGGGAACGAGTCTTCCACCGTACGCTTCAGCGCGGCGGAAAGTTCGCTGACGCTGAACTCAGGCAGATTGGCGTTGGTGGCGGGGGCTTCAGACATGACTCACAGATGATATAGCAAGGCGAACTCGTTTCCTTCTCTGCCAATTGATAGAGAGGGTTAGGAGCTATTCCCCCCGGTTTTCGGGGAGCCGGATTTAGTAGGTTTATTTTCCTAGGAGCGGCGATTGAAGGTCCTTCTCATCGGTTCGGGTGGCAGAGAGCACGCGCTGGCCTGGGCGCTGGCGGCGAGCCCCCTGCTCGACAGGCTTTATTGCGCGCCGGGCAATGCCGGCATCGCGCAGCTGGCGCAGTGCGTGCCGATCGCGGTGATGGATTTCGACAAGCTCGTCGGCTTCGCACAGGAAAAGAAAATCGATTTCGTCGTCATCGCGCCCGATAACCCGCTCGTCGGCGGATTGTGGGACCGCTTCGAAGCGGCCGGCATTCGCGCCTCAGGGCCGAGCATGGCCGGCGCGATCCTCGAAGGCTCCAAGGGCTTTGTGAAAGACCTTTGCCGCGAGATCGGACTTCCGACAGCCGCCTATCAGCGCTTTCGCGACGCGGCGTCCGCGAAGGCATTCGCCGACACGCTCGGCCTGCCCGTCGTCATCAAGGCCGACGGTCTTGCGCTCGGCAAGGGCGTCATCATCGCGGAAACCAAAGCCGACTCCAGCAAAGCCATCGACTTCATGTTCGAAGGCGGCTTCGGCGCAAGCGGCAACGAGGTCGTCGTCGAGGAATTCATGGAAGGCGAAGAGGCAAGCTTCTTCGCCCTCAGCGACGGCGAGACTGCGATCCCGCTCGCAGGCGCCCAGGATCACAAGCGCGCCTTCGACGGCGACAAGGGACCGAACACCGGCGGCATGGGAGCCTATTCGCCGGCGCCCGTTCTTCCGCCCGCGCTCGAACAGCTGGCGATGGAAACATTCATCAAGCCGACCGTCGCGGCGATGGCCGAACGCGGGCGGCGCTATGCCGGTGTGATGTATCTCGGGCTGATGATCACCAAGAGCGGCCCCAAACTCGTCGAATACAATTGCCGCTTCGGCGATCCGGAATGCCAGGTGCTGATGCCACGGCTGAAGTCCGATCTGCTGACGGCGCTCATCGCTACCCGCGATCGCCAACTGCACAACCTCGATTTGCGCTGGCGCAGCGAGGTGGCGCTGACGGTGGTCATGGCGTCCAAGGGCTATCCCGGCGACTACGCCAAGGGCAGCGAAATCCGCAATCTCGAAGAGGCCGCCAAAGTGCCGGGGGTGGAGATCTTTCACGCCGGCACGGAGCGCCGCGACGGCAAGCTGCTGGCCGTGGGCGGGCGCGTGCTCAATGTCACGGCGCTCGGACGCAGCGTCCGCGAGGCGCAAGAGCGCGCTTATCGCGCGGTGGATTTGATCGATTGGCCGGGCGGTTTCTGCCGCCGCGATATCGGCTGGCGTGCGCTTAGTCGATGAAACACCAGGCCATCCAATCCAGCCGCCCAGCCGGCCTAGCAATTGTGATACTGGCCGTTTCGCTTGTATCGGCAGCGTGCTCACCCAGCAAAGCCACGGATTCACCGCTTTTTGCTACGTTCAAAACGCTTTGCATTGATACAAATGCAAGAACCGACAATGTCAGAAGCGCACTCGAATCCGTAGGCGCCCAAATTCGCGTTTCGAACAACTCGTCTGATCCGGCATATCCGGGATATACAACAGCGATCGAAATCTGGGACTACAAATTGCGGGGGCATCATTTCCAAATTGCATTTGGTCCGACTCACTGGCCGTCGATTCGAAAAATCCCCGCAATAGACGAACTTAATTGTAGCGTGAGGGATTTCGAAAAAGATGACAGTGCCGGTATCGCTGCGGCCCGCCGTTGGGTCGGCGTTCCGCCAGACCCTATGGGTTCAGATGAACTCACAAGGTATTCTTATAAGGAGCGCGACGGGGTGCGAACCGCACCGCCTAAGGGTAATGAAGCGCAATGGCAGGCAATGAGATCCGGTGGCATTTGGCTATTGACCGTGTCTCACTCAAGTACGGGTAGCGCGCTTGAGCTCATGTTGTCCATGTCACCACCTGCTCCAGGCTAACGCCATCTCCTGTGGCGAGCACCTCTTGCTCGCAACTGGCTCACCTCATTCACAGGCGAGGATCAAAAACGCCGCTGGCTGCCATGGAACGCCATGACCCTGCCTGGCGCTTGCCCCCGGGCCCGAGGCCGTCCAAGAATGCGGTTCGCTATTGGAATTTCAGGGAGCAGGCCCATGGCAGAGGCGGCGTTACCAGATCGCCAGGAGATGTTTTCGGGCACCGGCGAGGTGCGCGAGGCTCATCGTTTCGATCCCAAGAAACTGGAAGCCTATCTCGCCGAACGCATCGAAGGTTTCCAGACGCCGCTGGAAGTGCGCCAGTTCAAGGGCGGGCAATCCTGCCCCACCTACATGCTGGTCACGCCCAATCGCAAATATGTGCTGCGCCGCAAGCCGCCGGGAAAGCTGCTGCCGTCGGCGCACGCCGTCGACCGCGAATACCGCATCATCTCGGCGCTGCATCCCACCGGCTTTCCCGTCGCCAAGCCTTATCTCCTCTGCGAAGACGAAAGCATCGTCGGCACGATGTTCTACGTCATGGGCTGCGTCGAGGGGCGCATCTATTGGGGGCCGCTGCTGCCCGATCAGACGCCCAAGCAGCGCGGCCAGATCTACGATACGATGAACGAGACCTTCGCGCGGTTGCACAACACCGATTGGGAAAAGCTCGGCCTGCAGGATTACGGCAAGCCCGGCAACTATGTCGGCCGCCAGGTTTCGCGCTGGACCAAGCAATACAAAGCGTCCGAGACCGAGAACATCTGGGAGATGGAAAAGCTCATCGAATGGCTGCCGCAGCATCTGCCGACCGACGCGCGCGATTCCATCGTTCACGGCGACTATCGGCTCGACAATATGATCCTGCATCCCACCGAACCCAAAGTGATCGCGGTGCTGGACTGGGAACTCTGCACCATCGGCGATCCGATGGCGGACTTCACCTATCACCTGATGCAATGGCAGATGCCGGCGGGCGCCAGCAGCGGCGGCAGCCTGGTGGACGCGGATTTCGCCGCGCTGGGCATTCCCAAGATCGACGAATACACCGCGATGTACTTGAAGCGCACCAACCGCAGTTCCGTGCCCAACATGGACTATTACGCGGCGTATAATTTCTTCCGGCTTGCCGGGATTCTGCAGGGCATCGTCGGGCGCGTGCGCGACGGCACGGCGTCCAACGCCAACGCCGCGCAGAACGCGGCGGGCGTGAAGCCGCTGGCGCAGCGGGCTTGGCACTACGCGCAAAGGGCGGGGGCGGTTTAGGGGCGTTCAGCGGAAATCATGCGGGACGGTCACCGCCTCCATGCCTCTACACTTTTTGTCAAAGGCCCAGCCCAGCAGGGTGTGAAACCCATATAGACCCCCGCGCGCTTTGGCGACTGGGACCTTTCGGAGCCTCCGATGTCTGTTCGCGGGACATTCAGGTCTCAGGCTCCTTCGGCAGTGCGTAGCGCTGGGTCACGATCTCCTCGGAGTCGGCCGTCTCCAGCGTGACTTCGAGGACCTGGTTGACCAAATCGTCATCCTGCTCCAGGTCGTCGAGTGCCGCGGTGAACAAATCGCACTGCATCTCAAGGTCCATCCCGTCCGGCCCGTTCAAGCAGACAAGGCCGGCATGAAGCTCAGCACGCCGATACTGCCCCGCCGTGCCGGGCGCGTGCAGCGGTCCGCGAAAGTCGTAGGAGTTTCGCGTCACCAGCGTCCAATTGCCTTCAAGAACAACCGGCAGCAAATCCCAATCCTTGATGCCGCTGCGGCCGATCCAAACCACATGCGAGCTTTCGCCGTGGCCGCGCGCATGGGCCATCTGCGCAAGCTCGGGACTGAGACACTCGTCGATCAGAAACTTCACGGCCGCCGTCGCCGCGCGATCTTGCGCGACGATGAGGCGGGCATCAGCGTTCGCGTTTGGCGCGGACGGCCACGGGGTGGAGTCGCCTTGGCGTAGAGAAGCGCCAGTTCGATGAGTTCGTCCGTGAGACTTGGGTAGGCCGCCGCGATCCGCTCACGCGAAATTCCGGCAGCGGCCGACGCGGCAATGTCATGCACGGGCACGCGCGTGCCTTTGATGACCGGCGTGCCACCGAGGATATCCGGGTCTTCGACGATGGCGGCGCGGGCGCGTGTCAGCTTGTCGTGTTCGGTGAGCGTATCGGCGATGAACCGGTCGAAATTGAGCATCAGGAAACTGTGTTCAACGCGCCAGCTCGGACGCTTGCTGCGCCATGTCTTGATCAGGCGGACGGCGTCGCGCGTCTTGGCCTCGCGGCACACGACATCGATGGCGTATTTGCGTTCCGGCGCCGTGAGCGCTTCCGCCGCACCATAGTAAAAGCGAATGAAGGCGCAACTGCCCGCCCAGACCCGCCGGCTGTCCGCGTTGACATAGAGGTCTTCGGGCAGGATGTGTTCGTCGATCAGCCGATTGACGTCGCGCACCTCGACACCCGAGACGACGGCAGCTTCGGCGGTGGTCAGGAGTTCGGCTTCAAGCGCCATGGCATCACCAATAATTCTTCCGATACATCGGAAGATATATACCGAAGAGCCCAAAATGCAAGGTCTTCAACTGTCAAAAGCCTATAACACACTGGAAAACATCGATATTTTTACTGCACCATCGGCGATCCGATGGCGGACTTCACCTATCACCTGATGCAATGGCAGATGCCGGCGGGCGCCAGCAGCGGCGGCAGCCTGGTGGATGCGGACTTCGCGGCCCTCGGCATTCCCAAGATCGACGAATACACCGCGATGTACTTGAAGCGCACCAACCGCAGTTCCGTGCCCAACATGGACTATTACGCGGCGTATAATTTCTTCCGGCTCGCGGGAATCTTGCAGGGTATCGTCGGACGCGTGCGCGACGGCACGGCATCCAACGCCAACGCCGCACAAAACGCGGCGGGCGTGAAGCCGCTGGCGCAGCGGGCGTGGCTTTACGCGCAGCGGGCGGGGGCGGTTTAGGCCTAGCGTCCACGTTCCATCAGCACGGCCGCGGCCGTTTCAATCGGAAGCAGCATGACGCGTTCGCCGAGCGGCGACGGAAGAAAGCCGTGATGCGCGTAAAAGCGCATTGCGTGGTCGTCAATAGCATGCGCAACGATGGCCCGCGCGCCCACAATCTCGGAGGCCGCGCAGCAGCGCCGGACGGCGTCGGCCAACAGATCGGCACCGAGGCCCCTGCCCTGCACGGAGCTGTCCAAAGCCAGCCGCCCGATCAACAACAGGGGAATCTGAGACGGCATGTTGCGGCGAAGTCTGGCGGTAGGCAGCGCGTGGGGCTCCTCCATCGCCGTGGAGATGGCGTAATAGCCGACGACCCGGGACGGGTTTGCCCCACTACAAACGACATATGTCCGGGCAGACAGACCTTCGCCGGCTGTCCGGGCGGACAGACCTTCGCCGGCCAGCGCCCGCTTTTTCAGCCAGGCATCGAGCGAAGGATGCTTGCCGTTGGAAAATCCGGCGACAGCATGGTGTGCCGCCAGAGGTTCCGGCGGGAGAATGACAGTGGTGTTCGCCACGACCCGCTACGTCAGCGCTGCCACGCAGGCTTTCGTGCCAGCAGCGCACGCAGTGCCTTGCCGGGCTTCGGAGGCGCATCGAGCATTTTCAGAAATGCGGCATGCGCTTTGTCATCCAGGAAGAACACTCGCTGATCGAGAATGGCCTCTTCGGCCTGCCGCCGTGCGCTATCGAGCATGAATTCGGAGAGCTTCTGGCCGCGCAAGGCCGCGGCGCGGTTCAGCACCGCCTTGGTTTCGGCGGGCGCGCGAATTTGAATGATGTCATCTTTGCGGACGCGTTGAACCATCTCCGTCTCCTTACGGAACCGGACCAATGTAAGACTGTATTGACGTTGTCAATACATGCACTCTTGACGCGTCAGCCGCCTACGGCCTGTCACCCGCCGTAGAAGAAGCGTTCCTCGGCGATCTTGCCGCCCCGGATGGTGTAGAGGCCCACTTCGTCCATGCTGCGGCGTTCGCCGCTGGCCTTGATCGTCATGTCCATCTTGAAGCGGACGGTGAATTGATCGCCGTTGACGTACGGACCCTCGACGATGACGTTGTGCACCTCGTGGGCATTTTCCCACCACTCGCCCTTGCCGCGGACGGCCACTTTGCCGCGCAGCTCGGAATTATCGCCCATCGGCTCGATACTCAGAACGTTATCGGACCAATATTTTTCGCCGGCCTCGGCGAACTTGCCCTGCTTGCACAGCGCGACGAGATCGCGCGCGACTTCCTGCGTGTTCATAGGCTCTCCTGTTGTCGGCCGCCTTCGGTCACCACGCGCGAGCATAATGCCAGACTGTGACAGATCGTGTCAGCAGCGAAGTGTTGCTGGCGCTTGAGCAATGCGCGAAAGGCATGGAACAGATGAATGCAAGTTCCACAAGTTTCCCGCATTCCTCGCCAAAGGAGCGTTGCTCGTGTCCAATGCCGCGCAGAACGCGGCGGGCGTGAAACCGCTGGCGCAGCGCGCGTGGCACTACGCGCAGAGAGCGGCGGCGGTTTAGGGTCGGTTCAACTGGAAATTTTCTTTGCGCGATAAGGATCGACGCCAAACGCTTACGCCGCCAATGCTTTCTTGACGGCTTCCGGGTTCTTCTGGATCACCAGCAAATAAGCCCGCACCACCGAATCCGGACGCGTTCGCTTCTGCTCCAGATCGCGCGGCCGGCCAAGATTAAAGCCGTAGCGCAGGGCTTCTTCATCCCACTCTCCGCACCGGATTTTGCCGTCCGCAGGTCTCAACGATTTCCCTGGTGACGTTTCGCAGCGCATTTCTCCGCTTGCCATCCAGATCGTCCCCGGAGTTCTCGCAATTCGCCGCGTTTGAAATCGATTCCCGGAGAACGTTCATAACGCTAGTTGAAGCTCTTCGACTTTCCAGGTGCGACCGTAGTTGCTGATCCTGATCCAACGCGGCCGGATGCGAAGATACGTCAGATCGGGCCAATCGCGATGACCGAGGGCCTCGGGACGAGCCGCAAAATATACGTCCAATAGGGGCGGCAAGATGGACGCATCCGGTTCGTCAGCGACGCCCTGATATTGACAAGTCTCGCAGTCATTCTGCCAGCCCATGACCAATGCTGCGCTCGGATTGCGGCGGAGGTTGATGTACTTGCGAGATGTCTGGAGTGTCTCAAAGACCAATTCCAGATCTTTGGTCACGCCATAGTTGATCAGGGCCGCCTCGGGCGTGCCGTTCTCGGCCACCGTGGAAATCACCGCCGAATTCTGGCGCCTGAGAAACCAGAGGGCACGTTTGGGATCGAGGACCATCGAAGACCTCCGCCCCGTCAGAAGGGAGCGCGTCAACGAAAAACATGTAGCGAAATCCACACCTCATATCATTGACCGAAAGCAACAAGTGCGGCGCGGCTCCGCTGCCGACAGCGGATGCCGCAACCGCACGATGAAGCCGTACTATTCATTCGAGCGCATGGGTACGCATTAACCTGAGCTCTAGCGCGACGGCGGCAGCGGCAGGATCATCGAGACGCGCTTGCGATAGGCGATGTACGTCTCGCCGAAATAGGCGACGAGATCGCGCTCCTCCAGGAAGATGCCGATGAAGATATAGCCGGTCGTCGCCACCGCGAAGAGGAGATGGCCGAGGCTCATCACCGGCGCCGCCCAGAACGCGACGATGAAGCCGAGATAGATCGGATGGCGCACAAATTTGTAGAACAGTGGCGTGCGGAATTGCGCGGCCGGAACGCTTTCGCCGCGCACCCTGGCCCAGACCTGGCGCAAACCGAAGAGCTCGAAATGGTTGAGCAGGAAGGTGCTCAGCAGCACGATGCCCCAGCCGGCCCAGAACAGAACGCCGAGCACGAGCACCGCCGCCGGGTTGGTCACGGTCCACACCGCATCGGGCAACGGCCGCCACTGCCAATAGATCAGCACCAACGCCAGACTCGCGAGCAGCACATAGGTGCTGCGCTCCACGCTTTGCGGCACGATGCGTGTCCAAACGCGCTTGAACGCCGGGCGCGCCATCAGCGAATGCTGCACCGCAAAGACCGAAAGCAGTGCCGCGTCGATGAGCGCACTCGCGAGCGGCGCTCCCGGCGTGCCGGAATCGATTGTCTTGGGAATGGCGAACCCGCCGATGCCGGCGATATCGCCGACGAAAACGATCGCATAGAGAAATGACGCGAAGAACACGAAGTAGCTTGCGACGCCATAAAGAAGTGCAACCAGACCGCCCATGATACTTCCTCCCTCTAGAGTTGTCTTAACGCGTGATGGCCTTGCCGCCTGATAGCCAGCGCATGAACTGGAACATCAGCGACGGTATGCAAATGTCGGTCGTGCTGACGAGAGCGGCGACCAGGACGAACAAAATGCCGAGTGCGTATCCGGCATTCGCCGCGCCGTTCTGGAAGAGGAGCGCCGTGGTCGTGAGCCAGACGGCGGCCATGCCGCAGGCAAACCGGCGCGGCACGCCATTGGGCGGCAGCGGGCGCTTGTGCACCGCGAACCTGATCCCATAGTTGTAAATCAAATCGAACGGATGAAACGGCAACACCGCGCCGAGCAAAGCGGTGCCCGCCAAGGCCAGCAGAATTCCCGGCGAGGCCGTGGCCGTTCCTATTGCGGCGAAACTTGCGCAAAGCGCGGGCGACCAGCGCAGCCACGGCGCGATCTCGGCAAGCCACGCGTCGTCGACGGAAGTGAACCCTTGAACCTGCAAGCGCCGGGCAGTGATGGGAGAAAGTGTCATCATGCAGGGTTCCTTCGCCTAGGGTGAACGCTGGACCGGCAAACCATGGGCCTGCCATTCCGGAAAGCCGTCTTCCAGCCTTCGCGCCGCAAATCCGCGCTGGCGCAGAAGCGCAACCGCCTCAAACGCGAAGACGCAATAGGGACCGCGGCAATAGGCAATGACGTCTGTGTCTTTTGGAATCTGCCGCAATCGCTTCGGCAGGTCTTTCAAAGGAATATTGATGGCGTCGGGCACATGACCGGCGGCGAACTCGTCCTCGGGGCGGACGTCCAGCACGACGACCTCCCCGCGCTTCAGGCGCTGCGCGAGATCCTTGCGGGACACCGGTTCGAACGCGTCGCGCTCGCGATAATAGCCGCTCAAGACCTCACGCACTTGCGCAAGGTTGCGCTCGCCGACACGGCGCAGAGCGGTGAGAAGATCGACGACGGAAGAATCCGCAACGGAATAGAACACACGCTTGCCGTCGCGGCGCGAAGCCAGCAGCCCCGCTTGGCGCATCACCCGCAAATGCTGCGAGACGTTGGCGATCGGCAAATGGAGGCACGCTGCCAACACGTCCACGCTGCGCTCACCCTGCGCGAGATGCTCGAGGATATCGAGCCGCTGCGGATGGCCAAGCGCCTTGGCGATCCCGGCGAAACATGCGGCCAGCGCGGATTTCGGATTCTTGCTTGACATGGCCCGTTCAAGAATCAATCATTCAATGTAATTATTGAATGATTTGTGGGAGTCCGTCAAGAGGGCCGCCGTTGGCGCGTTCCGGCGGCCAGCAACAGGAAAGAGCCTCATGATCCTGCGCCAGTTTCTCCATTTCGATCCGGTTGCGCTCTCTTATCTGTTCGGTTGCGGCGGCAAGGCCATTGGAGCCGTCGTCGACCCATTCGGCGATGTGGACATGTACTTAAGGGGCGCGGAAGAGGCCGGACTGCCCCTCCGCTACGTCATCGACACGCATATCCACGCGGATCACCTGTCTGCAGGGCGGGAATTGGCAAAAGCGGCGGGCGCCGAATACGTGCTCTTTGCCGGGGCTCCAGCAGCCCCTGCCTTCCACGCCGTCCGCGACCGCGATGTGCTCGAGCTTGGGAACGTGAGCGCCGAAGTTCTCCACACGCCCGGACATACGCCGGAGCACATCAGCCTGCTCGTCACCGACCGCACGCGCTCGCAAGAACCCTGGTTCGCCTTTACCGGCCATACGCTGATGGTGGGCGATGTCGGGCGGACCGAACTCGCCGCCACTGCCGAAGTGGGCGCGCACACCCTGTTCCAAAGCTTAAGGCGCTTGAAGGAGTTGCCCGATCATCTCGAGGTGCTTCCGGGTGCGTTCTCGGGATCCGTGTGCGGCCGCAAGTTGAGCGGAAAACCCTTCTCAACGATCGGCTTCGAACGCCGCAACAATACCGCGTTCCGCATCGAGGACGAAAACACATTCGTGCGGGCCATGCTCGAAGATATTCCCCCGCCGCCGCCGGAAGCAGCGAAGCTCCGTGCCGTCAATGCCGGACTGGCAACCGTCTAATTGCTTGCGGGCTCTCACTGGAGGGTGAACATGAAAGTCCTCTTCGTCTTGAACGATCCGCCCTACGGCACCGAGCGCTGCTACAACGCGCTCCGGCTCGCCAATGCGCTAGTGAAAAAGGAGCCGGAAACCGAGGTGACACTGTTTCTCATGGCCGACGCAGTTGCCGGCGGCAAGAAAGGCCAGAAGACGCCGGACGGCTATTACAATCTCGAACGCATGCTCAAGCGCTTTGCGACAGGCTCCCATAGGCTTCTTTTGTGTGGAACCTGCATGGACGCACGCGGGCTGACCGACATCGAACTCCTAGAAGGCGCCCATCGCAGCTCCATGGATGAGCTTGCCGCCGCCACGCTGCAGGCTGACAAAGTGCTGGTGTTTTAATCCGGAAAGGACCGCAGCGATGATGGACGGCATGGGTTGGGGGATGGGGCTCGGCAGCTTACTTGTCGTGATCCTGCTCGTTCTCGCGATCGCAGCGCTCGTGAAATATCTGTCGGGACGCGACTGAGGCTACGCCGGATGGCAAGAATCTACCTGGACTACAATGCAAGCACGCCCATCGATCCGGCGGTCGCCGCCGCCATGCGGCCATTCCTTGAGGACGATTACGGCAATCCTTCCAGCGGGCACTGGGCGAGCACGCGCGCGAAGGACGCTGTCGAGAATGCCCGGCACCAGGTCGCAGCGTTGCTGGGTTCGGCGGCGGACGAAATCATCTTCACGAGCGGCGGCAGCGAAGCCACCAATCTCGCCTTCAAAGGCCTGTTCTTTCCGCGCCGCGCACGCCCATCGCATATTGTCACGTCTGAGATCGAGCATCCGGCGACACTCGAACCATGCCGCTTTCTCGAACGCTTGGGCGTCCGGGTCACGCATGTTCCCGTCGATGCCGCAGGCTCCATCGATCCCGACGACGTCCGCAAAGCGATCACCAAGGACACCTTTCTGATCAGCATCATGCATGCCAACAACGAAGTCGGCACGATCCAGCCGATCGCCGAGATCGGGAAAATCGCCCGCGCGCACGGCATTCACTTTCATACGGATGCGGCCCAATCGGCCGGCAAGATCGCGGCGAGGATCGACGAACTTGGCGCGGACCTTCTCTCCATCGCCGGTCACAAGATGTATGCGCCCAAAGGGGTCGGCGCCTTGTATGTCCGCCGCGGCATTGCGCTCGAGCCGCTCATTCACGGTGGGGGACATGAGAGCGGGCGGCGCGCCGGCACCGAGAGCGCCTTGCTGGCCACAGCGCTCGGCAAGGCGTGCGAAGTCGCGCAATCATGGATCGGCATGCCGGAGGTAAGGCACTTGCGCGATCTGTTTTGGCAACGCCTTCAAGACAGCTTCGGCCATCAAGTCGTTCTGAACGGCCATCCCACGCAGCGTCTGCCCAATACGCTGAATGTCTCCTTCGTCGGTCGCAATGGCGCCGACATTCTCGCGCGCATGCCACAGATCGCCGCGTCCACAGGCTCGGCTTGCCATTCCGGTCAGATCGAACTCTCTCCTGTCTTGAGAGCCATGAAGATCTCTTCCGAAATCGGCATGGGAGCCATTCGCTTCAGCCTGGGCCGCGGCACGACGCAGGCTGAAATCGAAGAGGTTGTTCGTCAGTTGCGCAGAGTTCTCGCATGAGCGGGACGGGTTGAGCGTGCCGGCGGAATCTTCTCCACCCCCGTCGCGCGGCGTACAACTCGGCTTGCGCGAGAACTGGCGGCAATTCGCGCTGCTCGTCCTCATCAACGCCCTCGTCGGAGGAATGGTGGGGCTCGAACGCACCGTGGTGCCGCTGATCGGCGCCGAGGAATTCAAAATCACGTCGACCACGCTCGTGGTGTCTTTCATCGTGAGCTTCGGCGTGGTGAAGGCCTTCGCCAATCTGCTGTCCGGCCACTTTGCCGACATCTACGGACGCAAGCGCATTCTTGTCCTGGGTTGGCTCATCGGACTTCCGGTGCCATTCATGATCGGCTGGGGGCCGAGCTGGGGCTGGATCGTCGCCGCCAACGCGCTGCTCGGGATCAACCAAGGCCTCGCCTGGTCGATGACCGTCATCATGAAGATCGATCTCGCCGGTCCAAAATCGCGCGGGCTGGCGGTGGGCCTCAACGAATTTGCCGGATATTTCTCCGTCGGTGTCACGGCGTTTCTCACCGGCTATATCGCGCAACGCACCGGACTGCGCCCCGAGCCGTTCTATCTGGGCATCGCCTATACCGCCGGCGGTCTGCTGCTCTCCGTATTGCTTGTTCGCGATACCAGCCATCATGTCGGACTGGAAATCGCCAAGCACGAGACGGCGGCAACCAGCATCGGCTTCTGGGACATATTCCGGCGCACGTCATACGGGGATCGCAACCTCTTCGCGGCCTCGCAGGCCGGCCTCGTCAACAATCTGAACGACGGCATGAGCTGGGGAATTTTTCCGCTGTTCTTTTCTTCGTTCGGCCTCAGCATCGAACGCATCGGTATTCTCAAAGCGGTCTATCCCATGGCGTGGGGACTGCTGCAGACGATCAGCGGTCCGTTGAGCGACCGCTGGGGACGCAAAGGGCTGATCGTGGCCGGGATGTGGGTGCAGGCGGGTGGGCTTTTGCTGACGGCGTTCCTACGCGGATTCGAATGGTGGCTGATGGGAAGCCTCATTCTCGGGATCGGCACGGCGATGGTCTACCCGGCTTTGATCGCGGCGGTCTCGGATGCCTCGCATCCCTCCTGGCGGGCGCGTTCCCTCAGCGTCTATCGCTTCTGGCGCGACCTCGGTTACGCGATCGGCGCGCTGTCGGCGGGCCTCATCGCCGATCTGTTCGGGATCGCAGCGGCGATCGCCGCCATCGGTGTGCTGACGTTTCTTTCCGGTGCCGTCGTCGCAATCGTCATGCGCGAGCGCAGGCCGATTTAGCGCAGGATCCGATCGAATCGGATCTTGCTCCAGATTCTTTGATTTTCGCGCAATCTGGCGGCGAACCGGTTCGCCGGATTGTGCTCTAAGAAGTCTTGGGCGGCCTTTGAAGGGCTGCGCTTCCCAACCACGTGTTTCCGCCGGCGCTCAACTTCGCCAGTCCTCGACGGTCAGGGCGTCCACGCGCGCGAACTCGCGCACGTTGTGGGTCACGAGAATGAGGCCCCGGCGCAGCGCGCATGCGGCAAGCAACAGATCGTACGCTCCAATCGGCGTGCCTCGCGCCGCGAGGTTCGCACGCAGACGCGCACCGGCGTGGGCGTCCTCGCGCTCGAATGGAAGCACGGCGATGGTGCCGAGCAACGCGCGCATCGCCGTGGCCACTTGTGGCGCTAGGTGCGGCGCCCGCATCAGTCCATATTCCACTTCGAGCTCGCTGATGACGCCGAGCGCGAGATTTCGCGGCAACTCGCGCTTGAGCCGCGCCATGACCGCAGATTCGCCGCGCACGAAGTCGCTCAGCACATTGGTATCGAGCAGATATTTCACGCAAAGAGATTTTCGCGAGGGGCCAAAAGCTCGTCGCGATAGGATTCAAAAGCCGGGAAATCCGGCGCACCCCGCCATTCCAGGACAGCCGGCGGCCATCCGGGGTTGCCGAGCGCCTTCTTGTCCAGCCATTCGCGCACGGCCTTGCGGATCAGGCCGCTGCGGGTTTCACCGAGCTTCCTCGCAGTCTTGTCCAATTCCTTGGCGGTCTTGTCGTCGAGATAAAGGTTGAAGTTCACAGTTCGGCACCTGATATAACTTCATACAGGTTATACCAGGTTGGCGCCCCGTGCAACACCGCGGCTCGCAGCGCAGCCAGTGTGCCGGGGTAGCTTGGAAAGCGACGACGACTTCCCCCTATCTTCGATATCGCAACGCCTCGATCAGCAAGGCAAAGGCCGGCGCCGGTTGGCGGCGGCTCGGGTAATAGAGGTGATAGCCGGGAAACGGCGGGCACCAGTCGCCGAGAACGCGCACCAGCTTCTTCTCGGCGATGTGCGCGCGCACCATGTCCTCCGGCAGATGGGCAATTCCCAGTCCGGACAATGCCGCTGTGAGGACGGGATCGGGCGTATTGAAGACAAGCTGCCCTTCGACCCGCACTCTCAACTCGCGTCCGTTCTTCTCGAATTCCCAGGCATAGAATCCCCCGTAGGTGGGCAAGCGCAGATTGATGCAGGCGTGGTCCGTCAGATCCTGCGGCCGCTTCGGGCGGGTGCGTTTGGCGAAATAGGACGGCGCGGCAACGGCGGCCATGCGCAGCTCGGGGCCGATGCGCACCGCGACCATGTCTTTCGCCACTTGCTCGCCGAGGCGGATGCCGGCGTCGTAGCGCTCGGCGACGATATCGGTGAGGCCGAAATCGATGTCGGTCTCGACATGAATGTCGGGATATTGGGGCAGGAGCTTGGCCAGCGCCGGCAGCAGGATCGTCTGCACCGCATGTTCCGACGTCGTGATGCGGATCGTGCCGGCGGGTTTGTCGCGAAGCTCGCTCAGTGCCGCGAGTTCCGCGTCGATGTCGTCGAACCGAGGACCCAGCACGCGCAACAACCGTTCGCCGGCCTCGGTGGTCGCGACGCTGCGAGTCGTGCGGGTCAAAAGGCGAAGCCCCAGGCGTTCTTCGAGCCCGCGCATGGTGTGGCTGAGCGCCGATTGCGAAACGCCCAGATGCGCCGCGGCACGGGTGAAGCTGCGTTCCCGCGCAACGGCAAGGAAGGCGATGAGGTCGTTGGCGCGGCGTGGTTTATTCATG
This sequence comes from Pseudomonadota bacterium, assembly GCA_016201105.1. Lineage (GTDB taxonomy): Bacteria > Pseudomonadota > Alphaproteobacteria > Micropepsales > Micropepsaceae > Rhizomicrobium. The sequence continues at coordinate 36,586 of JACQDN010000040.1, forward strand.
AAATTGTCTCATAATAACATACAACTTTTTGCCACTAATAACAACAATGACATGCGCGTATATGTGGTGTCGTCCTTCATTTTTCCCTCCCCCTGCGGGGAGGTGAAAGTGGGAGAGCGATTTTATCTGAATGCGTATTGCCCTGGCTGATGCAAATCAAGGAGATGAACGATGCAAAAACGCAAACTCGGAAAATCAAATTTGGAAGTCTCGGCCATCGGCCTCGGCTGCATGGGCATGAGCTTTTCCTACGGCGTGCTGCCGGACAAGAAGGAGATGGTTTCCCTTCTCCGCGCCGCCGTGGAGCACGGCGTCACCTTCTTCGACACGGCGGAAGTTTATGGACCCTTCACCAATGAAGAACTTCTGGGTGAAGCATTGTCGCCGCTGCGCGACAAGATCGTAATCGCCAGCAAATTCGGCTTCGATCTGACGTCGGACCCCAGAGGCATGACCGGTGGTCCCAGGCTGGACAGCCGGCCCGCGCATATCAAGCAAGTGGCCGAAGCCTCGCTCAAGCGGCTGAAGACCGACGTCATCGACCTTTTCTATCAGCATCGCGTCGATCCCAACGTGCCGATCGAAGACGTGGCGGGCGCGGTGAAGGACCTCATCAAGGAAGGCAAGGTCAAGCACTTCGGTCTTTCCGAAGCGGGCGCACAGACGATCCGCCGCGCGCATGCGGTCCAGCCGGTCGCGGCGCTGCAGAGCGAATATTCGCTGTGGTGGCGCAAGCCCGAAGCCGAGATCATCCCGACGCTCGAAGAACTCGGCATCGGCCTGGTTCCGTACAGCCCGCTCGGCAAAGGCTTCCTCACCGGAGCGATCAACGAAGACACAAAGTTTGCCAGCAACGATTTCCGCAACAGCCTGCCCCGCTTCACGCCGCAGGCTCGCGCCGTCAATCAGGCGTTCGTGGATCTGCTCGCCGCCATCGGCAAAGAGAAGAAGGCAACACCGGCGCAGGTGGCCCTTGCCTGGCTGCTCGCGCAGAAGCCCTGGATCGTTCCGATCCCCGGCACCACCAAGCTGCACCGACTTGAAGAGAACATCGGCGCCGCCACCCTCACGCTGACAGCGGACGATCTGGGCAGGATCGAAAGCGCGGCGTCGAAGATCGAGGCGCAGGGCAATCGTTATCCCGAAAACCTGGAGCGGCTGACCGGCCGCTGACCCGCGATTGCTCGACGGAGGCACGGCATGCGCATTGGCATTCTCGGTTCCGGCCTGATGGGCGGCAAACTCGGAACGATCTTCGCGCGCGCCGGGCACGAGGTTGTCTTCAGCTACGCGCGCGACAGCGAAAAGCTCGCAAAGCTGGCGCGGGAGGCGAATGCCCGCGCCGGCACGCCGCGCGAAGCGGCTGAAAGCGTCGACGCGCTTCTGCTGGCTGTGCACTGGTCTCGCGTAGACGACGTATTGCGCCAGGCCGGAGATGTTTCGAACAAGACCATCGTGACCTGCTCGCTGCCCATGAATGCGGAGAATACCGCCCTCGTCGTCGCTCACACCTCCTCCGGGGCAGAAGAGCTGGCGAAGAAAGTTCCCAAGGCCCGTGTCGTTTCCGCATTCAGCACCGTGCCAAGTGAAGTCTTCTTCGGCGTGTTCGAGTCAGGTCGCCGATCGAACAGACCCAGCCTCGTCTATTGCGGCGATGATTCTCGGGCCAAAGAAGTAGCCGCAGAGCTGATCGGCGATGCGCGCTTCGATCCCGTGGACGCCGGGCCTTTGCGGATCGCCCGTTACACCGAACCCTTTGCGCTGCTGATGGCGCAACTCGCCTATGACGAAGGCCACGGTCCGGAGCTATCCTACCGGTTCGAGCGCTTTTCCTAGCATCGCGCGCAGCGGGCGGCCTTTAGCACTTTCAAATTCTCATTTCGCTGCCGGTCGCGAGCTGGCGCCCTTTCACCAGCGCATAGATCGCAGGAATGACCAGCAGCGTGAGCACTGTCGATGAAATCATCCCGCCGACCAGCGGCACGGCGATGCGCTGCATGACTTCCGAGCCCGTGCCGGTGCTGAACAGGATCGGCAGCAAGCCGGCCATGATGGCGGAGACGGTCATCATCTTGGGCCGCACACGCTCGACGGCGCCTTCGATGATCGCGTGATAGAGATCGGAGGCACCCAGCTTCTCTCCGTCAAGCCGTCGCTGCTCGATCACCGCCCTCAGCGCGTTGTCCAGATAGATGAGCATCACGACACCGGTTTCCGCCGCAACACCCGCCAGCGCAATGAACCCTACCGCCACCGCCACACTCATATTGAATCCCATGAGATACATCAGCCAGAAGCCGCCGGTCAGGGCGAAGGGCACCGACAACATGACGATCAGAGTTTCGGTCAGGCGACGGAAGTTCAGATACAGCAAGAGAAAAATCAGGAACAGCGTCACCGGGATGACGGTCTGCAGGCGCGCCGCGGCGCGTTCCAGATGTTCGAACTGGCCGCTCCATTCGATGCGATAGCCGGGCGGCAGCTTCACCCGATCCTGCACGGCGTTTCGCGCGTCCTCGACATAGCCGCCGAGATCGCGCCCCTGCATGTCGACATAGATATAGTCCACCAGTTGCGCATTCTCGGTGCGGATGGAGGGTGGACCTTGCACGATTCTGACAGACGCGATTTGCCCCAACGGAATAGCCGCGCCATCCGGCGTATTGACGAGCACCTGATCGGCGATGGCTTGCGGGTCGTCGCGAAAGTCGCGCGGGTAGCGGACATTGACGCTGTAGCGTTCGCGCCCTTCGACGGTTTCGGTGACCATCTCGCCGCCCAAGGCGGTGCGGATCACGTTCTGAACGTCGTCGATGGTCAACCCGTAGCGGGCCAGCGCGGCGCGGTCCGGCGCGATGTCGAGGTAATAGCCGCCCAGCACACGTTCGGCGAAGGCGCTGGTGGTGCCAGGTACGTTGCGCACGGCGGCTTCGATCTGCTTGGAAAGCCGGTCCAATTCGCCAAGATCGTTGCCATAGACCTTGACGCCGACGGGCGTGCGGATTCCGGTCGATAGCATGTCGATCCTGGCCTTGATCGGCATGGTCCACGCGTTGCTGACGCCGGGAAACTGCAGCGCGCGGTTCATGCCGGCGATCAGCTTGTCGACCGTCATGCCCGCCGGCCAGGTTTCTTCCGGCTTGAGATTGATGACGGTCTCGAACATCTCGGTTGGCGCGGGATCGGTGGCGGTCTCGGCGCGGCCGGCCTTGCCGAATACCGATTCCACTTCCGGGAAGCTCTTGATGATCTTGTCCTGCACCTGGATCAGTTCGCCCGCCTTGGTGATGGACATGCTGGGCAGGCTCACCGGCATATAGAGCAGCGTGCCTTCGTTCAGGGTCGGCATGAACTCGCTGCCGATACGCATGATCGGATAGACCGAGACAGCCAGAAGGACCAGCGCGATGGCGACGGTCAGCTTGCGATGACGCAACACCGTATCGATGACGGGACGGTAGAGCCAGATCAAGGCGCGGTTCACCGGATTCTTCTGCTCGGGCATGATCCGGCCGCGCACGAAAATCGCCATCAAGACCGGCACAAGCGTGACGGAAAGCAGAGCCGCCGCGGCCAGCGAGAAGGTGTAGGTATAGACCAGCGGCTTGAACAATCGCCCTTCCTGCGCTTCCAGCGTGAACACCGGCATGAACGAGACGGTGATCACCAAAAGACTGAAGAACAGCGCCGGTCCCACCTCGATCGCCGCCTTGATGAGCACGTCGAGACGGGACTCATCGGGCCCTGCCCGCTCCAGCCGCTTGTGCGCGTTCTCGATCATCACAATGGCCGCATCGACCATGGCCCCGATCGCAATGGCGATGCCGCCGAGACTCATGATGTTCGAGCTGATGCCGATGGCATGCATGACGATGAAAGCAATCAAAACACCGATGGGAAGCATCAGGATCGCGACCAGGGCGCTGCGGGCATGCAGCAGGAAGATCATGCAGACCAGCGCGATGATGAGGCTTTCCTCGATCAGCGTGCGCTTGAGTGTGCCGATGGCGCGAGCAATCAGGTTCGAGCGGTCATAGACCGCAAGAATGGACACCCCCTTGGGCCGGCCGCCCGCGATCTCGGCGATCTTCTCTTTGACGTTCTTGATCACCGACAGCGCGTTCTCGCCGTCGCGTTGCAACACGATACCGCCGGCGACTTCGCCCTCGCCGTTAAGCTCGGTCAAGCCGCGCCGTTCGTCCGGCCCGATTTCCACGCGCGCCACGTCGCGCAGCAACACCGGCGTGCCGTTCTCGCTGGCAAGGACGATCTGCTCGATATCCTTCGGCCCGCGCAGATAACCGCGACCGCGCACCATGTATTCGCGCTCGGTCATTTCGATCGTGCTGCCGCCGACGTCCATGTTGCTGGCGCGGACGGCGTCGGTGATCTTGGTGAGCGCGATGCCGTAGGCGCGCAGCTTTTCGGGATCGACCACGATCTGATACTGCTTGACGAAGCCGCCGACGCTGGCGACCTCCGCGACCCCGCCCGCCTTGGTGAGCTGGTAGCGGATGAACCAATCTTGGATCGAACGCAGTTCGGCGAGCGTGCGCTGTGCGCCGATCACTGCGTATTCGAACACCCAGCCGACACCGGTCGCGTCCGGCCCGAGCGACGGCGTGACGCCTGCGGGCAATCGCTTTTGCGCGAAGTTGAGATATTCCAGAACGCGGCTGCGCGCCCAATAGATGTCGGTGCCGTCCTCGAAGACGACATAGACAAAGGAGACGCCGAAGAAGGAGAAGCCGCGCACCACTTTGGACTTCGGCACGGCGAGCAGCGCCGTTGTCAGCGGATAGGTCACTTGATCTTCGACCACCTGCGGGGCCTGGCCGGGATACTCGGTGTAGACGATGACCTGCGGATCGGAGAGATCGGGAATGGCGTCGAGCGGCGTGGCGAGCACGGCCCAGATGCCTGCTCCCACGATGAAGACTGTCGCCAGCAGGATGACCATCCGGTTGCGGGCCGACCATGCGATGAGGCGCCCGATCATGGCGTGTTTCCGGCCGGTTGCGTGTTCGTTTTCTTCGCACCCAACGCGAAGGATTGCAGCGCCGCCCGCAGATTGCTTTCCGCGTCGATCAGAAAGTTGGCACTCACCACCACCTGCTCGCCGGGCTTCAGCCCGCCGAGCACCTGCGCGAAGCCGTCGCCGCGCGCACCGATGCGTATGGCGCGCGGCTCGTAGCGGCCTTCGCCCTTGACGACGAGCACGACCTGCTGCGCGCCGCTGTCGATCACGGCGGAGTCGGGAACGACGAGCACGGAACCGCCCGATGTCGCCGGCGCGTCGATGGCGACCGTCGCATACATGGACTCCCGCAACAGGCCGTCGGGATTGGAAAGAACGATGCGCACCCGGCCCGCGCGCGTGTTTGCCATCAAGCTTGGATAGATGAAATCGACGGTGCCGGCGAAGCTGCGTCCCGGAAACGCAACGAAGGCGACCTGCGCCGTTTCGCCGATCCTGATCTGGCCGAGATCCTGCTCCTGCACATCGGCCATCAGCCATACGGAGGAAACATCGGCGATCTTGAAAAGCGGATCTCCAGTATTGAAGCGCATGCCTTCGATCGCGGGCTTGTCGATGATCACGCCCGAGCGCGGGGCAGTGATGGTGACGGAGCGCGTGGCGCGGTGGGTGCGGTGAATTTCAGCGATGGCGGAGGCCGGGATGCCATACTGCCGCAAGACATTTTCGGTCTGCGCGATCGTTGCCGGATTCTTGTCCTGCAGCGCCACGATGTAATCGATCTGGCGCGTAATCACATCCGGGCCCATCTGGGTCACAATGTCGGGCGTTTGTATCCAGACGCGCGCCAGCGGCTGGCCGGCGCGGACCGGTGCGCCGGTGGTCGCGACGAGAAGTTTCTCCACGACCACGTCGAACTTCGTCGTGACGACCGCGAGCCGGCTTTCGTCGGGCTGGATCGCACCAGTCGCCCGGATCGAACGCGAAAGGGATGCGCGCAGTTCGACCGGCGCGGTCTTCACGCCCAGCATCTGCACACGCGCCGGGCTGACACTGACGACGCCGGATGCGTCGTCGCCTTCGTACACGGCGATGTAGTCCATCCCCATCGAATCTTTCTTGGGAACCGGCGACGTATCGGCCAGACCCATCGGATGGCGGTAGTAGAGAATCTTGCTTTTGGCGGCCGGCTCGGGCGGGGCGCTGGCCGGCGCCGGCGCGGCGCTGTCGCCATAGACCGGTTTGAAGTCGCGGCCATCCGCTGTCTTTTTCGGTGTCGGCGAGTAGTCCGGCTTCCCGTCCGGATCTTGATAGTAGAGCGGCTTGCGCGGCGCTGGCGGTTGTTGGGCCATCGCCGGCGCGGCAGCGGTCGGCGCACCCGGCGCACTTGGGGTATCGGCGTGGAGCCAATATCCGGCCGCGAGGCTGACCGCGGCCAGCGCGACTGCTGCGCCCGCCAGTGCCAATATCTGAATCCGAACTGTCTTCACGGCTGTCTCCAGTCACAAGAAATGAAGAAGCGCATATCGGCAGGCGCGGAAGCGCTGCCTTTCGGGAACGTCTTCACGGCACGAGCTTGACGATGACGCTGCCGGTCACGGTCTGTGCGACGCCTTGCACCTTCGCGCTGAAGCTGAGCGACCAATTGTCCGGCTTCTTCCAGACCGAGCCGTTGTCGACTTCAAAGCGATAGGTGCCGGGCGGCTGCTCGCCGAGCGTCTTGATGGGCGCGCTCATGCTCGCCATGCCGATCGGGCTCATATCGGCGCGGCTCTGGATGACGATCGCACCAGTAACCGGCTTGCCGCCGCGATCCAGCTTGATGGATACGACACTCTTGCCGGGACTTGCAGATGTCGGCGCTCCGGCGAGCGAAAAGCGGAAGTCGGCATTCGTGGCCATCGCGGCAGGCTTCGTGCCCATCGGCATATCCATGCCTGCAGCAAGCGCCGGCATGGCTGAGGTAAGCAGCAACGCTGCCGCAGTTATGAAAGTTCGATACACGTCACATTCTCCTTGGTTGTCGGCCGATCACCCGATCCGCCTCGTTGTGAAGCCGGTTGAGATCAGTCGCGCACGCAATGCGAAGCGATCCGCGGCATGGCGGATGCGTTCACTGTTCAGACGATCACGCTCGCGACCGGCGAGACGTGCGTCTACTCAGACGCGGAGAATGGGAGGTGGAAGGGCGGGAAGAACGGCGACGCCGTTGCGGCTCACGTCTGGCGGGAGCGCGGTGCGATCGTTGCCGTCGAATAGCCGAAACGGCGCGGAGTTCTGGATCGCCGCAACGGGAAGTGCACAACAGACGGTGCAAACCGCACAACTGTTGTCCGAACCTTTGCGAGGCATTCCCTTGTTGGGAGTGCCACGCTCCATGGACGCCATGCAGTCTTTTTGCATCGCCGTGCCGGACATCGTCATCGACATGCCGGCGGGCATGGTGCCTTTGCCGGGTGCGCCAGGCATGGCCCAGCTGGGCGCAGCTCCGCTCAGCGTCACCCCAAGCGCGAGGACAAACGCCACAATCTGCCGTGCGAACAGCGGACGAAACATAATGGGCAACATACGTCCCGGAACTTTGCCGTTCAAGGATCGGCCATCGAGATGAATAATTCGTGAGAAACGGCGGTTTGCGGCGGCCGCTGCGTCTGCCTATCGATGCGCGCGACTATCCCGCATCCCATCGAACCATTGGCGGACTGCGGTCCAGCCCTATTTTGCTGAGGTTTAGCGCCGAGGTTTCTCCCGAACGTGGCCATGATAGGCTGCGCGAATTGAAATATCGGCACGTTGCGAAGGCCATGCGACCGTGGAAATTCTAGCAACGATCACTTGCCCGGCTTGCGGCCATCGCGCGCGAAACGATGCCGACGGATGCCTGCCAATATTTCTACGACTGCAAGGGTTGTGGCGTCTTGCTCAAGCCCAAGACGGGCGATTGCTGCGCGTTCTGTTCCTATGCCGACATGCCGTGCCCGCCGATGCAGGCGGCGGGCGAAACCGGCGGGAGTTGCTGCCAATGACAAACCGGACCGCTCCGCAGAAAGATTGGACGCGTCAACCCCTGAGCTTCGGCCTATGGTGGGAGCTGCCAATCGCGCTTGGAGCCTTTGCCAGTCTGCTGCATCTTTCATTTCGTATCGGCGCAGGCATCTGCGCGGTTCTGTTCGTTTGGATGGCGATCGGATGCCTGCTCAACGCCAGACGCTGTCATCGATTGCATTGCTATATCTCCGGCCCGGTTTTCCTTCTGGGCGCCCTTGTTGCCGGTTTGAACGGCGCGGGCGTGCTGGCGCTGGGCCCACACAGTCTCAACAACATCGCCGGGGTCACGCTGGGGCTCGCTTTGCTGTCCTTCATCCCCGAAATCGTCTGGAGGCGCTACGCTTGATTGGCGCCGCGCATCAGAGCGGGAGCAACTATCTCAGGAACCAAATCGCCGCCAACAAGGCTGGCGAGAGCATGCTCGTGAGCACACAGTAGAAGCAGTAGCGCCCGAGCTTTGCCATGTCGCGTATCCCCTGAATGTTGGCCAGGAGGGCTGCAATCGCAAGGATCAGCAACAGCGACCAATCCCAGTTCGATCTAACCGGGCCAAGAAGAAGCAGCGCCACCGCGCTGTAGAGAACCGCGGCGATATAGCCATCGGGAACGCCGAAGGGTTTGGCAAAGGGTGCGTCTGCGACCACTTCGCAGCCGTCGCCAAACACCGGGCACCAGAGATGTTCGACGACTCTGCTCTGGTAGAGCCCAACATAGACCATCGAGGCCGCACTCAGCACGGCCAGTCCGATTGCAACAAGATAAATAGCATTCGATGACAGCATCTGCGCAATTTCTCCGCTTTAGCTGCACCCTAGCGGTTATGCGGGCTTGAGTTGCTCATCGGCGGTCGATTCATCTTCGAGCCCCAGACGCCCTCGAATTTCCGCAAGTCGCCGATCGAGATCGATGTCCTTGCCGGACGTCACCTCCAGCCCGCGATCTTCGAAGACATCGCGGTCGGGATGTTTTTTCCGCCAGCGTGTGACTGCAACGTCGCGTTGTTTCACCAGCGCTTCGATATCGGATCGAAACAATACGAACATCGCCGACAACCAGCGGTTCAAAGGCCAGGACGGCCGGGCCAGATCGACGACAAATCTATCCAGCATCGCGATGACCTCTTCGGCCGGATGCCAAGTTTCCGCCGTCACCCAGCGGTTGGTGGTGAACAACCGGATCGGCCGGCCTGCCTGGCTCATGGAGATCGCCACCAGATGGCACGGTGGATTGTCGTCGTCCGCATCCGGACGCAGAAACGTGTGGAAATGGCCATAGTCGTTCCACGCGCCGCGTGTCTGCGGGTGCGCGTGAAAATAGTACTGCGCGCGCGTCTCGCGATCGTAGACGTCGCTCGCAGGGTAGTGGTCGTATTCGATGAATTCGCAGCCGCTCAGCACTTCCGCGACCAGATTGGAGCCGTCTTTCTCCAGAACGCGAATACAGTTCACGATTTCCGCGCCGGCTTCCGCCATGCGTTCGAGCGCCGCCGTGTCGCCGGCGTCACTCACCGTGCGACCCCATCCGGCTGAAGGCGGAATACGCGCCATAGGACGCCACGAAGAACGGCACGGCATAGGTCAGAACAAGCCGCAGAAGGTTCACGGGCTTGCCGTCGACGATCTCCGCGCCCTGATTGATGGCGTTCAGGATCGTCCCGACGACAAACGCAATCGACAGCGAGCGCACGGCAATGGGCCATGACGCCGCTTTGCGCAGCGCATGCCAGTCGATTCTGCCCGTTCCGTGTCTCAATCGTATCGCGCCGGTTTCCACGTCGCACAAACCCTAAAACCGCGTGGTGAGGCGAAGCAACCAGTCGGGCATATGGGAGACGAGAAATCCCTCCACGGTCTGGTTCAGGCCGCTCAAAATCAAAACGCCGAAGAGGATCACGCTCACGCCAAGAACCGCTTTCGCGCCCGTGGCAGAGCCGGCAATCTTGCCGCGCCAACGCATCAGAGTGGCGCGCGACACTGTTCCAAGCGCCAGAAGGGGAACGGCCGCTCCGCTGCCGAATGCCAGCATGATGAAACTCGCTTGCGCCAGATTGTGGCCGTTGGCGGCCATCAGCGCCGCGGCTCCCAAGGCCGGCCCCGAACACGGACTCCAAACCGCACCGAACAAGAGCCCAAGGCTAAACTGACCCGTCAATCCCGTCGGCGAGAATCGTCCGAAACGCTGCTCGACCCATCCGCCCACAGGTCCGGCCGCCGTCGCGAAACGCGCCTGTAAAGACGGCAAGACCAAGACGATTCCGAACGCCATGAGCGCCACCGCGCCCACCGACTGGAATGCGCCGCTGCCGAGACCCACCGAGAATCCCAGCGCGGCAACAAACGTGCCGATGGTCGCAAACGACAAGGCCAAACCCGATGCCAGCGCGAGCGGACCGAACCGGTGCGCGCCGAGGGCGCCCGACAGCGCAAGAGGCAGGATCGGCAATACGCACGGAGACAGGATCGACAAGATCCCCGCGACAAAGGAAAACAGCGCCGCACCGAATGGAAACACGTTTATAGCCCTATTCGCCGCGCCGCATCATCGCTTCGACCACACCGGAATCGGTGCCGCCGATCAGCCGCGCCGTTTCTTTCTCGCCTTTAAATACGATCAACGTGCTTTGGGTTGAGGCGCCGAACCGGCGCACGATGTCCTTCCGGTCGTCGAAATCCACATCGAAAACCACGAAGCGCGCGAATTCCGGTTTGAGAAGCTCGCGTTCGATGATCGCGTTCTGGGCCTTGCAGGTCGGACACCAGGAAGCGGTGATGTCGACGAGGATCGGTTCGCCGTCGGATTGGGCTTTCGCAAAACGCGCGGCATCGTAGGCGTAGCGTTCCGCGGCAACCGCCGACCCCACCAATGTCATTCCACCGACAACAAGCGCCAGCATCGCTGCGATCCGTCGTATCATGTTCTATCGCCCCTTTCGTCCTCTATACCAGATCTCAAGCCGTCAGCGGCGCGGCGCGCCAGCCGTAAACGGCGCCCATCGTGGCGCCGAAAACAATATGAAGAAGCAGCGTCATCATTGGGGCGGCGAGACCGAAGTGAAGGCCGAAGAGCCCGGCACCCGCCATGGGCATGACCATCACCATCATCACAAGCCATGCTCCGATTCCAAACACGACGCCGCGTGTCGTTGCATTGCCGCCGGGAATTCGCGCCTGCAGCAGGGCAAAGAGACCGCCCCACACGATGCTGCCGATCATGAAATGCATGAGCCATCCGGCGAGCAGACTGGGAACGCCCGACATCTGCGTCAGCATCTGGATGACATCGAGTTGCGGCATCATTCCCATCATCTGTTTCACAGCCATGAAGACAGACAGCACGACAGTGGCCGCGAAGCCTGCAAAAACACCATTTCCCAGTCGACCCATGAATGCCTCCGGAATTGGAACCCAACGGCGGCGCGAACGCCGGTCGAGACGAAACGCGCCGCCCTCTTGCTTAATGCGGTGCGCAGGGATTCGATTTCGCCGCGCAGGGATTGGTCTTGGCGGCACACGGATTGGCTTTCGGCGCGCAGGGATTGACCTTCGCCGTGCGATTCTTCCTGGCGTGATGCTTCAGTTTCGCGGCCGCGCATGGCTTGCAGGGATTGACGGATTTCGCGCTGCACGGATTTGACGCCGGCGCGCAAGGGTTGGCGACAGCGACCGAAGCCGGCGCGTAGGCGGCCGTGAGGCCTCCGAACGCCATGGCGGTGCCCAGCGTCAACATGGATTTGCGAAAATGTTTCATATCGGCTCCCTCATGAGTACAGGTTTTGACTACAGCGGATGCGCCACCGAAGGAGGAGCACCGCTATATTTCTGTTTTCGGAAGGACGCAGCGCAAGGTTACGTCCCGCGCGATGGGAGCGGCTGTTATTGCGGTCGCCGGCCGCAGTTCCGGCCGCTATCCGGTTCCGACGTTTGCATCGACGGACAGCGCACTGAGCCGTAGGAACAGAAGACGCAGCAATCGCCCGCTTTAGGCCGCAGCAGGGAATGACAGCCTTCGCACTCGTAGAAGAACTGACAAGCGTCGCGCGGCATGGTTTCGGTTTTGGAAAACCCGCAAATCGGGCACGTGATGCTCGATCGATCGATCACGGACACGTCTCAGCCGTTGCGAACTCGAAAATTGCTTTGCGCCTGAAACCGCCGTGCGCCGTGTCACGCCTCCCCTCGAGCGGGATAGTCGTTCTTGGTCACAAACCGAACCGCGCCGAGAATCTCTGCGAAACTCGGCCGCGCGAACGGCATCGTCTGAATTGATGCGGCATAGAGCGTGCCGTCGGGACGGACGAGAAACACGCCGGGCTCGAGAAACTCAGGCGGCTCTTTTTCGGAAATGCCGCGGGATACATAAAGACCCCATTTGCGACCCAGCGCGATGGGAAAGTCGTAGGCGACGCGCAGCCTATCGAGCTCCCAATCGGTCTTTGCCTTGCCCGCGCGCTCTGCCGCATCGGACGTTGCCGCGACCGCGGCGACTCCGGCGCTCTCGAACTCCGAAAGCTTGCCATTGAGATCGCGCAGATATGTCCTGCAGATGGGACAATGCAAACCGCGATAGACCGCAATCATCGTGAAATGACGCGGCTGCTCGGCATTGAGTGCGAATCGGCCGCCGCCCACAAGCGGAAGATCGAGCCCGGGAACGGGCAGACGCGGCTTGACCATCACAAACTCCTCGTCATGCGTTTTGTTTCTGCTGCATCAAGGCGCGGGTGCATAGCGCCACCGCAGAATTTGCCGCCCCAGCAATCCCGCGAGCAGGACAAGTCCAAATACGGTTCCGGTTTGCCAGACGAGAACCATCAAACTGGCGTCTACCGGATGAAACAGACGCAAGCCGACCTGCGCCAATCCGCCGGCGGCGAGCGCGCCGAGCGCTGTCGTCGTCATCGGTGCGATCGCCGATCCGCGCAGGATCATGACCGCCATCGCAACGGCGGGTCCAAAACCCACCATCGCAATGCCCGGCAGACACTGCCAATCGGGACGCAGCACCAGGCCTGCGCTTCCCAATGAAAACCAGGTCTGCACGCAACCTTCGCCGAGAACGCCCAGCCACACGGCCAAAGGCAGCAACGGCATGTAATGTTCCCAGCGCGGCCGGCCGGGCACTCCGGCGCAGAACGCGGCCATCGCCGCCATCATGGCCGTCGCCAGCGCTGCACCCTGCTCGATCAACCAGCGGCCGTCCATCAATCGTTCGCCGAGGTCCGGCCGCAATCCCATGATGAAGACGATCGCCGCAACCCACGGCCATGAAAGACCAAACCACACCGCGGTTCGCAAAAAAGGAGAACGCAAGCGCCGCACCGGCACCACGTCGGCCGCCAACCGTTTGACGAGTTCGTCCGTCGGGATCTTGATCATTTGGGTTGCTTGGTCTCTTCGAGTTTGTCACCCACAAGGCGAAGGCGCAGCGCTTTGAGCCCACGATGAACGGCCACTTTCAGCGCTGCAACCGACATGCCGCTCTCCGCCGATGCCTCCTTCAGAGACAATTCGCGCAGTTTCAGCAACTCGACCGCCTGGCGTTGGCCGGCGGGCAAATTCGCGATGGCTCGCCTTAGCAGCTCGGGATCTCCCTGACTTTCCACTCCTTTCTTCGAATCGTCCGAGGAAAAAGTTTCGGGCAGTTCGGGAACGGCCGACTCGTTTCTGGCGACGCGGGCGTGCCGCCTGTGTGCGTCGATCAGGCGATGCCGCGCAATCGAGGCCAGCCAAGGGACGAACGGGCGGTCGGGATCGTAGGTGTGGCGCACGGAATGCAGCGACAGCAAGACATCCTGAACGACGTCGTTGATTTCCAGGCCATAGTGGCGCTGCGAACTTACAACACGCGCGATAATCGGGAGCGAACGACGCAACACCTCGGCATAAGCGGCCGCATCGCCCGCTTGCGCCAACTTCATAAGCCGGCCGAGAACAGCATCTCCTGTCTCATCAGCCACGAAAATCTCCCGCGCTGCCGCCATGGATTTCGACGCTACTCGCAGCGATGCCCGATTTCTCAGGATCGTCCAAATCCGGCCACAGGACCTTGAGAAAAGTCAATTTGTATCGGCAACGCGTGCGTGGCGCAGTTGGCCATATGCAACGTGTGAATGAAAGCCCCTGCAGGTTGGTGAGGATGGACCGCAACGCTGCCGCCTGGAGGGGCTGGGGGGCGGAATAAGCACCGACGCGGCACCATCCTCGCCAATCATTGCGTGCGCGCGCCTGGAAAGGTTTCGCCTGCTTCGTCGCGCTCTTAAATCGGGCTCTGGGATCGCACACGGTAACCTTTCGCGGCGGCACTTCGAATTCATGGCTGTAACCGATCCTGGAGCTTCGCCATGAGGCCTTTCACGAAATCCGCTCTCACGCTTGGCGCCGCCGTGGTGCTGAGCGGTTCGCTGGCTTCATGCCAGTCGCTCAACAACATGATTCACGGGCGCAGCCCGTGCGCAGCCACGGCGAACCCGTGCGCCCCCAAGAATCCCTGCAAGCCCAAGAACCCCTGCGCAGCCAACCTTCGCTGAGCAGGCCAAGTCCGGCCTTCAAGGCCGGTTTTCACGACAACGCGAAAGGAGTTGATCCATGCATCCTCGACTATCCCTCCGTTCTTCTCTCCTCGCCGCAGGAGCGATGGCCGCCACGATTGGCGTTGCGGCAACCGCATTTGCGGCACCGCTCCAGATTACGCCGGAACAGATGGCGACGATGGAGAAGTGCTATGGCGTGGCGCTTGCAGGAAAGAACGACTGCAAGGCAGGCCCCGGCACGACCTGCGCGGGAACATCCAAGATCGACTATCAGTCCAATTCCTGGAAGCTCGTCCCGAAGGGCACCTGTACCAACATCACCACGCCCGTCGGCCAAGGCTCGCTTTCAGAATCGAACGCTCACCTTCCGGCTTGAGCGACCCCGATGCGTACACAGACGCCCCTACGCTGTGACGCTCGTGCCCCGATTCCCGCCCGCGCGGGAATCGGGGTCAAGCCGATTCACTATCGCGAACTGCTTTCTTCCAAGCCGGCTCTGGCGTTCATCGAGGTTCATCCCGAGAATTACATGGGCGCCGGCGGGCCGCCGCATGCCTATCTCGAAGAGATCGCAAAACACTATCCGCTTTCATTGCACGGTGTCGGGTTGTCGCTCGGCGGGGACGAGCCGCTTAACCGCGATCACCTCGCACGCTGGCGCGCTCTGGTCGATCGCTACCAACCCGCTCTTGTCTCGGAACATGTTGCGTGGTCGCGCTTCGGCGAGGTTGCATTGCACGATCTGCTGCCGATCCCCTACACGGCAGAATCCCTGCATATCGTGTGCGATCACATCGACCAGATGCAGAATGCGCTCGGCCGCACCATCCTGGTCGAAAATCCTTCCACATATGTGACGCTTTCTCAGTCGGATATTCCCGAACCGGATTTTCTCGTCGAAGCGGCCAACCGCACGGGATGCGGCCTTCTGCTCGACATCAACAATGTCTACGTCAGCGCCGGCAATCACGGCTTCGATGCCCGCAAATGGCTCTCGCGCGTTCCCGGCGGCCCTGTGGGGGAAATCCATCTGGCCGGCCATTCCCTCATTCGCGACGGCGCTTTTCAAATTCGCATCGACGATCACGGCAGCCGGGTCTGCGCCGAGGTGTGGGAACTCTATCGCGAAACCGTCGCGCGTATCGGCGCCCGGCCGACGCTCATCGAATGGGACAGCGATGTCCCCGAACTGGCGGTTCTTTGCGACGAGGCGAAGCGGGCGGATGATACGGCCGCCGCCGCCGTGGAATTGCGCGATGCTGCCGCTGCGTGACTTTCAAGCGGAGATGACCGCCTATCTGCTGTCGCCGCCCGGTCCGAGCGTGCCGGACTCCTTGCTGGCCCTGCTGCCGTCGGATGGCCCTCACAACCCCAAGCGCTTCGCCGTCTACAAGAACAATGTCTACGCCAGGCTTGTAGACGCTTTGCGCGATACGTTTCCGGCCGTTGAACGGCTGGTCGGCGAAGAGTTCTTCCGCTACGCAGCCGTCCAATACGTCGCTCAAACTCCGCCAAGGATAGGGACGCTTCTGGCCTACGGCGGATCGTTTCCGCAGTTCCTCAGCACCTTTCCGCCAGCCGGCACGGTTCCGTATCTCAGCGACGTCGCACGGCTGGAATATCTCTATCTTGAGTCCTATCACGCGCCCGACGCAGCGCCGATCGTCAGCCTGCCGAGCGATCGCGAGCAACTTCGGCCGATGCTGCATCCGTCGGCGCGGCTGATGACGTCGCCGTTTCAAGTGTCGCGGATCTGGGAGTTGAACAGGAGCGAGGCGACGTTCGACAACGTCACGCTGCCGCAGCAGCGCGAATACCTCCTCATTGTCCGACCGGAGCGTGAGGTCGAAGTACGCCGTCTATCGCTTGGCGCCTATGCCGCGGTTCTTGCGTTCGCAGACGGCGGTTCGCTGGCTGCGGCGTATGAAGAAGCCACCTGGGCGAATCCGAGTTTCGATTTCGCGGCGCACGTCGAAACGCTGGCGAAGGCTGGAACGTTTGTGGCCTTCACCGAACACGACGTCCAGCAATGAGCAATCAGATGAGCATGAAAAGCAGGAGTTCTCTCAATCCTATCCAAGCCGGGCTGAGGCTCGTGCGATGGCTGGAAGGCGTGTCGTACGACACGCTGCTGGCGACGCCGGCGCGGATCTTCATCGCCGTCACGTTCTTTCTGTCCGGGCGCACGAAGGTCGACGGACTTCTGACTCTCAAGCCCAGCACCTATTATCTGTTTCAATACGAGTACAAGGTGCCGTTCATTCCGCCGCAGATCGCCGCGCATATCGCGGCGTATTCCGAGCATCTGTTTCCAATGCTTCTCGTCATCGGATTCGCGTCGCGGCTAAGCGCTTTGGCGCTGTTGGGCATGACGACCGTGATCGAAGTGTTCGTCTATCCCGATGCCTGGGAAACCCATCTCGGCTGGGCCACGGCGCTTGCGTTCATCCTGTTTCGCGGTCCCGGGGCATTGTCGCTGGATTATCTCGTCCGAAGGCGATTCGATGGCCCGCGGGCCTAGGCAAACTTCGGAGGCGCCCATGAACATCACGCCGATCCGTGTCACACTAGCGGCGTTTCTCAGCGTTACGCTCACAACCTGTGCTCAGCGCTCGTGGAATGCACCGCTTGTCGAGAGCGATCCGGCGCCGCGGTATGACTTCAGCAGCCGTCTTCCGCGCGGCAATGCGCAAAACGTTTTTGTTGTGCTCGCCTTTTCCGGAGGCGGGACGCGCGCCGCGGCGTTTTCCTACGGCGTTCTCAAGGCGCTGCGGAACACGCCCGTAACGATTGCCGGTCAAACCGGCTCTTTGTTGGACCAGGTCGACGTCGTCTCATCGGTGTCCGGAGGAAGTTACACGGCGGCTTACTATGGCGTGTTTGGCGAACGCATCTTTGACGACTTCGAATTAAAATTTCTGAAGCGTGATGTCGAAGCCGGCATGTTAAGCGAGCTGCTCGATCCGCTCAACGACGGATCGCTTTTCAGATCCGATTACAATCGTACGGATTTGGCGGCCCATTGGCTGGACTCCAATGTTTTCGATCACAAGACATTTGCGGACACATCGCTCGGGTATTTGCCGTTCATCATCATCAACGCCAGCGATATCAATACCGGACTGACATTTTCGTTCATCCAGCAGCAGTTCGATTTCTTATGTTCGAATCTAAGTTCCTATCCGATCGCCAACGCCGTGATGGCATCCTCTGCCGTGCCGGCTATCTTCGCGCCGATCGCAGTTCGAAACTTCGATGAGGACTGCGCGCAACGACGCGATTCCTGGGTGCCTTATGAGCTGGCGGTCGATGATCCCTACACCCGCGAGCATCAGGTCGCGCGGGCCCTGGACCGCTACTTCGACCCCGCCCGCATGCCGATCGTTCGACTCCTGGACGGCGGAATCACGGATAATCTTGGGGTGAGAGGTTCCATGATGAGTCCGGTGGCTCACTACGGAAATGTCGAGGACATGGCAGGAGCGTTCACGCCGGAAGCATTGGACCGCGTGACGGATGTGCTTGTGATTGTGGCCAACGCCCAAGTCTACAATGAATTCCAGTGGTCGCGTGACGGCACCGATCCGTCCATACCCAGCGCCTTGGTGGCATCCTTCGGCGCGGCGATTGATATTCTGAGCACGGAAACCGTTTCTTTGGCCAGAAGCGGCTTTCAGATGTGGGCTGACAATATAAACGCACGCCGCAAGCCGGGCGCTCCGCGCGTCAGAGTGCATTTTGCAACCTTGACGTTTGACGACATCAAGGACCCGACGCAGAGAGCGCGGTTCAATGCCATCCCCACGGCCCTGTCGTTGCCTGCAAAGGATGTAGACGATCTGGAGTCGCTGGCCGGCACACTTGTGGGCCAGTCGCCGGAGATTCAGGGTTTCGTAAAGTCATTGCACTGAATTTCGCTTAGCGCTCCAAAAGCTGCAGGAGGCCGGCGTAACCTCCCTTGTGCAGGCGCTCTCCGGATACCCGGAAATATTCCGGTCCAGCGGCAATACCAACTCCCTCGACGAGCCGGTTCATAAAATTGAAAAGCGCGCAGACCGATATCGCATCGTAAAGCGCCTGGTCGTTCCACCCGGCCGCGTACACGGCATCGGCGTCGGCGCGGCCCAGGCGAGCGGGCAGGACGGTCAATTTGCGAACATAGTGCAGGATCGGCTTGATCCTGGAATGTACGAGCGCCGAATCGACGTTGGCCAACAATGCCTGCAGAACGTCCGGTGCGATGCCGAACGCCTCGGCCGTCACGCTGTGCACGCCGTGGCAGTAGCTGCAGACATTCAGCCCCGAAACATACGCAGCGATGAGCTCGCGCTCGCCAATGCTCAGCGGCGATTGTCCGCGCATGAGTTGCTCGTGATATTCGATCAAGGGCCGGGCTGTGGCGGGGTAGGCGCGAAAAACGTCCAGCAAAGTTGCACTCTCCTGAACATGTTTTAGGAACGGCATTTCCCGGTTCTCCGCCAGATCACGACCGATCATAGCGGAAGCGCAGCGGCATTAGGAATGACGCACTTCGCCGTCACCCCCGCGAAACCTTTGCCCGCGCCGCTACGAATAACCAATAGGAGACACGCCGGAACAATCCGGCGTGCAGGCGCTGAAGAACCCGGTATGACCAATCTGAATTTGCCCGATCGATCGCGGTCCGTGGACGCGAACAAGTCCACCGCCGAAAGGAAATTCAGCGATCCCTACTGGACCGCCAAAGGGGAACGCAGGGCGGTGGTCGAGCCAATCGGCCTGAAGACCCTGTGGTTCAACACGGGCACGCTCTGCAACCTCACTTGCAAGGGCTGCTACATCGATTCGAGTCCCTACAACGACCGCCTTGTCTATCTGGCGCGCGACGAGGTCCGTCGCTTTCTCGCGGAAGCAAAAAAGAACCATGGCGGCATCGTCGAAATCGGATTCACCGGTGGCGAGCCCTTCATGAATCCAGACATTGTCGCAATGCTCCATGACGCTCTTTCGTGCGGCTATCGTGTGCTTGTGCTGACCAACGCGATGACGCCCATGCGGCACCGACGCGAGGCCTTGCTCGACCTCAACACACAGTATCGCGATCGTTTTTCGCTGCGAGTCTCGCTCGACCATTTTACGCAAGCAGGTCACGAGCGCGTACGCGGCCTCTACTCTTGGGCGCCAGCGATCGAAGGACTGAAATGGCTGTCCAATCGGGGCTTCGATATCGCAGTAGCGGCGCGACTTCTGCGCGACGACGAGCAGACGACGCGGTCCGGCTTCAACCGGCTGTTTGCGGATGAGGACGTCGCAATCGATGCCTACGAACCACACCGGCTGGTTCTATTTCCGGAAATGGATGCATCGGTTGAGGTCCCGGAAATCTCGGAGCACTGCTGGACGATTTTGGGCAAAAGACCATCCGATCTCATGTGTGCTTCATCCCGCATGGTGATCAAGCGCAAAGGAGACGATCGACCAGCGGTCGTCTCCTGCACACTCCTTCCATACGAGGAAGAATTCGGAATGGGCCGCACGTTGACTGAAGCGTGCAGGCCCGTGCGCCTCAACCATCCCCATTGCGCGAAATTTTGCGTTCTCGGCGGCGCTTCCTGCAGTGCTTGACCGAACGAGAGAAGGCACATCGGACATGACGGAGAAGCAACACTCACTGGAAGCTATACGACGCTATTACGGCGAGGTCTTGAACTCGTCGGCGGACTTGCAAACGTCGGCCTGCTGCATCGCCGAGCCGCCGGAGCCCCATATCGCACTCGCACTGGCGAATGTTCACGAGGAAATCAAGACGCGCTTCTACGGATGCGGCTCTCCCATTCCGCTGGTGCTTGAGGGCGCGCGCGTGCTCGATCTCGGATGCGGCACCGGCCGGGATTGCTACATCCTCTCCCAGTTGGTCGGACCCAGCGGAAGTGTGGTCGGCGTCGATATGACGGAGAGCCAACTCGCGGTGGCGCGCAAGCACCGCGATCATCATGTAAAAAAGTTTGGCTACGCGAACGTTGAATTTCGAGAAGGTTACATCGAAGATTTGAACACGGCGCGTATTGCCGACGAGAGCGTCGATGTTGCGGTTTCGAACTGCGTTATCAACCTGTCGCCCGATAAGCCAAGCGTCCTGCGTGAAATTTTCCGCGTGTTGAAACCGGACGGCGAACTCTACTTTTCGGATATCTTCGCCGATCGCCGCATCCCGCCCGAACTCGCCGCCGATCCCATTCTTCGTGGCGAGTGCCTTGGCGGGGCGCTCTACTGGGAAGATTTTCGCCGCTTGCTGGCGGACTCCGGCTGCCGCGATGCACGAACATCGACGCGCCGCCGCGTAGCCATCGCTAACCCAGGGATCGAGGCTCAGCTGGGCGGGGTTGCGTTTCACTCCGTTACCGTGCGCGCTTTCAAGCTGGACTTGGAAGACCGTTGCGAGGACTACGGCCAGGCTGTCGTCTACAATGGCACAGTGCGTGAAGCGCCCCGCGCATTTGTTCTCGACGATCATCATCGCTTCGATACCGGAAAAGTCGTAACGGTTTGCGGGAACACTGCCGACATGATCGCGCGCACCCGTTATGCGCCGCATTTTAGGCTGATCGGCGACAAGTCTACCCACTACGGCCTATTCGATTGTACTCCCTCCCGACAAGAGAGAGATGACACTGCTTCGAGCGCAAAGTGCTGTTGAGGTGGAGTGATGCTTTCAGCGATCCTTTTTATCGCCGCCTTGGCGCTGGCATGGGCCAATGGCGCCAACGACGTGTCTAAAGGCATCGCCGCGCTGGCCGGCAGCGGCGTCGCCAGTGCGCGCACAGCCTGGCTTCTCGGGACTGCGACGACTCTCGCCGGCGGTATTGTTGCGATCTTTTGGGGAAATGCACTCAGCACATTGTTCGGCGGCGGCTTTCTGCAAGGTGCATCGTCCCTCCCGATGGCAGCGGCACTTGCGGCGCTTCTTGGATCGGCCGGATTCGTCCTTCTTGCCACGTGGCGCCGGTGGCCTGTTTCCACAACGCATGCCCTGATTGGGGGCATTGTGGGTGCGGCAGCTATCCAGTTCGGCGTCCGGCAGATTGCGTTTCAAGCTATGGCCAGCAAGTTCCTGGTGCCCCTGCTGCTCAGTCCGTTGTTGGCAATTGGTGTGTGCTGGGTATTGCTGCGCCTCAACCGGGTTCTTGAGGCACACATGCCACAGTGGACCCCAGGTTGCTGCGATTTTGCCGAGTACAAGCGCGATCCCTTCGCCTGTGCGCCGGGAGGCCAACACGTTTCACCGCTCGTAAAACGCACGTGGCTGCTTCTGCATTGGCTAAGCGGCGGCGCGGTGAGTTTTGCGCGAGGCCTCAACGACGTGCCGAAAATGGCCGCTCTTATGATCCCGGCCGTGCTGGCTTGGCCTGCGGTCGGGCCGGCTCACAGTGCGGCACTCGCCGTCGGGCTCACTGCTTTGTCCATGACCGGCGGAGCAATTCTCGGGGGGCGAAGACTGCTGCCGGTGTTGGCCGAACAAGTGTCGACGATGACGCCGGCCACCGGGCTGATGGCAAATTTGGGAACTGCCCTCTTGGTCTTGGGCGCGACACCGTTGGGACTGCCGGTCTCGACGACCCATGTTGCAACCGGATCTCTGATTGGTGTGCGCGTCGCCGACCGCGCTCCGCCCCATGTAGCCGATGCGCTTCGCACGATACTCATGGCGTGGCTTGTGACCCTGCCCGCTGCCGCAGTTGTGTCCGCAGCGATTGCATTGGTTCTAGTGCGATGAGGACTCTTTCGCAGGATTCGTCCGATCGCGCGAAATGGTTTCGCCTTTCGCTCCTGCCGGCGGTATTCGCAATCGCGGTCGCTCTAATTTTTGTCCTTCACCTGGACCGTTACCTTACACTTCACTCGCTGGCGAGCCATCGCGAATGGTTGATCGGGCAAGTCGCCCAACATCCTGCGCTCACGGCCATCGGCTTTGTCGCAATTTACCTCCTGGCGACCGTTTTTTCTTTGCCCGGTTCGTCCATCCTTACTATGGCGGGTGGATTTCTCTTCGGACTTGTTTTCGGAGCAATGATATCCGTGGCTGCGGCGACGTTGGGTGCCATTGTACTTTTCGTCATAGCGAGGACGAGTTTTGCGGCCTATTTTCAAAATCGGGTGCAAGGCACAATCGGCAAGCTTCGGTCCGGCTTTGCGAAGAGTGCGCTGAGCTACCTCCTGTTCCTGCGCCTTGTTCCGATCTTCCCGTTCTGGCTCGTCAATCTTGCGGCGGCTTTGCTGGATGTGCGGTTGCGGACTTTCGTACTTGGCACGTTCTTCGGCATTATCCCGGGCGCTGCGGTTTACGCCAGCATCGGAAGCGGACTGGGCGAAATGCTGGATCGCGGTCAAACGCCGGACCTAGGCGCCGTTTTCCAGCCTTCCATTCTTATTCCCTTGCTTGCGCTGGCCGTCTTGTCGCTGGCACCCGTTGCATACCGTCGTTGGAAGCCCGCCTGAGATGGCCGCCCGTGCGAAAACCCTGAACTGCGATGTCTGTGTTATCGGCGCAGGTTCGGCCGGTCTTTCCGTTGCGGCAGGCGCCGCGCAATTGGGCGCACGCGTTGTCTTGTTCGAACGAGCCAAGATGGGCGGCGATTGTTTGAACTACGGGTGCGTACCGTCTAAGGCCCTGCTCGCCGCCGCACATGCCGCGCAGGCTGTAACCGAAGCAAGAGATTTCGGCATCACTGCGGGCCGACCGGAGGTCGATTTTCCCGCCGTCATGAGACACGTTCAAGACGCGATTTCGCAGATTGCACCGCACGATTCCGTCGAACGCTTCGAACGGCTCGGCGTGCGCGTGATCCAAGCAGAGGCGCGTTTCGTGGGCCCGCGCGAGATCGTCGGCGGCGATCTTCGTGTGCGCGCCAAGCGCATCGTCGTCGCCACGGGATCCACAGCCGTCATTCCAGCCATTCCGGGGATCGACCGGGTGCCGCTGCTGACGAACGAATCCATCTTCTCGCTCGAAACTCGGCCTGAGCATCTTCTGATCATCGGCGGCGGCCCCATCGGGGTGGAGATGGCGCAAGCGTTTCGCCGGCTGGGAAGCAAGGTAACGATCTTCGAATCAACTCGCCTGCTGCAGAAGGACGAGCCCGATCTAGTAGAGCGGCTGCGACGGCAGCTGACATCTGAAGGCATCGAGGTCCGGGAAGGCGCGAAGATTGCCGAGATCGTTAAAGTTGACCACGGAACGGAGATACGACTTGAAACAAACAGCGAGCGCATCGGCGGATCGCATGTTCTTGTGGCGGCTGGCCGGCAGCCAAGCCTGAACACACTCCAGCTTGAGCGGGCAGGAATTCGTTATTCCGCAAGAGGGATAGAGGTCGATGCCCGGCTGCGCACATCGAACAAATATATTTACGCCTTGGGCGACGCCATTGGCCCACCGCAATTTACTCACGCCGCCGCTTATCAGGCCGGAATCGTCATCCGTAACCTGCTATTTCGGCTTGGCGCTAAAGTGAACTACCGCGCACTGCCATGGGTCACCTACACCGATCCCGAGTTGGCTCATGTGGGCTTGACCGAAGCGGAAGCCCGGCAACAGTTCGGCCGCGACTTACAGGTGACAACGGTGGATTTTTCCCAGAACGACCGGGCGCAAACCGAGCTGCGCGCGGGCGGCGAGATCAAGGTTATCACCCGGACAAACGGCACAATTCTCGGCGCAAGCATCCTGGGCAATCACGCGGGAGAAATCATCCAGCTTTGGGTATTGGCGATCTCGCAAAAGCTCCGCCTGAGCGCCCTGACCGGACTCATTTTGCCCTATCCGACGCTCGGCGAAATATCGAAGGGCGCCGCGAGCGCGTTTTACGGTCCAAAGTTGTTCAGCGCCTGGCCGAAGCGGTTCGTTCGCCTTCTTCTGTGGTTTGCCTAGCAATCACCCTTTGGCCGATGCAAAGGGCTGACGCAGCATGAGATCGGGGCAGAGTTCGTCGGGATTGCGAAACGCGTTCGCGGCCGGATCGCCCGGCTCAGAGCAAATTGGGCCATTGGGGATCGAATTGACATTGTTCGTGATGCAAAGCCCCGCAGCCAAGCGCACGGTGATAGTCTTCGGCACAATCGATATCCCAAAGAGGATCTAGTTTCGCGGTGCTGATGTCCTCGGATTCGGCTCGCCTTTCGGTTTCGGCCATGACGTTCCGAGTGCCCCAGGGAATTCCGGTGAAGATTGACGGCGTTGCGCGCCTCAGTCCAACCAAAATGTAACCACCGTCCTCGACCGGAACGAACGCTGCGTCCACCGAACTGAGGAGGAACTCGGCGCAGCGAACGATTTGTCGAACTCCGAGCACCACGCAATCCGTTCCGATCAATACCGCCGGCCTGCACGCCGCGAGGACACGAAACGCGTTGCACATTCGTTCGCCAAGGTCGTTCCCGGTTTGCGCCCGAAGCGATACCCGATATCGCGCCGAAAACGTTTGGAAAGCTTCATGGTCCATATCCGGCGCGCACCATAGAGAAACGGGCCCAATGCCTGCGGACAGAGCCACCTGGATGGCACGCTCGATCAGCAATCTTTGGAGCTTCGCGGCGCCGTCCGCGCCAAGACGCGGTATCAATCGGGTCTTCGCATAACCCGGGATGGGCGCCTTTGCGAATATCGCGATCTCGATCCGGTTAGCGTGCGCGCGGGACATAGCCATAGCGCCGCGCCAGCACACCCGGGTCGGTACCGAGAAAGTAGTTCAACCTCAGCCACCACATCAGCAGGATCGTGCGAACGGCTCCTTTCTTCTGCCAGCGT
Organism: Pseudomonadota bacterium; assembly: GCA_016201105.1. Taxonomy (GTDB): domain Bacteria; phylum Pseudomonadota; class Alphaproteobacteria; order Micropepsales; family Micropepsaceae; genus Rhizomicrobium. Next base: position 61,924 of record JACQDN010000040.1, read on the forward strand.
CGTGCAGAGGTAAGAACGCGAGCATTCACGCGAACCGGCCGACCGAACCGTCGCAGCGCCTTGCAAATGGCGATGTCTTCCATCAACGGAATGTCGGGATACCCTCCGACGGCTTCGAATACAGCACGACGGACGAAGATTGCTTGATCTCCTGTTGCGATTCCCGACAGGTGCGAACGCGCATTCATCGCAAAAGCTACCAGCGAGAGAAGGGGCGTGCGCGGTACGATGCCGACCTTGAAAAACCCCCAGGCGCGGCCTGAGTGAACCAGAGCGTTTGCAATCAATACGTCTGTGCGAGGTGGTGCGATCGTGTCGGCATGAAGGAAAAGCAATGTGTCACCGCGGGCTCCTCGGGCGCCGGCATTCATTTGCGAAGCCCGACCTCTCGGTGCCGCTAGCACCCGATCGGCCAAGGAGATGGCAAGCGCGACAGTGTTGTCGATGCTTCCTCCGTCTACAACGATAACCTCAGCACTCGCCGCGCGAGCGTCTGTCAACCGATGCAGGCACGATGAGAGCGTCGCTTCTTCGTTGAGAACGGGTATAACGAGGGAGAGCGACATTGGCAGTCAAACGACAAAGCCTTCTCTGTCTACTTCGTTTAGCCGAAGCAAAAGGTAACGCGCGCTCCTGCGGGTCCCAGCCCTTCGATTGCTGCCGGAAGGGGCCGTTTAGGGTCCGTTCAGGCAAAAAGCACTACGGCCTTCACCATGAATGCCGTCTGGTATAGTTTCCTGAATCGACACAAGATCAGATGCTTGTCATGCCATATGTGATTCTTGGGGATCGTGCCTTGATTTGTCTCTCCGCCGGCGCAGACTTGGTTTCGTGACCGGGTCGCGCGCTTTAACTCTCTCATTTCGGCAGCGCTGGCGGCGCTTGACGGCGTTCGCTGCCTGCGCGGCATGGTTGCTTGCCGCGCTCACCTGTCCGAGTTTTGGACTGACGATCGGCCCCGATGAACCCGTGGCCGCACACGAGAAAATCACTCACGGCGCGGCGGGACAGGCCGACACGGATTTCTGCTGCGAGGCCCTGGGCGATTCAGCAGCGGTCTTTCAATCGCTGAGTTTTGTGCAGCCCGACCTCGCTGTGACGCCCGCGCCTGCGATCGCCGTCGCCGAAGTTCTTCCGACCGGGTTGTTCTTTGCGCGGGTTCTCGACCGTCCGCCCCTCTATGAGACCACGCGAAGTCGAGCCAAACGCTTCGTGACGTTCTCCTCGCACGCACCGCCGACCACCATCGTCTGATAACGCCCGCGAGCATTCGTGCTCGCGCCCTCCCCGCGTGTTGGCGCTCTTTGCGCGGGGATCAATCAGCATGGTGGAAAGATCCTGACGATGTCATCTCCCATTGGTCCGCGCGGCGCATGCCGCGGGACGCCGTTGCTTGCAGCAGTGGCAACTATCTGCATGCTCCTCCTGGCCGACACTGCTGCCGGGGCCGAATTGACGCTCGACCAGGCGCTGCGGATCGCCATCGCGCAAAATCACGATCTCAAGGCGGCGCGCGCGCAGGTCGACGCTGCACTCGGCCGCCTCAAGCAATCGGGCCGCTGGCCGAACCCGCGCCTCGAACTCAGCAACGAAACCGATGCGCCGTTCGGCAACGAGGGTGAATATTCGCGCTCAGCGGGCTTCGCTCAGGAATTCCCCATCGGCGGACGGCTGGCGCGCGCCGGCGACGTGGCGCGCGTCGACGTGGCCCGTGCGCTCGCGGAGGTCAATGCCGCGGAGCTGGAGCTTACCGGCAATGTCGCAAACGATTTCGATGCCATTGTCGTGCTCGACCAGAAGATCGCGCTGCACGATCAGCTCGTCGCCATCGAGTCCACGCTCGTCTCCGCCTCGCGGGCTCGCTACAAGGCCGGCGAGGTATCCCAGCTCGACATCAACGCGGCGCAGCTAGAGCTTGAGCGCTTGCGCCAGGAGCGCACTGCTCTCGCCGGTGAGCGCGCCGCGGCGATCCGAACGCTCGCCGGACTCTTAAGCCTCGCGGCCGACGCGCCGCTTGCCATCGATACCGCGCTGCCGCCGGTTGGCGATCTGCCGCCTCTGGCGCAGCTGACGGACAAAGCGCTGCAGCGGCGGCCGGATCTGCGCCTTCTCACTCTGGCCGCCGATCGCGCGGGAGCCGAACAAGCGCTGGCGCGGGCGTCCGCCTGGGAGGATTGGGGTGTCGCGCTGGGCGTCCGGCAGGACAGACGCGTCATCTTCGGCGCGCCGGCGCAACCTGCCGACAAAGCGCTCATGCTCTCGCTTTCGATTCCGGTGCCGCTCTTCAACGACAATGACGGCAATATCGCAGTGGCGGCCGCCGACGAAACGACGGCACGCGAACAACTTGCGGCGTTACAGTCGCGGGTGGAGAACGAAGTCGCCGGTCTCTATGAGCAGGTGGGGCGTCTGCGCGATGCAGTCGAGGCCTACCAAACCGAGACGTTGCCCTTGAGCCGCCGCAACTCCGAACTGGCGCGCAACGCATATCGCAACGGACAGATATCGGCGTCCGAAGTCGTGCAGGCGGAGCGGCAGGAGCGCGATCTGGGCGCAAGCTTTGCCGACACGCTGGCACAATATCTCCGCGCCCAGGAATCTTTGAACCAGGCGACGGTCGCACGGGCTTCGCTGATGACCCAACCGGTCGACACCGCGTCGACCAAAACGGAGCCTTGAGATGCGCCCATCTCCGCGAACTCTCCTAAGCACCACCGCATTCTTGGTGCTGCTGGTCACAATTTCCTCCGCCGCCTTCGGTCACGGCGGCCAAATCGACGTGGGTTCGGGTCCCAAAGGGCCGGTTATCCTGAGCGCGGCGCAGATTTCGGCGCTGGATTTGAAGACGGCGCAAGCGCAAATGCGCCCCGTTGCGCATCTGCTCAGCGTCACCGGCGAGGTGCAACCGCTTGCGAGCGCGCAAGCCGTCGTCAGTTTGCGGATCAGCGGTACCGTTCAGGCGATTTACGTGAACCCGGGCGTTTCCGTAAAGCGCGGGCAAAAACTCGCGCTGGTTCAATCGCGCGTCGTGGGCAATCCGCCGCCCGTCGTCGCGGTCACGGCGCCGATCGGCGGCATCGTCGATACACGCGACGTCACGCTCGGACAGGGCGTCGAGCCCGGTACTGCGCTGTTCCATCTGAGCGATCGCAGCAGCATGCGCGTCGTCGGCAAGGTCTACGAAGAAGATCTCGGGCAGGTGCACACGGGTCAGAAAGCGTTCGTGAAGCTGCTGGCCTATCCCAAGCAGCTTCTGTCCGGAACCGTGAATTATGTCGGCCCGACGCTCGATCCCGACACACGCACCGTCGAAGTGTGGATTCTGCTCGACAACGCGCAAGGCCTTCTCAAACCGAACCTCTTTGCACGGGCCGATATCGTTCTTAGCGAGAACCCCACGGCGCTTGTCGTGCCCAACAGTGCCGTTCTCGAAGCGGGCGGCGAGAACTTCGTCTTCGTCCGCGACGGCGCGAAGTTCAACCGCGTCGACGTCACCGTGGGCGTGACCGACGACGAAGTCTCGGAAATCCTTTCGGGACTGGTGCCAGGCGATGAAGTCGTCACCCAGGGTGCGCGCGAAGTCTACACGACATGGCTTACCGGCGGGCATGCGCCGGCAGCGGACAACGACTGATGTTCAACCGTCTCATCGCCTGGTCGCTGAACAACCGGCTGCTGGTGCTCGCCATCACAGCGATCGGCTTTGTGGCCGGCGGCTTCATGTTGCAAGACATGCCCAAGGACGTGTTCCCGGAATTCGCGCCGCCGCAAGTCGTCATTCAGACCGAGGCGCCGGGGCTGGCGCCGCAGGACGTCGAAGCTCTCATCACCTATCCCCTCGAAAGCGCGATCAACGGCACAAACGGCGTCGACAGCGTACGCTCGTCGAGTTCGGTGGGGCTTTCGACCATCGTCGTCGTGTTCCGGGCGGGAACGGACATCTATCTCGACCGCCAGCTCGTCAACGAGCGCATCCAGAGCGTCACCGGCAATCTGCCAGGCGGCACCCTGCCACCGGTCATGTTGCCCGTCACTTCGGCCGTCGGATGGCTGGTCAAGTATTCGCTCACCAGTAAGACGCTGTCGCCCATGGCGCTGAGAACGTTCTCGGACTGGGAGATGCGGCCACGCCTTCTCGCGCTCGGCGGTATCGCGTCGGTCGTGTCGATGGGCGGCGACGTCAAGCAATATCAGGTGCGGCTCGATCCCATGCGGTTGCTCGCCTACCGGGTGAGCGCCGACGACGTCCGTCACGCCTTGGAACAGGCAAACGTCAATGTGCCGGGCGCTTTCCTGCAGCGCTCCGCGGGCGAACTGATCGTGAGCGGTCAGGGCCGCGTTCAGTCGCTCCAGGATTTGCGCCAGACCGTCATCACGGTGCGCAGCGGCGTGCCGATCACGCTCGCCAACGTCGCCGATGTCGGTTTCGGCGCCGAAATCAAACGCGGCGACAGCGCGTTCGGCCTTCAACCCGCCGTCATCGGAACCGTCTCGAAGGCCTACGGCGCCGATACGCTCAAGACGACGGCAAAAGTCGAAGACGCTCTCGCCGAAATCCGAAAGACGCTTCCCGCCGGCGTCGAAATGAACAGCGAAGTGTTCCGCCAGGCGAATTTCATCGACGCCGCACTTAGCAATCTCAACGTTGCGCTGATCGAAGGCGCGCTCATCGTCATCGCCGTCCTCTTCGTGTTCCTGATGAACTGGCGCGCCTCGTTCGTGACGTTCTTTTCGATGCCCGCGTCTTTCGTCGGCGGCATCATCGTCATGTACCTGCTCGGCATCGGCATCAATGCCATGACGCTGGGCGGGCTTGCCATCGCCATCGGCGAAGTGGTCGACAACGGCATCATCACGGTGGAGAACGTCGTTCGCCGCCTGCGCCTCAACCGAAATGCCGGAGCGCCGTCGCCTACGATCGGCGTGGTGTTCGATGCGGTGCGGGAGATCCTCAATTCGGTGGTCTACGCCACCTTGATCGTCTGCATGATTTTCGTGCCGATCTTCCTGCTCCCGGGCCTGGCGGGGCGCATCTTCTCGCCGCTTGGGGTGGCTTACATCGCTTCGGTGCTCGCTTCGCTGGTGGTTGCGGTCACCGTCGTGCCCGCGCTCTGTTACTTTCTGCTGGTTCGCCGAACCGAGAAACGCGAGAACGATGTCCTCTCGCCGCACGCTGTCGGCGGTGCGGAGCCTCGCTCCGACATCGAGCAAGCCACAAACGAGCGCGAGCACGAAACACCCTTTGTTATCGCGCTCAAACGCCGGTTTCTGACGCTGCTCCAGTTAGCCCTTGATTGGCCGGCGACCGTGGCCGGCATAGCCGTCGCACTTCTGATCGGCGCGCTCGCCTTGCTGCCGTTCTTCGGCCTCTCGTTCCTGCCGGAATTTCACGAAGGCAACTACGTCATCGCCATGACCACATTGCCGGGCACCGATCTTGAGGAGTCGATGCGGCTCGGCGGCCAGGTGCGCAAGATGCTGCTGCGCTACAAGCAGGTCGTCTCCATCGACCAGCGCGCGGGGCGCTCCGAACTGGATGACGACGCCCAGCCGCCCAACTTCAGCGAGTTCGACGTCAAGCTGGATTTCGCGCGCGACCCCGACATGCCGGCCGATGAGCTGCTGCGCCGGTTTCGCGCCGACCTCGCCAACATTCCGGGCGCCGTCTTCAACGTGGGACAATTCATCGCCCATCGCATGGACGAAGTTCAGTCCGGCGTGCGCTCGCAAGTGGCCATCAAGATCTTCGGCGACGACCTCGACAAGCTCTACAGCCTCGGTCAGCAGGTTCAGGGAATCGTTGGCGGCGTAAAAGGCGCCGTCGATGTGAATCTGGAACAGCAGATCCGGGTTCCCCAGCTGGACATTCGCGTCGACCGTGCCCGCGCCGCGCGCTATGGCATTCATGTCGGCGACGTTCTCAAGGACGTCGAGCTCTACCTCAACGGCGAGACGGTCTCGAAAATCCTCGAAGGCCAGAAGACGTTCGATCTCTATGTGCGCTTGAATGCGCCAGCGCGCTCGAGCCTGAGCGCCGTGCGCGATCTGTTGATCGACGCACCGGCGCTGCGTTCGGGTGGCAAGGTCCCTTTGCGGGAGCTGGCCGACGTCAGCATCGAGGACGAGCCCTATATCATCAACCGGGAGATGGCGAAGCGGCGCGTTGTCGTGGGCTTCAACGTCGAGGGGCGCGACCTCGGCAGCGTCATCGCCGAAGTGCAAAGCAGGACCGCCGCGCAAGTTACGCTGCCGCCCGGGTACTACCTCGAATATGGCGGCCAGTTCCAGAGCCAACAGGAGGCCAATCGCGTGCTGGAAGGCTTCGGCCTCATCGCGATCTTCGTCGCGCTGATGCTGCTCTACAAAGTCTTCGGCAGCTTTCGCGACTCGCTGCTTGTTCTCGTCAATCTGCCGCTCGCCATCATCGGTGGCCTCATCAGCCTGTTCCTAGCCGGCGGCAACATGAGCGTGGCGGCAGTCATCGGATTCGTCACGCTCTTCGGCATCGCCGCGCGCAACGGGATAATTCTCATGACGCATTACAATCAATTGCGGCGCGAAGGGAAGTCTCTCGAAGATGTCGTCGTGCAGGGTACGCTCAACCGCCTGGTGCCGGTTTTGATGACCGCTGCCACGGCCGCTCTCGGCCTCATTCCGCTTCTGTGGGGCTCGCCGGTCGGAAAAGAACTCGAACGCCCCCTCGCCCAGGTCGTACTCGGCGGCCTTGTGACATCGACTTTCCTCAACATGTTCGTGATTCCCACGCTCTACAACGCGCTCGAGCGCCGGCGCGAAGCGCGGCTGGCGCGCACATCATCGTCAACCCGCCGATCAACCCAAGGAGACCGACCATGAAATCCCCCATTCTTAATGCACTGCTCGCCGCGGCCCTGCTCGGTACGACCGCAACATTTTCCGCCGGTGTCGCGGTTGCCGCCGAAGCCGAAGCGTCGACGGCAATCCCCGGCACGTCTGCTGAGATATGGAAAGCGATCGACGGCAACGTCGCCGAACTCAAAGGCCTGATCGCCAAAAATACATTGCAAACCGTACACCAGCACGCATACGCCATACGCGATCTGGTGCGCGCGTTGCCGTCGCATTCCCCTGGTTTGTCTGCGGCGGCTTTGGCGAACGTGAGTGCCCAGGTCAAGTTCGTCGACACTCTGGCCGTCAGACTCGATGCCAGCGGCGACGCCAACGACAAAGCAGGAACGGAAGCGAATCTGGCGAAACTGGAAAACATCTTGAAGACGATCAGGGCCCAATATGGGTCGCATTAGATCGGATTTGGTTTGGACCGCCCCCCGAAAATCGTCATCGCCCGCTTTATGCGGGCGACCCATCTTTTTCTCGCTCGAAGAAGATTGGGTTGCCCGGACAAGCCGGGCAATGACGGATTTGGAAAAGCGATCGCGCGATATGTGCAACTTCGTTCTGTCGAATTCTGGAGTGACCCTAATGTCAGCAAGAGCCAAATTCGTTCGCAATGTCTGCTTTGGCGCAGCGTTGCTCCTGGGGCCCATTGCCTCCATGCCGTACTTGGCTGCGCATGCCGCGGCGCCTGCCAGTCATCACGTCGTCGACACCCCCTGGGGCACGTCCGGCGATCGCGCAAAAGTCACGCGCACCGTCACGATCATCGCCACGGAGATCAAGTTCAACGTGACGCATTTGACATTCAAGAAAGGCGAGACCGTGAAGTTCGTGTTCGTCAACAAAGGCGAGCAGGCGCACGAATTCATGATCGCGGACGCCGCCGAACAAGCGGAGCATCGCAAGATGATGTCCGACATGGCAGGCGCGAACATGCAGGCCGCCAATCACGCCGATGAAGGCAATGTCGTCGATGCCAAGCCCAATGAGACAAAAGAACTCGTGTGGCGTTTTACAAAAAAGGGCAAATTCCAGTTCGCTTGCAACTATATCGGCCACGCCGAGGCGGGCATGATCGGTACCATCGACGTGCGATGACCGCTGCGCAGGTGGAAGTACAGAAAGCGGGAGCGCGCGCGAAGAGTGGCGAAAATTCGCCGAACTCGTGGAGCTGTTTTCCCGATTCGCGAACCGCCGGCCACACTCTAGTCTCGTTGGGCGATGCGCGCTCCATCGCTCACGCGGTCGCTGGCATGCAGGACGACCTGATCGCCTTGCGTAAGACCGAAGAGAACTTCCGCGACGCGATTGTTGCGGTGGCCCATGACAATTATCGCGCTACGCGCGCGGCCGTCCTCGTCGCGAAAGACGGCCCATTTGTCGTTGACGCGGAAAAGCGCGCCGACCGGCACGGTCAGGACGTTGTTTCGCCTCCAGATCACGACATGGACGATGACGCGATAATCATGTCCCAACGTTCGCCATCGCTGCGGCGGATCGGTGAAATCGATGATCGTCCGGACGCGTTGTTCCTCGATGCCGAGCGCCGAAACTTTCAAAAACCCGGCCGGCTCAATGCGCCGGACGCGGCCCTGAATGGGCGGACCGCCCCACCCATCGATATGAACGCTCTGGCCCTGGCGCACCTGCACCGCGTCGGTTGAGAGCAACTCCGCCACGATCTCCAAATCTTGCGGATTTCCGATCTCGATGAGCGGCGTGCCGGCTAGCACCACAGCCTCGCTTTCCTGAATGAGCTTGAGGACGTCGCCCGTCACCGGCGCCCGTATCTGAATACAGCAACCCGGATCCGACGACGTCGCGACCGAATCGGTAGGATTTTGCAACCGTACGGCCGCGCCATCGCGCTCATTGCGACGGACTTGGAGTTCCGCCGTCGCGCTCGCCAGTGCTGCCTGGTTGGTTTGCGCATCGGCAACTGCCCTGTCCAGGGCGCTGCGCGCAACAGCCCCTTCGCCGGCAAGCGTTTGCATTCTGCGGAGCTGGATGTTGGACAGATTTACGGTCGCTTCGATCCTGCGGCGTTCGGCTTCCGCGAGCGTCACCGCCGCGTCGGCGGCGGAAAGCGCGCTCATCAGTTCCTGATGCAGACGCGGATCGTGGAAACTCGGAGCGGTCGGCTTCATGACCGCGACGACAGTCTGGTTGGCCGTGACCGGATCTCCAACCTCGCGTTCGGGTCTCAAAACCGTGCCCGTCAACGGCGCCGATACCGTATAGACGTGATGAACGCGCGTCCTCGCCTCCTCATCCACTGTGACTTCCATCGACATGCGCGAGGCCGGCGCGAGGTCGACCGGAACCGGATCGGGCCAAGCCAACCAGGCCAGCACGACGAGGACAGCCGCAGCCGCGGCAATCACGAAAGCACGGTTCCTGGAGATGTTGGGCATGGTTCAATCTCGCGTTTTGAGGACGGATACGAGGTCGAGCGAATAGACGCGGCTGCGCACGACAAGCGCCGAGAACAGCGCGGCCGTTATCACAACGACGCTCGTCAGCGCGTAGGTGAAATGCTCGACGACCAGGCGCACGCGCATGATGTCGGTCGCCAGCCGCGTCTTCATGATCCAGGCCAGTCCATAGCCGATGAGCCAGCCGGGCGGCTGCGCCAGCAAGGTGATCACGGCCAGTTCGAGCAGGAGGATGCGCAGCACCTCGCCGCGCGTGAAGCCGAGAACCCGCAGGCTCGCAAGATCACGCGCGCTCTCCGACAGCGAGATCCGCGCGCTGTTGTAAACGACGCCAAAGGCGATGATCGCGGCAAGCCCGGCATAGATGCTTGCCATTGTCGTGATCAACAGCGCGACCGCATCGCGAAAGTTCGCAAGAGAGACGCGCTGCAACGCCACACCGCTCACCGTCGGCATGGATTTTATTTTCGCGTAGAACGCGTCGAGCGCATTGCGGTCGACGCTCACGTTCACGCTGTTGGCGGCCGGCGCTTCGCGCATGAGGCGCGCGAGCGCGTCCGCATCCATCATCGCGCGCAAGCCGAAATAGTCCTCCACGGTCACCGCCACCGGCAGCGTCACGGTGCGATGCTGGCCTTCGAGCAAATCGATCTCGACGAGATCGCCGGCATGGACGCCCAGGATCTGGGCCAGCATCGCGGAAATCGCCAGGCCGTCTTGCGGCAGGATCACCGGATGAAGGTTGACATCGATGATCCGGCTCAGGTCTGCGCCTTTGAGCTTTCCGGTCAGCAAGACGCGGCGCTCGACGCTGCCATGGCGGATGCGGATAGGCACTTCGCGCGACGGTTCGACCGCAAGCACGCCCGGCAGATGCGCGATTTGATACACGACATCGGCCGAGCGGCGTTCGCCGAAACTCACGGTCGCGTCCTGCCGGTCGGCGAGGAAATAGGTGACATCGATAAGGTTCTCCATCGTGTCACGGGTAAAGAGCGAAACCACCAGAATGCCGGTCGCCAGCGCAATGCCCAGCATGGTGAAGCCGGTGCGCGCGGGATGGCGCGCAATGTTGCGCAGCATCATCACGATGGACTGTGGCACCACGCGTTCGAGAGACAGAGAGGGCGGCAGGAAGTGCCGGTACTGCGGCGGCGCCGGCGGCAGCATCGCGACCGCGGGCGGCAATCTCACCACGTCGCGGAGCGCGCGCATGGCGCCGATCGCCGAAGCCAGCAGACTCATGCCCGCGCCGGTCACATAGGTGGAAACATCCCGGCTGAACACCAAAAACGGAAAACGGAAGAAATCTCCGAACAGCTGCGTGACATAGTTGCCCAGCCACGCCCCGGCCAGGCTTCCGATCGCGATGCCCACAACCGCGATGGCCATGACGAATTTGAGATAGTGCGCGGCGATGGCGCGATTGTTGTAGCCCAGCGCTTTGAGGAGGCCGATCTGCTCGCGTTCGAGCGCCACCAGGCGGCCGAGCGTCAAATTTACAAGGAAGGCGGCCACGAGCAGGAAAATCGGCGGCAGCGTCCGGCTCATATTGCTCAGCATATCGAGCTCGTGATTGAGCCAGGCATGCGAAGTCTGGTCCTTGCGGCCGTAAGCGGCCCGCCCGCCATAGCGTTCCAGAATGTCGTCGAGACGCTGAACGACTTCGTCTTCGGACGCGCCGGGCACGAGCTTCAGCGCGACCGACGAGAATGCGTCCTTGAGGTTATAGGCGCCGGCGAGCGCGCGTTCCGGCATCCAAATGATCCCGTAGCGCCGATTGTCCGGCATGATATCGCCGGGCCCCACGGCATAGATGAACTCCGGCGACAGCGCTGTGCCGACGATGGTCAGCTCGCGCTTGCGTCCGTTCAGGATCGCAGAGAAACGAGAACCCAAGCCGTAGCCATGGGCGCTTGCAAAGGGCTCGCTGACGACGACTTCATGCTCACTCGCCGAATCCGGAAGCCGGCCCGAGCGCATGTACAGTCGGTTGAGAACTTGTTCGCGCTTGTCGGGAAGCGAGACGAATTGGCCGGTCGCGGGTTCGCGGAAATTGGGAATGTCGAGCAGCGCGAGCTGGGTGATGCGCGGTTCGACCACGGCGACGCCGGGAATGTCCTCAATCTGCCGGACGACCGCATTCGGCGCGCGGCGAATCTGCGCGAAGACGTCGGCAAAGCCGTAACGCTCGTAGTAGGCGATGCGCGTCTCGTCTAAGGAGTGATGCGAGCCCACCGCCAGGACGACGGTGGAAACGCCTCCGGCGATGACGAGTGCGATAGCAAGCGCCTGGGCCCAGAGCCGTTTCAAGTCGCGCAGGAGTTTTCGGTCAAGCGCCCGCATGCGTTTCACCACGTCACTTCGGCGGCTTTGCGGCGGGCCGTGTTTTTCTGAACCTTGGAGATTTTGCCGTCGGCAAAGAAAAGCACGCGATCGGCCACGCCCTGGATGCTGGCATTGTGGGTGATGATCACGGTGGTGGTGCCGAGTTGCTCGTTGACAGAGAGCAGAGCCTCGATGACCTTGATGCCGGTCTTGGAATCCAAGGCTCCGGTCGGCTCGTCGCAGAGCAGCACTTCCGGCTGCTTGGCGATGGCCCGGGCGATAGCAACGCGCTGCTGCTCGCCGCCGGAGAGTTGCGCCGGAAAGTGATTCATGCGGTCCGCCAGGCCCACGAGCGCCAGCGCCTCGTCGGGGCGCATCGGTTTCCTTGCGATCTCCGTCACCAGCGCGACGTTCTCGAAAGCCGTCAAGCTCGAAACGAGATTGTAGAACTGGAAGACGAAGCCGACATGATCGCGGCGATAAAGCGTGAGCGCGGTATCGTCCAGCACGGTCAAATCGGTCGCTCTAAAGGACAATGAACCACTGGTGGCGTGATCGAGCCCGCCCATGATGTTGAGAAGAGTCGATTTGCCGCTGCCGGAGGGACCGAGCAGCACGACCATTTCGCCGTTGTAAATATCGAGATCGACGCCGGCCAGCGCGCGCACCTCCACCTCGCCCGAGGTGTAAACCTTGGTAAGCCCGCGCGCGCTGAAGATGGTCTCTTTCATGTCGGGCTCACCTGGCGCCCGCGATCAAGGGCGCGTGTCGCTCGCTACTTGCCGCAACACGAAGAACCCGGTTCGGCCTTCTCGTGAGATTTGGCTTTGCTCGCCTCTGCGGCCTGGAACGTCTTCTTGGACTGCTTGCCGGCGCAGCAGGACGATGCTTCCGCCTGCTTGGTGTCCTTCTTCGGCCGCGGCTGCGCTGTCGTCGCTTTCATGACGCTCTCCTTTGCTGTCGAAAATTGTCGCCTCGAACCCGCTTCTTCAGCCATGCCCCACTCCCGCATTGGCCGGTCCGCCGAACAAGCGTGCAAGGTGTGGAACAAACGGGGGCACCGAATTCATATAAACGAGATATGCGGGACCGAACTCCTCAGCTGCCTCACGCTCCTCAGCGCGCGCGAGCCGCACATACATGACGACCAGCACCGGAAACATCGCCAGCGTGAGCAGGGTCGGCCACTGCAAGAGAAAACCGAACATCACGAGGATGAAGCCGTCATATTGCGGGTGGCGAACGTAGGAGTAGACGCCTCCGCTCGCGAGTTCGCGATGGCGCTGGGCATCGTAAAGCCGTTTCCATCCCGCCGAGATGAGGATGAAACCGCCGCCGATGAAAATGAAACTGAGAATGTGGAACGGCCCCGCATGCGGATTGGTCTTCCAACCGAACAGCATCTCGAGCAGATGTCCCGCATCATGCGAGAACCAGTTGACGTTCGGGTAATGGCTTTGCAGCCAGCCCGACAACACGAAGATCGTCAGTGGAAAGCCATACATCTCCACAAACAAGGCTATCAGGAACGCGCTGAAAGCACTGAACGATCGCCAATCGCGTTTCGTGCGTGGCTTAAAGAAGCTGTAGGCGAACAGGATAAAGACGCCAGAGTTGATGATAACCAGACTCCACAGACCATAGGCGGCGGGTTCGGTGTTCATGCACCGCTCTCCTTGCGTTCAGCCTGCACATCCCTCTCTTCGTGATGATGATGGTCGCCGTGTCCGCTATGCCCTCCGTGCCCGCCGTGCATGAATACGTGCATGAGTGGACAAGCAAACAAAAACAGCCACGGCAAGATACCAAGCACATGGGCCCGGTGCTCGGTGAAAAGCAGTACGCCCCCAATGGCCAGAAATCCGAGCATCACGATTCCGGCCCGCGAGATCAGGAAGTGAGACGGCGCGTGATCGTCGTGACCAGGAACGAAGTTGTCTGACATGGCTGCCTCCGGATCGGATGCGTTGGCCCCGCTGCAACGTCACGGATTCATTGGGTTGGCAAGTTTGTTCTTCGCGCCGCCGTCCTGCTTCTGCGTCATCGGGCATTGCATTGCAGTACCATTCATTGCGGGCGCGTTCTTCATTACGCCGCTAGACATCACCTGCTGATTGCCGCTTTTCATCATCGGGCACCTGTCCATAGTCCCGGTCTGTGTCGGCTCGACCGGTTTAGCGTCCGGTACCGGTGTAGTTTGTTGGGGTTTGGGGTGATGGGCTGTGTGGTCGATTGCATCATCGCCCAAAGCCGATGTCGTCAAAGCAAATACTAGGGTTGCGGACAGCGCGAAAATCTTCATGAGAGCTTTCCCTATCAACCTTCTGCAGCGTGCGTGACTCGCGCAATTGGCCGCGACAGGGCGAAGAATGGCCCTTCGCACGCCGCGCCGACATTGATTTCGGTCAATGTTCTTGGGCACCACTGAAGGAATGCGCCGTATCCACCGAGATTGTGTTGATGACGCCGCTGTCCCGAGCGCCAGCCTCGGCCGAACGTGTCTCAGATTGAAATCATGGGGTGAATCATCAGGAGCCCCACGACCAATGCGGCCGTGATGATAGCGACGATGAACCAATACTCTTGTGGACGTTCACTTCTTCGCACGACGCGCCAGCCACCCCAAGTCATACCAGTCAATATCGATCCGGCCAAATACAAGGACACCAAAACGGCAACCAAGAGGAGGATCGTTCGAACGTCGGGCATCGGGACACCTGCTTCGCGGCACTGGGATCTTACGAAACCTAAGACCGCCCTTCACCCAGCCTTAATCCGCCGGAGTTGCTTCTGAAATACCAGAAGACGATTGCGCTGAGGATCGCGGCAAAGAAACACCAGACGGAAAAGAACGTCTCCGTGTAGAACCACGCGGCAACAGCGAAGGATACGAAGAGAACGACCCCGAAAACGTCTATGATCTTGTGGCTTGAAAGCAGGCAGCTTCCACAGGTGGCAATGAGGTAGAGCGCCATCGTGGTCCACGGATACAAATGCGGAGAATGGTACGCGATGCTGTGATTTACCACGTGTGCGACAACCGGATCGGCAATGACGAAGTACAAAAGATACGATCCCACTCCCAGACCGATCAGGGAGAATATCTTCAAGGCATTTCTTCGAACGGGATCGGTTTCGATCAGCAGAATGGCAAGCGGAACAAAAGCCGGCCATAGAACATGAGAAAAGATCGAGTACGCATAGGTCGCCGCAACATTCAGCGCGGGGTTGTCGAACGAAAGCCAGACGGTCCCTTCGATGAGCTGCTGGATTCCGAACAGCAGAGGGATACTGGCGAGCGGGACCTCCTGTTTGGTCTTTACCTGCAACAGCGTGACGACGCCGCCCGCGCCAAGCGCTCCTGCGGCGACAAAACTGGCGGTGGCGGAGAAACACATGGCTTCAGTATGGGCGATCCTGCTGCAAGAACATACTGTGGAAAGCGGCGATCCCTGGGGAAGCGTCCCTACCGCGCACTCCGGTCCAGCAGTTCGATCAGTTCGCCGATCTTCTTGCGCTGCTGTTTGGCGTCGCCGCCGACGATGGCGTCCTCGATGCAGTGCCCCATATGGTCCTTGAGCATTTCGGATTCCACGCGGGCCAGTGCGGCGCGCGCGGCCTGCAATTGGGTGAGAACGTCGATGCAGTAGCGGTCCTCTTCGATCATTCTGGAAATGCCGCGCACCTGGCCTTCGATCCGGTTTAGGCGGCCGAGCAGTTTGGGTTTGTTTTCGCGCTTCACGGCGAATCTCCATTTCGCCGCACCTTGTATACCCCCATAGGGTACTAGGCAAGATACGCCGGGAGGGTCTATAGAGGGTGGTGACGTCACCACGACCGGTAGCCATGAGCACGCACGATCACAGCCACCACGAATCCCGCAGCACCTCGCCCCCAACGGCGCGCACCGATGGAACCTCCGTCCGTGATCCCGTCTGCGGCATGAATGTGGATCCCAAGAAGACCTCGCACCGAGCGAGCCAGGACGGCCACGACTATTATTTCTGTTCCGCGGGCTGCCGCGCCAAGTTCGTGGCCGATCCCGCGAAATATCTGACACCTGCTGCGCCGGCGCCTGCCGAAGAGACACCATCCGGAACGATCTACACCTGCCCGATGCACCCGCAGATACGGCGGAACAAGCCGGGCAGCTGCCCCATCTGCGGCATGGCGCTAGAGCCGGTCACGGCCACAGGAGAAACAGGTCCCAATCATGAACTGATCGACATGACGCGCCGCTTTTGGATCGGTACGGCGCTTACGGTTCCGGTCGTGATACTTGAATTGGGTGCTCACTTTCCCGGATTGAGCCTTCATCGCTACCTTTCCCCGCAGGAATTGATCTGGCTGCAATTCGCCTTGAGTTCGCCGGTCGTGCTGTGGGCGGGATGGCCGTTTTTCGAGCGCGGTTGGGCGTCACTGGTCAACCGCTCGCTCAACATGTTCACGCTCATCGCGCTCGGCGTCGGCGCGGCGTATGTCTACAGCCTCGTCGCCACCTTCGCGCCGTCGCTGTTTCCAGCAGCGTTACGGATGGAGGGCGGCACGGTCGCCGTCTATTACGAGGCGGCCGCCGTCATCACCGTGCTCGTGCTGCTCGGACAGGTGCTGGAGCTGCGCGCGCGCGAGCAGACCGGCGGCGCCATCCGCGCGCTGCTCAATCTGGCGCCAAAGACGGCGCGGCGCATTCGCGCCGACGGCAGCGACGAGGAAGTGCCGCTGGAACAAGTGGCCATCGAAGACCGCTTGCGCGTCAGGCCCGGCGAGAGCGTGCCGGTCGACGGCGTGGTGTTGGAAGGCAAAAGCGCGGTCGATGAATCCATGGTCACCGGCGAATCCATGCCGGTGGAAAAAGAAACCGGTGCCAAGCTGATTGGCGGCACCATCAACGGCACCGGCGCTCTTGTGATGCAGGCTGAAAAGATCGGCGCCGATACCGTGCTGGCGCGCATCGTTCACATGGTCGGCGAAGCGCAGAGAAGCCGCGCGCCGATCCAACGGCTGGCCGACGTCGTTTCGTCCTGGTTCGTGCCCGCGGTCATCGGCGTTGCCGCCCTCGCCTTCGCCGCGTGGATGATCTTTGGCCCGGCGCCTGCGTTTTCCTATGCCCTCGTCGCGGCCGTGTCGGTCGTCATCATCGCCTGCCCCTGCGCGCTCGGTCTGGCGACGCCGATGTCGATCATGGTCGGCGTCGGCAAGGGCGCGATGGCCGGCGTGCTCATCAAGAACGCGGAAAGCTTGGAGCGTTTCGAGAAGATCGACACGCTGGTCGTCGACAAGACCGGAACGCTCACCGAAGGGCGGCCCCGTGTCGTGGCTGTGGTGCCGGCCGAAGGGTTCGATGAAAAGACAGTGCTGACGCTGGGCGCCAGCCTGGAGCGGTCGAGCGAGCATCCGCTCGCCGCGGCGATCGTTGCAAGCGCAAAGGAGCGTGGCTTCGCGCTCGGCGACATCTCCGATTTTACCTCCATCACCGGCAAGGGCGTGTCCGGCGTCATCGCCGGTCGTAAGGTTTCGGTCGGCAATGCAAAACTGCTCGCCGACCTGCAGGCCAACACGTCCGCACTCGATGCACGGGCAGACGGCCTCAGGCGCGACGGCGCGACCGCAATGTTCGTGGCGATCGACGGAAAAGCCGCGGGCATTATCGCCGTCGCCGATCCGATCAAGACGACCACGCCGGCTGCGCTGCAAAGCCTGCGCGCGGAAGGCATCCGCATCGTCATGCTCACCGGCGACAACCGCACCACGGCGAAATCCGTCGCGGCGAAACTCGGCATCGCCGACGTCGAGGCCGAAGTGCTGCCCGAACAGAAGGACGCAATCGTGCGGAAACTGAGAAGCGAAGGACGCATCGTGGCGATGGCCGGCGACGGGGTGAACGACGCACCCGCACTCGCCGAAGCCGATGTCGGCGTCGCCATGGGCACCGGCACGGATGTGGCGATGCAGAGCGCCGGCGTCACTCTGGTCAAAGGCGACCTCGCCGGCATCGCGCGCGCCCGCGCCCTCAGCCGCGCCACCATGCGCAACATCCGCCAAAATCTGGTGCTCGCCTTCGTCTACAACGTGCTGGGAATCCCGCTCGCGGCCGGCGTGCTCTTTCCCGCCTTCGGCCTGCTGCTCAGCCCAATCGTGGCCGCCGCCGCGATGAGCCTGAGTTCGGTGTCGGTGATCACAAATGCGCTGCGGCTGAGATTGGTGCGGCTCTAAGGGGGAAGTATGTATCGACCAACATGCACGCGGCCTTACGCCGCCAATGCTTTCTTGACTGCTTCCGGGTTCTTCTGGATCACCAGCAAATAAGCTCGCACCACCGAATCTGGACGCGTTCGCTTCTGCTCCAGATCGCGCAACCGGCCAAGATTGAAGCCGTAGCGCAAAGCAAAAGCTTCCTGCGTCAGCCCCGTTGCCTCACGGATTGCTTTTACGTCGACGTCTTCGGGAATATGGACCTTATATTTCGACGCATCGGCCTCGCCGCGAGCATAAGCAAGAGCCTCCTTGGCTCCCGCCATAACGCCCTCAAAAACCGTCTCCTTCTTCCGCTTCTTCATCTCACTCTCCGCACTGGCTTTTGCCGTCCGTAGGTCTCACCGATTTCCTTGGTGACGTTTCGCAGCGCATTTCTCTGCTTGCCGTCGAGATCGTCCCTGTCCGCCTTGGAATAGGCATAGAACAGGAACAGCGGGATCGCAGGTCCGGAAAAGAAGGTGATGACCCGATAGCCGCCACTTTTGCCCTTGCCACGCCCAGCTACCCGGACTTTCCGGCAGCCTCCCGTACCCTTGATCTCATCACCCGCATCCGGGTTCGCCGCGAGATAGTCGATGAGTTGAGCAATCTCCTTTCCGCCATTCCTGCTTGCGCGGCAGACTTCTGGAAAGCGGGTGTTTCAACGACTGTCTGCATATCGTCGTATACGGAATTTCCGTAGTTTTGTCAATCGGGGGGGGGGAATCATTGCGCGGTCATGACGTGCCGCATGTTCGTTCCCGGCCGCGCGACCGGGTATGGCTGGTTTGGCTTCAGGCCTTGCCACAGGATTTGATTGTAGGCCGCCGAGTCGAGCCGGTCTTCGGCCGTGAAATCGAAGCCCTTCATCTTCTGCGTCCAATAAGCGACATCATGCGCGGGCTTCACGATTAGCTCGCCGGCCTGCACCGGCGGTAGCGGCAGGGACGTTGAGCGCAGCATGGCGGGGACCTGCGCCGTGTAGCTCCAAGTGGCGGCCTTCAAATCGAACACCGCGCTCATCGGGCGGGCATGAGCGTCGTGAATGTTCAGCGGCGACAGACCTAGAATCTCTTCGATGGTGCGGATCATATTGACGGTGGTGTAGCGCTCGGACACGACGGCGTGCTGCTTGACATAGGGTCCGGCGACGAAGGCGACCGAGCGGTGCGCGTCGACATGGTCGGGACCGTCCTGCGCGTCGTCTTCGATCACGAACACCAGCGTATCCTTGGCGTAGCGGCTCTTGGCGATTTTCTCGATCAACAGGCCGACGGCATAGTCGTTGTCCGCGATCTGGGTTTCGGGCGTGTTCACCCCGTCGATGGCGGTGGAAAAATCGCCGGTGTGGTCGTGCATGAAGCGCACGGTTTCGAACTGCGGCAGGTTACCGTTCTTGTCATAGGTGTCGAACTCGCGCGCCCATTCCTGGAAGCGCCAGTAGTCGGGGAAGCTGTTGTCGAAACCGCGGAAGAAAATATCGGTCACCGACGCAAGATCGGGACTGGCGGAATAGGCGACGCGCACGCCCTTCACCGCGGGATCGCGCACCAGAGGAATGCGGTCCGCCGCCGGCACTTGCTTGAAATAGCGCACGATGTCGAGAAAGAAGCCGTAGTTGCGCAGCGAAAGCTTGGCGCGCTGCACCGCGTTCCACAGATACCCTTGCTGGAATTCCCCGCTCGGACCGTCGGGCGCGGTTTCGTTTGCCGGACCCGGCAGAAGATCGGGATCCTTGACGGTGATGGGATCGGCCTCGCCGCGTTGGGCCACGGGCAGCGCGACGTTCACGCCGCGCGATGAGCCTTCTTCGTCGTAGGTCATGCCGCGGTCGGCATAGTTGACCGGGATCTGTTTCTCCACCGCATCGGTGGTGCGCGCGGAGGTCGACCATGCCCAGCCGTCGCCGCTCACTTCGCCGCTATCGAAGAAGGAATCCAGCGCCACGAAATCGCTCGCCAGCGCGTGGGCGTTCGGCGTCACGCTGGCGTCGAACTGCACCAGGCTGGGATCGCCGTCAGCGCCGGGAAGATCGCCCAGGATCTGATCGTAGGTCCGGTTCTCCCGCACGATATAGATGACGTGTTTGATCTTGCCGCGTAGCGCGCTCATCACGGCGCGGTCCTGCGCGGTATCGCTCTGGCGAAAGCCATTGTTGTCCGCCACCTGTGCCGTCAACCGCTTGAGGGTGATCGCGTCCGGAACCGGGATCGTTTGCAAACCGCCTGTCGTCAGATTGAAGACATATTGATTGGCCGCGCCTTCCTGATCCGCCTTGCTGCATTTGGGCGTCGCGGCGGACGTCTTCATGCAGTTGCGGGGATTGGCACTGGTGGGGCTCTTGCCGTTCGCGACATAGAGCGTCTTGCCGTTGGCGCTGACGCTGACCGCGTTGGGCTGCCAGGCTGTGGGGATGAGACCCAGAAGCGTCGGTTTACCCGCAAGCGCGATCACGCTCACGGCATTGGTGCCGCCGTCGGTCACATAGAGGCGGGTCTCGTCCGGCGACAGCACCAGGGAGTTGGGCGAGGCGCCGGGAAGGTTGCGCGCAAGGCGCGCGCCGCGCGTGCTGTACCCGTCCGGCGCACCGACGGCGACAGAGCCGACGCGCTGGTTTGTCGCCGTGTCGAAAATGTCCACGCGATCGGCATTGTCTTCCGCAACATAGAGTCGCGTTTGCGCGCGGTTGAGCAGAAGCCGCGTGGGATTGCCGGCGACCTTGATACGCGCGGTCACCTTGGGCTTGTCGCCCAGGGCCACAACGACGATCTCGCGGTCGCGCACACTCGAGACAAAGGCGGTGCGATTGGCTTTGACCGCCACCCAGTAGGGAAATTCGCCGCCGGGCACGCCGGCCTTTTTGGGATCGATTTTTCCCGGACGCAGATCCAGTTCGCTGGCGTTCTTGTTGGCGCCGAGGCTGACCACCGTGATCGAGTCGTTTTGATAATTGGCGATCACCAGGGTGTTGCCGTCGCGCGTCAGAGCCAGGCCCGCGGTCGAAGGCTTGAGAACCTTGGGATTTCTGACGACCGCATTGCCCGACGTGTGGCCCAGCTTCACGGGCTGACCGCTCATCGACCATGTGCGATCGGAATTTTGCGAGAAGGTGACAAACGTATCGTCGGCGCCGCCGCCGACATACAGGGTCTTGTCGTCCGCCACCGCGAGGCCGCCGAACGTGTTGTCGACGGGCACGGCCTGGAGGAATTTCGGAAGCGTCGCCAAAACGTCATAGATAAAGAGATGTTCGCTCGAGGCCTCGGCAATGGTTTTTCCGTCGCCATCCCTCCAGCTGTTGTAGCCGCTGGTGAGGACAAACAAGGTGCGGCCGTCCGGTGTGAGCGCCGTGGTGACGGCTTGCCCCGCGATCGCATGGCCGATCTTCGGCAAATCCAGTGCCAGGGGATCGAAGCGCGAGCCGGGCGCCGCCAGCGGCGTGATCGTCTGCCCCGTCGGCAACCATTCTGCGGCCCCCGCGCTGCCGGCCAGCAGGCAAGTCAGGACCGCAATCGAAAATCGCTTCATGACAGTTTCCCCGGGACAAGAATCCAGCAGCATCTTTGCTGGCTTTCAACGCCACTGCAAATTTGCACAATGTTGAAGGAGGATGTTCCATCAGGCTCAAGGAAAATCAGACCGGCTGCATTGCGAGGAGCGCTTCATGAGAGCAATCGTTTTTGTACTCGCAACGCTTGCCGCGTGCGGCTCGGCCACGGCCGCCGACGCTCCTCCTTACGCCAAACAAAACTGCGATCCGGCCGCGCAATCGGCCGGCGAATTTCATGAGTGTTACGCCGCAAATCTGAAAGCGGCGAACAAAGCCCTTGATGAGACGTACAAGACATTGATGGCTCAAAAGATCTTCTATGTGGGAAACCGCAGAGCCCTGCGCGACGTCGAACGCGCGTGGATCGTCTACAAGGACAAGGAGTGTGCCTATGAATATGGCGCCGCTCCCAGCAACGAGAATTACTGGCTGGCCCATGCCGACTGCGAAATCCGCGTGACCGAACAGCGTATCCGGGAGCTCCAGGATCGACCGTCCTGCAGTGGCGGCGACAGCGTGTGCTACCCGCACATGCGCTGAGCGCGGTCGGCCGGTATCAACGGCTGCAACGGTGGAAAGCGGACATTTCATTCCTTCCCTCCGTCGCGCCCAGCCTTGGCGTCGGTTAATCGCCATTAACATTTCAATATTGAACGCAAGTTCCCGCAATACCTGACGCGGCAGTCACCGTTGTTGCGAACGTCGCGCAAGTGTTGATTAACGACGCGTTGCTATCCTTGCCGGTCTTTTCCCAGGGGTGACCGGAGGGGGAATGCCGGAGCATCACGACGCCGCGCCGCAAGATCGGCGCCTGACCGACGCGGAGCTGCAGAGCGAGCGAGCGCAATTTGCGCTCGCCGAACGCGCGGCGCGTTTCGGCTATTGGCGCCTGCGCCTCGCCGACAATCACGTGACGTGGTCGCCGGGCATGTACAAACTGCTCGGCGTCGATCCCTCGCAAAAAGCGGACAACACTTGGCTGCTCGATCAGATCGTGCCGGAAGACGTGACGGTGCTTGTGGAGCGCATCAATAACGCCATTCGCACCCGCACCGGCTTCTATTATCAGACGCGCAGCAAGGATCCGGCGGCGGCGGCACAGATCGTCGACACCCACGGCGAAGTCGAAGTGGGACCCGACGGAAGGGTCGTCTCCGTGATCGGCGTCTGCCACGACGTGACGCAGCAGGCCAAGGCGGAAGCCGAGCGCAAACGCGCGGAAGAAATGTATCGCGTGATGACGGAGCAGTCGTCCGACATCATCATCTTGTTCGCCCCGGGCGGCGATATCGTGTTCGCCTCAAACGCGCTGGAACAATCGCTGAAACGGTCGATCGCCGACATCGAGCATAACAAGTTTTTCGAACTCATTCATCCCGACGATCTGGAGGAAGCCTCGAAGCTCAATCTCGAGCGAGCGCCGGATAAAACCGTCACCGCGACATTCCGCATCCGCCACGGCGACGGACATTACGTATGGCAGGAAGTGAGTATGCGCGGACACTACGACGATCGCGGCGTCTACAAAAACGCGGTCAGCGTCTCGCGCGATGTGACCGAACGCAAGACGCAGGAATTGCGCATGAAAATGGCGCAGCAACGCGCCGAGACCGCCAACAAGGCAAAATCGCTGTTTCTCGCCAACATGAGCCACGAGTTGCGCACGCCGCTCAACGCGGTCATCGGTTTTGCCGATATCATGCGCGAAGAAATGTTCGGGGCGCTCGGCCATCCGCGCTACGGCGAATATGCGGCGCTGATCTGCGATTCCGGCCAACATCTGCTCGATTTGATCTCCGATATCCTCGATATGGCGAAGATCGACGCCGGCAAGCTGGATCTCAATTTCGAGACGGTGGAGATCGGGCCGCTGGTCGAAGAATGCGTGCGGCTGCTGCGCGAACGCGCGCAGACGGCGAACATTCGCCTGGCGGCGGAATTGCCGCCCGCCGGCCTTTCGCTGACCGCGGACCGCCGCGCGCTTAAGCAGATCCTGCTCAACCTGCTGTCCAATGCCGTCAGGTTTACCGCATCGGGGGGCAAGGTGCGCGCGGCGGCTCACCTAGAGGGTTCCGAAATCCATTTCGTCGTGAAAGACAACGGCATCGGCATTCCCGAAAAAGACATCGCCCGGCTGGGACGGCCGTTCGAGCAAGTCTGCATCGATCCCATGCTGGCCAAGGGCGGCACCGGCCTTGGCCTTGCCATGGTCCGCGCGCTCGCCGAGAAGCACGGCGGCGCGATGCAGATCGAGAGCACTGTCGGCGAAGGCACGACGGTGACAATCCGCCTGCCGCGCGTGCAGGACAAGCAAGCGGCGGCGTAAAGCGACCCTCCCAAGGGAGGGTCGATTTTTACTCCGCCGCGGCCCGGGCTGGGCGTTGGAAGTGTTTGCCGTATTCCAGCCGCGCAATGGTGCGGCAGTGCACTTCATCCGGACCGTCGGCCAGACGCAGGGTGCGCTGGCTCGCATACATGCGCGCCAATCCCGGATCGGAGGTGACGCCGCCGCCGCCCCAGGCCTGGATCGCATCGTCGATCACCTGGAGCGCCATGCGCGGCGCGGCGACCTTGATTTCGGCGATGATGTCGCGCGCGACCTTGTTGCCGACCTTGTCCATCATGTCGGCGGCCTTGAGCGTCAACAAACGGCACATGTCGATGTTGATGCGCGCTTCGGCCACGCGCTGCTCCCACACCGAATGTTCCGAAATGCGCTTGCCGAAGGCGGTGCGCGAATGCAGGCGGTTGACCATCGATGCCAGCGCGCGCTCGGCGACGCCAATGGTGCGCATGCAGTGATGGATGCGGCCCGGTCCCAGGCGCCCTTGCGCGATCTCGAAGCCGCGGCCTTCGCCAAGGACCATGTTCTCGACCGGCACCTTGACGTTCTTCAGTTCGACTTCGCCATGGCCGTGCGGCGCGTCGTCATAACCGAACACCGGCAGCATGCGGATCACCTTGACTCCGGGCGCTTCGCGCTCGACGAGGATCTGCGACTGCTGGCTGTGGCGGTCACCGTCTATCGTGTTCTTGCCCATCACGATCATGATCTTGCAGCGCGGATCGCCGACGCCCGACGACCACCATTTGCGGCCGTTGACGATGTAGTGATCGCCCTGACGCTCGATGCTGGTTTCTATATTGGTGGCATCGGACGATGCGACGGCCGGTTCGGTCATCAGGAAGGCCGAACGGATTTCGCCGGCGAGCAGAGGCTTGAGCCACTTGTCCTGCTGATAGGGCGAGCCGTAGCGCTCGAGCACTTCCATGTTGCCAGTGTCGGGCGCGGAGCAGTTGAACACTTCCGAGGCAAAGCCGCAGCGGCCCATCATTTCGGCCAGCGGGGCATATTCGAGATTGGAAAGCCCCGCGCCATGGGGGCTTTCATTGAGGAAGAAGTTCCACAGGCCCGCGGCCTTCGCTTTCTTCTTCAGATCTTCGACCACCGGCACGACGATCCAGGGATTGCCCTTCTCGCGGGCCTCGGCCATCTGCTTGTTGTAAGTCTCTTCCGCCGGATAGATGTGCTGATCCATGAAGTCGCCGACGCGCTTCATCCATTCCTTCTGTTTCGGCGAATAATCGAAATCCATGAGTTCCTCCAAAGGGCCTCCCGGCCCGGCTTTTTCGATAGTGAGGGAGGGACTGTAGCGGGCGGGCAAGCACGCCTCCAGTGCCGGAGAACCGCCGGGGATGCTTCACTTTTTCACGTATGGCCTGACTACCCTCCCTCGGGAGGGTCGAAAAAATCCGGAGCGAGAGCGGAGGATTTTTCGGGGAGGATCAGGAAGGAGAATCCCTTTCCACATCCTCCCCGAAATTTGCTTCGCAAATTTCGACCCTCCCGCGGGAGGGTAGTTATGCGCGCCCCTCGACGACTTCCTTCAGCGAACTCAGCTGCAGCATGCCCCAGCCGGCTTCGTAGCCGGCGTGCTCACCGGCGAAATCGTCGCCGACCTTCTCAAAGCCGTGATGGAAAAGCTCCGCCAGCGTGCCGCCGAGCGCGGGCGTCAGGCGTATGGTCATGAAGGTTGGGGCCTTCCAACCGGTGTTGGGAATCCAATCGTTCGCGAAGGAGAATTCCTTGCCCGGCGAAAAAGTTTCGATCTTTCCACCGTAACGCGCGCGCCGACCGCCCATGTTCACTTCCATTTCGATGCGTCCGCCAACCGTCGGCTCGTAGACCATCAGATACTGGCCCGACGGTTTGCCCGCGACGGGATCGCCGATCTTCGCACCCCACCAGCGATCCATCCGCGCGTGATCCGCGAATTCCTCCCACACGCGCAGCGGCGGCGCGGCAATGAAGATCGAGCGGCGGACTTTAAGCACGCTGTTGTCGGGATTGGCCATGATTTCTCTCCCAAGAATCTTGCGAGGCTTTTTCGAGGCACGGCGTCCAGCCTTCGCCGTACGCCGGCGCCGATGGACGTCAGGACCAGCTGCGAGCGGTTGGGACCCAAGTCCTTAATATCGATCACCATCCGATTCGAGTGCAACTGCTTGCCGAAAAGTGTCAGGGATGTATCCGTACCAATCTGTCAGCGATCTATCCGGTCCGTACCCACAGAGACCCCCTCACCCCACCCCGCTGCGCTCCGCGGGGGGAGAGGGAGAGATCTCGGAAAAGGATCTCGCCCCGCGTTTGACTTGGGCTGCGCGGCAGGGCAAGCAGCCAACATGCTGCTTTGGTTCGGGATTCTCCTGCTCGCGCTGGGTATCGCGGCGTTCGCCCTGGACCGGCGGGCGGTGCATTTTTTCCACGACCGCATCAGCCGCAAGTGGGAGATGCGCATCTGGCGCACGACCGATTTCGCCAAGGGCGCACACTGGCTTGTGCTGTCGCTCGCAGCCCTCGTGGGGGTATGGATCGCGCGATTTCTTGTCGGCGACGATCCCGTTCTCCAGACGATTCTGAAATGCGCGCTCGCGTTTCTGGTGAGCCTCGCGATCGGCAGCGCCATCCTGCACACGCTCAAAATCTTTCTCGGCCGCAGGCGCCCGCGCGACGAGTTGGAACTGAAGTATTACGGCTTCATGCCGTTTCACTTTTTCCTGCAGCACGATTCTTTTCCGTCCGGCCACGCGCTGACAATATTTTGTGTCGCGGTGATCCTCTCGGGCGTGTTCCCGATGCTGGCGGTTCTGTGGTTCGCCATCGCGCTCTATCTGGCGCTGACCCGAGCGTTCCTGACGGCGCATTTCCTCAGCGACGTCTTCATCGGCGCGGGCATCGGCGTTCTGGTGACGCGATCGGTCACACTGGATTGGTTTGGCGCTATCGCACAAAGCTGGTTCTGACCTTATATAGGCCCCAAAACACACTCCGCCGGAAACCCCCAAGAGCGCCAATGCTGAATCTGCTGACCGATCCACATGCCTGGGCCAGCCTTGCCACGCTGACCGTTCTGGAAATCGTTCTGGGTATCGACAACATCGTCTTTCTGTCGATCGTCTCGGTCCGGTTGCCGCCCGAAAACCGCCCGGCCGCGCGGCGCACGGGTCTGGCGCTCGCCTTTCTCATGCGGGTCGCGCTGCTGTCGGCGATCGTATGGCTCATGCGGCTGTCGCAGCCCGTTGTCTCGCTGTGGGGCATGGATTTTTCGTGGAAGGATCTGGTCTTCGCCGCCGGCGGCTTGTTCCTGCTCACCAAGGGCACGCGCGAAATCCACAGTATGGTGGAGGGCGACGAAGGTCTTGCGGCCGGCACGCACGCCTCCTACGTCGGCGTCATCATCCAGATCGCGCTGTTCGACCTGATCTTCTCCATCGATTCGGTGGTGACGGCCGTGGGCATGGCTGAGTATCTTTCGGTGATGATCGCCGCTGTGATGCTGGCCATGCTGGTGATGCTGGCGGCGTCCGGTCCGGTGTCGGACTTTGTGCACAAATATCCCACCGTGAAGATGCTGGCGCTGAGCTTCCTGCTGCTGATCGGCACATCGCTCATGGCCGATGCCGCGCATTTCCACATTCCGCGCGGCTATCTCTATTTCGCCATCGCGTTCTCGGGCGGCGTGGAAGTGCTCAACCAGATGACGCGGCGCGGGCGGGAGAAACGCCACACCGCGCACAGCGCGCGCAAGGCGCCGCCGTAATGACCCCTCCTCCCCCGCCGTTGCGGGGAGGTGCTGAGCGAGCCCTTTGCGAGCGAAGCGGAGGGGGTGGCGGGAAGTTCGACAAGCAATCGCGATTTGGTTTCACCCCTATCGCCACCCCTTCCGTCAATCGACGCTGGCGCGTCGATTGCCACCTCCCCCGCAACGGCGGGGGAGGAAGCTCTGAGGTCGCCGCGCCGTGGAAGGTTACGAGGATTTTCCTTCGGCCAGTTGTGACGGGGCCAAGGATGGAGAGTCGGCGCTGGCCGAAATCGGTGCGGGATCCTTGACGGAGGATGCGGCGCGGCGGCGATCGATCTCGGAGCGCAAATGGCGTTGACGCGCTTCGTTGAGCGGATAGTTGCGCATTACCAGCATGTTGACGATCGCGAAGAAGATGGGCGTGAAGATATAGAACAGCCGGAAGCCTTCGATGGCCGCCGGCGTGTTTACGCGCTTCGGGTCGAAACCGATGCGCGACAGCAACTCGTAAGAAAGAAACACCGCCAGCGCCAGGCCGACCTTGCTGGTGAGCGTCAGCAGCGAATACATCAGCCCTGCCCGCTCGGCATTGTTCTCATGGGTATCGGCGTCGGCCACGTCGGCCATCATCGCGCGCAGCAGAAAGGTCGTGGAACCGTAGTTGCTGCCGACGAAGGCAAAGACGACGGCGCCGATGACAAAGCTGCCTTTCGGGATCACGAACAAAAGCGGCGTCGCCAGCAGCGAGAAGGCCAATGACGCCATCAAGGTGTGGTGCTTTCCCAGCCACCGCGACAGCGCGATCCATGGGGGAACGCCCAAGAACCCCGAAACGAAATAGATGAGCAGCAACGTCCCCGCCGCGTGCGGCAGCCCCAAGGCCAGTCTGCCGAAGAAGAGAAACGTGGCGCCCGTCGCACCGGCGCTGACCGAGGCCAGAAGGTCCACCGCCATGACGCGGCGCAGCGCTTTATCCTTGAGCAGGAATTTCAACGTCGGAAGCAGGCCCGAATGCGTGTCGAGTTTCACTTCGGGCTCGGGCACATAGATCGCGCACAAGGCGACGCCGACGGGGAGCGTGATGACGATAAAGGCGCCCATCACCAGCGATTGCAATCGCAGCGACGCCGCGCCGCTTTCCAGAATCGCCGGCAGCACCAGCACGGCGACAATGCCGAAGACGACAACCGCTTGCGACCAGCCATAGATGCGCGATCGTTCGTGATAATCGGCGGAAAGTTCGGCGCCCCACGACAGATGCGGAATCGAAACGGTCGAGAGACCGAAATACATCACAAACAGCCAGGTCGCGAGATAGACAGGGCCCGCATTCGCCACGGGCACGAACAACATCCAGGCGCCCAGCATCAATAGCGGCGTGCCGAGCACGATCATCGGCCGGCGGCGGCCCCAGCGCGTGCGCCAGCGGTCGCTGAAATAACCCATCAGGGGATCGATCAACACGTCGATGAAACGCAGCGTGCCGAAGATCACGCCGGTGAGCGCGAGGTCGATGCCAATTTCCTTCGACGCATAGAGCGGCGGCAGATGCACGACGAGCGGCAGACCCAGCGCCGCGATCGCCAGACTGGGCGAGACATAGGCGAACATCTTGAACCAGGAAACGCGATGCTCGCTGGGAGCGGCCGCTCCAACGTTTTCCGCGGTGGTCATCGATCAAGCAGCTTTGACGCGCTGCACGAAGCGATTCTCCTGTTCCCACAGCCCGGCGAAGGACGGGCGGTCGTGGACGCGTTTGATGTAAGCGGCGAGTTTGGGCCAGCGGTTCGCATCGACGCTCTCGTCGGCGTGACGGAAATTTACGAATGGCGTGGCGATGGAAATGTCGGCGATGGAAAATGTATTGCCGACGAGAAACTGATTGGAACCGATTTCCTTTTCCAGATAGTCGAACAGGCCCGGCACCTTGTCGCGCAGCGTGGCGATGCAGATTTCCTCGTTAGGCTGCTGCTTCATCATCCGTTTCACAATGCGTTCGAAGAACAGCCCCGGTCCGATCGTCTGCGAGATGGCGGTGTCGGCATATTCCTCGAACCACAGCGCGCGGGCGCGCAGATAGGGATCGGAGGGATAGAGCGCGGGCTTGGGGAATTTGTGCTCGAGGTAGTCGCAGATGACGGAGGAGTCGGCGAGCGTGTTGGGCTCGGGCAGATCGCTGTCGCGAAAGGCGGGAATGCGTTTGAGCGGATGCAGGTTGGCGTAATCGGGCGGCGGGGCGAAGGGATTGACGTTTTCCAGAGTGTATTCGAGGCTCTTCTCGGCCAGCATCACGCGCACTTTGCGGACGAACGGCGACACCGCGCCGCCATAAACGATCAATGCCATCTTCCCGTCTCCCACGCCTCGCCGTTCACGGTCGGTCAGGCTTTCTGACAGCCTGTCAGAGTTTGAGGGGCGGGATCAAGCGAGGGAGCGGGATGGGGAGATCACGATGTGAAGTTCAACTCAACAAAGAAGAACTCTCTCCCTCTCCCCCTTTGGGGGAGAGGGCGGGGTGAGGGGGTGCCGCACGTAGATCGAGAAGTCGAAAAGGATGCAGAGGAGTGCGCTTCGAAATTCGCGATCGTGCCGTAGGGGCCCCCTCACCCCACCCTCTCCCCCGCTGAAGCGGGGAAGAGGGAGAGTGTTTTAGTTTTGGGAGAGGGGCTCGAAACAACCGCTTTCCCTCAGCATCGGATCCACCTTCGCCTTCGCTGTGGAATCCAGCTTCGCATACGCCGCGCGCAAATCGGTGAGGCATTTCACCTGGTATTTGAAAGTTCCCTGGGTGTAGGGGCGGCCCATCAAGGTCACGGTGAAAGTCTCGGCGCCTTTGGCGGCGGCTTGCGCATTGGCGAGCAGGAAGGGGAAATAGATCTCGCCCGCCATCTTGAGCAGGCCCTTCGCCGCCGGCGTCAAAGGCTCGTTGGCATTGCGCCACTCGCCTTCGATACCCGAGGCATCGTCGAGTTCGCAGAGCCAGCGATAGGCGAAAGGAAAATCCTTTCGCATCATCGCCTGCGGCGTCGGATCGGTGGCGAGCTGGGAGAGCTGGCCGAGCCAGCTGAAATCGGCCAGCGAAGGTCGCGTGCCGAAAAGATAGGCAACTTCGGTCACCTGCGCTTCCAGCAGCGCAAGAATGGCGCGCGCGCTTTCCTCGATGACGGGCGCGTTCTGCGGCGTGCAGCCCACCAGCGCCATGCGGCCGACCTGACGATCGCGGAAAGTCGCGGCTGCCTTGAGAATCGAGCTCTTGCCCGCGGCGCCCAGACGATCGAAAGCCAGCCATTCGCTCATCTGCTTCTGATCGACGTCGCGATACCAGCGATAATGGAACATCGCCTTGGTGCCCCACTCGTCCGCGAAGTCTTCCAGCAGATAAGCGAGAAATGCCTGACCCGGATCGCCGGGGACAATCGAACGTTCCTTGTGGCGCGTTTCCAGATCGTAGATCAGCGGCGTGGAATCGTTTTTCCAGCTGCCGTCGGGGTAGTGGAAGATCGGAATGACCGGCGCCTTCACGTTCTTGAAGATACCCTCATCGCCCATCACCGCCTGTTTCCAGACGAAGGGAATGCGGCGGTAGCGCATGATGGCGCGCATCTTGATCGAGTAGGGCGAACCTAGCGCGCCGTAAACGGTGTAGGCGCTCACGGTTTCATCTCCGGCTGGCAGCACAGAATGACGGTGCGTTCGAGGCCTGCTTCGCGATGATAGTGACCGGCCTGATAATCGGGATTCTGCGTCATGGTGAGAAAAGCGTCTTTCGACGGATAATAGACACAGACCACTTCATCCCAATCGTTCGGCGCATTGTCGCCGATCATCACGAAGTTCTGCGCGCCGCCCCACACCGGCCTGCCCCCGACGGCGGCGACCTGCTTCATCGCCACCGCGCCATAGCGGCGATAAGCCTGACGGCCGGTGAGGTTCTCCTTAGCTTCCGGTTTGTCCGCACCATAGTTCGCCTTGGCGCGGAATTTCAGGAGATTGACCATGACCATGCCGTCGGCGGGCCCCTTCTCCATCATGGTTTGAAACTGGTCTGCACGCGGCAGGATGGACATTGGAACTTCCTCCCTCGAAGCGCGCCCGAATTGACGTTTGGAGGCGCACCGGATAATCTGAATTTCAATTCAGATTTTGATACTCCCGGTCCATGGCGAAAGCAACGCGAAAAAAGAAGGCCAAATCCGATGCGCCTGCCGAGCCCGCCGAGCGCTGGGCCTTGCCGGCGCAGCAGGCGCGCAGCCGGGCGACGCGCGCGAAAATCCTGGCCGCCGCCGAACGCGTCTTCGCCGAGAAAGGCTATGACGGCGCCCGCCTGCAGGACATCGCCGAAGTGGCGGGCTGTTCGGTGGGCGCGGTCTATTTCCGCTTCAAGGACAAGGACGCACTCTTCTTCGCCATCGCCGAAGCCTTCGCGCGCGACGGGCGGGAAAATCTCGCTGCGGTGCTGAAAGGCGAATACCGCAATCCCGAACACGCGATCCGCGATTTCGTGAAGACCACGGCGGAAAGCTTCCGCACCCATCGCGGCATGTTCCGCGCCATCGTGGAAGGCGGTTTCGACCATCCGCTGGTGATGAAGACGATCTTCGCGCTGCGCGAAGAGCTGGCGCAATCGATTGTCGTGACGACGGCCGAGCGCGTCAGCCGGCCCGATGTCGGCATGGCGACCCGCGTGATGACGCAAATGGTCTACGGCTTTCTTCTGACCGGCGTCCTCAACAAGGCCGCGCCGACGAAAATCGACGACGCGCAGGCGATCGAAGAACTTGCCAATGCCGCCGTCGCCTACCTCTTATCCCCGAGAACCTCATGACGCTCAGCTTCGATCTCTTCTGGTCGTTCAGAAGTCCCTATTCCTATCTGGCGACCTCCAGGCTGGTTGAGATGGAGAAGAAATACGATCTCTCCATCGTTGTGCGTCCCGTCTATCCGATCGCGGTGCGCTCGGGCGAATTCTTCAGCCAGGTCAATCCGCTGTGGATTGGCTATCTGATGCGCGACACCTATCGGCTCTCGCAAATGTTGGGCCTGCCCTATCGCTGGCCGCGCCCCGATCCGGTGGTGGTCGATCCGTCCACGCGCGCGGCGACGCCGAACCAGCCTTACATCCATCGCCTGGCGCGGCTCGGCTGCGCGGCGGTGGAAGAGGGCCGCGGCCTCGCCTTCCTCGACGAAGTGAGCCGGGTGATCTGGTCGGGCGAAGTCGACAATTGGCATGAAGGCGATCATCTGAAGAATGCGGCGGCGCGCGCCGGCTGCGATCTCGCCAAGCTCGATGCGAAGATCACCAGCGATCCGGACAAATACGAAGCCGTCATTCAGGCCAACCAGCAGGCGCACAAGGACGCGGGCCATTGGGGCGTGCCGACGATGGTGTTCCAGGACGAACCGTTCTTCGGCCAGGATCGTCTCGATGTGCTGCTGTGGCGGCTGAAGCTGAACGGCCTTAAGCCGCGCCGATAATCTAAAAAAACCTGAGGGGCATGCCGTGAAACGCATCATCGTGGTTACGCTTGCTGTCGCCGTGGCGCTCGTCGCCTGCGTGTGGATTGTGCTGCGCTTCGAGTCGGTGGACATCGCGCTTTATCGCAGGCTCGCAACATCCGCCGCGACGGCGCCGATCCCGCAGCTGGCCCAAAAGAACGAACTGGCGGTGCTGCTGTGCGGCTCGGGCTCGCCTTTGCCGGATCGCAATCGCGCCGCGGCGTGCTCGGTGATCGCGGCAGGCGAGGATCTCTATGTCGTGGACGCGGGCGGCGGATCGGTGCGCAATCTGCTCGACTGGAGAATGCCGCTCGACAAGGTCGCGGGCGTTTTCATCACCCACTTTCATTCCGATCACATCGCCGATCTGGGCGAACTGCGCCTGCAGACCTGGGTGGCGGGACGAAAGACGCCGCTCAAAGTCTACGGACCGCCCGGCATCGAACAGGTCGTCGCCGGATTCAACCAGGCCTACGCGCTCGATACCGGTTATCGCACCGCGCATCACGGCGCCGCGATGCTGCCGCCCGATGCCGTGCCGCTGGTGGCCGTCGTCGTGCCGATGGATGCGAGCGGCCGGATGCAGCTGCTGGCGGTGAACGGGCTCACGGTGACGGCGATCAAAGTGAAACACGATCCGGCGACGCCCGCTTACGGCTATCGCTTCGACTATCAGGGCCGCAGCATCACGCTCTCCGGCGATACCGCGCCGAGCGACAATCTCGCGAAGTGGGCGAAGGGCAGCGATATCCTGGTGCATGAAGGCCTGGCGCCCGAGCTCGTTGCCATGCTGCGCGACGGGCTATTGATCGCAGGCCGCACGCGCTACGCCAAGATCATGCACGACATTCCCGGCTATCACACCTCGCCGGTGGACGCGGCGCGCATCGCCAACAAGGCGAACGCGAAGCTGCTGCTGTTCTCCCACGTCATTCCGCCGCTGCCCAATTCCGTCGCGGTGCGCGCGTTCCTGCACGGCGTGTCGGACGTGCGGCCGGATGGGGTGATGGTCGGGGAAGACGGGACGTGGATCCGGCTGCCGGCGAAGAGCGACGCGATCGAGATTGGAAAGATTGAATAAGAAAGAATTTTCACGCGGAGGCGCGGAGCCGCGGAGGTACCGCGTTACCTTCCCTGTGCTTTCAGTATTTTGTTGGCGCGCGAAGCGCGCCCGACATCCGTTGAAGGTTCGCGCCGAACACTCAGAAACCTTCGCGTCTCCGCGCCTCCGCGTGAACCCTTCTTTTTTCTTAGCGCCGCGCTCGAAAAAATTCCCTTAGCAGTGCGCCCGCTTCGTCCGCATCGCCCGCGCGCGCGATGGCGGGGCGGTGGTGGCAGGTGGGCTGCGCGAAGAAGAGCGGGCCGTGCAGCACGGCGCCGCCTTTGGGATCTTCGGCCGTGAACACCAGCCGCGCGATCCGCGCAAGCGACATCGCCCCGGCGCACATCGCGCAGGGCTCGAGCGTGACATAGAGTGTCGTGCCGGTGAGCCGTTCGTTGCCGAGCTTTTCGCTGCTCTCGCGCAGCACCAGCATTTCGGCATGGGCGGTGGGGTCGCGCTTTTCGACGATGCGATTGCCGGCGCGCGCGAGTTCCGCGCCGTCCGCCCCCACCAGCACCGCCCCCACCGGCACCTCGCCGCGCGCGGCGGCGGCGCGGGCTTCGTCGAGGGCAATGGCAATGAATGCGGCGTCGGCGGACATCTGGCCTTTCTAGGACGTTGAGCATTTTCTTTCACCTCCCCCTTGTGGGGAGGTCGAAAAATCCGTAGCGCAGCGAAGGATTTTTCGGGTTGGGGGGAAGCGCCTGACCTTCTGGGCTTCCCCCCACCCGAAATTTGCTTCGCAAATTTCGACCTCCCCTCAAGGGGGAGGTGAAAGAGATACGTCACGTGAATGTAGACGCACCGGAAAAAGGCGATCGCCTTGCGAAGATCATCGCGCGTGCGGGAATCTGTTCGCGGCGCGACGCGGAGAAGCTGATCACGGAAGGGCGTGTCACGCTCGACGGCGAGATCGTCACCCAGCAGGGCGTGCGCGTCGGCGAGAACCAGGTCGTCGCGGTGGACGGCAAGCCGCTGACCGAACCGGAGCCGGCGCGGCTGTGGCGCTACCACAAGCCGACAGGCCTGGTGACCACGCATCGCGACGAAAAAGGCCGCCCGACGGTTTTCAACAATCTGCCCAAACATATCGGCCGCGTCGTGTCGGTGGGACGGCTCGATTACAACTCCGAAGGCCTGCTGCTGCTCACCAATGACGGCGAGATCGCGCGGCGCCTCGAAATGCCCGCCAGCGGCTGGGTGCGCAAATATCGCGTGCGCCTGTTCGGCAAGGTGACGCAGGCCGATCTCGACAAGCTCGCGCAGGGGCGCACCATCGACGGCGTGCGCTACGAACCGGTGATTGCCGATCTCGAACGCAGCAAGGGCGTCTATTCCTGGGCGATGGTGAGTTTGAAGGAAGGCAAGAACCGCGAAGTGAAGCGGCTGATGGAGAGCCTGGGTTTGAAAGTGGCGCGGCTGATCCGCGTGCAGTTCGGGCCGTTTCATCTGGGGCATCTGGCCGAGGGCGCGATCGAGGAAATCCCGACGCGGCTGTGGCGCGAGCAGTTGGGGATCGGAAGGAAGAAGAGAAAGCGCGAAGAACCTGAGCGCCGCGGCTTCAAGCGGGATAGCTCAAACTAGGGTCCGGACTCAATTAAAGCCAGTATGCGACGAGGGCTGCGAGGTGGACAGCGGCGAGAAAATTGCTGGCGAGTTTGTCGTAGCGAGTGGCGATCCGGCGGAAATCCTTAAGCCTGCAGAAGCAGCGCTCGATGA
>JACQDN010000037.1 GCA_016201105.1 Pseudomonadota bacterium
GAAGCAAATTTCGGGTGGGGGGAAGCGTCGAAGAATCGAGCGCACTTCCCACCGCTTCCCCCCACCCGAAAAATCCTCCGCTGCGCTGCGGATTTTTCGACCTCCCCGCGAGGGGGAGGTGATTGGACTACCCAATGATTGCAAAGAAGAAGCAATCGATCTGGCGACGCGGCGGCTGCCATTGCGGCGCGGTGCTGTTCGAAGTGAATGCGCCGGATGAAATCGAACTCATCGATTGCAATTGCTCGATGTGTTCGAAGACGGGCTATCTGCACCTGATCGTGCCGAAGTCGCAGTTCCGCCTGCTCAAGGGAGAAGGCAAGATCGCGACCTACACCTTCAACACGGGCGCCGCGAAGCACATGTTTTGCAGTGTCTGCGGGATCAAATCGTTCTACGTTCCGCGCTCGCACCCCGACGGTTTCAGCGTGAATTTCCGTTGCCTGGAAGACCAGGAATTCAAATCCGTCATCACCACGGAATTCGACGGCCGCCATTGGGAACGCAATGCGGGCGAACTCGCGCCGCTGGAGAAAGACTAGTGGCGACCAACATCCTCATGCCCGCGCTGTCGCCCACAATGGAGGAGGGCAAACTCGCCAAATGGCTGGTGAAAGAGGGCGACACCGTGAAGTCCGGCGACATTCTTGCCGAGATCGAGACCGACAAGGCGACGATGGAATTCGAAGCCGTCGATGAGGGGCGCATCGGCAAGCTGCTGGTGCCCGAAGGCAGCGAAGGGGTGAAGGTCAATCAGCCGATCGCGGTGCTTCTCGGCGAAGGTGAAGACGCGGCTGCCGCGCCGCCGAGCATTCCAGATGCGATGAAGTCGATCAAAGAGGCGGTGGCGGCGGAAGCGCCGAAAGCAGCGCCTGCTTCAAAGCCAAGTTCCCGCTCCCCCCTTGAGGGGGTGCCAAATTCGCGCAGCGAATTTGGTGGGGGGGCCGCGCGTAGCGCGGCCAGGCCCCTCCCCGAAGCGCTGCGCGCTTCGACCCTCCCTCAAGGGGAGGGTGAAAAGAGGATCTTCGCCTCTCCGCTCGCCCGTCGCATCGCGCAGCAATCCGGTGTCGATATCGCCAGCGTGCCCGGCTCCGGTCCGCACGGACGCGTTGTGAAAGCCGATATCGAAGCCGCCGCATCCTTCGGGGCACGCAAAGGGCGTGCACCTCAGGATGACGCTCGATCCCGTCACCCTGAGGTGGCGGCGCAGCCGCCCCCGAAGGGCGATGGGCTTGGCATCTCGCCGCTTCCCGATGCCCGTCTCTTCTACAAGGCTGACGACTACGAAGAGATCCCGCATGACTCCATGCGCAAAACCATCGCCAAGCGCCTGACCTCGGCCAAAACGCTGGTTCCGCATTTCTACCTCACCATCGATTGCCGCATCGACGGATTGATGGAGACCCGCGCCCGCCTCAACGAGCGTTCGCCCAAGGGGGAAGGCGCCTACAAGCTCTCGGTCAACGATTTCGTCACCAAGGCCTGCGCGCTCGCCCTGATGCGGGTGCCCGAAGTGAATGCGAGCTGGACCGACACCGCCATGCTGCGCCACAAGCATGCCGATATCGGCATTGCGGTCGCGCTCGATTTCGGCCTCATCACGCCCATCGTCTTCCGCGCCGAGAAAAAAGGCCTCGCCGTCATCTCCAACGAAGTGAAATCGCTCGCCGAGCGCGCCCGTACCAAGAAGCTGAGGCCGCAGGAATTCGAAGGCGGCAGTTTCTCGATCTCCAATCTGGGCATGTACGGCATCAAGGCATTCACCGGCGTCATCAATCCGCCGCACGCCGCTATTCTCGCGGTCGGCATGGGCGAAGCCCGCGCGGTCGTCGTCAACGGGCGCATCGAAGCGGCCACCATGATGACGGTGACGCTCTCCTGCGATCACCGCGCCGTCGACGGCGCCACCGGCGCGCGCTTCCTGCAGGCCTTCAAGAGCTACATCGAAGAGCCTGCCTCGATGCTGCTATAGTGCGGCGGGGGGCATACGTCATGAGCGATCTCGAAGGGATTCTGGAAACAAGCGGCGTGCTGGGCGTCGAGCTTGCCGCGTCGGCGCTGGCCGAGCGCGGGCAAAAGCCCGGCAAATGTCCCAATTGCGCCGCCGCGATGATCGGTCCCTATTGCGCGGTCTGCGGACAAGAGCGCGACACCCATCGCCGTTCGGTGTTCGGGCTGGTGCACGATCTCATCATCGACATCGTCAGCTTCGACAGCCGCATCTTGCGCACCGCGCGCGCCATTGCATTTCAGCCCGGCGAATTGCCCAAGGCCTTCCGGGAAGGACGAACGCAATCCTACATGCCGGCGATGCGGCTCTATTTGTTCGTCTCGCTGGTCTTCTTCCTGGTGCTCGGCGCCACCGGCCTGGCGATCATGCAGTTCGAAGTCGTTGCAAAACCGGTGAAGGTCACTCACGATGCCAAGGGCAATTATTTTCTAGCTGAAACGTTCGGCGATACGACCACTCCCCCCATTCCTATTTCGAAAGAAAGAGCGGAGGCACAGGGCGGGCACTTTAGCTACAGCACGAACATGCACTACTTTCAGCCGGTCGGCCGGTATCATTCGAATTTGTCTAAAGCCGCCGAGATCAAACTTTCCCGCACGGTGTTCAAGGGAGATGATTCCTTGAAACCCGGTTACGTGGATCGCATCGACAAGCGGATCTTCGGCACGATGGACCGACTTGCCAAGGATCCCGCCGCGCTGAACGGTCCGCTCACCACCTGGATTCCGCGCGCATTGTTCCTGCTGTTGCCGCTCTACGCGCTGATTCTGGCAATTTTCTATTTCCGCAAGCGCAAGGGCTTCTACTTCGTCGACCATCTGGTCTTTTCGTTGAACATTCACACCTTCGGCTTCATCCTCTTGCTGCTGGCCGCGGGCGCCGCCCAGGTGCTGTCGGGCGATATCGTGGCGTGGGCAACGTTTGGCATCGGCGCCGTCTACGGAATTCTCGCGATGCGGAACTTCTACGGACAAAGCTGGTTCTGGACCCTGACAAAGTTCGCGACCGTGTCGTTCTTCTATACATTTTTCTGCGTGCTTCCCGCTCTTGGTGTCGTCGTCGCGCTCAGTTTGCTGCAGGTTTAGCGTATGACGGAGATTTACGATGTCATCGTGATCGGTTCGGGGCCGGCCGGCTATGTCTGCGCCATCCGCTGTTCGCAGCTCGGCATGAAGGTCGCTATCGTCGAGCGCGAAAACCTGGGCGGCATTTGCCTCAACTGGGGCTGCATTCCTACCAAAGCGCTGCTGCGCTCGTCGGAGATCTGGCACTTGATGCACAGGCTGAACGAGTTCGGCTTTTCCGGCGAGAATTTCAAATTCGATCTCGCAAAGATCGTGGACCGCTCGCGCAAGGTGGCCAAGCAGCTTTCCAGCGGCGTGGGCTTTCTGATGAAGAAGCACAAGATCGCCGTGATCGCCGGCGAAGCGAAGCTCGCGGGGAAGGGCAAAGTCGCCGTCGCCAAAGACGGCAAGATTGCCGACTACGAAGCCAAGAACATCGTCCTGGCGACCGGCGCGCGCGCCCGCGCGCTGCCGGGGCTGGAACCGGACGGCAAGCTGATCTGGACCTATCGCGAAGCGCTGATGCCCGACGTGTTTCCCAAATCGCTGCTGGTGGTCGGCTCCGGCGCCATCGGGATCGAATTCGCGAGTTTCTTTCGCACGCTGGGCAGCGAGGTGACGGTCGTCGAGGTGCTCGACCGCGTGCTGCCGGTGGAAGACGAAGAGATTTCACAAGCGGCGGCGAAGGCTTTCGCCAAGCAGGGCATGAAGATCAAAACCGCGACGACGGTGGAGAAACTTCAGAAGGGCGCGAACAACGTCACCGCGACATTGAAAGCCAAAGACGGCAAGAGCGAAACGCTGACGGTGGATCGCGTCATCCTCGCGGTCGGCATTGTCGGCAATGTGGAGAACATCGGCCTCGAACAGGCGGGCGTGAAGGTCGAGAAGGCCCACGTCACCGTCAATCCATGGGGCGAGACGGGTGTTGCCGGTATCTGGGCGATCGGCGATCTCGTCGGTCCACCCTGGCTTGCGCATAAAGGCATGCATGAAGGCGTCATCGTCGCCGAACGCATCGCCGGGGTGAAGGGCGTGCACCCGCTCGATACCTCGAACGTGCCGGGCTGCACCTATTGCATGCCGCAGGTGGCCAGCGTCGGCATGACGGAAGCCAAAGCCAAAGTCAGCGGGCGCAAAATCAAGGTCGGCCGCTTTCCGTTCATCGGCAACGGCGAGGCGATCGCGCTGGGTGAGCCGGAAGGTCTCGTCAAGACGATTTTCGATGCCGAAACCGGCGAACTATTGGGCGCCCACATGATCGGCGCCGAAGTAACCGAACTGATCCAGGGCTATGTCGTGGCGCGCACGCTGGAAACGACGGAAGCGGAGCTTGGCTCGACGATCTTCCCGCACCCCACGCTTTCGGAAATGATGCACGAAGCGGTGCTGGCGGCGGAGGGAAGACCGTTGCATATTTGAACCTTCAATCACCTCTCCACGAGGGAGAGGTGATTAACGCAGCAGTGCCTCAATA
This sequence comes from Pseudomonadota bacterium, assembly GCA_016201105.1. Classification (GTDB taxonomy): domain Bacteria; phylum Pseudomonadota; class Alphaproteobacteria; order Micropepsales; family Micropepsaceae; genus Rhizomicrobium. Next base: position 4,553 of record JACQDN010000037.1, read on the forward strand.
TCCTCCACGATCGCCTTCCCATCATCCGTCGACGTGATCACGATCCGCGCGCGGCCGGTGCGGTCGAAGAAGAAGACCGCGTCGGAGTGCATTACTTCGTAGGGATGCCCCGGCGACGCCTGCGTCACGCCATAGGCCACGCGATAGCGCCGCGCCAGCGCGGCTACTGCATTGTCGGGTCCGCGCAGCGCGTCGACCTCGGGCGCGAAGGCTTTCGCATAGGATTGCAGCACAGGCAACGTATCGCGGTTGGGATCGACGCTGACGAACAAGATGCGCACATCGCGGCGCTTCTCGCCCAGTTTGTCCATGACGTCCGAAAGATTGGCCAGCGTCGTGGGGCAGATGTCCGGGCAGTGCGTGTAACCGAAATAGAGAATGGCGATCTTGCCCTTGTAGTCGTTGGCCGTGACCGCCGCGCCGTCATTGGCCCGCGTCAGCGAAAACGACAGCGCCGGCATGGCGCCTGTGATGTCGGTGCCGTGGAATTGGGAAGCGGGCTCGCAGGAGGCGAGGAGGAGGGCAGAAGAGACAACGAGTAGGACGCGCAACAGCCAATTAAAAACAGGATTGCCATCCCCGGCGAGCGTCGCGAAGCGGCGCGAGGTCAAGGGGACCCAGGTGCCCAAACCATGACGGTGAGGACGGGATATCGAGGATCTCATTTCTCCTTTGAGGGCGCGCTCTTCACGACCGCCTGGGTCCCCTTGACCTCGCTCCGCGCGCGCTGCGCGCGAAGCTCGCCGGGGATGACAACTTGGATTGACTTTGAAAGGTATCATTGGCGGATAAATAGCATTGCCTGCAGATCGTGGCGTCGCCCGCCACTCTGTGACCAATCGCCTCGCGAGACAGCGACTGCCTGCGACATTATAAAAACGGCGCGTTTCTGGCATCTTCGCGAACATGACGACCGCAACAGCAGGCGACACGGCCGCCCCCAGCCGCGACTGGCTGCTCTACGGCGTGTTGCTATCGCTCGGCGCCGCGCTCGACATCGTCTGCCGCTACTATCCCGCGCAATTGCCGCCGTGGATGCCGTGGGAATTTTCCTGGCCTGTGTTTCTGGCCACTACGCTCAGCCTCACCTGGTTCTTCCGCGGGCTAAGCGCGCTTGCCAAAGCCGAACGTCCCGCGCCGTGGCGCATCGCCTGCTTTGTGCTCGGCGTGCTGTCGATCTATTTCGCGCTGCAGTCGCGCATCGACTATTTCGCGCAACATCTGTTCTTCGCCCACCGCGCGCAGCATTTCGTGCTGCACCACACCGGCGCCTTCATGATCGCGCTTGGAACCTCGGGCCGCGTTATCCGCGCCGGCATGCCCGCGTTCCTGCGCCCCGTCATCGACTGGCGGCCGCTACGCCGCACGGTCGATGTGATGCAGCACCCCGCGGTTGCACCCGTGATGTTCGTCGGCATGATTTATTTCTGGCTGATCCCACAATTCCATACGCGGGTGATGCTCGATGCCAACATCTACGACGCGATGAACTGGACCATGGCGCTCAACGGCATCATGTTCTGGACCTTGATCGTCGATCCGCGGCCGAAGCCGCCCGCTAGCATCGGTTACGGATGGCGCGCGCTGCTCATCATCGCGATTGAGCCGCCGCAGATGGTGCTGGGCGCGATCCTGTCGCTCTCCCGCACCGACTATTATCCGGTCTATCGCATCTGCGGCCGCATCCTGGATATTCCCGGCCTCAGCGATCAACACTATGGCGGATTGATCATCTGGCTGCCGGGGACGTTCCTGAGCCTGCTGGCCATCATCATCGTGCTGGTAAACATGCGGCTGAATGAAGAGCGCGCTGAGACGCTTCAATCGTCCTCGTGAATTCAGCGGCAGTTCGACCCTCCCTCGGGAGGGTCGAAGAATTCGAGCGCAGCGAGAATTCTTCGGGGAGGATCAGGACAGAGAATCTCCTTGCACATCCTCCCCGAAAAATTCCCTCGCTCCGCTCATGAATTTTTCGACCCTCCCAAGGGAGGGTGGTTCAATACCCCAGCGCCAACCCGTCCTTGCGCATTTCGCTCGCACCCCAATAGACGTGGTTCTTAGCGTCCCACATGATCGCTTGGTAGCCGCCGAAGCCGCCGGTGCCGCCGACGATCTTGTAGCCGCGCTTCTCCAATTCCTTCTTCACCGCCGCGTCGATTCCCGATTCCATTTCCACTGTGCCGGTGCCTTCGGCCGGTTCGCCGGTCACTTCCGTCGTCCCGAAGTGCCGCCAGCGCGCGGCGTCGCCCGCTTCCTGCACGTTCATGCCGAAGTCGACGATGTCGGTGATGATCTGGACATGGCCTTGCGGCTGCATGTCCCCGCCCATCAAGCCGAACGACAAGAACGGCTGGCCGTCCCTCGTCACGAAAGCGGGAATGATGGTGTGGAAGGGCCGCTTGGCCGCCGCGTAGACGTTCGCCGCTTTGGGATCGAGCGAATAGAGCTCGCCGCGGTCCTGGAACATGAAGCCCAGATGATCGGCCACGATGCCAGAGCCCATGCCGCGATAGTTGGACTGGATGAGCGACACCATCATCCCGTCTTTGTCGGCGGTGGTGAGATAGATCGTGTCGCCGTCATGCAGGCGCGGATCGCCGGGCCCGAAATTTGGATTGGCCTTCTTCAGATCGATCAGCTTGCGCCGTTCATCGGCATAGGCGTCCGACAATAACCCTTTCATCGGCACCTTCACGAAGGCCGGATCGGCATACCACTTGGCGAGATCCTCATAGGAGAGCCGCTTGGCTTCCAGCATCGCCGTCAAAGTGTCCGCGGTGCCGACGCCCATCTTCTTCAGATCGTAGCCTTTCAAGATCTGCAACATCTGCAGCACCGCCGCGCCTTGGCCGTTCGGCGGCAGTTCATAGACGTCGTAGCCGCGATAGTTCACCGACAGCGGCTCGACCCATTCGCCGTGATGCGCGGCGAAGTCCTCGTAACGCAGATCGCCGCCGATGCGCTTGAAATACGCGTCGATGGCCTTGGCGATTTCGCCTTTGTAGAACGCATCGCGCCCGCTCTTGGCCAGCGTCGCGTATGTGCGTGCCAAATCGGGATTGCGGAAGATCTCGCCTTCGCCCGGCGTCTTGCCGCCCACGAGGTAGGTCGCCCGCGCGTTGTCCAGCTCTTCGATGAGCGCTTTGTTCTTCTCGAACGCCGCCATGTTGCCTTTCCAATAGAGGGCAATCAGCTGCGTGACGGGAAATCCCTCGTTGGCATATTTGATGGCGGGTGCGAGATCGTCGCTCATCGGCAACTTGCCGAATTTGTCGTGCAGCGCGAACCAGGCATCCACCGCGCCGGGCACCGTGATGGGGAGCGTGCCGACGGGTGGAATGTGATCCTTCACCGGCATGCCGGCCTTCTGATAAGCGGCGGCGATTTTCGCCTTCATGGCGGCAAGATCGCGGCCCTTGGGCGAGTGACCCGAACCGTTATAGCCGTAAAGCTTCTTGGTCTTGGGATCCCACACGATGGCGAAGAGATCGCCGCCGATGCCGTTCAGCACCGGCTGCATCAATCCGATGGCCGCGTTGGCGGCAATCGCGGCATCCACCGCGCTGCCGCCCTTCTTCAAAATGTCGATGGCGATCTGCGAGGCGAGCGGCTGTTCGGTCGCCGCCATGCCGTGCTGGGCGAGCACGGGCGAGCGCGTCGCCCACGGCGCGCCGGAATAGCGGTCGCCGCGTTCCACGCCGTAGGACACATTCGAGATGATCGTTGTCGCCATGATGATCGCGGCCCCCGCCAGATGTTTTTTGCCCCCCAGTTTCGTCATTGATGTTCAAGCTCCGCGAAGCTGACGTGGCACGAGCCGCCATTCTTTTCGAAATAACGCTGGTGATAGTCTTCCGCCTTCCAGAACGGCACCGATCCTTCAATGCTCGTCACGATGGGACGCTTGTAGCGGCCGGATGCCGACGCGGCAGCCTTGCGCTCTTCGGCAACGCGCTTTTGTTCCGGCGAGTGGGCGAAGATCACGGAGCGGTATTGCGTGCCGACATCCGGACCCTGGCGGTTCATCTGCGTGGGATCGTGCATCTTGAAGAACAGATCCACGAGTTTCGCGTAAGACACTTTCACGGGATCGAACGTCACTTCCACGACTTCGGCATGGTTGGTCGCGCCGGTGCAGACTTGCCGGTAGTTCGGGTTGTCGCCATGGCCGCCGGCATAGCCGGACGCCGCGTCGATCACGCCGGGGACTTCGCGGAAGAAATGCTCCACGCCCCAAAAGCAGCCCGCGCCAAAAGTGGCCTTTTCCATTTCAAGCCTCCATGTCTTGAGTTGACTATAGAAAGAGCGGGCAGGGCGGTCACGCCCATTGCGGAAGATCAGCTTCGCGGCCCGCGCATAGGATGTTCGTTCCGAGGGCCGGATTGTTACGCCTGGTTGTCATGTCTGCCACAATTTGACGGGACTTGGCGGCCACACTATCCCGTGAACCGATGTTCGAAGCGTCTCTTCGCCGACTGATCGATCCGCCTCTGAACCAGGCCGCTGCGCAGCTTGCGCGCCTGGGCGTCCGGGCGGACTGGCTGACCTTCGCCGGTCTCGCCGCGGCCATCGCTGCCATGCTTCTGATTTCGCGCGAGTACTACTGGATCGCGCTTGTGTTCATCGTGCTCAACCGGTTGTGCGACGGGTTGGACGGTGCCGTCGCCCGGCTCACCCATCCCACGGCGCTGGGCGGCTATCTCGATAGCGTCTTCGACTTCGTGTTCTACAGCGCCATCCCTTTCGGGTTCGCGCTGGCCGATCCCAGCCGTGCGCTTGCCGCCGCCTTCCTCATCTTCGGCTTCATCGCGACGGGCGCGACCTTTCTTTCGCACGCGATGTTCGTGGCGCGCAGCGGCGCTGCTCAAAAGGCCGGACCGGTTTCGGGCATGAGCGGCGTCACCGAAGGGGCTGCGGTTTTTGTTGCCTTTGCGCTGGCGTGCCTCTTTCCGGATTGGTTCAGCGTCATCGCCTATCTCTTTGGAATCTTCTGCTTTGTTGTCGCCGGCATGCGCATTGCCGCGGCCGTTGCCGGTTTGCGCACCTCATGAAGATTGTGATTGTCGGCGCAGGCGTGGCTGGTCTGGCGACCGGTTGGCGGCTCGTTCAGGCCGGGGCCGAGGTGACCGTGCTGGAGCGCGCCCAAGCCGGGCAGGGAGCCACTTGGGCGGCGGCTGGAATGCTGGAGACAGTCGAAGGCGATGACGCGCCCGACGCCGTGTTCGGCCGCCACTCGGCAACGCTGTGGCCCGCCTTCGCTTGCGAACTGGAAGCGCAAACCGGGATCTCCGTTCGCTATCGCCCCGACGGTGTGGTCATTGCCGCGCGAACGGATGAGGAAACCGCGCATCTGAAGGCGCAGGAGGCGAAACTCTCCAGACGTGGTCGCAAGGCGCGTTGGCTGGACGGCGACGAAGCACGCGCTCTTGAACCTCTGCTCGCATTGGATGTGCTCGGCGCGCTCTACGATTCCGAAGAAGCGCAAGCCGACAATCGCGCGCTGGGACGGGCGCTGGCGCGCGCTTTTGTCCGTGCGGGCGGAAAACTGCTCGTCAATGAAAGCGTGGTGCGCATCGAAATTCGCGACGGCCGCGCCATCGGCGCGTTGACGCCATTCGCATTGCACGAAGGCGACGCCGTGCTTCTGGCCGCCGGTGCCTGGACATCGCGTCTCGAAGGAATCCCGCCGGATGCGATTCCGCCCACCATTCCTATGAAAGGCGAGATGATCGCGCTCACCCCGCCGCAAAGGCCGGGTGGGGGCACGGCCGTGCCAAAGCATCTCATCTGGGGCAACGGCATCTATTGCGTGCCGCGCGAGGATTGTCTGCTCATCGGCGCCACGCTTGAAGACGCGGGCTTCGATACCGCAACGACGCTGGCCGCCGCGCAATGGTTGAACGACAGCGCGGCCCGGTTGCTGCCCGCGCTGGCCAGTTGGGAACTCGCCGAACACTGGGCGGGATTGCGCCCGGGCACTCCCGACGGGCTTCCCATCCTCGGCGAAACGGCGGTTTCCGGGCTTTTCGCGGCCGCCGGACAGTTCCGCAACGGCATTCTCTTTGCACCGGCCATAGCCGACGCACTGTCCGATCTCATCCTGGGACGGCGGAATTCCGCCGCAATCTCCCCGTTCGATCCTCGCCGTTTCTCAGGCTCGCTTGCGGGAAGGAAAATCGTCCCTTAACGGGACGGGACATTGATGAGACAGGATTGGGCGCCGTGAGGGGCACCTGGGTGTCGACATGATGGCGTATGCGTTGTTGGGCGTGGGCTTGGTGCTTCTGGTGCTGGGCAGTGAGACCGTGCTGCGCGGCAGCGTGCGCGTGTCCGCAGCCTTGGGCCTGTCGCCGCTCATCATCGGCCTTCTGATCGTGTCCGCTGGAACCTCTTCGCCCGAACTTGTCGTGGCGATCAGTGCGGCCATGCACAACGCGCCCGATATTGCGCTCGGCAACATTATCGGCAGCAACATCGTCAACGCGCTTTTGATGGTTGGACTGGGGGCGTTGGTGCGTCCGCTGCCGAGTTCGCCCAAAGTCGTGTGGCGTGACGGGCTCACGATGCTCGTTGCCAGCGTCGCGCTGGTCGTGATGGCTATGAGCGGCATGATCACGCGCCAGATGGGCTGGCTGCTGCTCGCCGCTTTCGCCGTCTATGTGGTGATCTCTTTTTTCACCGATTGGCGCCGGCCTTCGCATATGTCGGTCGCCGAAACGCGTGCTATCAAAATGCTGGGCGAGCAAAGGATGGCACCGAGCTTCAGTTTCTTCCTTATGCTGTTTGGCTTCGTCTGTCTTTATTTTGGCGGACGTTTCGCCGTCGATGGCGGCTTGCTGCTGGCGCAGGAATATCACGTGCCGCAGGCGCTCATCGGCCTGACTGTTATCGCGTTCGGCGCTTCCTTGCCCGAACTCACCACGACGCTGATCGCCACGGGACGGGGACAGACCAGCATCGCCATTGGCCATCTCATCGGTTCCAACATTTTCAACTTGCTCCTGGTGCTGGGTATCGCGGCCAGCATCCATCCGCTTTCCGTGGCGCCGTCCTTGGCCCATTTCGACGTGTTCGTGATGCTGGCGAGTGCGGCGCTGCTCATTCCGATGATGGCGTCGGGCTGGCGTGTCACGCGTTCGGAAGGCTTCGTACTGGTTCTGCTTTATGTCGGCTATATCGGTTATCTGGCGTGGCAGCAGGGCTATTTGCATCTGGCGAAGCTGGGACTCGGATAATTCCCCCAAATCACCTCTCCCTTTGTGGTCCCTTGTGGAGAGGTCGAAATTTGCGAAGCAAATTCCCGCCTACGCAAAATGCTTCGGCGGGTCTAGTGAATCGCCTAGTCCGCCGTAGCTTTTAACGAAGGCGGAAAAATCCTTCACCGCCCAGCTCAATGTCACCGCATCGATCAAGGCGAGGTTCGCGCCTTGTCCCAATTGCGGGCTGGTCGCATGCGCGGCATCAGTCAAATCGGCGCTGTCGATCGCGTGTTTTTGCTATAGAATGTCGCCATGAGCCGATCGATTGTGAGCCGAAATCCGGATGTCATGGGCGGTGCGCCGGTATTTGCCGGAACGCGCGTTCCCGTGCAAACCCTGCTCGACTATCTGGAAGCGGGCGAATCCATCGACGATTTCCTGCAGGGCTTTCCGTCGGTCACCCGCGATCAGGTTGTCGCGGTTCTCAATCCCGACTATGCTAAGGTGTAAATATGACTGCAAAAACGGTCAAACAAAAATCGCGAAAGAATCTGCCGGCAGTTCCGATTGAAGACGATAAACGGCATCGCGACCAAACAGATACCTACATCACGCGAAATCGCGATGCATTGAACGATTCAATTCGCCGATCGCGTGAAGAAATTGCTCAAGGCAAGTCTTCCAGCAAAACGATAGACGATATCGTCACAGCGGGACGACGCAGGCATACACGCTAGTTTTCACTCCCGCATCAATGCCCATACAATCTCTTTGACTATGTCGCAAATGAAAGCGGAGTCGACCGTGCCGAACTCGTTTTACGTCGTATTGAGCACACGCTCGTCAATTTGGCGTACTGGCTGCTGATCGGACGGATGAGACCCGATCTCGACGGTAGTCCGAGAACATTTTCGGTGTGGCCGTGGATTGTAGTCTACGAACCGTCGCGGGATGGCGGTGGAATAGTTGTCTGGCGTATTGTCGATGGACGCCGCGATTTGCCTACGCTCGTTCGGGAACCTCACCGATAAACAACGCCATGACGATGCAATCCTTCTCGCTCCATCCCCGCCTCGAAGCCGACACGGTGCTTGTCGCCGATTGGGGATTGTCGCGCGTGTTGTTGATGAACGATGCGCGCTATCCTTGGCTCGTCCTGGTGCCGCGGCGTGTGGGGCTTACCGAGCTTCACGATCTCAACCATGCGGAGAGCCTTGTGCTCACCGAAGAACTGCGCCGCGCGAGCAGCCATCTGAAAGCGCTCACCGGCGCTGCCAAGATCAATGTCGGCGCGCTCGGCAATCTGGTGCCTCAGCTCCATGTCCATGTCATTGCCCGCAATCCCGGCGACGCGGCGTGGCCCGGACCGGTTTGGGGGCAGGGCGCGACCGTGCCGTACGAGCCCTCCGCGCGCGATGCGTTCCTTGCCAAGCTGAAGGCCGGCCTCTAGTCGCCCGAAAAACTGGCACGGGGGTTGCCTCTATCAGGGCAGCAGAAGCACGAAAGGCCCCGCGCCATGTTGGCAGAAGCCATCACCAGCGCTACGACGAACCGGTCCGATATCCTCGCCGCCTTGCACCAGGCGAGCGACGTCACGGGCTCGGATTTTGGCTATCTCCTGAGCACCGCCACCCGCGAGTCCGGGCTGAAAAACCAAGCCCAGGCAACGACTTCCAGCGCCGCGGGCCTGTTCCAATTCGTCGAACAAACCTGGCTCGGCATGATCAAGCAGCACGGCGCCAAATACGGCCTCAGCTCCTATGCAAATGCTATCCAGCAGACCGCTGACGGCCGCTATCAGGCGGCGAGCCCTGCCGACCGCTCGGCAATTCTTGCCTTGCGTAGCGATCCCAAAGTGTCGGCGTTGATGGAAGGCGAGTACGCCAACGCAACCAAATCGTCGCTCGAAGGCACGCTCGGGCGCAGCGTGTGCAACGGCGAACTCTATGCCGCGCACTTCCTGGGCCCCGATGCCGCCTGCCGGCTGATCCAGCTGAGCAATTCCCAGCCGCAGCTTTCGGCGGCCGATGCGTTTCCCAAAGCCGCGAGCGCCAACAAGAACGTCTTCTATCACCGCGACGGCACGGCCAAGACGGTGCGGGAAGTTTACGACTGGGCGCTGAAGCAGCCATTGGGCGACAAGATCACCGCGTCCGTCAAAAGCGCGAACGCACCCGCCAAGGCGGCGCAAAAACCATTTGCGATGAGTGGCACCGACGTCTTGCCGGACAATTGGATGGCTTATGAACTCGCATCCAGTCTGGGCGTAAGCGATATCAATCTGGCGAGCATGGCCGGATTGCCGCGCCAGCCCATGGCGCTGACGTCGAGCGTTCTGAATGTGCTCGCCTCGCTTTCGCCGGACGGTCGGAAAAGCGACAAGCCGAACTAATTGGTAACGACGCGATCGCTGCGACGATTGCTCCCGGTTCCATTGGCGTCTAATCACGTCGCGGGGATTCGGAAAAAAACAACATGCGCATCGCGCTCGCGTCCGTGTGGGTGGTCATCGTGGCCGGCGGCATCATCCAGGCCGCCAACGGCCTGCAGACCGATCTGCTCAGCCTGCGCAGCGGGCTCGAAGCATTTCCGGCCTGGAGCATCGGCATCATCATGGCCGGTTATTATGTGGGCTATTCCTCCGGCCCCATCATCAGTCCGCACATCATTCGCCGCTTGGGTCATGTGACGACGGTGGGCCTGACGGTCGCCGTCGCCGCGCTCATCATCGTGTTGCACGGACTTATTGTGACGCCCGTCGCCTGGACGCTGCTGCGCGCGCTCGACGGAGTTGCGCTCTCCTGCACCTACGTGGCGCTGGAAAGCTGGATCAACGAGCGCGCCGAAAATCGCGTGCGCGGGCGCGTCTTCAGCCTCTACATGGTGTTGCAGATGACGGGCATGACCGCGGCGCAGGGATTGCTGACCCTGGGCGATCCCAAAACCATGTCGCTGTTCGTGTTGTCGGCGGCGATCTTCGTGGCCAGCGCCGTGCCGATTGTCAGCATGAAAGGTGACGCGCCGCATCATGCGCCGCCGGAGCCGTTCGGGTTGATCGGCCTGTTTCGCGCCTCGCCGCTCGGCGCCATCGCCACCGTGCTCGCCGGCGTGTCGTGGAGCGTGTTCTTCACGTTCGGTCCGGTCTATGCCCAGCGCGAAGGGTTCGATGTCAACGGCGTTGCACTATTCATGGCTGTTGCCATGGCGACGGGCGCGGTGCTGCAATTTCCGCTCGGTTGGTTGTCGGATGCCGTCGGGCGCCGCGCCGCGCTCGGATTGCTCTGTGCGGCGGGCCTGCTCGCATCGCTGTTCGGGATCTGGACCGAAAGCGAAAGCATGACGATGAAAGTCGTCGCTTCGGCTTTGGCGGGCGGGCTGATCTTTCCGCTCTACGGCTTGTCGGTCGCGAAAACCAACGACGCGATCCAGCCGCAAATGCGCATTGCCGCTGCGGCAGGATTGGTTTTGCTGTTCGGTTTGGGCTCGATCGCGGGGCCGCTGATCACGGGCTGGGCGGTGACGCTCTTCGGATCGGTGGGGTTCTTCGCGACGTTGGCGTGCGTCACCGCGGCCAGCGTGGCGGCTACCCTATTTACGCGCTAGGCTTTGTGCAAAGAGGAAACCATGTCCCAGCAAGACGCGAAGCCCGTCGCCACGCCCGTTCCCGCCGCCACCATTATCATTGCGCGCGATACACC
>JACQDN010000041.1 GCA_016201105.1 Pseudomonadota bacterium
CAAATCCTGGGAATAGGCTCGCGCCATCCGCGCCTCCCGAATCAGCTTCGATCCGAGACTCGCTTATCAAGCCAACTTTGGGAATCCGTCCCGAGTCAGCTCATTCCAAAATTGCTCTAGAGGATAATCGTCGGGCTTGCCGAGCCGTAGCTCCCGCGGAGCGGGGGTGCCTTAGCTTTCAACAGCCCGCCTTCGCCCTTCGGGCTACGGCGCGGCAGCCTTCGCTCCCGCTCGCGAAATCGAGCCTTGCATGTCTGCTAGAGGATAATCGTCGGGCTTGCCGAGCCGTAGCTCCCGCGGAGCGGGAGCGAAGGCTGGTGGAGCCAAGCGGGATCGAACCGCTGACCTCCTGCATGCCATGCAGGCGCTCTCCCAGCTGAGCTATGGCCCCATACCGGTGACGCGCGGTGTGGGCGCCGCGCAGATCACTAAACTTTAACGCTCGTCCTTTTCAATATCGGCATCGATGATACCGGTGACATCGTCGCCGTCCTCTTCGACTTGTTCCAGAAGCCCGTCTTCTTCTTCGTCTTCATCGCCGACGTCTTCTTCGATGTCTTCAATCTCTTCGGCCTCGGCGTCCACCACCGACATGCCTGCTTCCTCGGCTTCTTCCTCGACGGTCTCTTCTTCGGCCTCTTCTTCTTCGCCGTCCGCGTTGGCGATCACCAGAGGCGCTTCCTCGACGACGGCCGCTTCCTCTTCTTCGACCTCCTCGGTCTCAGCGTCCTCGTTCTCGTCTTCCGTTTCCTCATCCTCTTCGCGCACCGGCACCGGCTGCGCGACGGCCGGCTCAGGCTGGCGCGGACGGCGCTGCTTGTAGAGCGACTCCGGCTCGAAGGCGAATTGGCACTTCGGACATTCGATAGGACGCTTCTGAAGGTCGTAGAACCGCGCGCCGCAAGATGGGCATACGCGCTTAATTCCTAGATCCGCCTTGACCAAAGTCATGGTTCCCGCGTGAAGTGGTTTAAGAAAGTCGGGTCGTTTGCCACGGTTGCCCCGGCCTGTAAAGCACCCGGCCAAGCATCCGGCTAGACCCCAAAAAGGACCTTGATGAAGCCCGGCGAAATGAAACGCCCGCTAGCCGCACGCCGTTCCGGGCCTCTTTGCGGCATCGCCGCCGGGCCGGGCGACAAATCGATCTCCCACAGGGCCCTCATCCTGGGCGCTTTGGCCGTGGGGGAAACAAAGATTTCGGGCCTTCTCGAAGCAGAAGACGTGCTCAACACGGCCGCCGCCATGCGCGCGTTCGGCGCCGAGGTGGTTCGTGATGCCGCAGGCGACTGGCGTGTATGGGGCAGAGGTGTCGGTGGATTTGACGAGCCGAAGGACGTGCTTGATTTCGGCAACTCCGGAACCGGCTCGCGCCTGGTGATGGGCGCCATGGCAACGACGCCGATCACGGCCGTTTTCACGGGCGACGAATCGTTGCGCAAACGGCCCATGGGCCGCGTGCTCGAACCGCTTTCCAAATTCGGCGCGGAATGGACGGCACGCGAGGGCGGTCTGATGCCCGTCACCATCCGGGGGCCGCAGGATGCACTGGCGATCGAACACGAGGTGACGGTCGCCTCGGCACAGGTGAAATCCGCTTTGCTGCTGGCGGCCCTCAATGCGGCGGGACGCTCGCGCATCACTCAGCGCGCGCTGACACGCGATCATACCGAGAAGATGCTGAAGGCGTTCGGCGCGGAAATATCCGTCGAGCCGTTGAAAGGCGGCGGCGAAACGGTGAGCGTGCTGGGCGAAGTCGAGCTCAAGGCTGCGAACGTGGACGTGCCGCGCGATCCGTCATCCGCGGCGTTTCCTCTGGTGGCGGCTTTGCTCGTGCCGGGTTCTGAGATTGTTATTCCCGCTGTGCTGCTCAACTCCCGACGCACCGGATTGTTCGAAACGCTTAAGGAGATGGGGGCGGCGATCGAAATCGCGAAGGTGCGCGAAAGCGGAGGCGAAGAGGTCGGCGACCTCGTGGTGCGCGCATCGTCGCTGCGTGGCGTCGAAGTTCCCGCCGAACGCGCGCCCTCGATGATCGACGAATATCCCATTCTCGCAATCGCGGCGGCGTTCGCCGAAGGCCGCACCGTCATGCGCGGGCTGGAAGAATTGCGGGTGAAGGAGAGTGATCGCCTTGCCGCCATTGTGGCCGGATTGAAGGCCTGCGGCGCAAACGTGGAAGAATTGGCGGACGGCATGATTGTCGAGGGACGTCCCGGCGACATCTCCGGCGGCGCGCGCATCGCCACCCACATGGATCACCGCATTGCGATGTCTTTCCTCGTCTGCGGTTTAGCGGCAAAAGAACGCGTGAGCGTGGATGACGTCTCGATGATCGCTACCAGTTTTCCGGAATTCGAAACACTCATGCGCAACTTGGGCGCAGATTTTAAGGTGCCGAATAAATGAGCAATCCCATCGTCATCACAGTCGACGGGACGGCGGCCTCTGGCAAGGGTACGCTGGCGAAGAGGCTCGCGCATCATTTCGGTTTTGCGCATCTGGACTCTGGATCGCTCTATCGGTTGACCGCGCTTGCCGTGATCGAAGCAGGCGGCAACCCAGCGAGCGCGAGCGACGCGGAGCGCGGGGCGCATGCCATCGATCTTTCCATGGCGAACGACCCTAAAATCCGCACGGCCGAAATGGGTCAAGCGGCCTCGCTGGTGGCAGCCGTACCTGCGGTACGCGCGGCGTTGCTGAATTTCCAGCGCGAGTTCCTCGCCCACCCGCCCGGCGAAAGCCCGGGCGCCGTGATGGACGGCCGCGACATCGGCACGGTCATTTGCCCGATGGCGACGGCGAAACTGTTCGTGGACGCAAAGCCCGAGGTCCGTGCACATAGGCGATGGCTGGAGCTGGAAAGCCTCGATCAGGGCGGCGACGAGGCTCATATCCTGGCAGAACTCAAAGCCCGCGATTTGGCCGATAAATCGCGCCCCATCTCGCCGCTCAAGCCCGCGCCGGATGTCTTCTTGCTCGATACCTCCGATTTGGATATAGACGCCGCGTTCGCGGCCGCCCTCGCTCTCGTCAAACCGAAGATCGAGGGGGCGCTCAAGGCGCTGCCACAGGGGTAAAGGAGACCCGGCGGCGCCACTTCGGAGCTGGCCCGTTCATCCAACCAATCCATCCGCTACGCGGACTGAACCCGCGTGGAAGACCGCCGCCCAAAGCGGCCGGCACAATTTTTTTGAATGAGGGAATACATGGCACGCGCTGCCACAGCAGAGAAAACGCAATCCATTGCCGCACCCAGCCGCGAAGATTTCGCGGCGATGCTGGAAGCAAGTTTCGAAACCCGCTCGCCCGCCGAAGGTTCGGTGATCAAGGGCAAAATCGTCGCCATTGAAAACGACTATGCCGTCGTCGATGTCGGTTTGAAAACGGAAGGCCGCGTGGCGCTGAAGGAATTCGGCATGCCCGGCGTGCCGCACAATGTGCAGCTTGGCGATGAGGTCGAGGTCTACCTCGAACGTGTCGAGAACGCGATGGGCGATGCCGTGCTCAGCCGCGACAAGGCTCGCCGCGAGGAAAGCTGGATCCGTCTGGAAAAAGCGTTCAATGACCAGACGCGCGTGAAGGGCGTGATCTTCGGACGCGTGAAGGGCGGGTTCACCGTCGATCTCGATGGCGCTGTCGCCTTCCTTCCGGGCTCGCAGGTCGATGTTCGCCCGATGCGCGATGTCGGCCCGCTGATGAACCAGCCGGTCGATTTCCAGATTCTCAAGATGGATCGCCGCCGCGGCAACATCGTGGTGTCCCGCCGCGCCGTGCTCGAAGAGCGACGCGCCGAAGAGCGCACCTCACTCGTCGCCAGCTTGCAGGAAAAGCAGGTGATCGAAGGCGTAGTCAAGAACATCACCGATTACGGTGCGTTCGTGGATCTGGGCGGCGTCGACGGATTGCTGCACGTCACCGATATCGCCTGGCGCCGCGTGAGCCATCCCACGGAAGTCCTCAACGTGGGCCAGACCGTCACTGTGCAGATCATCAAGATCAATCAGGACACGCAGCGTATTTCGCTGGGCATGAAGCAGCTGCAGACCGATCCGTGGGAAGGCGTGGGCGCGAAATATCCGGTAGGCGCGCGGTTCACCGGCAAGGTCACCAACGTCACGGATTACGGTGCCTTCGTAGAGCTGGAGCCGGGCGTCGAAGGTCTCGTGCACGTCTCCGAAATGTCGTGGGTCAAGAAAAACGTGGCGCCGTCCAAGATCGTCACGCCGGGCACCGACGTGGAAGTGCAGGTGCTGGAAGTTGATTCCAACAAGCGCCGCATTTCGCTCGGCCTCAAGCAGACGCAGGACAATCCCTGGGAAGCATTCTCCAAGAACCATCCCGTGGGTTCGACCATCGAAGGCGAGATCAAGTCGATCACCGAATTCGGCCTGTTCGTCGGCCTCGACAGCGATATCGACGGCATGGTGCATCTCTCGGATCTGTCGTGGGACAAGTCCGGCGACGAAGCGGTCAAGACTTATGAAAAAGGCCAGGTTGTGAAGGCGAAGGTGCTCGATGTCGACGCGGAAAAAGAGCGCGTCAGCCTCGGCATCAAGCAGCTTGGCAAGGACCCGATGGAAACTGCCGGCGCGGGCGGCGGGGCCCTGAAGAAGAACCAAACCGTCACCGTCACCGTCACGGAAGTGAATGACGGCGGCATCGAAGTCAGCCTTGCCGATGGCGTGAAGGCGTTCATCCGCCGAGCGGATCTGTCCCGCGACCGCAACGAGCAGCGCCCCGAGCGGTTCCAGGTCGGCAATAAGGTCGATGCGATGATCACCGCCATCGACAAGTCGAGCCGCAAGGTCAGTCTTTCGATCAAGGCACGCGAGGTGGCGGAAGAAAAGGAAGCCGTGGCGCAGTACGGCTCCTCCGACTCCGGCGCGTCGCTGGGCGACATTCTGGGTGCAGCACTCAAGCGCAGCACCAAGAAGACCAAGAAGAAGGACGAGGACGGCGAGAACGACGAGGAATAACCCTCGGCCTCGCTCCTTCGATAATCTCGGAGCTCAATCAGAAAGCGCGCGGCTCACGCCGCGCGCTTTTTGTTGGCGGATCAGGGGCGGGCGCCGCCTCAACCGCAGCACCAAGGCGACAGGCCACCCTGCGCCCACAACGGCCGTGAGGACGCCGACTACCAAGGTCGAGAAGGTGACGGACGCCTGCCGCTCTATGCGCCTGCAATGTCTTGCGAAACTTGCGGATCGCCCATTCCCTCGTCATTGCGTGATGATCGCCGTTGTACAGCAACGGATTTTCACGAGTCCCGCGGCGGGAAAATGAATAGGACGCCGCCTTATTAACCGGGAATTAGACCCGTCTTCGTAGCTTCCCTCCTGAGGGAAACCCGCCGGCGGCTTGCGCGGGCGTCACGGCGTAAAGAATTCATGAATTCGCTGAGCTTCGTGCAAGACCGAGAACAGGGGACATGGTCGCCCCTGTTTGCGTCGGTCTGCCTGTTCGCGTTCGTCTCGCTGTCGACTTACGGCGCTATTGAACTGACGTGGGCCACGGGGCGCATTGCCGCCATCTGGCTTTCCAACGCCATTACTTTGGCATTCCTGCTCCATCATCCCCGCCGCAATTGGCCGGCGTTGCTCGTAGCCTTTGCCGCGGCCAATATCACCGCCGATTTGGCGACGCAGGACCTGGCTTTGACTGCAGTCGTCCTCACGCTTTGCAATGTCGTCGAAATCCTCGTGGTGGCGATCCCGTTGCGGATGATGAGGCTCGACCGCGACTTTGCGCAGCCCAGAACCTTGCTCGTGTTCTATGCGTTGGCCGCCCTGCCGGCGCCGGCGATATCGGCGATACTGTCCGCATCCTATTTTTATGTCCTCGACGGAGCGGATTTTGGGCAAATGGCCAGCAATTGGTTTGCGGCGGACGCGCTGGGCCTGGTCATCTTCGTGCCGCCGCTGATGACGGTTCATGCCCGCGACGTTCGCGAAATGTTTGCACGCGAGACCTGGTTGATCACCGTGGCGTCGCTTTCGGTTGTCATTGCGACGATGGCGTTGAATTTCTGGCTGAAGAGCTATCCGCTGGCGTTTCTGTTCTTTCCGGCGGTCGTGTTGATGACGTTCCAGCGCGGCTTCGCGGGCGGCACGCTCGGTCTCCTGCTTGTGGGAGTCTTCATGCTCTTGAGCGTTTTCTTCGGCTCGGGCTCCACCGGACTTGCGGGACACGAGCTGCGCACCAAAATCTCCATCATTCAAATCTTTGTCGCGGTGACCGCCTTCACCGTGGTGCTGGTGGGCGCGGTGCTGGAACAGCGCCGCAAACTCGAGCGGTCGCTCAGCGACGCCATGGCTGGAGCGGAGAACTCGCGCGAGGAAGCGCTTGTCGCCAAGGACGCCGCCGAACAGGCCAGCCGCACCAAATCCATGTTTCTTGCCAACATGAGTCACGAGCTGCGCACGCCGCTCAATGCCGTCATCGGATTCTCCGAAATGATGCACGAGCAGATGTACGGTCCGCTCGGCCATGAGCGCTATCGCGACTATTCCGGGAAAATCCGCGACGCCGGCCGCCACCTCCTCGAACTCATCAACGATGTTCTGGACATGTCCAAGATCGAGGCAGGCAAGCTGGAGCTGCGGCGTGAAGAGATCTTGATCTCTCCCATTGTGCGCGACTGCGTGGCAATGATGAGCGAGCAAGCGCGTCAAGCGGCCGTGACGCTTCGCACCGAGCTGCCGTCCCGCGAGTTCAAAGTCGCCGCCGACAAGCGCGCGATGAAACAGGTGCTGCTCAATCTTCTGTCGAATGCCGTAAAATTTACGCTGGCCGGCGGCGCGGTGACGGCGCGGGTCCGCTTCGCCGGCGGAAAGATGGTGCTTTCGGTTTCCGACACCGGAATCGGCATTCCATCCGACCAGCTCTACCGGCTGGGCAACCCCTTTGTGCAGCTCAGAAATGAGGCAGGCTCGCCCCATACCGGGACCGGGCTTGGCCTTGCTTTGGTCCGTTCTCTGGCGGAATTGCACAAAGGCGCCATGCATATCGAGAGCGCTGAAGGGCGCGGAACGACCGTTTCGGTCGAGATTCCGGCTCTCGATCAGGCTCCAGCCTCCGCCGCCGCCTGATATTGGAACCACCGCCCGTGACCGGCGGGACACTTAATCCGGGGAAAACCATTGCGAA
The DNA here is from genome assembly GCA_016201105.1 of Pseudomonadota bacterium. Lineage (GTDB taxonomy): Bacteria > Pseudomonadota > Alphaproteobacteria > Micropepsales > Micropepsaceae > Rhizomicrobium. The sequence continues at coordinate 7,147 of JACQDN010000041.1, forward strand.
TTCAGTAGCTTCCCCTTGACTCCATTGACGGCCCCCAAGGCCGGTGACAAGGTTAATGGCCTGTCCAGACTCGGCATGTCGCCGATTCCGGCCAAGCGGGGGATGTCCCAAAGTGCGGGGCAGGGGAATGATCAAATCGGAACTGGTGGCGCAGCTCGCGCAACGCTATCCGCATCTCTACCACCGCGATGTGGAGCGGATCGTCTCGACTGTGCTCGATGAAATCAGCAAAGCGCTGGCGAAAGGTCATCGCGTGGAATTGCGCGGCTTTGGAGCCTTCTCCGTGAAAGTGCGGCCATCGCGCATGGGGCGCAATCCGCGCACCGGCGAGCCCGTCTCCGTGGAAGAGAAGCGCGCGCCGTTCTTCCGCACCGGCAAGGAACTGCGCGAACGTCTCAACAGTTCCGGCACTCCGGGACGTCCGCCAGCAGCTGCTGTGACGCGCGCCGCAGAGTGAAGCTTTCCACCTATGTCTTAGGTGTTCCGGCAGCTGCGATCGCGGCGGTTGTCGCCGTGGCGAACCGTCAAAACATTCATTTCAGTCTCGATCCCACATCGCAAACCGCGCCTGCCATCGCCTTCGACGTGCCGCTGTTCGTGCTTCTCTTTCTGGTGCTGGTGATCGGCGTGCTCTTGGGCGGGATCGCCAGTTCGTTGAGCCGGCTGCGCAAGCCCCCAAAGTCAGCCAAGACCGCCAAACAGACTTTGCCGCTGAAGATGGGTTCGCTGAAACGCCTCTTGCCATGGTCCAAGGGTGGCTCTAAGACCGCCCGTCGATGAGCGGTCGATTCCCAAACCCCGTCTTCGTTGCCCTCGATACGCCGGATTTGAAAAAAGCGCTCGCAGTCGCGCACGCCGTGGCGCCGCATATCGGCGGCTACAAAGTGGGACTGGAATTCATCACTGCACTCGGTCCGGATGCCGTACGGGAGATCGTTGCTCTCGGCAAACCGGTTTTTGCCGACACCAAATTTCATGACATTCCGAACACGGTTGCCGGTGCGTCCGCGGCGATTGCCGCGCTCGGCGTGTCGATCTTCAATATTCATGCCTCCGGCGGCGCAGCCATGATGCGCGCGGCCAAAGAAGCTGCCGGCGGCAGGGCAAAAGTGATCGGCGTGACTGTGCTGACAAGCATGGATGAAAACGACATCGAGAGCGTGGGACAGAAGGGCCCGGCAACGTCGCAAGTCGAGCGCCTCGCCAAACTCGCAAAGGCCTCCGGGCTCGACGGCGTGGTCTGCAGCCCGCTCGAGATTGGCCTGGTGCGCAAAGCCTGCGGCGCGGATTTCCTCATCGTGACGCCGGGCGTGCGTCCGGCCGGATCTGACATGGCCGACCAGCGCCGGGTGATGACGCCGCGGGAAGCCGCAAGCGCCGGGGCCGACATCCAGGTGATCGGACGGCCGATCTTTGCCGCCTCCGACCCTGCCGCCGCAGCCAAAGCGATTGCCGCCGAGCTGGCCGGGTAACGCCATATTGCGACGAGGGTTGCCTCCTTGTGCCGAGCGAGGGATAACCCCCGCCCCATGAGCGTCGAAGTCAAAATCTGCGGGATCAACAGCGCCGAAGCGGC
>JACQDN010000042.1 GCA_016201105.1 Pseudomonadota bacterium
CGTCATCGAGCGCTGCTTCTGCAGGCTTAAGGATTTCCGCCGGATCGCCACTCGCTACGACAAACTCGCCAGCAATTTTCTCGCCGCTGTCCACCTCGCAGCCCTCGTCGCATACTGGCTTTAATTGAGTCCGGACCCTAGAGCGAGCCGGTTGGGAATGAAGCCGTCGCCGCAACGGTCGAAAACTGTGCTATCCTGGCGAACTGATGATTTTCGATACGTTGTTTTTCAAACCGAGGGGGAACCAAATGCGCTTACTGATCGCCGCTACAGCTGCTGTGCTCGTATGTTCTGCCGCCATCGCCGCGCCGTCGCCGATGATGGGGTCTCAGACGATGATGGGATCGGCAAAAACCATGGGCGTAGGCTCGATGATCGTCCATCATGAGGTCACCGACTATGCCAAGTGGCGCGCCGTGTACGATGCCGATCAGTCGAACCGCGCGGCGGCGGGTCTCACCAATTGCCGCGTGCATCGTTCGATGGACAATGCCAACGATGTGGTCATTGCCTGCAACATGACGGACGTCGCCAAGGCAAGAGTGTTCGCATCGTCAAAGAAGTTGATGGACACGATGACCAAAGCGGGCGTCATGGGCAAACCGCAAATCCTGTTCCTGACACCGCCGCAGTAACGAAGCAGCGACGCGACACGGATTCACCGCGCAGGATTGCGCAGCGAGTCGGTATCGTGCCGCCATATTTTTACAACAGCGTGCGCGCGCTCTACATTCTGGTCGTGGTCGTGGCCTGTCTGCTCGGGCCCGCGGCGACATTGGCGGACGCTCAGAGCACCCCCCGCCATCATCGTCATCACCGCATGCTGACCGATCCCGAATTGGACGCCGCGCTTGTGGTCGACGCCAAATCGGGAAACGTTCTCTATTCGCGCAATGCCGAGAGCCCGCGTCATCCCGCGTCGCTCACCAAGATGATGACCCTCTATCTCTTGTTCGAGAAGTTGCACCAGAAAAAGATCGCGCTCGCGACGCTTCTGCCGGTATCTGCCAGCGCCGCCGCACAGCCGCGCTCGCACCTGCGCTTGCGCGAAGGCGATATGATTTCCGTGGAGACGGCCATCAAGGCCATTGTCGTGTGTTCGGCAAATGATGCGGCGGTTGCGGTATCGGAAAATTTGGGCGGAACCGAATCGCATTTCGCCGAGTTGATGAACGCCAAAGCGCGCCAACTTGGCATGACGCACACGTTTTATCACAACTCGACGGGATTGCCGGACGACCTGCAGCAGACGACCGCGCAAGACCTCGTCATCCTCGCGCGCCATCTCGTTTTCGATTTTCCCGAATATTTCCCCTATTTCCGCACCAGACAGTTGGCGTGGCGCGGCATCAGCTACGACACGCATGACAATCTGATCGGCAACTACCAGGGCGCGGACGGCATCAAAACCGGCTACATCGATGCGTCGGGATACAACCTGGTCAGCACAGCCGAACGCGACGGCACCCGGCTCATCGCGGTGGTGATGGGCGGATTGACCGCGGCCAGGCGCGACGAAGCCATGGTCGACTTGCTCGACGCGAGCTTTGCAGCGGAGAAAGCAAAGGACCAGCACCTCGGGGGAATGGCGTCCGATCGAGCGAAGAATTCACTGACAGGAGCAGCGTCGCCCTGACACGCGGGGTAGGGTGCTACGACCGCATGACACCGGCACCGGCCGCAGGCGTTGATAAGCGCCTTTGCTTTCTGATATTGCAAGAATTTGGCGACGCCTTATTGCCTTATTGAACAACGGCCCATTGTCGCTGAGGCGCGCGGCCACTGGTGAATATGTAAGGCGTCGCCGGTTTCTTCATTCTTCGATTCTTCATTAATTTGAATTTTGGCGCGGGATGTAATGCCGCAACAAAGCAGCCAGAAGGGCAACAACGATCGCCCAGCCACTGTCGGACATAAAGTGATAGGCACGCGGCCAGTCTCCCAATTCAAAGCCAGACACAGCAGCGGAGAGCAACGCGATTACCGCCGTTGCGGCTGGCACCCAAACCAAGAAGCTGACAATGAACCGCCAGTTCATCTAGAAGTCTGCTCCACCAATTCCTCAAGCGTCCACAGCCTATCAGATACTCCAGCCATCATAGCAGGGGTGACGCGAAAGGACAGAATTTGGCGACGCCATAGTGCGCCGGGAGACCGGCAGAAAGTAGGCGGTGCAAGTCCGCTGCAGTGAAGGAGGAGCGATCCACACTGACCCCGAGTCATGCGCGCTGTATCGCGAGGTGCAGGGCGAAGCGTTGACAGGGGATAATGCAGGCCAGCCATTGAGCGGCGAAAGCGCCTATCCCGGATGCCGATGCTGTTATGGTAGCAGAAGGCCACACGCGATCATCTGCCATTGCAAGGATGATCGCGATCCGGCGTCGTCGAAGACCCTGGCATGCATCGACGCTTTCTGCAGGGGAACCGGGAGGTCTCCATGCCGCCTCGGGTAGTTATCCGAGGCATCAAAGGGAAGGTGATGAACCGAAGCCGATGCGACAAGTCATGGAGAAGTCGGACACGCTGATAGTACCTGTGAAGCATGCGAACAACGCGGAGAAATCCGCTGCGGAGTGTGTGGAGGAAAGCGGCGTGAAGGAGTTGAAAATGTATTCCGGCGACGCCTTACGTATTCACAATGGCCGCGCACCTCAGCGGCGATGGGCCGTTGTTCAATAAGGCAATATGAAGATACGTCGACAGTATACAGAATTCCCAAACTTAACTTTGCGTCGAACCGCGCGTTCTATTCAGATCGGGAATTCTGTATCATGTCGCCGTAACGACCCGCTTCCAGCTTGAACTCTTTGCTGAATCTTTGCCGCTTTCCCATTCGACACCTCCTCGGGCACAATAGTCCCGTTTTGAAGTGTCCGGAAAACCCGGGTTAGCTCAGAGTGACCCCGTTTCTTCTAAGCGCGGACCCTATTGGAAGAAGGCAGCATAGTCGCCATGTGGCTCCAGCTTCTGATTTGGGTGGTCACTTTTGCCTTAGTGATTGTGCTCATGGTGCATCTCGTGCGGCTTTTTTTGCGCACAATCCGCCAGCCACCGATCAAAAAAGATGCGAAATGGATATTGAAGGCGATCTACTGGTTCACGATGGTCTTTATGGTGGCGGGGATCGTGGGGGGGAGCGGTGCCTTAGGGCTCTGGGTCTTGCTTCTTGTGTTCCTGCTCAGATAATTCAAACTGCGTCACTACCCAAAATTGGGTAGTGTCCTAATTTGAATCTCCCGGTGGTCCGTCGCAGTCCGAAGGCATCTCGGCACGTGCCCCTTTGAGCCTCGCAAACTGTTTTGTGGTCAGTTGAGGCCATACGTGAACGCACTGCCCATCGGTCTGCCAAACGTCACCCGTTTGCTTGTTTACAGCAAAGAAACGCCAGTGTGCGCTCGGTGTTCGTGGGTCTGTATTGTATTGCTCGAAGTGCCAAAAACGCTGATCTATACCGTCGAACGACTCCAAGATAATCGGTCGCACCGGCCCACGTGTGGCAACCAGGTGAGTCAGCCGAAGGGCCTCTTGCAAGGTCCGGGGCGCGGCAACCGCCGCGCCTGTGGTGATGCTAAGAGCGGCGAGAATTGCTGCCGGACGGATCACTTTGACGTCTGCTCCACCAATTCCTCAAGCGTCCAAAGCCTAGAAGATACGTCGACAGTATACAGAATTCCCAAACTTAACTTTGCGTCGAACCGCGCGTTCTATTCAGATCGGGAATTCTGTATCATGTCGCCGTAACGACCTTTACATATTGCCTTATTGAACAACGGCCCATTGTCGCTGAGGTGCGCGGCCATTGGTGAATATGTAAGGCGTCGCCGGATTCTTGCACATTCACAAGACGCTTCGCGTGACCCCTGCGATGGCTGCTGGCGTCACTGATCGGGTTTGGGATATGACAGACGTGGCAGCATTGATCGCGGCTCAGAAGCGCCGATAGCGAAGCGCGGCTCTTATAAGAAGAAGGCAGCATAAGGCGCTCAGGGGAAGATTGCGGGGTGATTGTCATGCAAAATGGAACGCGCTGCTGGCTCATTGCGGTACTACCGATTTTGATGCTCGCTTGCACTGAATCGATTCACAGCCCCTCTTCCAACACCAATGTGGTGAGTGACAAAAGCGTTGTGGAACATGCATCCGCCGAAGATTGCGAAATCATCGTGGAGGTAGGTAAAGCAGAGCTGAACTGGGGCAAGAATTCTTATGACACCCGCTTCTACCCCGATTGGGATCGGCCGAGAGGCGGCAAATACACCGAGGATTGCCCTTGGAAGAAACTTGGTGTTGCTCCGATCTTTGTGGACACTAAGAATCGTAGCTCAGCTTACATCACGCGGCCGATTTACGCGGGCGACAACGCAACGGTTGAATTTGGCTCCAGGGTGGAATCGGGGACACAAATTCCCCCGTTTTTGTCGTTAGAGAAATGCAAGTTGCACCGGAATTCGTGGGGCCATTGGCACCTTGTTGCGTGCGAATTGAGCATGATTACCTGAGTCGCTCGGCTGTTTCTGAATTAGGCCGGAAATTCAAACTGCGTCACTACCCAAAACCGGGCTCCCTTGCCCTGTCGCCTCCATTTCTATAATGTCCCCCGCCTTCTGAAGGTTGAAAGGCTGCTTCGCGTCTATCCCTTTGGAATCATGGAATAAAGGACGGATTGATGGCTCGGGTTACCGTTGAAGATTGCGTTGACAAGATTCCTAACCGCTTCGATCTGGTGCTGATCGCGGGCTATCGCGCGCGGCAGCTTTCGGGCGGCGCCGACACGCTGGTGGACCGCGACCGCGACAAGAATCCGGTCGTGGCGCTGCGCGAGATTGCCGCCAAAGCGCTCAAGCCCGACGAAGTCAAAGAGGAATACATCAAGTCGCTGCAGAAGCACGCCGAAGTCGACGAGCCGGAGGCGACGCCCGACGAGGATATGCGCGAGGACTCCCATCAGCGTCAGGTTACCGAGGAAGAGCTGCTGCGCGCGCTCACTTCCGAGGCCCAGCGCCGCGCCGAACCGCAGCCGGAACCGGAAGGCGATTACGAAGAGTAATCGTCGCGTTCGCGATGCAATTCAAAAGGCCGGGACCGAAAGCTCCCGGCTTTTTGCTTTCGACGCAGCGAAGAAATTCTCACGCGGAGGCGCGGAGCCGCGGAGTTTTGATTGTTTCTCACCTTCCAAAACCGTCATGGCCGGGCTTGTCCTGCACGGGGCCGGCCATGACGGATGATTGAGGTTAGTGGAGAGCTAAGACCTCCGCGGCTCCGCGCCTCCGCGTGCCAATCCCTTCTGGAAGCCGCCGCTGCCGCTGCGACCTATGGAATCACTGGAAATCCAGGCGAAAACCCCCGGAATTTCCTATATATTGCCCAGCAATCATGAGCGTTCCGACGCAGCCCGCCAAAACTCCAGGCGCGGTGAAAGCCCAGACTCACCCTGGCGCGCCGCCGCTGACGCCTGCCTCGACGCCGGTTCCCGCCCGCTCCGCCGCCAAGCGCCGGCTCATGCGCCAGACCGAGCTGGTCGACCGCGTCAAAGCCTATGACCCGGACGCCGACGAGGGCTTGCTGAACAAGGCCTATGTCTACGCCATGACGGCGCACGGCAAGCAGTTCCGCGCTTCGGGCGATCCCTATTTCGCCCACCCGCTCGAAGTCGCGGCCATCCTCACCGATCTGAAGCTCGACGTGCCCTCCATCGTCACCGCGCTGCTGCACGACACGGTGGAAGACACCTACGTCACCATCGACGACGTGACGAAGAATTTCGGCGACGAGATCGCGGGCCTCGTCGACGGTGTCACCAAGCTCTCCCAACTTGAGCTTTTCTCCGAGCGCACAAAGCAGGCGGAGAATTTCCGCAAGCTCATGCTCGCGATGTCGAACGACATCCGCGTGCTCTTGGTCAAGCTCGCCGACCGCCTGCACAACATGCGCACGCTCGGCTACATCGAAAAGCCCGAGAAGCGCCGGCGCATCGCGCAGGAAACCCTCGACATCTACGCTCCGCTGGCCGGGCGCATCGGCATGCAGAACATGCGCGAGGAGCTCGAAGATCTCGCCTTCGCCGAGCTCGATCCCGATGCGCGCAGTTCCATCGTCACCCGGCTGGAACGCTTCGGGGAGTCGCTCGGCAGCCGCATCGATCGCATCACTATCGAGATCAAGCGCAAGCTCGCCGAACACGGCATCGATGCCTGGGTCTATGGCCGCGCCAAGCGGCCCTATTCCATCTGGCGCAAACTGAAAGAGAAGCAGCTCAATTTCGAGCAGCTCGCCGACGTGCTCGGTTTCCGCGTCATCGTGAAGACGCAGGACGATTGCTATCGCGCGCTCGGCGTCATGCACGGCACCTGGCGGATGATCCCGGAGCGCTTCAAGGATTTCATCTCCAATCCCAAGACCAACGGCTATCGCTCCATCCATACCACCGTCATCGGCCCCGAGCAGCAGCGCGTGGAAGTACAGATCCGCACCCAGGAGATGCACGACATCGCCGAGCGCGGTGTGGCGGCGCATTGGCGCTATCGCGAAAACGTGGAAGGCGAAAGCACCGACGCCGCGCTCGCCTGGCTGCGCGACATGGTCGATCTGCTCGAACGCGGCGACAGCGCCGAGGAATTCCTCGAGCATTCGCGCCTCAACATGTACCAGGATCAGGTCTTCTGCTTTACGCCCAAGGGCATGCTGATCTCGTTGCCGCGCGGCGCGACGCCGATCGATTTCGCCTACACGGTGCACACCGATCTCGGCAATCAGACGGTCGGCGCGAAAGTGAACGGCGTGCACGTGCCGCTGCACACTCCGCTGCGCAACGGCGATCAGGTCGAGATCATCAAGCAGAAAGGTTCGACGCCGTCGCCGCTGTGGGAGCAGTTCGTGGTCACGGGACGGGCGCGCGCCGAAATCCGCCGTTTCTTGAAACACGCCCAGCGCGACGAGAACGTGAAGTTCGGCCGCCAGATCCTGGCCAAGACCTTCGCCGACGAACGCAACGAATTGACCGACAAGGCCATCGACGCGGTGGCCAAGAAGCTGCGCCTGGCCAAAGCCGAAGACGTCTATGCCGAAGTCGGCCGCGGCGCGCTGCGGGCCAACGAAGTGCTGGAAACCGTTTTTCCGGAACTGAAGAAGGATCCCACCCGCAAGAAGACGGGCTACGCGCCGGCGGGCGGGCGCAAGCAGATCTCCATCCGCGGCTTGACGGAAGGCATTTCCTACAAGCTCGGCCAGTGCTGCCACCCACTGCCAGGAGATCGCATTGTCGGCCTCGTCACCCCGGGTGAGGGCGTCGTCATTCACACCATCGACTGCGCCGAACTGGAGAACGCGCAATCCAGCATGGCCGACTGGCTGGACGTGACCTGGGGCACCCATGCCGCGGAAACGGACGCTTCGGTGGCGCGCATTCTGGTGCGGGTGAAGAACGAGCCGGGCTCGCTCGCCGCGGTGATGACGGTGATCGCCGCCAATGGCGGCAACATCTTCAATCTGCACACTGCCAACCGCAACGCGCTGTTCTTCGAGTTCAGCATCGATATCGAGGTGCGCGATGTCGCGCATTTGCAGAACATCATCGGCGCGCTACGGGTGAACGCGGTGGTCGAATCGGTCGACCGCGTGCGCGGGCCAAATGACCCTTCGGGGGCCGCTACCGCGGCCACCTCAGGGTGACGCTGGCCGCGTCATGCTGAGGTCCGACCCCGGACTTGATCCGGGGGAGCCCCGAAGCAGAATGGAATTTGGAAATGGCTCCCGATCAAGTTCTCAAAGAATTCGAAAAAGCCGGCGCTTTGCTGCGCGGCCACTTCATCCTCTCGAGCGGATTGCATTCCGACGTCTTTCTGCAGAAGGCCCTGGTGTTTCAGAACGCGAAGATCACCGCCAAGTTGTGCAAGGCACTGGCGGAAAAAGTCCGCGCCGACGTGAAACAGAAATTCACTGCCATCGTCTCGCCCGCCGTCGGCGGCATCGTGCCGGGCTATGAGATGGGCCGTCAGCTCGGGTTGCCCGCGATGTATGTCGAACGTCAGGATGGCAAGTTTCAGCTGCGCCGCGGCTTTTCGCTTTCCAAGAACCAGCCGGTGCTGATGGTGGAAGACATCGTCACAACCGGTCTTTCCTCGCGCGAGTGTCTGGACGCCATCCGCGAAGCGGGCGGCAAGCCGGTAGCAGCCGCATGCCTGATCGATCGTTCCGGCGGCAAGGCCAAGCTCGGCGTGAAGTTCTTGGCTCTCGCGACCGTGAGATTTCCGGCGTGGGAGGCCAGCAAACTCCCGCCGCATCTTAAGGGCACACAGGGCATCAAACCGGGAAGCAGGGGGCTGGCCTGAGATGAACCGTCTGCGCCTTGGCGTGAACATCGATCATGTGGCCACCATCCGCAACGCGCGCGGCGCGCCCTATCCCGATCCCTTGCGCGCGGCGAAGCTGGCGGCAGCGGCCGGCGCCGACGGCATCACGGCGCATCTGCGCGAAGATCGTCGCCATATTTCCGACTCCGACATCGACAATCTCGCGCGCGAACTGAAGATCCCGCTCAACCTCGAAATGGCGGCGACGGAGGAGATGCTTGAGATCGCGCTCCGCCACAAACCGCACGCCTGCTGTCTGGTGCCGGAGAAACGCGAAGAGCGCACCACCGAAGGCGGCATCGATGCGGCGGGGCAGCACAATCATCTGAAGCCCTATGTGCAGCGCCTGAAAGACGCGGGCATCCGCGTCTCCATGTTCGTCGATCCGGACATCCGCCAGCTCGAAGCCTCGCGCTCGCTCGGCGCCCCGGTCGTCGAGCTGTGCACTGGCGCCTATTGCGAAGCGGTGATCGCGGGCGACGCCAAGGCGGTGGCGTCGCACCTGGACGCGGCCCGCAAAAGCGCCGCCGCCGCCGCGCGCCTCGGTCTGGAAGTGCATGCAGGGCATGGCCTGACCTATGACAACGTTCGGCCCATCGCCGCCATTGGCGAAATCCGCGAACTCAACATCGGCCATTTCCTCATCGGCGAAGCGATCTTCTCCGGCCTCGACGCCTCCATCCGCCGCATGCGCGCGCTGATGGACGAGGCGCGTAGTGAGAGCGCGGCATGATGGGCAACGAAGCGAATAGCGACTGGCGAGTAGCGAATAGGGATCTTTTACCTCCCCCTCGCGGGGAGGTCGAAATTTGCGATGCAAATTTCGGGTGGGGGGAAGCGTCGAAGAATAGAGCGCACTACCCGGCACTTCCCCCCACCCGAAAAATCCTTCGCTGCGCTACGGATTTTTCGACCTCCCCGCGAGGGGGAGGTGAAAGCTGTTTCATCTCCCTATTCCTTACTCGCTATTCGCCACTCGCCTCCGCGAAGCGGAGCCCCGAAGGATGATTTTAGGCCTCGGCTCCGATCTCATCGACATCCGCCGCGTCGAGCGCAGCATCGAGCGTTTCGGGAATCGCTTTCTCGATCGCATTTTCACCGAGGTCGAAAAGCAGAAATCCGACAAGCGTGCCCAGCGTGCCGCCAGCTATGCCAAGCGCTTCGCCGCCAAGGAGGCCTGTTCCAAGGCGCTCGGCACCGGGCTTCGCAAAGGCGTGTTCTGGCGTGACATGGGCGTAATCAATCTTCCCGGCGGCAAGCCGACTATGAAATTGACGAATGGTGCGCTACGCCGCCTTGAGCAAATCACCCCCAAGGGCCATATCGCCGTCATTGACCTGACGATTACTGACGATTTTCCGCTGGCGCAGGCGATTGTCATCATCAGCGCTGTGGCCCAGCCGCCGCAGGAAGCTGGGAAGTCATGATTAAGCGGCGCGCTGGCTTGACCTTGTCACCCCCGTCCGGTTCCTTCCGGGCATAAGGAATATGGAATGTCCGATACGCCTGACCTGAGCCCGGAAATCAGCCCGGAGATCGACGAAACGGCCGCCGAAACCGGCGGGCGCCCATCTTCCGTTGGCTCGAGGGCTTCGGCCGACGCGCATGTCGACGACCCTGTCCCCGATCACGTTGGGGACGAGAAGGCGGAAACGCTGGTGGCCGAGGAAGCTGCCGCTGTGGTCGAAGCCACCCACGACGTTCAAGCGCCGCCGCCTGCGCAACCCGCCATCGCCCCGACACCGCCTAAACCCTCGCCGCCCAAGGCTGCTCAACCGGCGCAACCGCTGAAGGCGAAGAAGAAATCCTCCGAAGGCGAATCCTGGATCGAAACCATCAAGACGATCGTCTATGCGCTGCTCATCGCGCTCGTCATCCGCACCTTCTTGTTCCAGCCCTTCAACATTCCCTCGGGCTCGATGGAAGACACGCTTCTGATCGGCGACTATCTCTTCGTCGAGAAATATTCCTACGGCTACAGCCGCTACTCGTTTCCCTACGGCATCGTGCCGTTCCCCGGCCGCGTCTTCGGCTCGCAACCCGCGCGCGGCGACGTCGTCGTCTTCAAATTCCCGCAGGACAATTCCACCGACTACATCAAGCGCGTGATCGGCCTGCCGGGCGACCGCGTCCAGATGCTCAACGGCCAGCTCTATATCAACGAGAAGCCGGTGCCGAAGGTGCGTGTCGGCGACTATGTCGAAACCAGCGACGGCATCGCCCATAATGTGCCGCGCTATCGCGAAACGCTGCCGAACGGGAAGAGTTATCTGGTGCTGGACCGCTTTCAAGGCGCGGCCGACAACACCGACGTCTATGTCGTGCCCGCCGATCACTACTTCATGATGGGCGACAATCGCGACAATTCCAACGACAGCCGCGGCGATGTTGGCTACGTTCCCAAGGCAAACTTGGTCGGCAAGGCCGAGCTGATATTCTTCTCCACCGATGGCAGCGCACGTTTCTGGGAATTCTGGAAGTGGCCGTGGGCAGTCCGCTACAACCGGATGTTCACCGTCATTGACTGATTTGTCCGCGCTGCAAACGCGTCTCGGCCACGGCTTCAAGGATGCGGCTCTTCTGAGGCGCGCGCTCACCCATGCGAGCGCCGATTCCTTGGGCTCCAACGAGCGGCTGGAATTTCTCGGCGACCGCGTGCTTGGCCTGGTGCTCGCCGAAAGGCTTCATGCGCTCTATCCCCTCGAGCCCGAAGGCGTGCTCGCGCTCAAATTCAACGCACTCGCTCGCAAGGAAGCTTGCGCCGCCGCGGCCGAAGCCGCGGGCCTGTCCGAAGATCTGATCCTGGCCAACGCGGAAGAGGGAAGCGGCGGGCGCAAAAAAGCGGTGATCCTGGCGGGCGCCTGTGAAGCGATCATCGCCGCGCTCTATCTCGACGGCGGCTACGAGGCGGCGCGCCAATTCATCGAGCGCTTCTGGAGCGATCAGTTCGAGGCGCTCGGCGCGGATATGCGCGATCCCAAGACCCAGCTGCAGGAATGGGCGCAGGGCCGAAAGCGAGGCCCCCGCGACGCACCCGTCTACAAACAAGTCCGCCGCGAAGGCCCCGACCACGCACCGCGCTTTTCGGTGGAAGTAAGCGTCACCGGCGAGGATTCCGCCATCGGCGAAGGCAGCTCCAAACGCGAAGCCGAACAAGCCGCCGCCAAGGTACTGCTGAAAAGATTGAAGCTGTGGAACGAGTAGTAAGAACCGACCCTCCCCTTGAGGGAGGGTCGAAATTTGCGCAGCAAATTTCGGGGAGGGGTCGTGCCGTGACCCCTCAAGGTAAGCACGAGTGCAAGAGCCATGAACTCATACGGCGCGACATGACCCCTCCCCGAAAAATCTTTCGCTGCGCTCAAGATTTTTCGACCCTCCCTCAAGGGGAGGGTGGTATCCCGTCTCTATGATCGAGCCCAAGACGCGCTCCCCCCACTGCGGCTTCGCCGCCGTCATCGGCGCGCCGAATGCGGGCAAATCCACGCTGGTCAATGCGCTGGTCGGATCCAAAGTCTCCATCGTCACGCCCAAGGTGCAGACCACGCGCATGCCGGTGCGCGGTGTGGCCATCCGCGGCGAGGTACAGATCGTGTTCGTCGATACGCCGGGCATCTTCAAACCGCGCCGCAAACTCGACCGTGCCATGGTGGAGTCCGCCTGGGCCGGCGCCAATGACGCCGATGCCATTTTGCTCATCGTCGATGCCGCCGATTTCGTCGCCCAGCCCAAAGGCCTCGGCGCGCAGGATACCCACCGCATCGTCGAGGGCCTCAAGAAAAACCAAAAGAAGGCGGCCCTGCTGCTCAACAAGATCGACGGCATGAAGCGCACGGACCTTCTGCCGCTGGTGGAAGCCTTCAACGCCGACGGCGTGTTCGATGAAGTGTTCCTGATCTCCGCCCTGAAAGGCGACGGCGTCGAAGACGTGGCAAAATGGGTGGCCGCGCGGATGCCGCCGGGCCCCTGGCTTTATCCCGAGGATCAGGCCGCCGACATTCCCTCACGCTTGCTGGCCGCCGAAATCACCCGCGAAAAGCTCTATCTGCGCCTGCATGACGAACTGCCCTACGCCGCCGCCATCGAGACCGAGAAGTGGACGGAAAACAAAGACGGCTCGGTGCGCATCGACCAGGTGATCTTCGTCGAGCGCGAGGGCCAGAAGGGTATCGTGCTTGGCAAGGGCGGCCAGGCCATCAAAAAGATCGGCGAACTCGCGCGCAAAGAGATGGAAGACATCTTCGCCCGCCGTGTGCATCTCTTTCTGTTCGTGAAAGTCCGCGAAAAATGGGCCGAGGAACGCGAGCACTACAAGGAGATCGGGCTGGAGTATCCCAAGGACGAGAACTAGCTCCACGTGTCATGGCCCGCGAATGCGGGCCACCCAGTTGAGGATTTCTCGATCTACAAAACAATTCGTCATCGCCCGGCTTGTCCGGGCGACCCATCTTTCTCAAAGAAAAAAAGATGGGTCACCCGCATTCGCGGGTGATGACGAGTTTTTATGGATAGCGAAAGCGTTCCCTGGGTGGCCCAGATTCGCGGGCCATGACATGGTAGCGCCATGGAATGGTCCGACGACGCGATTGTCCTTTCGGTGAAGCCGCACGGCGAAACCGCGGCCATTCTCGAAGCGCTGACCAAAGAGCACGGCCGCCATCTCGGCCTCGTGCACGGCGGCGCCTCGCGCAAGTCCAAATCCGCGTTGCGGCCGGGCAATACGCTGCGTGTCGTATGGCGGGCGCGGCTCAACGAACATCTGGGCTCTTTCGCGATCGAACCGGCGCGGATGCGTGCCGGCGAAATGATGGAACACCGCGCGGCGCTGGCCGGGTTGAATGCGTTCTCGAGCGTGGCCGGTGCGGTGCTTCCCGAACGCGAGCCGCACGGCTCGGTCTACGATGCCGGTGAAGTCCTGCTCGCCGCCATGCCCGGCCACGGCATTGCCGAGTGGGGTCCGCTCTATGTGCGCTGGGAAGCGGGGCTGCTGGACGAGCTCGGCTTCGGCCTCGATCTGACCCGCTGCGCGGCGACCGGCTCCAGCGATGACCTTATATATGTGTCGCCCAGGAGCGGCCGCGCCGTCTCCCGTGAGGCGGGTGCGCCGTACGCCGGCCGGATGCTGAAACTGCCGCCTTTCCTGCTGGGTACGCAGAATGCCGCCCCTTCATTGGCCGATGTTTCCGCCGGCTTGAAATTGACGGCGCATTTCCTGCTCGAGCGCGTGCTGGCCCCCCACGGCAAGGAACTGCCGCCCGCGCGCCTGCGCCTGGAAACCCTCGCCGAACGCGAATCGGGATAACAGGTTGAGGGACCACCCTCCCTTGGGAGGGTCGAAGCGCGAAGCGCTTCGGGGAGGATGCGGAAGGGAAGAGCTCAACTTTCCTGATCCTCCCCGAAAAATCCGTTCGCTCCGCTCACGAATTCTTCGACCCTCCCAAGGGAGGGTGGAAACGGTGCTCAGATTTTTCGACCTCCCTACGGTTGGGGGTAACAAGAGTTGCGAACCATGCCCGACATCAAAGAAGACATCCGCCCCGAACAGCTCGATCAGGCGCTGAGCGAGCGCTATCTCGCTTACGCGCTTTCCACCATCACGCAGCGCGCACTGCCCGATGCGCGCGACGGGCTCAAGCCCGTGCATCGCCGCGTGCTGTGGGCGATGCGCGCGCTGGGCCTCGGCCCCACCACCGGCTTCAAGAAATCCGCCCGCGTGGTCGGCGACACCATCGGCAAATATCATCCCCACGGCGAGCTCGCGGTCTATGACGCACTGGTGCGCCTGGCGCAGGATTTCGTCTCGCGTTATCCGCTGGTGGATGGGCAGGGCAATTTCGGCAACATCGACGGCGACAACGCCGCCGCCCAGCGCTACACCGAAGCGCGTCTCACCGAAATCGCGCAGACGCTGCTCGAAGGGCTCGACGAGAACGCGACGGATTTCAAACCGAACTACGACGGCGCGGAAGAAGAGCCCGTCGTCATGCCGGCGGCGTTTCCCAATCTGCTCGCCAACGGCTCCAGCGGCATTGCCGTGGGCATGGCGACCAACGTGCCGCCGCACAATCTGGGCGAACTTTGCGCCGCGCTCATCGCGCTGATCGAAAACCCCAACACCCAAGACCGCACCATCCTCAAGCATGTGCGCGGACCGGATTTTCCCACCGGCGGCACGATCATCGACGACGCGGCCAGCATCGCGGAAGCCTACAAGACGGGCCGCGGCGGCTTTCGCGTGCGGGCCCGCTGGTTCAAGGAAGAAGGCGCGCGCGGCGTCTATCAGATCGTCGTCGACCAGATTCCCTACAACGTGCAGAAGGCCAAGCTGATCGAACGCATCGCCGAACTGATGGAGCTGAAGAAGCTTCCGTTGCTCGACGACGTGCACGACGAATCCACCGAAGACGTGCGCATCGTGCTGACGCCCAAGAGCCGCACGGTCGATGCGGAAATCCTGATGGAGCAGCTCTTCCGACAGACCGATCTGGAATCCCGCTTCAGCCTCAACATGAACGTGCTCGACAAGGGCCTCGTGCCGCGGGTGATGAGCCTGAAGGAAGCGTTGCAGGCTTTCATCGATCACCGCCGCGACGTGCTGGAGCGCCGCTCCAAGCATCGGCTGGAAAAGATCGCGACGCGACTAGAGGTGCTGGAAGGCTATCTCGCCGTCTACCTCAATCTCGACAAGGTCATCAAGATCATCCGCAACGAGGACGAGCCCAAGCCCAAACTGATGAAGGCATTCGGGCTCAGCGACGTGCAAGCCGAGGCTATCCTCAACATGCGGTTGCGGTCCTTGCGCAAGCTCGAGGAGATGGAGATTAAGGGCGAGCACGCAAGCCTCACCAAGGAACAGGGCGTGCTCAAAAAACTGCTCGGCTCCGACAAGCTCAAATCCGAGAAACTGATCGAGGAAGTCAAAGCCATCGACGCCAAGTTCGGCCTCAAGACCGAACTCGGCAAACGCCGCACGCAGTTCTCGCAAGCCCCAGCAATCGCCGAAGAAGTCGCGGCGCTGGAGAATTTTGTCGAGCGCGAGCCCATCACGGTGGTGTGCTCGGCCAAAGGCTGGATGCGCGCTTTCAAGGGCCATCAGGAACCCAACGACTCCATCAAGTACCGCGAAGGCGACCGCGAGCGCTTTTGGGTGCATGCCGAGACCACCGACAAGCTCATGCTGTTTGCCACCGACGGGCGTTTCTTCACGCTCGACTGCGCCAAGCTTCCGGGCGGGCGGGGCAACGGCGAGGCCATCCGCTCCTTCATCGATCTTCCGCCCGAGGCCGACATCGTGACGATGTTCGCCCACAAGGAGGGGCGCAAGCTGCTGCTGGCGGCCACCACCGGCCACGGCTTCGTGACGAACGAAGATGAAGCCGTTGCCATGACGCGTTCGGGAAAGCGCGTGATGAACGTGAAGACGCCGGGCGAGGCGGCGGTGTGCAAGCCGGTCGATGGCGATTCCGTCGCCGTCATCGGCGAGAACCGCAAGCTCGTCGTCTTTGCGCTGAACGAAGTGCCGGAACTGGCGCGCGGGCAGGGTGTCTATCTGCAACGCTACAAGGACGGCGCTCTGCTCGACGCGACCGTGTTCATCTGGAAAGACGGCTTGAAAGACGAAAACAATCGCCTGTTCGAAGCGGCCGAACTGAAAGACTGGAAAGGCACCCGCGCCCAAGCCGGCCGCCTCGCCCCCCGCGGCTGGGCCAAAAGCGGGAAGTTCGCGTTGTAGTTTTACCCTCCCCTTGAGGGAGGGTCGAAAAATCCGAAGGATTTTTCGGGGAGGGGTCATGCCGAGTTCTCCAAAGGTGCGCACAGATTTCGAGGTAGTGATCAATTTCGGCTGCACGGCATGACCCCTCCCCGAAATATTTCGCTCACATTGTTCGCAAAATATTTCGACCCTCCCTCAAGGGGAGGGTAGGGCCACCTTGCACACATCTCATTTCCTTGGCTCACTCCTCCTCCGCACTCAAGCAGGAGCAACTCCATGCGCGGCACTTCTCTAATCCCGGCTCTCCTCGCCATCACCACCTTCGCGACCGCCGCTGAGGCCGATTGCATCGGCGTGCAAGCGGTGGACCGCTGCCTCGTCGGCACCTGGAAAATGACCGGCGGCGGACCTCAGGAATGGATGCGCCAAAACATGAAGGGTGCGCCTATAGTGCAGACCTCCGCCAGCAACAACACAATCACGCTGAGCGCCGACGGCACGTTCTCGACCGGTGTGGTGCACAGCAGCGCCACGATCACCGCGACCAAAGGCGACACGATGCGCGGCACCGGCAACATGACGATACAGGCGAGCGGCAAATGGTCCGCCGCCGCCGGCAAGTTCAATATCTGCCCGGTGACGATGAGTTCTTCGGGCAAGGTCAACATCGAAGAGCCGAACGGCCGCACGATGACCATGGCGATGCCGAAGATGCCGGTGAAAAACAGCACGATGACCTACACCTGCGCGGGCAACACGATGAAAACCGTCAAAGCCATGCCCCGCGGCACCGCGATGACGACGATCTATACAAAGGTGCCGTAGCTCAATCCACCTCCCCCTTGCCGCCTTCGCTAAAGCTACGGCGTGCCTTGAGCTAGCGATTGCCGCGGCGAAGCGAAAGCGAAGCCGGGTGGGGAGGTCGCTGTGCGAGCGAAGCGAGCATCAGCGGGTGGGGGCAGTGAGTTCACCGGTGCAAGCGACTTCCCCCACCCGGCGGCTCGTCGCTGCGCGCCGAGCGCCGACCTCCCCACTGTACGGACCGGAGACATGGGTGACAGGCGTTCGGGGACATGGGTGTCACCTTTCCGATCTGGAAAGATCGGAAAGGAGAGGGGCTCATGCCTTGGCGGGAGATGTCAGTCATGGATCAGCGCGAGGAGTTTGCGAGGCTCGCCGTGCAAGCTGAGGCGAATCTGAGCGAGCTTTGTCGCCGGTTCGGGATCAGCGAGGGTGTCAGTAACTCCGTGTAAGAAGGTTTCTGTGAGTTTACCTTTGATAGGAGACTCACATGCCTGCAGATTTTTCGCCTGAGATTTTGGATCAATTGCTCGGGGAAGGCTTGAAGCCTGAAGACCTGAGTTCGGAGA
>JACQDN010000004.1 GCA_016201105.1 Pseudomonadota bacterium
AGCCGATTTGTATCCAGTTTACCTGTCCACAATCGTCATGGCCGGCCCCGGTGCCGACCACCCATGATCACCGTGCCAATCATTTTTACGCGAAATTCGACATCGTGATCTTGGGTGGCCGGGACAAGCCCGGCCATGACGGTGTGTTTGTGATTGCATAGAAACAAGACAGCTCTAGAGACCCAACCGTTGGAACTGCTCTTCCGGCGCTTCGACTGATTTAAGCGCCGCCCGCAACGCTTCCGCCGCGTGACGTTCGCGCGCCGAGCCAGCGAGATTTTCGTTCTCCGATGGGTCGTTGGTGAGATCGTAGAGATGATTGCCGGAGAAGCGCGCATAGGCCCAATAGGGAACAGCATCGCTTTCGTCCCACATCTGGCAGATCACCGGCACTTTGGAGCCGGGCATTCTCGCGAGCATGGCGCGGTCGTCGGGCAGCGGCATTTCGCGGTCGCGGCTGAGGAAATGCGTCGGCATCGTCGACCAGCGGTTCGACCACATGGAGAGCGGCGCATTCTTCGCAGCCGGCGCGCGGGCGTACTTCATCGCGCGGTCGATATAATGCACCTCGCGTCCCCAGACGCCGGCGAGAATCCAATCGCGGATGGATGAAGCCGTGCCATCGAGCAGCGGTAGCAACGATTTGCCGTGGGTGCGCTGGCGAATCTTGCCGGTGACGCCGAAGACATCCGCCAGCGTCGCGAAAATATCGGCCGACGTGGTGAGCGCGTCGTTGCTGCCTGCCGAAATCCCGCCGCCGGCGATCATCAAAGGAATGCGGGCGATCGTTTCGTAAAGCGGAACGGCCGGTTTGCCCCAGATATCCTTTTCGCCGAGATAGTGACCGTGATCGGTAGTGACGATCACCAGCGTATCGTCCCAAGCCTTCGCCGCATCG
This sequence comes from Pseudomonadota bacterium, assembly GCA_016201105.1. Taxonomy (GTDB): domain Bacteria; phylum Pseudomonadota; class Alphaproteobacteria; order Micropepsales; family Micropepsaceae; genus Rhizomicrobium. The sequence continues at coordinate 899 of JACQDN010000004.1, forward strand.
AGCGCGTCCAGCACCCGGCCAAACCAATGATCGATCATCATCAACTTAGCGCCGTAGCGGGCGCGGATGTGCTTGCCTTCGCGCTCGCTGATGACGCCTTTGGCGACGGCACCCTGCATATAAGGCGGCCAAATCAGCGCCGGCCCGTCCCAATCAGGATCGGCGCGTTTTGCGTACTCATCCGGCGTATCGAACGGCTCGTGCGGATCGAATTCGTCGATGAAGAGAAAGAAGCGCTGGTGCGCATTCACGTTCTCGCCGATCCAGCGCGCCGCGGCCTGCATGGTGCGCGGGCCCGGGAAATCCTCTTCGCCGCGGAAATAGCCGCGGCTGCGGTCATAGGGCAAGTCGCGTTTGGGGCCGAACATCGGGGCGCCGGTCCAGCTCGGATCGGCTTTGGTCTTCCAGGGATCGCCTTCATGGCCGCGCTGATAATCCCACGCCGTGAAATCGACGTGATAGTTCTCTCCGCCGGTTTCGAAGAGGTGGGGGTGATCGCTGATCAGCTGCGAGACGACGCCCTCTTTGTGCAACTGGCAGGTAATTGCATCTTCCCACAGCTCGACCGAACCCCAGGGCCGCCACAGAAAATCCCACGCGCCGCACAGGATGTCGTGGCGCGCGGGGATGCAGGGTAGCGACGCCGCATAGTGACGTGTGAAGCGCATCGCGCGGGCCGCGAAACGGTCGAGATGGGGTGTGGCGAACTCGCGTCCGCCATAAGCGCCGATCATGTGACGATTGAGGCTATCGAGAAGAACGACAACAACGTTTCTTGGGACGTTTTTCGTCGACGGTTTGGCCGCGCCCGGCGTTTCACGCATGGTGCTGGCGTTCGGCGAGCGCAAGCTTGCGCCAGCCAAAGGCCGTTTCGGGGACGGCATCGCCCATCATCCGCGCCATGCGCTCGGCGATGAGTTTTCCGCCCATCGCTTCATAGAAGAACCGCGCATTGTTCTTGGCGTGCGCCCAGATGATGCAGGAGGAATAGCCTTTCGCTTCCAGATTTGTGAAAGCGGCCTCAAGCAGCGCGCGCCCGATGCCAAATCCGAAATAGGGCGGATCGACATAGAGCGTATAGACTTCGCCGTCGAAGCCCAGATCGCTGTCGCGCGACGGACCAAAGCTTGTCATGCCGACGAGCCTGCGTCCGGATTGCGCCACGAGGATGCGTTCGCGCGATTTGGCGCGCAAAGCCGCTTGCCAGCGCGCCGTCTGCCCGCGCGGCGTCATCGCGCACAACAGCTGCTTGGGCAGAATGGCGGCGTAGGTGTCGTGCCAGGACTCTATATAGACCCGCGCGATCTGTGCCGCGTCGGCCAGAACCGCTTGCCGGATGGTGATTGCCGGTTCGTCCATGCGCCAAGCTTGTGCGCAATCGCGCGCGTTCGGCAAGAAAAATCTGCGTCGGCTAAGTGCGCCTGATGTAAAGCCAGCCGAGCCAGAGCAATCCCGCGCCGCCGATGACGAACGGCCCGGTTCGACCCTCCCTCGGGAGGGTCGAAATTTGCGGAGCAAATTTCGGGGAGGACACGCGTCGCTTGCACATCCTCCCCGAAAAATTCACTCGCTCCGCTCATGGATTTTTCGACCCTCCCGAGGGAGGGTAGTCTTCGGTGCAATCGCTCAGTACAATCCCAAGGCCTGCTGTGTGGAGGCTCCGGCGACGCCGTCGGAATCGATCCCCTTGCTCTGCTGATATTTCTTCACCGCTTCCGAAGTCGGCGCATCGTAAACGCCGGTGATCTTGCCCTTGTAGACGCCGGCAGTGGCGAGCGAGCGCTGCAGCTGCTCGACTTCCATGCCCTTGTCGCCGGGCTGCAGCACGTAGCCGGTGCGCTTGCCGCTCTTGGCCTGATAGAGGCGCTGCTTGGTAGCCTTGAGATATTGCGCCTTCTGCTCGGGCGCCGCAGCGGCCACCGCCATCTGGTTTTCCTCGACGTCCAGCGCCTCGATCTTGCGGCTGATCCGCTCGTCCTTCAGCACGCCGTTCCTGGTCTTGAGGTCCTGGATCAGCGCCGCGTTGTTCTTGCGAGCATCGTCGGTCTTGCCCTTTTCATAGAGCTTGACGTTGTCGGCCATGCTGCGCTCGCTCTCCGCCAGCGCGGCTTCCACCGATACGTTGCGATTCAGCGACTTGTCCGACTGCGCCATGTCGCTCGTCACATTGGCCCTGATGGGCAGATCGAGCGTGCCGGAAGCGCCGCTTTCGGCATCGCGCCAGGCAACATCGAAGCGGCCAAGGTCAATCGGCCCCTCGGCTCTGGCATCGACTTCCAGCCGGAGCAGGACGCTGCGCGTCTCCCCGGCGTAGAAATCCGGCCAGTCGGCCGAGACATCGCGCCCGCCGGCGGAGGAGAACCCGATCAACTCGGCGCGCTCGACCGCGCCGCTGCCGTGGAAGGCGAGATGCACGTCACGGGCCCGGGTGGCAAAGGCCGATTTCAGCTCTTCTTCGAAGATGCGGGCCAGCTGCACGGGGCTTTCGACATAGTAGTATTTGCCACCGCCGCTTTCGGCGATCGCTTGCATCAAATCTTCGTCGTAGTCGCGGCCCAAGCCGATGCTGGAAACCCTGACACCGCTGTTTCGCGCGTCATTGGCCATGCGGGCGATGGCGCCGTGATCGGTGATGCCGGTGTTGGCCAAACCGTCGGAGAGAAGAATCACGTGGTCCAGCGTGTCGTGCGGCAGGCCGAGCTTTTCGTCGGCGGCCTTCGCCTCGTCTATGCCGCGTTCCAGACCGCCGGCGAGATTGGTCGAGCCGCGCGGCGCGAGCTCGTCGATCATCGCCTGCAGCTCGGAGGTGTCGCGCGCCCGGCTGGCCGGCCACATCGTGGTGATCTGGTCGTCGAATTCGACGACCGATATCGCGTCGCGATCGCCCAGGCTACGCACCGCCATCTTGGCCGCCTGGCGCAGGTAATCGATCTTGCCCGCGTCCGCCATGGAACCCGAGCGGTCCAGCACCAAGGTCAGATTGAGCGGCGGGCGTTTGGATTGCGGAATGTCGAGTTCGGGCGCGGCGAAATGCACCAGCACATAAACCGTGCGCGTTTCGCCTCGGTAGATCTGCTCGCGCTCGATCTCGAACTTGCTGGAGAGCGCCGGTGCCGGCTTGGCACTCAAGGGGATGGCGGCGGCGAAAAAGCCCAGCGCGACCGCGCCGGCAACAAAAAAGGCGCCGAGTCGCGCCTTTGAACCGTTCTTAACCGCCGCGACGGCGCCTCTTAACCCGCGCATCAACCCCATAACCGACTCCTCTGTACGGAAAAATCCGGACTTGGAGCCTCGACCCCGATTGCGACTTCCGTGCGCGGCATTCATGGCGCATTGCTGCAACAATCATGGCAATACTGTGGATGTGCAGGCGCGAACGGGAAACGGACGCTTTGGAATTTCCCTGAACGGAGTTACACTTAGCGCAAATCGACCGAGCTGAGGATCGTCGTGAGTTCGGACACGGCCGGCGAGAGATACAGGGAGACATCGGGGAAAGATGACTCGTGCCGTATGCGGCGCGAATGCGAAGTCGTGCGTTTTGGTCTTGGAGATTCGGGAACGGAGCCGCTTGGTTAAGGATTGTTTCACGGGGTAGTGAGAGAATTTTCCCGTGCATCTGGGTTCACCAGTCTTGTCACGCCTGACGAGGGTCACGATGTCTTATCGTGGAGGGTGTGCAAGGCACACGAGGAGTGAGTGATGAGCACGCTTGACGTCTTCGACATCTTCAGCCGCGATTATTCGCGCGAACGTTTTGAGACGATGAGTTTGCGCGATTGGCTGCTCGCGGCTCGCGACGACAAGATGCTTTACGCCAGCCCCTCCGAACGGATGGTAGCGGCGATCGGCGAAGCCGAATTCATCGACACCGCGCACGACGCGCGTCTGGGACGCATCTTCTTCAACCGCACCATCAAGATGTATCGCGCCTTCGAAGGCTTCTACGGCATGGAAGACACGATCGAGCGGATCGTGGGCTACTTCAAACATGCCGCCCAAGGCCTCGAAGAGCGCCGTCAGATTCTCTACCTGCTTGGTCCGGTCGGTGGCGGCAAATCTTCACTTGCCGAACGACTCAAGGAGTTGATGGAGAAGCATCCGATCTACGTGCTGAAGGCGGGTGACGCCATCAGCCCGGTTTTCGAATCTCCGCTCGGTCTTTTCCGCTCCGAAGAACTCGCCAATTTGCTGGCCGACAGATACGGCATCGAGAAGCACCGCGTCGGCGGCGTGATGAGCCCGTGGGCGGTCAAGCGGCTGGACGAATTCGGCGGCGACATCTCCAAATTCGAAGTGGCGCGTCTTTATCCTTCCAAGCTGCGCCAGATCGCCATCGCCAAAACCGAACCGGGCGACGAGAACAACCAGGATATCTCCTCGCTGACCGGCAAGGTGGATATCAGGAAGCTCGAGCATTTCAGCCAGAACGATCCAGACGCTTACTCGTTCTCTGGAGGCCTCTGCCGCGCCAATCAGGGCCTTCTGGAATTCGTGGAAATGTTCAAGGCGCCGATCAAGGTGCTCCACCCGCTTTTGACCGCGACTCAGGAAGGTAACTACATCGGTACCGAAACGCTGGGGCCCATTCCCTTCAACGGCACGATCCTGGCGCACTCCAACGAAGCCGAATGGACTGTGTTCAAAGCGAACAAAAACAACGAAGCCTTCCTCGACCGCATCAGCGTGGTGACCGTGCCGTATTGTCTGCGCGTCACTGAAGAGACGCAGATCTACAAGAAGCTCCTGACCGCCAGCAATCTCGGCGCCGCGCCGACTTCGCCCGAGACGCTGGAGATGCTTGCCAAGTTCTGCGTCATGACGCGGCTCAAGGAACACGAGAATTCCAATCTCATCTCCAAGATGCGCGTCTATGACGGCGAGAAGCTGAAGGACACCGATCCCAAAGCCAAGACGCTGCAGGAATACAAGGACGCGGCTGGCATCGACGAAGGCATGACGGGCATTTCCACCCGCTTTGCTTACAAGGCGTTGTCGGAAACCTTCAACTACGACCACACCGAAGTCGCCGCCGACCCGGTGCATCTGATGTATGTGCTGGAACAGGCCATCAAGCGCGAGCAGATGCCCGACGACGTCGAGAAGAAATATCTCGAATTCATCAAGGCCGAACTGGCGCCGCGCTACGCCGAATTCATCGGCAAGGAAATCCAGAAGGCGTATCTGGAATCCTACGGCGAATACGGCCAGAACCTGTTCGACCGCTACATCGCCTATGCCGACGCCTGGATCGAAGATCAGGACTTCAAGGACGCCGATACCGGCCAGCTGCTGAACCGCGAATCTCTCGACACCGAGCTTTCCAAGATCGAAAAGCCGGCGGGCATCGCCAATCCGAAGGACTTCCGCAACGAAGTGGTGAAGTTCGCGCTGCGCTATCGCGCCCAGCATGACGGCAAGAACCCCGCCTGGACGGCGTACGAGAAGATCCGCAGCGTCATCGAGAAACGGATGTTCACGCAGGTCGAGGATCTTTTGCCGGTCATCAGCTTCGAATCCAAGAAGGACTCCGACACCCAGACCAAGCACAACGAATTCATCAAGCGCATGCTGGCGCGCGGATATACGCCGCGCCAGGTGCGCCGCTTGGTCGAGTGGTATATGCGCGTCAACAAGGCGGGGTGAGTGTCCCTCGGGGCTCGCTTCGCTCGCACCTCGGGATGACGATACCGGAGCCCGTCATGCTGAGGTGCGCTGCGAGAGCAGCGCCCCGAAGCACGCAAGGGTTATCATGACCTACTTCATCGACCGGCGTCTCAATCCCAAAGGCAAGAGCCTTGCCAATCGGCAGCGCTTCCTGCGCCGGGCGCGCGCGCAAATCCGCGAAGCGGTGCAGAAGTCGCTCAAAGATTCCGCGGTCGCCGACCTCGGCAAAGAGCGCAAGATCAAGATTTCGGCCAAGGGCACGCGCGAGCCGCGCTTCCGCCTCGATCCCAAGACCGCCGGCGAGCAGGATTTCGTGCTGCCGGGCAACAAGGAGTTCGTGCCGGGCGACGAGATCAAGAAGCCCAAAAGCGGCGAAGACGGCCAGCGCGGCAAGCAGGCATCGGACTCAGGCGAAGGCGAGGACGATTTCGAATTCACCATGACGCAGGACGAGATCCTCGACATCTTCTTCGAGGACCTCGAATTGCCCAACCTTGTTCGCACCACCCTCAAGGAAACGCCCAGCAAGACGTGGAAGCGCGCCGGGCTCTCGACCGCCGGCTCGCCGAACCAGATCAATCTCGTGCGCACCATGCGCAACTCCTTCGGCCGCAGGCTGGCGCTGAAGCGGCCGAAGCTTTCCGAACTCGAGGCCCTTCAGGCGCTGCTGGACGAAGCCGAACAGGAGCGGCCCGAGACCGAAGAAACGCGCGCCAGAATTTCCGCACTGAAGGAACAGATCGCCAAAGCCAACGCCAAGCGCAAATGGATCGCCTTCGTCGATCCCATCGACGTGCGCTTCAATTCCTTCACCGAACAGCCCGTGCCGACAAGCCAGGCGGTGATGTTCTGCCTGATGGATGTGTCGGGCTCGATGGGCGAGCGCGAAAAGGATCTCGCCAAGCGCTTCTACATGCTGCTGCACCTCTTCCTGAAGCGGCGCTATGAAAAAGTCGATGTGGTTTTCATCCGCCACACCCATGACGCGCAGGAAGTGGACGAGCACGAGTTCTTCTATTCGCGCCAATCGGGCGGCACCATCGTCTCCACCGCGCTCGACAAGATGCTGGAAATCCAGAAAGAGCGCTACGCGACGGCCGACTGGAACATCTACGCGGCGCAGGCCTCCGACGGCTACACCCAGTCGGGCGACGCGCGGCGCTGCGTGGAGATGCTGAACGGCGACCTCATGCCGCTCTGTCAGTACTACGCCTATATCGAAATCCTCGACGAGCGTGAGATGGAAGTCTTCGCCAACGAAGAGAGCGGCGCCGAGCTGTGGCGCGCCTATCGCACGGTCGCCGAGCTGTGGCCCAATTTTGCCACCAAGCGCATCTCCAAGCCGGCGGATATTTTTCCCGTATTCCGCGAACTGTTTAAGAAAGCGGAGGCCAGCGCATGACGCTGCTCAGCACACTTTCACCTCCCCCTCGCGGGGAGGTCGAAAAATCCACAGCGCAGCGAAGGATTTTTCGGGTGGGGGGAGGTGCCGAACGCGTTCTACTCTTCAACGCTTCCCCCCACCCGAAATTTGCTTTGCAAATTTCGACCTCCCCGCAGGGGGGAGGTGAAAGGAAGAACAAGTGAGTTCTCTCCTCTTTACCGAAGCCGAATGGGATTTTTCCGTTCTGGACCGGACCTACAAGGCGATTGAAGACATCGCGCTGGGCGATCTGAAGCTCGACGTCTATCCCAACCAGGTCGAGATCATTTCGTCCGAGCAGATGTTGGACGCCTATTCGTCGCTGGCGATGCCGCTGCTCTACAATCACTGGTCGTTCGGCAAGATGTTTGCCCGCGAAGAAACGATGTACCGCCGCGGCTATTCGGCGCTGGCCTACGAGATCGTCATCAATTCGAGCCCCTGCATCTCCTATCTGCTCGAAGAAAACAGCATGACGATGCAGGCGCTGGTGATGGCGCACGCCGCCTTCGGTCACAACCACTTCTTCAAGAACAACTATCTTTTTCGGCAGTGGACCAATGCCGCAGGCATTCTCGACTATCTCGATTTCGCCAAGAAATACATCGCCGCTTGCGAGGAACGTCACGGCCGCGACGAAGTCGAAGCCGTTCTGGATTCCGCGCACGCGCTGATGGACCAGGGCGTGTTCCGCTATCGCCGTCCGCCCAAGCCGACCAAAGAGCGGGTGCTGGAAAAGCGCCGCCGCCGCGCGGAATACGAAGAGGAAGCCTATAACGAGCTGTGGCGGACGCTGCCGGCGGGCATCGAGCCGCCCGAAGCCCAGCCCACCATCGATCCCGAAGAGCATTTCGAGGGCGAGATGAAGCTGCCGGAAGAAAACCTGCTCTATTTCCTGGAAAAGTATTCGCCGACGCTGAAAGCCTGGCAGCGCGAGATCCTGCGCATCGTGCGCACGCTGGCGCAGTATTTCTATCCTCAGCGCCAGACCAAAGTGATGAACGAAGGTTGCGCCACCTTCGTGCACCACACCATCATGAACTTGATGTACGAGCGCGGGCTCATCACCGAAGGCTCGCTGCTGGAATTCCTGCACAGTCACACCAGCGTCGTGTTCCAGCCGGAATTCGACGATCGGCGCTATTCCGGCCTCAATCCCTATGCGCTCGGCTTCGGCATGATGGCCGACATCAAGCGCATCTGCGAGAAACCGACACAGGAAGATCGCGACTGGTTTCCCGCCTTCGCCGGAAATGGCGACTGGATGGGAACGCTCAAGGACGCCTGGGCGAACTACCGCGACGAGAGCTTCATCGAGCAGTTCCTCTCGCCCAAGCTGATGCGCGATTTCCGGCTCTTCGCACTGTTCGACAAGGCCGATAACGAGGCGGTCAAAGTCTCCGCCATTCACAACGATACGGGGTATCGCCGGGTGCGCACCGCCTTGGCGCGCCAATACGACGTCGGCAACAGCGATCCCAACATTCAGGTGGTGGGTGCTAACCTAAAGAGCGACCGCAAGCTTTATCTCGAACACCGCATGCATCGCGGCGTGCCGCTGCATCACGCCACCAAGGAACTCGTGCTCGCCCACGTCGAAAAACTGTGGGGTCACGACGTGGCGCTCGAGGAAATCGCGGCGGAAGAAACCGTGGCGGCCTGAACGTTTGGTCCAGCCGCGCTACTTGTGCGCTTGGGCTTGCGTGGTGGCAGGCGGCGACCAGAAATCGGAGTAAACGACAGCCACCCCCACAACGGCCAAGATCACGACACCGGCGATCGCGGCAATGATGCGCGGAACGGTTTCGTCCTTGTCGACTTCTTTTGCGGCGTGAATCGGAGTTTCCATGGCACCCTTTTCCCTCTTGGGCGCCGGCGCCGCCTGTTGGGCGACCGATCCGGCAAGCCCTTAGCAAATCACGGTTATGTTACCCTAAAGGCCGGCTTGCGTCATCGGGGACGAGCGCCCCTCCGAGCGACATTTTTCCCGAAAATCCCCGCGAATCCTGGCTAGGGGGCAGCGCTGGATGCGCGGGGATCTCAGGCCCGGACGCGCCTTACGACGCGCTGGACGGGTTGGCTGCAACAGTCGTCTGTTCCACCGGCGCCTTGGCGACAGTTGGCGCCGACGGGGTGGTGTTGGTGATTGCGGCAAGCAGGGCCACCACCGAACCGATGACCATGGCCGCGTAGAGCACCTTGGTGCCGTACACTTCGCCGCTTGCAGAATACGTAGTCATTTGCCTCTCCAAAAATGACCGGCTCTCTCGACGGGGGGACGCCTCGTTGCGCGCCGTCGCTCCCGGTCACGGGTTGGAGATAGGCTCGATTTGCTGCACCGCAAATTGAGGCCGCCATGCGGGAATAACATGGTCTTAAACCTTGAAAGGGCCGGAAATCGCCCTACGGGGGAGTTCATACTAGCGTTACTTGGGGGCAATGACTCAGTTTGAAATTTATTCGCGGGAAACCCAAACCGCGCCGATCACGCTAGCGACAATGAACGCACCCACTGAAAAGTAAGCTGGAGATATGCTTGCGAGGCCGACCCAAAAGGGAAAGTTGGTTTTCGCAGCGTCGCAGTTGGAGTCGCACATTTGATAGACAAAAATCCACATGAACCAGCCAAAGACAGGATAAAGCATTAGAGGCACTACTGCTGCGCCGATTGCAGCACCGAGCGCGATCAGCACTTTCTTCCAGCTTTTCATACTTCTACCCTTCGGTAAGGCCCGCGCTTCTTCGGCGGGTTTGCCGCGTCGATCAGCGTCACGATATCAGACATTTCCCAAAGGCGACCCGTCACGCCTGCCGCCATCGCGGCCACGATCGCGTTGCAAAGATCCGATCGCTTAGAGCGAGTTTGTTTTGAAGTTACTTACTCCACTTCCGTCATTGCCCGGCTTGTTGTCCGGGCAACCCATCTTTCCGCATCAAGAAACAAAATGGGTCGCCCGCATGAAGCGGGCGATGACGGATTTGGGGTGATTCAACCCACCGCCCGCTTGGGCACGCTTCCTTTGACGCTGGTGCGCACCATTTCGCGGCGGAAGCCGTGGTAGTCGTTCATGGCGAAGTGCTGGGTGGAGCGGTTGTCCCAGATGGCGAGCGTGCCCTTCGCCCATTTGAGCCGCCAGGTGAAATTCTCGTTCACGCTGTGCTTGTAGAGATGCCCGAGCAGGCTCTGCGATTCCGCGTTCGTCCAGCCGGCGATGCGGGTGGTGTAGACCGGATTGAGATAGAGCGCGGGCCTGCCGGTTTCGGCATGGGCGATGACGGCCGGATGTATTTCTTCGCGGCGCGCTTCCTTCGATGGCTCGATCGGCGTCGACATCAGATGCTTCACACCGTCGAGATAGCCGCCGTCGCCATAGGCCATGCCGGCGGAATGCACGGCATCGAGCCCCAGCAATGTTTCGCGCAAGCCCTTCGAAAGCGTGTCGTAGGCCATATACTGATTGGCCCAGATCGTGTCGCCGCCCTGCGGCGGTGCCTCAAGACAGTAAAGCAGCGTGAAACTCGGCGGCGCCGGCAGATAGGACAGATCGGTGTGCCAGGCATTGGCGAAATTCAACTTCTCATGCGGCTCTTTGAGAATGCGGATGACATAGGGCCTGTCTGGCAAGGGTTTCACGAACGGCGTCACGTCGCGGCCGCCGAGTTGATCGGTCAGGCGCTCCAGATCGTCCAGCGACATCGTTTGATCGGGCAGCGCGACGACCAGATGATCGAGCAACGCTTTGCGAATGCCGGCGACTTCTTCGCCGTCCAGCGTCTTTGAGAGATCGACGCCCGTCAGATAGGCGCCGGCGGACCCAGCGGCCTGCTCGACTTTCAACTTCGCGTGCGTGTGAACGGCCGCAACCATGACGCTCTCCTTGACCGTGAGACTATAGCCGGACTCGCGCTGCCCGTCCCGCCATGCAAAGTTTGCCTAAACACGGGAGGCTCGCCATGACGAAATGGGATACCGGGACAAACGATCTTCTGGCCGACGTCGAAAACGGCGTGGCCGTCCTCACCATGAACCGGCCGGAGCGGCGCAACGCGCTGTCCTCGGCCATGCTGGGCGCGCTCGCCGGCACGCTCGAGCGTTGCGAGATGGATTCGACCATCGGCTGCGTTGTACTGACGGGCGCGGGCGGCGCGTTCTGCGCCGGTGGCGACGTTAAAGGCATGGCCGAAGGCGCCGATGTCGGACCGCCGGGAGCGGGCCGCGATATCGACAGCCGCATCCATCAGCAGCGCGTCAGCCAGCGCGCGACCTCGGGCCGCCTGCACAGGATGCCCAAGCCGACAATCGCCGCGTTGCCCGGCGCCGCGGCCGGCGCCGGTCTGTCCCTCGCGCTCGCCTGCGATCTGCGTATCGCCGCAGAGAACGCCGTGATGACGACCGCATTCGCCCGCGTCGGATTCTCCGGCGACTACGGCGGCACCTATTTTCTTTCGCAGCTCGTGGGCAGCGCCAAGGCGCGCGAAATGTATTTGCTCTGCGACCGCATCGACATGAAGGAGGCCGAACGCCTTGGGCTGGTGAATTGGGTTGTGCCGGCGAACACACTCGAATCCAAGACGATGGAGATCGCGCGCCGGCTCGCATCGGGCCCGCGTGTCGCCTATCGCTACATGAAGGAAAATCTCAATCGCGCCGCCAACGGCGCCTGGGACGACTGCATGGATCTGGAAGCGACCCATCATGTGCACTGCGCGGCCACCGACGATCACAAGGAAGCCGCCCGCGCCTTCGTCGAAAAGCGCGAACCGGTGTTCAAGGGACGCTGAACGAAATCACCTCTCCCTTGCCGCCTTCGCTAAAGCTACGGCGTGCCTTGAGTTCGCACCTGCCACGCCGAAGCGAAGCGTAGGCGGGTGGGGAGGTGATTGATATTTTCGCGTTCGGCATGCAGTCGGTCTTGATTTATACTCGCAGCGTCAATTCAGGGGGGATTCATGCTGAGGAAAATTCTGGGAATCGTCGCGGGCGTGATTGCTTGGGGCGTTGTCGTCACATTGCTCAATATGGGCCTGCGCACCGCATGGCCGGAATACGCCGTCATCGACAAGGCGATGACTTTTGCGTTCACCGTGCCGATGATGGCGGCGCGACTTTCGGAGAGTGCGGTCAGCTCGCTTGTCAGCGGCTATCTCGCTTCGCTGATCTCAAAAGAGCGGGCGTGGACGGCGTTGCTGACCGGTCTGGTACTCTTGGCGATCTTCGCGTTTATTCACTACCAGATCTGGAACAAGCTGCCGCTCTGGTATCACCTGACGTTCCTGATGTCGCTGCCTGTGTTGAGTTTGATCGGGGGGCGTTTGCGCGGCGCTTAAGGATTAAGTCTACCCTTCCTTGGGAGGGTCGAAAAATTCGGAGCAACGCGGAGAAATTTTTGGGGGGATGCGGAAGACGGGGCTAACCCGTCTCCCCTCTCCACATCCTCCCCGAAATTTTCTTCGCAAATTTCGACCCTCCCGCGGGAGGGTGGTTTTCTAGTGCAGCCTGCTCCAGCGGCGCACGCTGCGCTGTTCGATCGGCTCGAACCGGTCTTCGATGATCATGACGGAAGAACGTCGGAGCTATTTTCGGCCAGTTGGAGCGGGCGAAGGGAATCGAACCCTCGTATGCAGCTTGGGAAGCTGCCGTTCTACCATTGAACTACGCCCGCGAGGCCGCCTGAATATCACACCTTGTGGAGACGGCGGTAGTGGAATGGGGCAAGGGGCCGCTAGGTAGCCCTTCGACGGGTCGCCTTTCTTGAAGTTACCGCGTACTCATTGGGCATTGTATTCCGTCTGCAGGTTTCGTCTCGTATTGTCCCTGCTCAACCTTGTCCGCAAGTGACGGATAGTGCGTCATCAGATATGCGCGCACGGTCTCGATATCCGATGCACCAAATTTGACTGACGCACCGTAGCCGTTCGGGGTGAAGTATACGTCTGTGAGATACACCACCTTGCCGGCAGGAACTGTGAAAACCAGCGTCTTACTTCCCTTACAATTGTAAAAGATAGTCCCCCAGAACGAACCTTTGCTGTGACCCCAAAAGACCCAGTCGATGCCGACATAGTCGCCTGGCTTTGCTTTTGCGACAATGTAGCCGTCGTTGGGATAGTCCACGAACGTAGGCTTTGCCCAACCATCTACACTGAACTGTCCGTCCTCGTTGGTGCCGCGAACGATCAGGACTTTGGCATTCTCAGGCCGGATGCCAATGATGATGTAGGCGTCTTTGTCTGAAGTCACCGCCGCAGTCGGTTCAGCTGTCTCGGCTGCCGCACCACATACTGAGCAAGCGATAATTCCTGCGGTAAGCAGCACTCGTGTCAGATTGCGAGTGACCAAATTCATTCCCCATCCCACTCTCTCTGCACCCTGCCGCATCAACGGAAACGAAGAACTACGTCCGCGAAGGCGCCTGACTATCACACCTTACGGCGGCAGCGGTAGGGTTCTGATGGTAGTGACACTTGCCGGAATCACGGAATCGTCTGCTAGTTTGGCTGCGGTGTTTCGGCCAAACGGGGGGATTTCCATGACACTTTCAGACCTTGCATCCTTCGGCACCTTCGTGAGCGACCTCGCAGTACCGGTGTCGCTGATCTAGAGTTCGACACGAGAACGGCGAGGCCGGCCAAGAGCCGGCCTTCGCCGATTTCGCGGGCCTGGACCGCGGCTAGGGAGCGGGCGATCGGCGCGGCGACAGACGCGAGCGCGTTTCGTTCGTCGCGATTGCACGACGTGCCATCCGGCCTAGGCCCGACAAGCAGCCAGCCGATCGGTTCGTCGTTCATTGGATCGACGAGCGGCAGCGCGACTTTGAAAATGGAGTCCGCGGCCTCGGCTTCAGGCGCTGTCGCTGAGTCTTGTGTCTCAAGCCGGGCGCGGACATCGCGCTCATCCACATCGTGGTGCGCCGCGATGAAAAAACTGTCCTCGCTCCCAAATAGTACAGCGGCCTTCGTCGCCCTGACATCGCGCGCGATGTCGCTCAGCACCTGTTCGTACAGCTCCCGCTCCGATGATCGCATAGCCGAGCGCATGCGGGAACGAGCCGCCGATATCGATCCATGGACTGAAAGGCGAGCGCGATAGACCGGCTTGAATGATCAAAGCGTGGGGCGCACGCAGGAGGAGCAGGATGACGCGCCGGGCTGCTGTAATGATCGAACGCGGGCAGCGCGCATTAAGTCCAAAGCTTGGCCGCGTCGGTTAAAGGGCTCTTAACGCTAGCATGCGACGCTTCAAGGCAGCTTGAGACGCCAGACCATGTCTGAACGGTTAATAGTGCTGGGTGACACGGACCATCAGGCGAGGTTGGTCGAAGACCCCGACGACATAGACAATCCGATACTTGCCTTTTTTCTGACCTATTGGCGTCGGAAGCGAGGAGCAGGCGCTTTGCCACTCAGCGACAGTTTTGTGCCAAAAGAGATCGGAGCCCATCTGCCTTGGGTCGTCCTCGCTGACCCGCTACCCGACTATGTGGACTTCCGTTATCGACTCGTGGGCACGCGCGTATGCGAATACTTTCTTGGCGACGGCACGGGCAAAACCATCCGCGAAGCATTTGCCGGGATGAAGACGAGCGACCTTGAGGGCTTGATCTGGCTGTACCGGCGAGCCTGTGTCGAGCAAATGCCGATCAGGCTTACCGCTCCAGGCGGCCGCATCAACGGCGTTTATTATCCGAATTACGATGCCCTTTACCTGCCCTTCGCGTCCGATGGTGTGCATGCCGACCGGGTGGTTATTGTATTTACCTTCAACTATCGGGAGTTTTGCGAGACTAGATCGATAACTGCGCTATTGCGCAGTGGTTAACCTCGCTCAGATGGCACAGTTTTGGTTGGTGAAGGGGATACTCGAATTCTTGGGTAGGCAACTTGAATCCCGACGATCTCAAGATTGGACATTCCGAAAGAATGGGACTTGTTCTGCCCAAGCGAATCAGGTTCGTTCAATTCGAAGCCGATAAACTCATCACGAAGACAAAGAATGAATACTGCCGACGGATCCCAGCAGCTTCCAGTTTTCATGGAATCTCCGCGCCACCCTGATCTCATTCGCCTTTGGCAATACTGGTCGAGTAAGCGCGGTGCGAAAAAGGTGGTGCCAGCACGAGCCGATATTCTGCCGTCGGAGATTAAGTCGCTATTGCCGGACGTGATGATCTGGAACGCTGAAGGCGTTGGTGGTCCATATGTCATTCGCCTAGTCGGTGAACATATTGTTCGGTTCGTTGGACAAAACAACATCGGTCAATTCGCGACGGTCGGCATGCCTGTAGATGCGGCGGCAATGATAAATTATATACTGACGAGGGTTCTCGAGACACACGAACCGCTGTTCCGGAGTGGGAAAGCGTTCTGGCATGTAGAAAAGTCTTACCGCAATTTTGAAGCCTGCTACTTGCCGATGTCCTCGGGCAATGGAGCTGTGACCATGATACTTGGTGGCGTCAAATTCGACGTCAATGATGCCACCAGTTCGGCCCCCTGATCGATGTGGCCACTCCTAGTTAGCGGGCAAATCGCAAGAAATCGCACCGTTGTCTCTGCATACGATTGGCTAAATTAGATTAAATTAGATTGAGGATTGAGGGACGTCATACATAAATCCCTTCGCCAATTAAGACTGCGCGTCGGAGAAGCATCGAAACAACGCAATGCGTGTCGTATCCTACGACCGCTCGGTATGTTTGGCGAGCACCGCGTCGACGTCCGCGACGAATTGCGGAATGAAACCCGCCTTCTTGGCGCCGTTCCACCAGGCGGAGCCGCGCTTGGTCGTGAGCACATCGCTCAGAAGCGGACCTGCAGTCAACTCGAAGGTCCCTTTCGCGAAGACGCCGCGTTGCGTCCTATCCCAGATGTGAAAGCTCGCCCAGGCATGTTCCTGCAAAAACTGCTCCAGGCGCAATTGATCGGCGGCATCGAGCGCGCGTTCTCCGCTGAGGCCGGAAGTCATGAGCTCCGCAACATCGCGGTTTTGGACGATGGCCGAACGTATGACAGTCCATTGCTCCATGGTGGAATTGTGCTCATTGCGATAAAGCGCCGCCGTGTTTTGCCTCACCTGCAGGCCGACAAACACAAGAGAGACAATGACGCCGACTGAACCGGCGATCTGCGCGATATAAGAAATTTGTTCGAGCGACATTGTTGCAGACCTCACCATTCTTGTTGTGGGTTCATCGAGAAAACTGTCCGCTTCTCACGCTCGTTCGAGAAATGCCGGCAGCTGCGTTTCCAGGAGCGACAAGCGCTGCTCCAAAACCGCGAGCCCCGCCAGTAGCCGGCCTTCTCGATTTTCGCGAGCCTGAACCGCGGCGAGCGTGCGCGCGATCGGAGCAGCGACAGCCGCTAACGCGTTTCTCTCATCGCGATTGCACGTTGTCCCGTCAGGCCTCGGTCCGACGAGCAGCCAGCCGATCGGTTCGTTCTTCAGGGTATCGACGAGCGGCAATGCGACCTTGAAGATGGAGTCCGCACTGCCCTCTTCGATGGTTTCAGCGGAACTTTGCGCCTCGAGCCAGGCGCGAACATCGAACTCATCCACTTGATGCTGCGCCGCGATTAAAAAATTGCTCCCGCCGCGAAGAAGGATGGCGGCCTTTGTCGCCCTGACGTCGCGCACGATGTCGCTCAACACCTTTTCGCAGAGCACGGCGGTATCGACTCGCGGCGAGAGTACGTCCAGCAACGCCGGAAGCTTCTCCTTCAGCCGATAGACGCCGCGCTGAAACCGCTTCTCGATCCATTGACGCACGCGCCCATGAATGGAAGTGACCAGAACGACCGCGAAGCCCGCGCTGATGATTCCCGCCAGCGTTTCCTGCCCCTGCCCCATAATGGCGGGAAGCAAGGTTTCAAGGGCTTTCTCGGACGTCGCCCACAGTCCGGCCAGCATCACGGTCGCGGCCGTCAAGGCGGCGGAGCGGCTGATCAGGGATTCGGCGTCGTAGAGGCGATACCTGAGAAGAGAGACCCCGAATCCCGCTCCGATGATCGCATAGCCGAGCGCATGCACGAACGAGCCGCCGAGGTCGATCCATGGGCTGAAAGGCCCGGGTTTGAGGCCGTACTGAAACATTGCGAACGGTATGCGCAGCAGGAGCACTGTGACGCCAGTCGCAAGTCCAAACGCGACCCAGCGAAACTGCTGACGCTCGGTGCCGGGTGCGAGGCGGCGGTAGCGCAATGCCAGGATTGCGACGACAGCGATGAAGCCCGGCGCCGTGAAGAGGCTGAACTGAGAGTAGTCGCCGGCAATGAGGGTTGCCGGAACCAATATCAGCGGCGCGATGATGAGACTGAAGCGTGTCCAGGAGGGCCAGTATCGGCCGTCTGGAAACGCACAACCCACCATCAGCAACAGGATGTAGGGGACGTCCGCGAGGATATTGTATGGATTGGCGGCACTGATTGCGGTCCAGAATTCAACAGTTGAACCTATAGTGATCAAGCAAAGGCTGAGGGAGAAAGTCGCCGCAACGATGTCGTGCGAGCGTCGCAGGAATAGAATTGCGGCCGGGAGCAGCAGCAGCAACGTCATCAAATCATAGCCGACGCGTCTGAGCAGAAACTGCCACTTGGGATCCAATCCCGATCCGCGATACCAGGTCTCGACGTTTTTTGCGCGGTAGGTCAACACGCGGTCGTGCAGCGAACCGTCGGCAGAGCGCAAGCGAAGCACGGTCTTCTGACCTTCGCGGCCGCTCAACATATGAGCGAGTGTCGGAGCACTCGTCAGCCGTGTCACAGGGCGCTGATTCACCGCGACGATCTGCTCGCCGCCGCGAATGCCCGATGAGAGTGCCTCCCGCGAAAAGGGATTGCTGATCACCCAGGTCTTGGAGACGACGGGCGGAAAGATTCTCACGCCGAGTTCGTCCATCCGCTCGGTGAAGACCCAGATCGGCGATATTGAGTCCGAAGCATCGCGCGTATCGAACCAGGTGGTGCCGATCGCGGAAAACAGCGCGACCGCCAGCGCGGCGCACCAAACGACGCGGAACAGGATCAGCCAAATGCCCCGCAGGCGCGGCAAGACAGTCGGCAGGATTGACATAGAGCCCCTCTGTTAGGCGAACGAGATCCGCACTTCGCGACGCTGTCTGAATATCATGCCTTGCGGCAGCAACGGTAGGGACCCGCCGACGAGTCGTGTCGTTCGAGCCGAGTCGCTCGAATTCCGCGCGGCTCAGAAGGCGCGTGACGGCAATTTCGGATTCAACACCTTGCGCGCGCTCTCGGCCCCCGTCACCGGCAGGCCGTTCGGGTTGAGCAAACCGATCTGAACGAGTACGCCTGCCTGGTCCCAGTAGATGTGTTCGTGCGAGACCTTGCCGTCCTTGAAGCCGACAATGACCGCGACAGCCATCTCAACCGGTTTGCCCGTCGGCGCCACGCCCGGCAGCAGCCAATCGATCGTTGTGGTGTGAGTGAAGCTGATGAAGATCTCCTCCACGACCTGATCCTCTCCCACCGTGCGCGACACGTTCGTCATCTTCACGTCGGGCGGAAAAAATTTGCCGACCAGGTGATCGCGGTAGAAGGCATGCACGCTCGTGCGGCCGACGCCGCCTGCCATGGTGGGAACGTGGTTGAGGTGCGGCTCGGCGCTCATAGTGGTCATAGTCGTGTCGAGATCGCCTTCGAGTTCGGCACCGACGTGTTTTTCGAACAGCGCCACCATCTGCTTCTGCTTTTCCGACAACATGGGAATGCGCCTACTTGGCCAGATAGGGCAGCAGATCGGTGTGATGGCCGACCATTTTCCACTGACCGCCTTCCTTACGAAACATGTTGGTGGCTCTCAGCTTCACGTGCACCGTCTTGCCTTTGGCGTTGGTATTCGCGCCTTGTTCGTAGTCGCTCACGATCGCCACATCCTGTCCTACGATCAGATGCATTTCGATCGGATTGACTTCGCCGCCAAGCTTCAGCTTCGCCTGGGCTTGCCAATTCTTGAGCACCGCGTTCCAGCCCACGTCGACGTCACCCGTGGGACCCATGTACGTCACGTCATCGCCATGCGACCACACCGTATTCATGGGGACCGCATCGCCGGTGAACATCTTGTTGAGCGCGATATAGAACTGCGCATTCGCAGCTACGACCGCTGCGGTATCGCTTCCGGCAGCCAATGCCGGCATGCTCATCAGGCTCAACGCCATCGCCGTCATCAATGCCGCGCCACATACCGACGCCAGGCTCAGTCGCAATGTGTGCATGTTGAATATCCTCCAGAAATCTCCCGCATGAAATGGCTCGCTGCCGTTCATTGCGGCATGATCGAATTTGTCCAGAAAAACAGAGTCGGAAGCGTATCAGAAAGCCATGATGGACCCAATCGGACCGCCGCGGCGGCGACGGATTCGCGGCATTGGCCGGACTTGCAGGATCGATGGAATGGCTGTGGCGTTTGGGTTGTTCTTCATTTTCATCTCCCCGCAAGGGGAGGTGAAAGTGAGAACGATTCTATCCGAATGCTTATTGCTTAAATATCAGGACTTTGCGGACACGCTGTTTGCTTCCGCCGCCAAGCGCTCTTCGGCGGCCGCAACCATCGCCTTAAAACGCGGATCGTCGCGGAGTGGATTGAGGTCTGGATCGACCTTTGCGTGGTCCAACAGGCTCGAGGAGCAATTCGTGAAAACCGGCCTAAGCAGGTCAATCGCGGAGTCTGCGTCCTTCAAATAAGTCGCAGAGTCGCAAGCGAAGTTGTAGCGGGCGTTCCAATTGTCGGGATCGATCAACAGCGCGCGGCTTATCCACTCCTTTGAACGTTCGGCTTCGCCTAGAACGGCAAGCGCGGCGACTGTCCAACTAATGACTTGCGCATTGTTCTGATCGTGCGCGAGAACTTTTTCGGCTCTGGCGCGCGTGATCTCAGCCGAGCGCCGAGCGGCTTGGGAATTTCCCAGGGCGGTGTAACACGTCATCAACATGGCGAGCGAAGCTATGTCCGTCTCCACCAGAGCCGCCGCCTTTTCCCAATAGACAACGGCATCCTCCAGCCGCTGCTGTTTGAAGCTTAAAAGGCCCGCTGACCTGTTCACCTCAAAGGAGTCTGGGTCGAGACGAAGGCCGGCTGCGATTTCGGCGGCCGCTTCATCGTGACGACCGTTTTCGGCAAATATTCTGGCCTTGGCAGCATGGGCCTCGGCCACATTGGCGTCTAGCGCCAGCGCGCGTTCCGCGGCCGCCAAGCCGTCGTCGTCTCCTTTACCATGGATAAAGCGCAGCACCGTCTGGCTGAGAGCCATGAGGGCCCAGGCGCGCGCATAGTTGGGATCGATTTGCGTGGCGCGATTGCTGATACGAATGGTGGCCTCCACGCGCCGGCCATCACCTTCGCCGCCGGTGATATAGTTCTGGCGCGCCATCAGATAAAGATTGTAGGCCTCGACACTGTCGGTGCCGCGCTGCTCGATTGCTTTCCTCTCTTCGGGCAAGAGTTTGATCTTCAGGGCCTTGACGATGGCCTCGGAGATTTCGTCCTGTAAGGCGAAAATGTCGCTCAGATCGCGGTCGTAACGTTCCGCCCAGACGTGATCGTTGCGCGCTCCATCGATCAACTGTGCGGTGATGCGCACCCGGCCGCCCGCCTTGCGCACGCTGCCTTCCAGCACGTGACTCACCTTCAGTTGCCGCGCGATCTGCAGCACGTCCACATTCTTTCCTTTGAAGGCGAACGCGCTGTTGCGCGCGATCACCGAGAGCGCGGAGACCTTGCTCAAATCCGTAATGATGTCTTCTGAAATGCCGTCGCTGAAATACTCCTGTTCCGCATCGCCGCTCATGTTGGCGAAGGGCAGGACGCAAATCGAAAGTCTGCGAACGTCTTCCGCTTTGCGATCTGCGGACTCGTCTTTGACAGCGGCGCGCACGAAAAACGCGTGCACCGGGCGCTCGTGGTTCTTGACCGAGTGCTCACCCACGTCCTCGAACATGCAGGGCGCCTTGCCTTCCACCTGATCGCGGACGACACGCGAGATCGCCAAGCCTCCGACCGGCGCGAGGGTCTGCAAGCGGGCGGCGACGTTGACACCTTCGCCGTAGATGTCGTCGCCCTCGACAATGACTTCGCCGAGATTGATGCCGATGCGATAGCGGATGCGTTTTGCCTCGGCGAGGCCCGTCTCGACCTTTTCCGTCGCCTCCTGGATCGCCAGCGCGCAATTGACGGCGGCAATCACGCTTGGGAACTCGACGAGTGCCCCGTCCCCCATGAGCTTGAACAGGCGCCCGCCATGGATGGTGACATGAGGATCGAATATTTTTGTGCGGTTCGCCTTCAGCCTCTCCAACGTGCCGGTTTCGTCGGCTTCCATCAGGCCGCTATAGCCGACCACGTCGGCAGACAGGATCGCGGTCAGTTTGCGCTGCATCAGGATTGCCCGGCCAGTCGCGCTTCGGCGGCAGCGATCATGGCTTTGAAGCGCGGATGATCACGCACGGTGTCCAGATCGGTATCGGTCTTCGCCCAGTTGACGAGCGTGGTGGGAATGTCGTCGAACAGGCTCTTCATCAAATCCAGCCCGCCTTCGATGTCGCCGAGATCGACGATCACCGCGCAGGCCAGATTGTAGCGCATGTTCTTGTTGTCGGGATCGAGCAGCAGCGCGCGATGGATCATGTCCTTGGCGCGCACTGCTTCGCCAAGCGTGGTGAGCGCTCCGATGGCAAAGCCCATGGCCGATCCGTTGTTGGGATCGTGCGCGACAATCTTCTCCGTGCGTTCGAGCGCGCGCTTGGCGGCGCGGATCGAGACGCAATGCCTCGTCCAATTCCGCAAGCGCTGCGTCGAATTTCGCATCGAACGTCAGAACATCCGCCTTCGCGGCGTGGGCTTCGGCGAGGTTTCCGTCGAGCGCGAGCGCGCGCTCCGCGACCTCCAGGCCGCTTTCTCCATCCTCGCCGACATAGAAGCGCAGATTGACCTGGGTGACGGCGATGAGCGCCCAGGCGCGCGCATAGTTCGGATCGAGTTCGGTGGCACGCCGGCACAACCGGATGATGGCATGGCTGCGCGCGGCATCGCCGAGATTGCCGCTCACGCTGTATTGCCGCGCCATCAAAAAGAGGTTGTAGGCGTCGAGATTGGTCGTGCCGCGATGCTCGATGGCCTTTTTCTCTTCCGGCAGCAGCTTCAGCCTGAGCGCCTTGACGATGGCTTCGGAGATTTCGTCCTGCAGCGCAAAGATGTCGTTGAGGTCACGGTCGTAGCGTTCGGCCCAGATATGGCCGTCGCTGGAGCCGTCGATCAGCTGGGCGGTGATGCGCACGCGTCCGCCCGCCTTGCGCACGCTGCCTTCAAGCACGTGGCTCACTTTCAACTGCCGGGCGACTTGCGGCAGGTCCACGTGCTTACCTTTGAAGGTGAAGGCGGTGTTGCGCGAGACGACGCGAAGTGCCGACACCTTGCTCAGGTCGGTGATGATGTCTTCGCTGATGCCGTCGGAAAAATACTCCTGCTCGGCGTCGCCGCTCATATTGGCGAAAGGCAGAACGCAGATCGACAGCTTGCGGACTTCGTCCATCTTTTGCACTTCGGGCTCGCCATGACGGGTCGCACGAACCGAAAACACGTGCACCGGCGCCTCGATGTTCTTGACGGTGTGTTCGCCCATGTCGTCGAACTCGCACGGCAGCTTTCCCTTGACGTTGTCGCGGACCGTCTTGGACACCGCGATCCCGCCGATGGGGGCGAGTGTCTGAAGTCGCGCCGCGACATTGACGCCTTCGCCGTAGATGTCGTCGCCGTCGATGATGATGTCGCCGAGATTGACACCGATGCGGTAGCGGATGCGCTTGGTCTCGGACAGGTCTTGCTCGGCGTGTGCGGTGGCGTCCTGGATGGCCAAGGCGCATTGGACGGCGGCGACCACGCTAGGGAATTCCGCCAACGCGCCGTCGCCCATGAGCTTGAAGACGCGTCCGTCATGGGCCGCGACGTGCGGATCGAAGATCTTGGTGCGATTGGCCTTCAATCGCTCCAGCGTACCGGTCTCGTCGGCTTCCATCAGACCGCTATAACCGACCACGTCGGCGGACAGGATCGCGGTCAGTTTGCGCTGCATCAGGAATCGGGCCGCCAAGGAATGGCCGACAACCTATCCAGTCGCGCAGGCGAGTATCAAGCAGAGCCTTGCTAGAATACGCCGATTTGCCAGAGCTTGCCCTGGCAAATCTCATGGCCGGAGACATTTCGCCCGCTTCAGCAAGGGGCGGGCCTAGATGAACTGAACTGGTGCCTCCTCGCGCTTTCGGCCTACGATCATATGACGCGCAAATGGAGACTTCGATTTCGTGACCGGCTTTCGGCTTCTGTTCTCGATCGTATTACTTCTTGGTTCGAGTGCGGCGATCGCCGACGAAACGAACGACAATGCGAACCTGTGTGAACACGCGGCTCAAGAGGTACGCATGGACGCTTGTACTTGGCTCATACAATCGCAAACGTCTGACGCGCAGCTTCGTGCGTTCGCGTTCGTCAGTCGCGGAATGATTTACACCGAAGAAGGTCAATTGGCGCGTGCCATATCTGAATTCGATTCCGCGATCGCACTCGACCCAGCAAGTCCGTATGGTTTCTACAATCGCGGCAACGTGTACTTAGCACTCCGCAATTCGGACAAAGCGTTTGCGGATTTCACTACCGCGATAGATCTCAACCCTCGGATGGACTATGCTTGGCACAATCGCGCGCTCGTTGAGGATGCCCGCGGTCGGCATGAGGCTGCAATCGAAGGAATGTCACGGGCAATCGAAATTGATCCGATACCCGGACATTATTTCAATCGTGGGCGCATTTACTTCCATGCTGGCCGGTTCGCCGATGCCATCGATGACTTCACCGCGGCGGCAACCCATTTGCCGGAATTTGTTGAGCCCTATGGCGAACGCTGTCGGGCTCGTGCAGCATGGAATAGAGATCTGGACGAGGCTCGTGACGATTGCGAGCGCGCCGTGAGCGCCGACGGAAAAAATGCTAGCTTCCGTATCTATCGTGCGTTCCTGCGGCTGCGTTTGAAGGATGCAATCGGCGCGATCGCCGATGCGAGCGCGGCCATTGAGTATCCTACGGGACCTCAAAATCCTTTCTCCGGAAGGTTCGTCGACGATGTTGATACGGCCGATGCTCTGTATCTACGGAGCGTGGCGGAAAAAATGCTCGGTCGCACGGAGGCAGCCAAAGTTGATTTAGTGGCGGCCGTTGCACGAGTTCCCGTGATCGAGCGTAGATACGCACCCATGAACCTCGCACCGAATTGAGGTACATCCATGGCTCACAAAGCCGTATTCAAGAACGTCTGGATGCAAAACGACTTGAAGGTCCAGCAGGACGCCATCGCGGCGTGGAGCGCCGCCGGCGCCGTGTCCGGCGCCTTCGATCCGCAAAAGCGCGTCAAGGAACTGTGCGTCGTCGGCTACGAAGGCGACGAACTGGTCGCCATTTCAACCGCGCATCTGCGATACTTGCCGGCGGTGCGCGAAACGATGGCGCTGTTCCGCGTCTTTGTGGCGGCGGGGCACCGCCAGAAGGGGCTTGTCATTCCGCTGACTTATGCCACGCACGACGCGATGAGCGCCTACGCTGTCGCGCATCCCAAACTGCGGATCGGCGGTACGGCCGGCATCGTCTCGGTGCACGGCACCATGGACAAGCCGGTGACGAATGCCGACATGGTCCTCGTCGGGTACACGCCGAACAACGATCCGCTTCTCGTGCGCTGGTTCGATCACTTCAAGCTGGATGAAGAGGCGGCGCGGGCGCGCAGTCCAAAGCGCACGCGCTAGGACCGCCGCAACGGCCGTCTCGGCCATT
The DNA here is from genome assembly GCA_016201105.1 of Pseudomonadota bacterium. Taxonomy (GTDB): domain Bacteria; phylum Pseudomonadota; class Alphaproteobacteria; order Micropepsales; family Micropepsaceae; genus Rhizomicrobium. Next base: position 25,822 of record JACQDN010000004.1, read on the forward strand.
CGCAGGGCGCGCGCCCGAGCCCCCGCAGCCAAGCCCGGCGCCTGCGGCCAAGAATGGCTAGGCGATTAGGCATTCCTGGGCTAAAGGCTTGCCCGCCACATCATCCTTTGCTTCCCTTTCTGGGCTCACGCGAGAAATACACCCATGAACAACAAACTGGTTTTCAAAGACGTTTGGCGCAAGAACGACGCAAAGGCGGAACAGGACGCCATCGCGGCCTGGCAGGGCGCCGGTGCCATTCCCGCCGGCCAAAACCCCATGGCGCGGGCCAAGGATCTGTGCGCCGTCGCCTATGACAACGGCAAGCTTGCCGCGGTTTCCACCGTTCAAGTCCAGGCCATGCCGATCGTGCGCGAAAAGATGGCGATGATGCGCGCCTTCGTGCTGCCGGACTATCGACAACAAAATCCTATTCCGGCGATGACTTCCACGATCTTCGAAGCCATGCGCGGCTATGCCGTTGCGCATCAAGGCGAACGCGTCGCCGGCGTCGTCGGTCTTATGCCGCGTGGCGTTTATGTGGAGAAACCGGTCACCGAAGCCGGCTTCACCTTTACCGGTTTCACGCCGAAGAACGATCGGATCTTCCTGCGCTGGTTCGATCACTACCGCTTCGCCAATGCCGGCAGCGGTCCCGCGGCGCTCAGCGACGAAGCAGCACCGGGCAACGTGGCCAAGGTCACGCACAAGGACGTCTGGTTCAAGAACGACGCAAAAGTAGAGCAAGACGCCATCGCCGCGTGGAAGGCGGCAGACGCCCTGCCGCCAAGGCAGGATCCCATGCTGCGTGCAAAAGAGATTTGCGTCGCAGCGTACGAAGGCAAGAACCTGGTCGCGGTTTCAACCGCCACCATCGAACCGATGCCGATGGTACGCCGGAAGATGGTGTTCTTCCGTCTGTTCGTCGTGCCGGAACATCGTCACCGCGAGATTGTCATTCCGCTTGGGCTGGCGGTGCATCAGGCGGCAGAAAAATATGCGCTCGCTCATCCCGAACTCGAGTTGGGGGGCACGGCGGCGATCGTGTCCGTGAAAGGCGTCATGAACAAGCCGATCACGCGCGCTCATCTGATCCTGGCCAGCTACTCGCGGAAGAACGAACCCATCATCCTGCGCTGGTTCGATCACTTCAAATTCCCCAAGCCGCAACCGGCCGCACAAGCCGCGCAGGCTACGTGAAGCGTGCCAATCCGAACGCGGAAAGATCGAAATCGGTCTTGCCGTCGAGCGCCCACTGCGTGAGGGCTTCGCCAATCGCCGCGGAATGCTTGAAACCGTGGCCCGAGCAGGGCGAGGCGATCAGCACGGATTCATGATCGGGGTGGCGATCGATCACGAATCCTGCGTCAGCCGTGACGGTGTAAAGACAGCTCGCGGCTTTGAGACATTTGTTGCCGATGCTTTCGATGTGCGGCGCGACCAAATTCACGTACATCTCTTCGCTCTCGCGCGACGACACGGAGCGCTCCGAGGATTGCGGCGTCGCGGTTGCTTCATATTGTTCGCTGGCGATCTTCACGCCGCCCCTAGGGCCGTCGATCGCCGGAAAGCCGTAAATCCCCTTGGCGTTCTCCGGCAAGGCCCAGATGAAAACGGGAAAGCGCTCGGGCAGAAACGGCGCGATGGAATCCCTGGTCTCAAACCAGAACAATGTCTGGCGATAGATTTTGAAATGCCGGGCGAAGCGCTCGCCCAGCACCTCGGAAAGCCACGGGCCCACGGCGAGAACGAGCTTTGCGCTGTCATAAGCGCCTCGATCCGTCGTAACCTGCACGCTGTCTCTTGAGGCTTCGAAGGAGATCAACCGTTCGTTGGTGCGAATATCGGCGCCAAGCTTTCTCGCCAAATCCAGTTGAACGCGAATGCATTTTTCCGGCCTTAGAAACCCCGCGCCGGGCTCGTAATAGCCGATCTCGCTGTCGCGCACTTTGAAGAGCGGGAAGCGCTTGCGGATTTCGCCGGCGTTCAGGATTTCGTGGGCGATGCCGAACTTCTTCGCCGCGCTGAGCGTGTTGTCGAAGAAATCCGCGACATGGGTAAAGGCGACGTGGCCGCGGCTGGAAATAATGAGCCCGCCATTGGCTGTGAGCAGCGTCTCGCCGGTTTGCGCTTCGAGCGCGCGCCAGATCTCATGGGAGCGCATGACAAGCGGGGTGTAGTGCAGGCCCTCGCCCACGCCCAGCCGGGTGATCCGGGTGTCGCCATGCGAAGAGCCCATGTCGTGCGGCGGCGAGAACTGGTCGATGCCGAGCACGCGCGCGCCCCGCTTGGCCAGCTGATAGGCGGTGGCACTTCCCATGGCGCCGAGGCCCACCACGATCGCGTCGAATGTACTCATGGCCCAACCCTATCGCCGCCGGTCCGGGGAAGGGACTCTTGCGTCCGGCAAGCTCTGCGCTCACCGTTGGGCGATTCGCGAATCAGCAGGGGCACCATGCGTATTCTCCTTGCGGCCGTAGCCGTCCTATCGCTTGCCGCCTGCACGACCGAGGAACAGGCGAAGCAGTCGCGCCCATCCACCCATCAGGCCGCCGAAAACCTGCCATATCAGCCGGTGCGCTTCGCCATGCCGCCCGGGAGCACCATCGACCGCAACAATACCGTGGCCGTGGGCGACAGCGTGCAATGGTTCGGGACCCTCGCGCTGACCTCAAGCCTCGATATCGACGGCACCAGCGAATACTACAACCGTGAACTCGCCGCGCAGGGATGGGAACCTCTCAGCTCGCTGATCGCCGATCGCGTCATCCTGCAGTTCGTCAACCGCCAAAAGCAACGCGCCTGCATCGTCACCATCGAATCCGGAAACATGTGGTCGGGCACGCATGTGGAGATCGTGGTGGCACCGCTTGTCTCCAGGGCCAATATCGCCAGCCGCTAAAAATTCTTCACCGGTGCATGCGCGCACAGTTTGTCCAGCGGACAAGCCAGGCATTGCGGCTTGGAACGTTTACACAAGGTTTTGCCGTGTTCGCGCAGCGCTGTGTAGGCGGTTTTGAGCCAATCGGACTTCCCGTTCGCGACACTTTGCAAAATCCCGACGGCGGCTTTGTAGGTCGCCGCATACGACTTTTCCTCTGTGCATGCGCCCAACCGCACCAACACCCTAAGACCGTTGGATTCGACGCTCGCGTGCGGCCCCAAGCCTGAGAACAACACGATACGATCCGCGCTAGGCTCGCCGATGGCGGGAAATTTCTTCAACAGTGTCCGCATCTTCTTGGGTGGACTCTGGCGCAATGCACCGGCGAGATCGCCGCTGCATTCCTCCAGCACAATTCTCGCGATGTCCCGCCAGCGCTTGACGCGCGTCTGCGGGTTCATTCCGCCGCGTTCGGCGATTTCGAGCAGCACGGCGTTCGGCGCGTCGGCGATCTTTCCGGCATCGAGACCGACGCTTTTTTTGAATTCGGCGAACAGCGCGGCGCGCCTGTCATCGTCGATGAGATAACCGATGTTTTCCCAGAGAATGAGTTCAAGCGGATCGCTCAAATCCTCGCGCACCGGGGTAAGCTGGGCCAGCTTTCGAACGACAATCTTCAAATCTATCGCCATGCGATTCCGGCCTCGCATCGCGGCCAAACGGCTATGCTGGCACACTGCCGCCACCTGTTCCGCAGAGCTTCCCCTATGGTTGGCGAGGTGCAGTATGTTAAAATGCAGAAAGCTTGAGCGCTATTGGTTGGAGGCCCCGGATGCGCCATAGATTTGCCTTGCTGGCTGGGGCAAAAATAGCGCGTCGAAGATAGATCGGTGCCATGCCCGCAAACTTCGTTCTGTTCGGAACGTCTCATTGGGCGGTAATCGCCCTCACTTTCCTGGTTCCGCTCGCTCTTGTGCGCTCCTCACGCGGCCAAGAGCGCACGCACATCGCCGAATATATCCGCTGGTCGCTCGCCTTCCTGCTGCTGGCCGACTGGGCCGCCTGGATGACGCTGGTATATGAGAGAGGCTGGCTCGGCTGGGGCAATGCGCTGCCGTTCAATCTGTGCGACTGGGCGACGATTGCGGCCATCGCGACCCTCATCCGGCCCAACCAGTACTCCTATGAGCTTGCGTATTTTTGGGGCCTGGGCGGCACCATGCAGGCACTGATCACGCCGGATCTGGTCTACGATTTTCCCGACGTTCGCTTCGTCATCTTTTTCTTCTACCACTGCATCATCATCATTTCGGTGCTGTACCTGACGTTCGGCATGAGGCTGAGGCCTTATCCGATTTCCATTCTGCGTTCGCTGATGTGGTCGTTTGCCTATGTCGCCGTGGCCGGAACGGTGAACATTCTGCTGGGCACCAATTACGGCTTCCTCACGCACAAGCCAGAGCACACAACGATCTTTGTCTATCTCTCGGACTGGCCCTGGTACATTCCCGAATTGGTGGGCGTCGCACTGCTCTCGGCCCTCATTTACTACGCACCATGGTTCGTCGCCGATCGCTTCAAGCATCGAACGGTGATGTCGCCGGCCTGAGGCGAGCGCCGTCGACCCTCCCTTGGGAGGGTCGAAAAATTCAGGAGCGGCAGCGAGTGGATTTTTCGGGGAGGATCAGGAAGGAGATTCCCTTTCCACATCCTCCCCGAAGCGCTTCGCGCTTCGACCCTCCCAAGGGAGGGTAGGCCCAGAAATTCATGAGGCGGCCGGCGCCATCGCGCCGTAGCCGCCTCACGCTGCCCCCTTCAAGTGCGGACCCAAAAAACCGCGGAGCTTAGCCCCCAATGCCCCTGGACCCGCGGCGGCGGGAAGTGTGCCGGGAAGGCCTTCGCATGCAACGGGTCCGCATGGCTGTTTCGCGAATTTTGCAACAGGTGTGTACTGAAGGACACATCCCTGACTGGAGAATGACCCGGCCATTACCTTTCAGGCGCCCGATCAGAGCGGGCGAAAGTGCTTGGAGAGCTTGAGGCCCTGCTTTTGATAGTTGGAGCCGATGCCCTGGCCATAGCCCTCCGGCGGGGGGTCGGTCAGGCGCTCAAACACTAGGCGGCCAATGATCTGGCCGTGTTCCAGGATGAAGGGAACTTCACGGGAGCGCACTTCCAGGACGGCGCGCGCGCTCGGCGGATGGCCGGGCTCGAAGCCGAAACCGGGGTCGAAGAAGCCCGCATAGTGGACGCGGAACTCGCCGACCAGCGGGTTGAAGGGGACCATCTCGGCCGCATAGTCGTAAGGGATCGCCACCGTCTCGCGGCTGACGAGGATGTAGAACTCGTCGGGGTCGAGAACCATGAAGCCGGCCGGATTGGGTTCGACCGCATCCCAAAAAAGATAGGCGTCGAGTGCGTCGCGTTCGTCGACATCGATGAGGCCGGTGTGGCGCTTGGCGCGCCAGCCGATGCGCGCGCCTTCCTGCCCTTTCAGGTCGATGCTGAGCGCAAGCCCGTTGTCGATATCGGCGTCACCCGACACAAGCGGGGTTTCCGCGTGCAAGCGCTTCAATTGCGTATCGGTGAACTGCGGCGAACCGTGGCGGATCCGCAATTGATTCAGCCGCGAGCCCTTGCGCACCAGAATGGGGAAGGTGCGCGGCGAAATCTCCGCATAGAGCGGTCCGCGATAGTTGGCTTCGATGCGATCGAAGGCCTGTCCGTAGTCGGTGATGAGGCGGGTGAACACGTCGATGCGCCCGGTCGAACTTTTGGGATTGGCCGTGCCGGAAATGCGCGCGGAAAAATCCGCATGTTCCAGCAACGGCACGATGTAGACGCAGCCGGTCTCGAGCACCGCGCCTTGCGTAAGATCGATCTCGTGCATGAAAACAGAGCGCAGTTTCCCCTCGACCGTCGCGTTCGGTCCGGGCAGGAAGCTTGCCCGCACCCGATAGGCGACCGGTCCTAGCCGCAAATCGACGCTGGCCGGTTGCAGCTGGCCCGCTTCGATTTCCTCGGTGGCGAGGAGTTCTTTTCTCGCCCGGATCAATCGTTTCAACACATGGCTCGGCAGAATGCCCGTGGAGAAACGGCCGTAGTGCTCGCTGCCCTCCCCGGCATTTTGTCCAAACAAGGTTTCTGCGGTTTCAGTCATGCGGGTTTTATAGGGGCGCGCTGCGCCTGGGTCACGCGGCGATACTAACAAAGCTGTGCAACGCTTGCTTCTACAGGCGTGAAGTTGCTTGGCGACGCGTGTTTTCTGCGAACTCTTTGCAGGGAAAGAGGCCGATGCGGCTCCCCGGTTCGCACGCGATCGCCGACCTCTTTAAAGGGACTGCCAGATCCTGACGGCATTGTTCTGGCACAACCGGTCAACTGAGAAATGTTCTGATTTCTGCAATCGTTTCGGCCAGACCGCAGCGGCTGACGGGTGCATCGGAGGGAAACGCACTGAGCAGTCGCGACGGCGTTGCAGGCTCCAGGATGACGAAACAGCCTTTGTCGGTCTGCGAGCGGATGAGGCGACCGAAAGCCTGCTTCAGGCGCAGCCGCGTCAAGAGATCGTCGTAGCTTTTGCCGAAGCGCACGCGGCGCGCTTTGTGCAGAATTGTCGGCTTGGGCCACGGGACCTTGTCGAACACCACGAGGCGCAGCGACCGTCCGGGCACGTCTACGCCGTCGCGCAGCGCATCCGTTCCGAGCAGGCAAGCGTTTTCTTCAGCGCGGAAGAGATCGACCAAAGCGCCGGTATCAAGACGGTCCACATGCTGCGCGTATAGCGCGATGCCCGCATCGGCGAGCGGTGCGGCGATACGGCTTTCCACGCCGCGCAAGGTGCGCACCGCGGTGAACAATCCCAGCGCTCCTCCCCCGCTTGCCAAGAACAGCTCGCGATAAGCGGCGGCACAGGCGGAGGCATCGCGGCGGTCAACGTCCCTCACGATGAAGATGCGCGACTGCTCGGCGTAGCGGAACGGCGAGCCGAAACTCGCGCGTTTCGGCGGCTGGGCCAGATGATGCGCGCCGGTCCGCACTTCGGCGTTCTTCCAGTCGTCCGCGCCCGCTTCGCCGTCGCGCAACGTGGCCGAAGTGATCAGCGCGCCATGCGCCGGCGCCAGCACCTCGGCCGCCAAGGGGATCGTCGGGTCGATCCAGTGTCGCCACAGCCCGACATCCGCGTCGCGCCCATCCTGGCGTTCGATCTCGAACCAATCGACGAATTCCTCGCGGCGCTCGCCCGTTTCCAGCGCCTCGAGCATCGCGATCCAGGCCGGAAGAATGAGTTTGGCGCGGCGCTCGAGCCCGCGCGCCGCCGCTTCGATGCGCGCGCGACTGTAAGTTTCCAGCTCGCTCGACTTGTCGTCCATCTGTTTGCGCAGAGTTCGCGCAAGACGCAGCAGGGGATCGGCAATGCGCCGCAACGCAAGGCCCAGCCCATGCGCCGCATCGACGATCTGATCGCCCAACGGCTCGGTGCCCGCTTCCAGCGAATAGAAGGCATCGGCATCTTCGCTACGCGCGCGCACATGCTGATAGGCGGCCGCGAGAAATTCCTCGCCCGGCCCCCGAGGGGCGCCGGAATTGATGCGAGAGGACCATCCTTCGCCGGCCAAGGCGCTCGCCGCGGTGACGGCTTCGTCCAAAGCCTCGCGCGCGGCTTCGTCGTCGCTGACGAGATCCTTCAGCCGCTCTTGCAATCCGCGCATGCGGCTGCGTGCGCGCCCTTCGGGGCCGCGAATCCAGCGGCGCAGCTCGACCATTTCGCTTCCCGAAATCCATGCCGCAAAGCCGGAGTCCGCCGCATCGAACAGGTGATGGCCTTCGTCGAAGACATAGCGCACGCGCCGCTCCGGCGGCGTATCGCTTGTCTCGTCGTTCGAGAGCCAATCTTGCGAAGCCTGTGCGATCACCAACGCATGATTGGCCACGACGATGGGCGCGTGGCGCGCTCTTCGAATGGCGCGCTCGATGAAGCAGGCGCGATAATGCGGACACGCCGCATAGATACATTCGCCGCGCCGATCGGTCACCTCGCTCAGGGGCAAAGACGACGCCAGGAAGGCCGGAAAGCCTGCGCCGGACACGTCTCCGTCGCTCGTCACGCCGATCCAGCGCGCGATCAGTCCCAACGCCACGGTGCGCTGTCCCGGCGCGAGCGCGGTGCGCTTGGCGGCGTCCTCAAAATTGAGCAGACAGAGATAGTTTTCACGACCCTTGCGCACGACCGCCTTTTCTTCGCGCTCGGCGGGGTCGGGATAGAGGCGCGCGATCTCCTGCACGATCTGGCGCTGCAAATTGCGCGTGTAAGTGGACAGCCAAAGGCCGGGCCCGTTCTTCTCCGCCCATAGACTCGCGGGCGCGAGGTAACCCAGCGTTTTGCCAATGCCGGTCCCCGCTTCGATCAGCGCGATCTTCGGTGCACCGGCCTGCTCGCGCGGCGCGAAAGCATACGAGGCGGCTTGCGCATATTCGCCTTGCTCGGTGCGCGTTTCGCCCGCGCTGCCGAGGAGCTCAGCCAATCGCGCGCTCGTCTCGCCGCTTTCGACCGGCAGTGAGCCCGGTTTTGCCGGGGGCGCCTCGTCTTCCCAATGCGGCAGCCCTCGCCAGGTTTCGAAACCCGCGATCGGCGAGGCTACACGCTCTGGCTCCCCTATTGCCGAGAGCACGGCGGGTCCCCAGCGCCAGCCCGCGCGAACGAGATTGGCGGCGAGCAGACGAACTTTCGCGCGCTCGGCTTCCGCGAGCGCCTGCAGTTCTTCGATCAGCGTCGACGCCGCGGCCGGCAAAACCGCAGCCGCCTCTTCATTGTTGCTCGGCGCCGAGAGCATCAACGCGCGCGCAAGACCCAAGGCGCTGGGCACGAAGGGGATACCTGGACGAACGAAGGCAAAAAGCTCCAGCACGTCGAACAACGGCTTGCTCGGCGCGGTCTTCAATCGCCCGGCGACGAAAGCGGCGTGCGCTACCAGCACATCGCCCGAACGGAACAGAGCGCGCGCTTGCTCGAGATCGGCGCGGCGCGAGGATCCATCGCCCAACGCCAATATCGCTCCGCCCGGCGCCGGCACGAGCGCAGGCAAGTTGCGAAATGTCATGAGCGAAGAAAGAGAGTCCGTCGGCATCGGAGCCGATCATGCCGAGCCTTGCGACGAAAGAAAGGTCAAGCGGGAAAAGAAAAGCCGGGCGGCAAGAGAAAAATCAGGCGGCGACGTCAGGATAGAGATTTGTCAGCGCTTTGCGCACGCGCTCATGCTCGCCCACGACGGTTTGGGCGGCATCGCGAAGAGCTTGTCCGGCACTGCCTTCGCGCGCTTTCTGGGCGAAACCGCGCGCTGCCGAGGTCAACGCCGAAAGACCCAGGCCGCCCGCAGCGCCTGCAATGTCCTGCGCGATGCGGCCGGCTTCGTCCCAGCTTTGATGATGACTGGCCCGGGAAAGATTTTCGCAAAGCTCTTCGGCTGTCTTGATGTAGGATTGCAGAATCTCGATCAACGTCGTCAAACCGAGGGACTTCTCAAGCGAAGCAAAGGCGGTTGCGTCAATCGCCGCCGCCGTTTCATTTTCATCGGATCGATCTGCGGCAGTCGCGTCGGCACCGCGGCCGAGCATTTCGCGCAACGCGCCATAGAGTTCGGAAGCCTGAGTTGGCCAGCGCAACATGCCCGCGGCCACTTCCGGTGCGCGCGTGGTGCCCATGACGAGCGCCAAGACCGGCGCCCTCACGCCGGGAGCTGCGCTGAGCGTATCAGCATCGGCGGAACCCGAGATGATGGCATCGTATTTATGGCGGCTCGCGAGCGCGATGGCATCGGCCGCGCTGAGCGCCGCAACCACTCTGTTGCCGAAGGGCTCCAGCAAATTGGTAATCTGTTCACGAACTTTTTCGTCGCGCGCTTCGAGCAGGATGGCCAGGCCGCTAGGCGGCGAAACATCGCTGGCAATGGGCGCGGCTTCGGGTTTGAGCAGCGTGACACCGCGCGAGGCCGGCACGGTAAACCAGAATTTCGATCCTGCACCCGGCTCGCTGTCGAAGCCGATTTCGCCGCCGAGAAATTCGACGATGCGCTTGGAGACCGCTAGGCCGAGGCCGGGACCATCGTGCCGTTTGGCATAAGAATTGTCGCCCGGTGCGAAGGGTTCGAAAATGCGCTTGGCCGCCTCGGGCGAGACCCCGTGGCCGGTATCGCCGACGCTGAAGCGCAACATCGGCGTCGCGTCGTTGCGGGGCTCCACCGCGACGCCGATTTCAACGCCGCCGCGATCGGTGAATTTGAGAGCGTTGTCCGCTAGCTTGAGCAGCACCTGACGCACGCGCCGCGAATCGGCGGCCACACGGGGCAGATTGGGAGGAATCGCGACCGACAGCCGCAATTGCTTTTCCCAGGCGCGAGGCTGCAGCAGCCGTGCGACGGTGCGCACGGCCTGCGCAGGATCGCAATCCTCGGACATCGAAACCTCTTCGATGTAGTCGCCGCGCGAGAGCGCGATGACGTCGTCGAGCAAGGTTTTGAGGCCTCGTCCCGCTTCCAGCAGGACTTTCACATGGCTCTTTTGCGTGCGATCGAGTTCGCTGCGCTCCAGGAGCTGCGCCATGCCGAGCAAAGCGTTCAAGGGGGTACGGATTTCGTGACTGATATTGGCGATGAAGGCCGACTTGGCTCGCGCGCTCGCTTCGGCGGCGTCGCGTGCGACTTCGGCGTTTTTCTTTTCTCGCGAGAGGCGCTCGACCAATCCGGCGTTGTCGCGCCGCAGCCGGATGCTCTCGTCGATCAATTCGGTGATGCCTTCGCAGTAGCTGTAGAGCACGCCGCCGAAAAACAGCACCACCACACTCGACATCATCGCATAAGTGTGTTGCTGCAGTTGCAGCATTATCGCGAGCGGCCCCAGCGACAGCGCGGCGTGTGCAAGGTAGGCGGGACGATGCGTGGAGCGGGCGATGAACTCCACCGCGGTCATGCCAAGGAATGCGACCGTCAAAAACGCTTCGGGGGGAAACGATGAGCTGTCGAACCAGATGACGGCGCCGGTACCCCAGGCAGCGCCAGAGAATGCCGAGTACCAAGTGAACATGCGCGCCCAGGATTGCGGCGTTCGGCTGTATTTGTTGCGGCGATAGCGTTCCGCCAGGCGCCCCGTCGCGACGGTCGTCGCGATCTGCAGGATCAGGGGAATGATCGCGATCCAGATCGGCAGAAGATTGGTGTAGAGCACGCCGGCAAGGCACAGCGCGGCAAAGGGAAGAAACAGATAGTGACGTCCCAGGCGATAAAGGATATCGATCCTGCCCTCGTCGACGTGACGCATGCCTACAGCGGCGCGCAAGGCATCGCGCTCCGCCTCGGTAATCAGTGGTGCGTCAGGGTCCGACATTGACGGCCTCCCTGTCGCAATCCTAGGTTTTTTGCCCTTTCGAAACGCTTAAGGTCTGATTTCTAAATGAGTTTCGCCGCGTCATCCGCATTCCAGGAAACCGCCCAAAAGGCCGAAGCTTGGCCGTTTGAGGAGGCGCGCAAGGTGATCGCGCGCCAGGAACGCCGCGCCAAAGCCGGCAAACCGGTTAAAGAAGTGTTGTTCGAGACCGGCTACGGTCCTTCCGGCCTTCCCCACATCGGCACCTTCGGCGAGGTTGCCCGCACCACTTGGGTGCGCCGGGCCTATGAGCTGATGACCGGTGAAAAGACGCGGCTGATCGCGATCTCAGACGACATGGACGGCCTCAGGAAAGTGCCGGACAATCTGCCGAACCCACAGATGCTCGCCGCCAATCTCGGAAAGCCGCTGACTTCGGTGCCCGATCCGTTCGGCACGCATGAGAGCTACGGCCACAACATGAATGCGCGACTGCGCGCATTCCTCGATCATTTTGGTTTTGACTACGAATTCCGCAGCGCGACCGATTTGTACAAGTCCGGCATCTACGACGCGGCGCTTTTGCGCGTGCTGGCGAAGTACGACGACGTGATGAAGGTCATGTTGCCTACGCTCGGCGAAGAACGTCAGCAGACGTACTCTCCCTTCCTTCCCGTTTCACCCCGCTCCGGCAAAGTGTTGCTCGCAAAGGTCGTGGCACACGACGCGGCCAAAGGCACAATCACCTATATCGAGGAAGACGGAAGCGAAGAAACCGTTCCCGTGACCGGCGGCCGCTGCAAACTGCAATGGAAGCCGGATTTTGGAATGCGGTGGGCTGCGCTTGGCATTGATTACGAAATGTACGGCAAGGACCATCTGCCGTCGCAGCCGCTATACGACGCGATCTGCAAAATAGCCGGCGCTGAGCCGCCGGAGCATTTCATCTATGAGCTATTCCTGGACGAGAGCGGTCAGAAAATCTCCAAGTCGAAGGGTAACGGTCTGACGATCGATGAGTGGCTCACTTATGCCCCGCGTGAAAGCCTCGCGCTTTACATGTACCAAAAGCCGCGTGTAGCGAAGCGGCTTTACTTCGATGTGATTCCGAAGGCGGTCGATGACTATATCGATCTGCTTGCGAAGTACCATTCAAACGAAACGAGCGAAGCGCAAAGGCTGGAAAGTCCGATCTGGCATTTGCACGATGGAAATCCGCCGGCGGAACGTTATCCGGTGAGCTTTGCGCTGCTGCTCAACCTCGTCAGCGCTTCCCATGCGCATGACCGCAACGTGCTGTGGGGTTTCATCCGCGCCTATGCTCCCCATGCGAACCCCGAAGCCAATCCCGGCCTCGATCGGCTGGTGGGCTATGCGCTCAGATATTACGAAGACTTCGTCAAACCACATAAGAAATATCGTGAACCGACCGAAAAGGAACGCGTCGCCCTCACCGACCTCGCCGGTACACTTGAGAAAATGGCGAACGAGCGGGATCCGGAGACCGTACAATTCCAAGTCTATGAAGTCGGAAAACGCCACGGCTTCAACCCCCTGCGCGATTGGTTCAAGGCGCTCTACGAAGTGCTGTTCGGTCAGACAGCCGGTCCGCGCTTCGGGTCTTTCGCAGCGCTGTTTGGCTGCGCGGAGACCGCGTCAATGATCCGCCGCGCGCTCGCCGGCGAATTCGTGACCGGTGCATGACGCGTTTCTTGATCATCCTGGCAGCTCTTGTTCTCTCGAGCGTGTCGGCATTTGCCGCGAACCCGCCGGCCTTCGATCTTTATCTTGCGGGGAAATACGACGAAGCGATTTCAGCCGGCGTTGCCATGAACAACGCACCCGGTTTCACCATCGCCTGCCGCGCCGTGATGGCCCAAGCCATGATGAAGGACAAGCCGTGTCCAAAATGTCTGAAGCGCGCTGAGAAACTGGCGCGAGACGCCATCGCCGCGGATCCGAAACTCTCCGATGCCCATGTGCTTCTCGCTGTTTCGCTTGGCTATGAAGCGCGCATCGTCGGGCCGGTGTTTGCGAAGCTGAACGACTATCCCGAAGAGGCCAAGAGCGAACTCGATCTGGCACTCAAATCCAACCCCAACAATGCTTGGGCACTGGGCGCGAGCGGGGGATGGAATATCGAGATCGTGCGGACGGGCGGAGAACGACTGGGTTACTGGCTCTATGGGGCATCGGTGCAGGACGGGCTCGATGAATTCGCGCGGGCCTTCCGCGTCGCGTCGGACAACGTGGTGGTCCGTTATCAATACGCGCTGTCGCTGGGCGGGTACGACCGCGCGAAATACCGCAAGGAAATCGCCGATGCGTTGGCGCACTGTGTCAAGGGCAAGGCGTACTCGGCGTATGATCGCTATACCCAAAGCCAGGCGCGGGAATTGGAAGCCGCGCTCGACAAGAACGACACTGGTGCGTTCAACCGTATCGTGAAACGCGATCAGGGTTACCCCTAGACTAAACCTCTACTGGCTCGCCCAGACAATGCGGTGCAGGAAGGCAAGTTCGGTGAGGGCAAAACCGCGCTCTTCCTGCGCCGACGCGAGCGACTTCAGTTCCACGCGCTGTGCCGTGAGCCGGGAGACCTGCTTGACCAAGACCTCGCCCTTGACCGTCTTCACTACGACGCGGTCGCCCCGTCTGGGCGCAGCTGCGGGCGAGACCACGATGCGGTCGCCGTCGCGGTAGAGCGGCAATAGCGCGTCGCCGGAAATCTCAAGCGCATAAGCGTGTTCGTCCGCGATGTCGGGAAAGGGAATCTCGTCCCACCCCGAACCCGTGGGAAAGCCGGACCCATCGAAAAATCCTTCGCGGCCGGCTTGTGCAAAGCCGAGCAAAGGCATGTGACGCGCCGAACCGCGCTTGGGTCCCTTCCTGCCGCCGAGGTTCAGATCGTCGACCTCCGATTTCGTCGCCTGCAGAATCTTCGAAATGCTCTCGGTGGACGGCCAGCGCAATCTGCCGTCCGGTCCCACGCGCTTGCTCTTGTTGAAGGTGGTGGGATCAAGGCCGGCGGCCTTGGCGAGTCCCGATGCGGAAAGACCATAGCGCTCGGCAAGCGCGTCGATCGCTTCCCAAACCTGACTATGCGTGAGAATGGAAGCCACGCCCGACCTCGAAAGGGGATAGGAACGGTATCCTAGTTAGAGGGCAGAGCCCGATCAAGGCCGCCCCGGTCAAGGCGGACGATCGGTGAGGCGCTAAAGTCGGGCCATGGAATCAGGGGCGATGCGGCAATGCTGATGGATGTGGGCGCGGGATTTCTGCGCCTCTTGCCCGCCGAAACGGCCCATCGCGCCACCGTTCGATTGCTGCGCACGGTGTCGCCGCTCATTCCGCGCGCGAGCACCGACGATCCGCGGCTGGCGATCCATCTCTGGGGCAAGCGCTTTGCAAATCCCATCGGACTTGCTGCTGGCTTCGACAAGGATGCGGAAGTGCCCGACGCGATGCTGAAACTCGGTTTGGGATTTGTGGAGTGCGGCACCGTTACGCCGCGTCCGCAAAGCGGCAATCCGCGCCCGCGCCTCTTTCGTCTCGTCGAAGACCGCGCGGTCATCAATCGCATGGGATTCAACAACCAGGGCATGGCGCGCGCCGTGCAGCGGTTGGGCGCGCGCAAGCGGCGCGGCATCGTCGGCATCAATATCGGCGCCAACAAAAATTCCCAAGATCGCATTGCCGACTACGTCATGGCGTTCGAGATTCTTGCGCCCCTGGCCGACTACGTGACGCTCAATATCTCATCCCCCAACACGCCGGGGCTGCGCGGCCTGCAGAATCGCGACGAGTTGCAGCGTCTGCTCGACGCTGTGATCGGGGAACGCGCTCGAATACGCGCAGGCGTGCCGATTCTGGTGAAGCTCGCGCCCGATCTCGACGAAGCCGCGATGGACGACATCGCGCAGGCGGTGCGGGCTAGCCAGATCGACGGCCTCATCCTGACCAACACGACGGTCGTCCGCCCCATCACGCTGAGAAGTGCATATAAAGGCGAATCCGGGGGGCTTTCCGGCAAGCCGCTGTTTACTCGATCAACTGATGTTCTGGCGGCCATGTATCGCCGGCTGGACGGCGCGTTGCCCATCATCGGCGCCGGCGGAATTTCGTCAGGCACGGACGCTTACGCCAAGATCCGCAAAGGTGCCTCGTTGGTACAACTTTACTCGGCGCTCGCTTTTGAAGGTCCCGGATTGATCGGGCGCATCAAGACAGAACTCTCAGCGCTTCTCGTGCGCGACGGTTTCGCGAGCGTGGCAGAAGCCGTCGGCGCCGCTTTCCGCTGACGCCCAAATATCCATCGTCTTGCTCAAGGGTTAGGCAGAATTCAAACCCTTCTGCATTCACCCTGTGCGGAACTGCGCTTGGCCGATACGGCGCGCTTCATGCACAATAGCGTCAAAACATGTGGGGCGTTTGAGTGATGAGTGAGGGTTGGGGCGATATCTGGAATCTCGCCATGGCGACGCTTGGCCGGGAATCGGTCGAGGCACAGATTCTGATTTGGCTAACGATTGCATTTGCGTTCACCGTTTTTGTCGAAGGCTTGCGCTCGACCTTTTTTCCTTCGCGCATTCGCGTCGCGCACGACGGAACAGTAAATTCGCCGCAGACGAAATCCGTTCGCGTCAGTGCGCCGCAAGCGCGCCTGTGGCGCGTGATCGAACTCTCGCGTCGCGAGGACGGCGCGCCCGATATCGTCGCGGCGCTTTCGCAGGCCGCACGCAATCCACGGCGCCGGATCTCGCCGGTTCGCCGTCTGACCGCCTCGCGTCCCGGCATTCATCGCAGGCCAGTTCTTTTTCTCGCGCCCGAGCCCGCGTTTACGATGGAAATGCCGCCCGAGCCGGAGTTTACCGAACTGGAAAACGGCGATTTGCGTCTTGCCTCCAGCGAGGCTTGATGCGTTAAGCTCCCCGCAAAGACGATCAACAATCTTTTGGGGGCGTTCATGCAGGAAGATTTTGGCAAGCTTGTCTTGCGGCTGACGGTCGGCGGGCTGCTGTTGTTTCACGGCGTGCACAAATTGCTGACTGGCATTCAACCGATCAAAGACATGCTGACGGCGCATGGCGTGCCGGACGCGTTGTCCTATGGCGTCTATCTCGGCGAAGTGGTGGGGCCCATTCTCGTCATTCTCGGAATCTTTTCGCGGGTCGGCGGTGTCTTGATCGTCGTCAATCTGATCGTCGCCGTGGCGTTGGCCGGCATGGGCTCGCTCATGGCAATCAGCAATGGCGGCGGTTATGCGCTCGAACTCGAAGCGCTCTACCTGTTCGGCGGGCTTTCGGTTGCGCTGCTGGGCGCTGGTCGCCTCGGTGCGGGCATTGGCGGGCGGTGGAACTGACGTCGCGACAGCGACGTCATCCCCGGCACACATTACACTAGCAATGTGTGGGAAGGGGATCTCGCGAAGTTAGGCCGAGATCAAGAAATGACCGCGCAGGGCGGCGATGGGTTTGCTCTCGTCGTCCTGCCACATTTCCGCGTGCACATTGATGACGCGCCGCCCTTGCTTGGCGATGCGCGCTTTGGCGTAGCTGGTGAGCGTGCGCCCGCTACGCAGATAGTCGATCGTGATGTCGACGGGCTTGGGTAACCTCACACTTCGCGTTTCCCAGATGATCTGGGCCAACGCCGCGGTTTCCAACAGCGAACCGATCACGCCGCCATGAATGGCCGGCAGAATCGGATTGCCGATCAAATGGGTGACGAACGGCATGACCAGCACGAGTTTGCCGTCCTTCACCTCGGCGTCAATACCCAAATGGCGGCAATAGGGAATGGCCGCGACCAGCGCCGCCGGATCGGGCGCCTCTCCTTGCGAAAGCGCGCGCTGCAGCAGTTCCATCAGCTGGCGCTCCGCGTTGGGTAGGGAACCGGACCGCGCGTTAGCATGAAGGTGCCGTTGGAAATGGCGATGGGATCGTCTTTCACGTGGTAGGCGACGGCGCGCGCGAACGCGATTTCGTGCGTCACCTTCAAAACTTCCGCCTCGAAGAAGATGTCCGCGCCCGGCGTCGCCGGTTTCATGTAGTCGATGCGCAAATCGAGGGTTGCGATCGGCATGGGATCGCGCAAACCCGTTGCCACCGCCATGCCGCAGCAATGATCCAGGAACGCCGTGATGACACCGCCATGGACGACGCCGGTGTCGGGATCGCCGATCAGCTTATCGGAATAGGGCAGCCGCATGCGGCCCCGGCCGTTGCCGACTTCGACCACCTCGCCGCCGACGCCCGCGATGTAGGGCGTGAGCCCCATGTGCTTGGCGATTTCCCGCGCGTAGTCCGGCTGGCCGCTCATGCATTGTTTGAAGGGGACGCGCGGGGCGCTGTCAACGCGAATCCGGCGAAAATCCTGCACTTTTTGGGCTCGCGGCTGCAAAAATTGACGCAAAGTCACGTTCCGTTACAGTGCGGCCCGCAACCGCGCTTGGGGGAGCGCCCCTTGGTCACAGATACCGTTACCGCCAAACCCGAACCGCGCCCGGCCCGCGCCGGCGGCAAGCGCGAGCAGACCAAAATCCAGAACCGCGAGACCATCCTGGAGGCGGCCCGCAAAGTGTTCGCCGAGCTCGGCTACGGCGCCACCACTGTGCGCGATATCATCCGCGCCACGCCGCTCGCATCCGGCACTTTCTACAACTACTTCCAGTCGAAGGAGGAAGTGTACCAGGCCATACGCGACGAGGTGGCGCTGGAGATCCGCCCCCGGCTGCGCGAGGAGCGCGCCAAGGCCAAAAGTATCGACGAATTCATCTCATCGACGTTTCGCACGTTCTTCGAGTTCGTGGCGCGCGACGAAGGCAATTTCCGCGCGATCCGCCATAATGCGGATTCCACGCGCGTGCGCATGGATACGCCCGAAGTGCTCGCGGGTTTCACCGAATTGCGCGAAGATATCGAAAAGGCGATCGCGGACGCGATTTTTCCTCCTGTGGATGCCGATTTCCTGATGGCCGCGATTGTCGGCGTTGCCTTCGAAGTGGCCGAGCGCATGGTGATCGGCGACAATCACAATCCCTCCGAGGCTGCGGAGTTCGCCACCGCGCTCTTCATGGGCGGTGTGCACAAACTCCCTCATCGCAAAAACGCTGCCGGCACGGCATGAAGGCCCTTCTTTGCCGGGAGAATGCCGACGACATCGGCACGCTTCGCCTTGAAGACATCACGCTTGCCGATCTCGCGCCCGATCAGGTGCGCTTGCGCATCCGCGCGGCCAGCGTGAACTTTCCCGACATCTTGATGGTGCAGGGAAAATATCAGCACAAACCGGAACTGCCTTTCGTCGTCGGCGGCGAGTTCGCGGGCGAAGTGATCGCCGTCGGCGCGAACGTCACGCGCTGGAAGAAGGGCGATCGCGTCGTGGGCGGCGGGTTTCAAGGAGCGTTTGCGGAAGAGACGCAAGTGAACGGCGCGCTGCTTCGCGCCATCCCGGGCGATGCCGATTTTGCCAGCGCTGCCAGCTACATGACGGCTAATCTCACCGCTTATGTCGCGCTCGTGCGGCGAGCGGAAATTATTCCTAACGAATGGCTTTTGGTGCATGGCGCGGCGGGCGGCGTGGGCCTGGCGGCGGTCGATCTCGGCAAGGTATTGGGCGCGAAAGTCATTGCGACGGCCTCGAGCGAGGAGAAGCGCGCGTTCCTCAAATCCTATGGCGCCGATCATGTGCTGCCCTCGCAGAACTTTCGCGAAGCGGTGAAAGAGATTACCGGCGGGCGCGGCGCGGATGTGATCTACGATCCGGTGGGCGGCGACGTGTTCGACGAGAGCGTGCGCTGCATCGCCTTTAACGGACGCATTCTCATCGTCGGCTTCACCAGCGGGCGCATTCCCACCATCGGCGTGAACATGCCTTTGATCAAAGGCTTCTCCATCGTCGGCGTGCGCGCGGGAGAATACGGCCGCAAGTTTCCGGAGAAGGGCCGCGAGAACATCGCCGCCGTCGACAAAATGCTGGTAGAGAAGAAAATTCGTCCGCATGTTTATGCGAAGCTGCCGTTGTCACAGGCCGTGGACGCGATGCGCCTGCTGCAGACGCGCAAGGTGATCGGGAAAGTCGTGATTGAGCCGTAACTGTCATCCCAGGCGAGCGCGGCGCGCAACGCGCGTTGCACTCGCCGGGGTGACAGGTGTGGTTAAGTGTTGAGTTTATCCAGCGCCTTCAACACCGCTCCCGTCATCGCGGTTGTGCCGACTTTCGTCATGCCTGGTTGCATAATGTCGGCGGTGCGGGTGCCGTCGGCGAGGACGCGGTCGACGGCGCGTTCCACGAGCTTGGAGTCTTCGTTCAAGCCAAAGGAATAGCGCAGGCACATCGCGAAGGAGAGGATGCAGGCGATGGGATTTGCGAGGCCCTTGCCGGCGATGTCGGGCGCGCTGCCGTGGATGGGCTCATAGAGTGCGGCCTGCTTGCCGCTTGCGTCTTTCGCGCCCAACGAGGCGCTCGGCAGCATACCGATGGAGCCGGTGAGCTGGGCGGCCTCGTCCGACAAAACGTCGCCGAACAGATTGTCGGTGACGATCACATCGTATTGCTTGGGATTGCGCACCAGCTGCATGGCGCAGTTATCGGCGAGCACATGGGAGAGCTGGATGTCGGGAAACTCCTTGGCGTGCACGCGCGTGACGACTTCGCGCCACAACACGCCTGTCACCATGACGTTAGATTTTTCCGCCGACGCGACGCGCTTGCCGCGCAGCCGCGCCAGCTCGAAGGCCACGCGCGCAATGCGCTCGATCTCGCTCGTCGTATAGACCTGCGTGTCGACGGCGCGCTTTTCACCATTGGGTAGCGTCGTGGTCTGCTTGGGTTCGCCGAAATAGACCCCGCCGGTCAGCTCGCGCACGATGAGGATATCGAGACCGGAGACGATCTCGGGCTTCAGCGTGCTCGCGTCTTTCAAAGCATCGAAACAGAGCGCGGGACGAAGGTTCGCGAACAGCTCAAGATCCTTGCGTAGCCGCAGGAGCCCGCGCTCCGGCTTCTTCTCGAAGGGCAGCGAATCCCATTTGGGACCGCCGACCGCACCGAACAGCACGGCGTCGGCTGATTTGGCTTTTTGGATGGTGGAATCCGGTTCCGGCGTACCCAACGTGTCGTAGGCGATACCGCCGATGGGCGCTTCCTCCATCGCGAAAGCGAGATTGCGGTTCTGCGCGAACCAGGCGACGACGCGGCGCGTCTCTTCGATCACTTCCGGCCCGATGCCGTCGCCGGGGGTAAGGAGAAGTTTATATTGCGGCACGGAGCGCCTCTCGTTTTGGAAAGGTCACCATAAGCAGGTCGCGTCACGGCGCAATCGCGCGCGCTGTCGCGTGGGGGACTACCCTCCCTCGGGAGGGTCGAAATTTTCTGCGAACGAAGTGAGCGGGAAATTTCGGGGAGGATCAGGACCGTCCCGTTCCTTCGGCATCCTCCCCGAAAAATTCGCTGTGCGAATTTTTCGACCCTCCCGAGGGAGGGTTGAAACTACTTCCTCATCCGTGCCAACCGCTCCGCCATTTCGGTGCCGCGGCCGATGGAGCGATGCAGTTCGTGGGCGAGGCCGGCTTTCAGCGTCATGCCGTCGGTGTCGTTGAGCAGTTTCTTGTTGGCGCGGTTGCTGCGCCAGGAATTGGCGAGCACGTCCTTGGCGAACGTCGCGACGGCGACATCCAGCTCCGCATCGGGTACGCAGATATTGGCAAGTCCGATGGCTTCGGCCTGGCGCCCCGAATAGGTGCGCGAGGTGAACATCATCTCCATCGCCTTGGCGCGGCCGACTCTTCTGGGAAGCCGCTGGCTCATGCCCCACACCGGTACCAGATCCCATTTGCCGTGCGTGTCGGCAAACTTCGCCGATTCCGCCGCGATGACGATGTCGCCGCCGAGCGCGAGTTCCAGCCCGCCGGTGAGGCAATGACCCTGCACCACCGTGACGACCGGCATGGGAAGATCGCTGAGCCGTTCGATGGTGCGCGTCTCGAAATGGGCGACGTCGCGCCCTTCGCCGCCGCCGCTGATGTCGTCCAGATCATGGCCGGCGCAAAAGCTGCGCCCGGCGCCGCGCAGGATCACGCAGCCGATCTTCTCGGCATGGGCTTCGACATAGGCGATGTGCGCGTCCAGCTCCTTGAACACGGCATGATTGAGCGCGTTCAGCTTTTGCGGGCGGTTGAGCGTCAGCGTGCAGAGCCCGTCTTTGTCTTCGCGCAAGACCAGTTCGCTCATGATGTCCTCTACAACCAAGGCGCTTGGATTTTGCGCGCCGCCTCGAAATCGGAAATTTCTTTCTGATGGCGCAAGGTGAGCCCGATGTCGTCCCAGCCGTTCAGCAGGCATTGCTTGCGGTAGGGATCGATCTCGAATGTCACGCAGCCGCCGTCGGGCCCGCGCACTTCCTGTTTTTCCAGATCGACGCTGATCACCGCGTTCGAACCGCGCTCGGCGTCGTCCATCAATTTGTCGATGATGTTCTGCGGTAGCACAACTGGCAGAATGCCGTTCTTGAAGCAGTTGTTGTAGAAGATGTCGGCGAAGCTCGGCGCGAACACCACGCGAATGCCGAAATCGAGCAGCGCCCATGGTGCGTGCTCGCGGCTCGAGCCGCAGCCGAAATTGGCGCCGGTCACCAGCATCTTGGCGTTTTTGTAAGCCGGCTTGTTGAGCATGAAATCGGGATTCTCGCTGCCGTCCGGCTTGGTGCGCATTTCATGAAACAGCGCCGAGCCGAGACCGGTGCGCTTGATCGTTTTCAAAAACTGCTTGGGGATGATCATGTCGGTGTCGACATTGATCATGGGGAGCGGGGCGGCAACGCCGGAGAGGGTTTTGAACGGTTCCATTGGCGCAGACGGTAGCGGCTTGCGAATGCTAAACACAAGATTTTCTCCCTCTCCCCCGCTTTAGCGGGGGAGAGGGTTGGGGTGAGGGGGTGCTCAAGCGCCACCGAAGCTAGTCGCTTAATGAAAGATGCCGCGAGCACGTTGGAATTCCGTAGCGCGGATGGGCCCCCTCACCCCACCCTCTCCCCCGCTAAAGCGGGGGGCGAGGGAGGTTCTTCTAAAACGGCTCCGTATCGTGAAACCGGCGCAGATTCACGATGCGGCGGCCTTCGGGGGTGATGGTGAGCACGTCGACGAAGCGTTCCTGCCAGCGGATTTCGTCCGGCAGATAGGAATGGCGGGCGTAGATGATGTCGGCGACAGTTTCGTCGCGGCCGGAGAGGAGCACGACGATTTCCGCTTGTTGCTCCAGCAGGCTGTCGATGGAGTGGCCATAAAGCGGGCTCGTCTCGTCGATGCGGTGCATCACCGTCCAGGAAAGCGCGAACAGCGGCGAGCGTGCGCGCACCAGCGGCAGCTCTTCGAAGCGGCGCATCGCAATGCCTTCCTTGGAAACGCCCTGGCGCGCCAGCGAAACGGTGACGGAGGCATCGAAGATCTGATTGCCGCGCTGATTGGCGGCGCGGAACATCAAGGTGGGCACATCGTCGAAAGGAATGACAATAGCGACTTTGCTGAACACCACGCGCGCGGACGGCCGCGCGAAACGGGCAAAGATGATACCGCTGAAGAAGGCGATGGTCAGGATGCCGAAGAAGGCTTCGATGCTGACGAGGATGTTGGCGTAGGACGATTTCGCCACCGCCACTGTGTTGACCGACCCGACGGTCTGCACGCTGAAGAGGAAGGCATCCCAGAACGATCCGGGCCTTGCGTGTTCCAAACCGCCGGGATCGAGCAGATACAAACTCGCGAACACCGCGTTCAAACCGACAAAGACGCCGACAAGCTCGAGGAAGAACACCCACCACGGCGCGTTGAGCACGAGGTGATAGAAATCGGTGTAGCGGCCGCGGTCTTGCCCCTTGATCACCGCGCGGCGCGCGCGGCCGGGCGCCACGTAACGCGAATAGCGCGGTGCCTGATGCGGCTGGTTCGGCGGTTTGACGTTTTCGTTCACGCAGGCTTCTCGGTTAGGCGGCCGATGCGGCCCAAATGAGTATCACGAAAGGCGGTGGGATACTTGAGCCCATAACCGAGCGCGCGGTCGATGCCGACATGGGCGGCCCAGATCAGGCCGATGCCCGTGAGCAAGGCCCAGCCCGTCATCAGGCCAAAGCCGGCGGTGATGAGCGGGCCGATCGTCGAATGCGCCGTGTTGTAGCAGAGCGCGCCAAAGCGCGGGCCCGCGAGATACCCGAACATGCTCACATCAGGCACGAGGATGAGATAGAGAAAGAGCCACCAATCGGGATAAACCTTCTCGTAGAGCGCGAGCGCTACGACGAACAGCACCAGGCCCTCCGTCCGCAGCAAAACGCGAATGGGTCCGGCGGCAAATCCCGGAACGATGTCTTCCCCGCTCATGGAAATTCTCCTAGTTGGCGATCCATTTGTTGGCGGCGGCCAACGCCGCTGCGCGCGTCTTTGTACCCGGTTTTGACGGCGGCGCGGTGATCTCCAGGATCATGCCGTTCGGGTCCGCGAAATAGAGCGAACGCTGAGGCCCGTGGCGTTCTTCCCAGTATTCAATGTTCTTCGCTTTCAGTTTTCCGCGCCAGTGGGATAGGGATTTGAGCGATTTTTCCGCGAATGCAAGATGGCGCACGTCCTTCGCAAGCCCGTCATGTTTGGGGCGCTTGGCCCCTTTGAGCGCCACCAGCACCAGCTCGCGCCCGTCGCCCGGCGCAAAGAACATCATCAGCCAGGGATACCCGCCCCAATCGGGCCCGGAATAAGTTGCGGTGAGCGCGAAGCCCATGACGCCGGAATAGAAGTCGAGAGTCTTTTGAGCGTCCCAAACGGGATAGACGACGTGGTCCATGCGCAGCATGTGATTGTCCTCTCACCTTGCGACATGGAATTCTACTCCAATTGAACTTGCCGCGGAGACAGGCTCCTGACAGGCGCGTCAGGAGTCTAGCCATGGAGGGAGGAACGCGTCAGGAGTTGCGGCTGACCGCAAACGCGCCGCCCGCGATGCCGAGCAGGATCATGATGGCGGCCGCGGCGAGAAATCCGCTAAGCGCGAAGCTTACGATGATCGCCAGTACGATGAAGACGACAAGGCCGAGAACCAGCCGCAACAGCGTGAAGGGAAGCAGGATGAGGGCGCGGAGCAGCGACATGGAGGGATATGTAGGCACGAATTTCGGACGGACAAGATCGCCGTGCTTCCTCCCCGTTGCTGCGTCGCACATCGCGCGCCGCACTTTCTTTCACCTCCCCCTTGTGGGGAGGTCGAAAAAATCCGGAGCGCAGCGAAGGATTTTTCGGGTGGGGGGAAGTTGTGGGGAGTGCGCTCTATTCTTCGACGCTGCCCCCCACCCGAAATTTGCTCTGCAAATTTCGACCTCCCCACGAGGGGGAGGTGAAATACATCAGCGCGACAGGCCTTTGCCGCGCAGCGCGCCGAGGTAGGCTTTCCAGCGTTTGTCGTGTTCGAGGCCAAGTTCGCGCAGGTACTCCCAGCTGAAGAGGCCGGTGTCGTGGCCGTCGTCGAAGCGGATGCGCACGGCGTAATTGCCGACCGGTTCGAGACTAACGATTTTCACGGCGTGCTTTCCCGGGACGGTCTGCTTCTGCGTGGGCGAGTGGCCCTGCACTTCGGCGCTGGGTGATTCCACGCGCAGATATTCGGCGGCGAGAGAAAAGTTCTCGCCGTTGTCGAACGCAATCTTCAAAACCTTCTTTTCGGAATCGACGCGAAGTTCGACCGGCCAGGGCTGCGTGTCGCTCATCTGAGCGCCACGCGCTCTTCCTCGGTGAGTTCGCGCGCTTCGCCTTGCAGCATGATGGGAATGCCGCCCCGGATGGGATAAGCGAGCCCGGCGGCCTTGCTCAACAATTCCTGCTTGGCGCGATCATAGACGAGCGGCATCTTCGTCAGCGGACAGACGAGGATTTCCAGCAGCTTGGGATCGGGTTCCATCGCTAATTGCCGAACCTAGTTAATCGTGTTGCCGCCGGGAGGCGCGACGCCGGCCATTTCGAGAAGCGCGATCAGCGTGTGCACGCGTTCGTCCCAACCGGGCGCTTCGAGCAGCGCCTGTTTCTCCGCCGGCTCGAACGGACAGAGCATGGCGAGCGCGTTCACCAACGTTTCGGCCGGCGCGCCCATCACCGAGCGCCAATCGGCCTTCAGATCGCGGTGCGTGATGTATTCCTTGAGCGCGCCGATCAGCCGGTCGCGGGGAAATTGAGTGTCGGAAACGGTGACGAGATCGCTCGCGAATTCCGAATAATCCGGCACCACGGCGCGGAACTGGGTCTCGACGTCGAGCTCGCGCAACACGCGGAAACGGCATACGCCGGTGAGCGTGAGGAGATAGCGCCCGTCGTCGGTTTCCTGATAGCCGGTGACGCGCCCCGTGCAGCCCACTTCCGACAGCGCGGGCTTGAGCGTCTTCTCGTCAGACTCGGTGGGCTGGATCATGCCGATGATGCGCGAACCGCTCATCGCCGAATCCACCATGGACAAATAGCGCGGCTCATAGACATTGAGCGGCAATTGCCCGCGCGGCAGGAGCAGCACGCCGGGGAGCGGAAACAGCACCAGGGTGCGGGGAAGTTCGTCGATGGAAGTGTAGAGCCGCACGACAGCCTCCTTACGAAAACAGAATCCCCGAAAGCTTTCGACGCCCCGCGATGGTGAGCGGATCGGTGGGACCCATGGCCTCGAACAACGTCACCAGATGCTTGCGCGCGGCTTCGTCGTTCCATTTGCGGTCGCGCTTGACGATGTCGAGCAGCGTGTCGAGCGCGGCCTCGCGATCGCCTTTGGCGTCGAGCGCCAGAGCCAGATCGTAGCGCGACTGATGATCGCCCGGATTGGCCTGAAGCTTGGCAAGGAGATCCGCCATGTCGGAGGCCACGTCACTCGCCTGCTCGCGCAGCTTGAGTTCGGCTTCCAGCGCGCGGATGGCTTCGTCGCCGACGCCGTCGGGACGCACCAGCTGCAGCGTCGCTTTTGCGCGTTCGACATCGCCGCTCTTGAGATAACAGCGCGCCAGGCCCGCCACCGCTTTGGGGTGGCCGGGCTCGTCCTGCAGCACATGAGCGTAAGCTTGTGCGGCGGTGCCAAGATCGCCGGCCGCGAAGGCCTCATCCGCCGCCGCCAGAACTTCCGCCGCGTGATCGGGACCGCCATGCGCGCCGCCGGCGCCGCCCAGCGTTTGCACGAAAGCGCGGATCTGGCTTTCCGGAATCGCGCCCATGAAACCGTCGACCGGCTGGCCGTTCTTGAAGGCATAGACCGTCGGGATCGATTGGATGCGAAGCTGGCGTGCGATCTCCTGGTTCTCGTCAATGTTGATCTTGACGAGCTTCACCGAGCCGTTCGCTTCGCTCACCACTTTCTCGAGCGCGGGGCCAAGCTGCTTGCACGGACCGCACCACGGCGCCCAGAAATCAACGATGACGGGAACTTCGCGCGAGGCTTCCAGCACATCGGCCGCGAAGGTTTCCAGGCCGCTGTCTTTGATGTGCGGACTCTTGGGACCGGCGCTCGCTTCGCTTTTCGCCGCGCTTTGGGCAGCACTTTGAGCCGCTGCCGAGGTTACGGGCCTGCCGCTGGGGCCGATCAACGCCATATCGGGGCTTTCCTGTTCAATTTGGCCGAATTGCTGAACCCCGAAGATGGGCGCTGCGAGCACGAAAGAAAAGGGGGATTTTTGCGAAGGAAATCCGCTGCTTGGCGAGGCGCCAAAAAACCAAATGCTTTTCCCTCGCCCCCGCTTCAGCGGCGGAGAGGGTCAGGGTGAGGGGGCCTCGCCACCACGCACTGAATTCAAACATTGCGCTGATACCGCGTTGCGCATCGATGACGAGCGTGAGTGGCAGCGTAAGCGCCCCCTCACCCCGCCCTCTCCCCCGCTAAAGCGGGGGCGAGGGAGATTTATTAGAGTGAGATTCTCAGTTGGAGGGGAACTTTATGACGACGACGCGGCGGCGGTTTTTGCAGGGGGGTGCGGCGGTTTCGTTGGTGCCGGCGTTTTCGTGGGCGGCGCCTGCGAAGGCCGATATCGATGTCGCGATTGTTGGCGCTGGCGTGGCGGGGACTTACGCGGCGTGGCGCTTGAAGAATGCTTCTCCGCAACTGCGGGTGCGTCTTTTTGAGACAAGTGGGCGCATCGGCGGACGGCTGCGGTCGATCCATTTTCCGCGGGCGCCGCATCTCGTGGGCGAAGCGGGCGGCATGCGATTTCTGGAGGCGCAGCGTCACGTCTTCGGCGCGGTGAAGGCGCTCGATCTTCCCATGCGGCCCTATCCGGTGGACGAACCGTACGACCGCATCGCGCTGCGCGGCAAATCCATCGCGCTCAAGGACGTGGGCAAGAAATTGCTGCCTTACAACATTCCTTCCGTCGATCAGGATCCCAACGGCCATGCGTTCGCGCGGGGGCTAGCCAAGATCGTTCCCGACATCGCCACGATGACGCCGGCGAAATGGAAAGCGAAACGGCTCACCTATCGTTTCCAGGGGAAGCTGCTGAAAGATTGGGGGAACTGGTCGCTGGCGGCACAGGTGTTCACGTCGGAAGAACTGCGCTTCTTCCGCGACGCCAGCGGCTATGACGATCTGGATTCCTACAGCAACGGCCTCAGCTATTTCGACTACGTGTTTCTGGGCGACGACGAGTCCAAGCCGTTCTTCACGCTGGTGGGCGGGTACGAGCATTTGCCGCAAGCGCTCGCGGGGGCATTCGCGAAGAAAGGCGGCGCTGTTTCGCTGCACGAGACGCTGGTCAGCGTGCGGGCGCCCTCGTCACCCAGCGGAAATTTCACGCTCGCGTTCACCGACGCAAACGGCAAGCTAGCCTCGCTGACGGCAGCGCGCGTGATCCTGGCCCTGCCCCAGCGCGCACTCGATCTCATTCCCGATTTCGCGCTGCGCCCGCGCTTTGCGCCGCTCATTGGCGCGGTGAACGCGGTGCCCGCGTGCAAAACTTTCCTGCTCTATCAAAAACCGTGGTGGCGCGATCTCGGCATCGCGGAAGGGCGCTCGATCACCGACATGCAGGCGCGGCAGTTCTATCTGCTCGGCGCGGAGACGCAGCGCCCGGCGTCCGAACCGACCAACGGCTATGGGCTACTGATGGCGTATGCCGATGCGTTCCCGATCGAATATTGGCGCGAATTGGCGGCGCCAGCGAAATCCGATGCGCAAGGGCTGAGCTGGCTGGCCGGAAACTCCGAGCTGGCGCAGGAGGTCCACCGCGAAGCGTCGCTTGTGTTCGGCGCCAAACCACCGGCGCCAGTCGCGGCGGCGTTTCAGGACTGGACGGCCGATCCCTTCGGCGGCGCCTGGCATTTCTGGGCGCGCGGCGCTGAGCCGTTCGCGAGCGGCGACGCGATGCTGAAGCCGCTGAACGATGTGCCGCTGTTCGTCGCCAACGAAGCGTGGTCGCCGGACGAACAGGGCTGGGTAGAAGGCGCGCTGGAGCGGGGCGAGACGATGCTGCAGCGGCATTTCGGGCTCGCGGCGCCAGCGTGGCTGAAGGCAGGTGTTAGTCATTCGTAAGCAGTCTTCGTAAACACGAGATCTGCGACGACTGGATACAATTTCTGACCTGCCTCTTTGAGATCGAGCAAGTAGTTTCCTCCTTGATCAACGAAGGAGGTGATCCAAACAGTGTCGAGTCATCTCGCTTGCAATTATGCCCGAACAGGCATATATCATGACACACGCAACGCTTGACCCGGATCATCCGGCACCGAAACCGGTGCGTTGGATCGGTAGTAGCCGGGACGATCTGAAGAGTTTTCCCAAGGATGTGCAACGCCGGATAGGCGGCGCTCTGTGGGATGCTCAACTCGGTGTCAAGGCACCGTTCGCCAAACCGCTGAAAGGCTTCGGCGGAGCGAGCGTGTTGGAAATCGTCGACGATTTCGACGGAGATACATACCGGGCCGTCTATACCGTACGGTTTTGGCACGCCGTCTATGTTCTTCATGCATTTCAGAAGAAGTCCAAGCATGGGATTGCAACACCGAAGCGGGAACTGAATCTGATCGAGCAACGGTTGAAGCGCGCCAAGGAAGATTATGAGCAATGGCTAAAAGCAGACGTGCTGAAATTTTGGTAACGCCAAGCAGCGGCAACGTGTTCGCAGACCTTGGTTTCGCGGCGCCGGAAGAAGAGCTTGCGAAAGCAAAGCTTGCGAGCCGCATCCGTCAAATCATCAAGACGCGCCGGCTGACGCAGAGCGCCGCTGCAATCTTGATGGGAATCGATCAGCCGAAAGTCTCCTCCTTGCTGAACGGCCGGCTTGCAAATTTTTCAAGCGACCGGTTGATGCTTCTGCTCACCGCGCTGGGACAAGACGTCGATATCGTTTTGCGCGACAAACCGCGAAGCCGCGAGCGCGGCCGGGTGCGCGTGCTGATGGAAGCGCGGACGTAACAAACACGGAGGGATTCGCACGGGGTGTGAAGAGTTTCTCTGCGGAAGAATGTCGATTGTTCAGGAGGATGTTGGCGCGCTTCGCGCGCTGCACGTGAAGCTCGCCGGGGATGACATTTTTTCTAGACTTCAGGCAGTTTCACGATTTGCGGTTCGTGGTTGGTACTGCGGATGAACGCGAGAAGATCTGCCGGCGAAATCGCCGTCGTGCGGTCGTTGCGCAGGGGGTGGAAGTTCAGCGGGGCGAGGGCCAGCATGCCTTCATCCAGCACGACGCGGACTTTTCCTTCGCGATCGTTCATCAGCGCAAAGGGCGTGACCGAGCCGGGCGGGATGCCGAGGGTGGCGATGAGAAGCTCGGGCGATCCGAACGAGAAGCGCGGCGAGCCGAGAAGCTTGGCCAGCGCGTTCAGATCGATGCGCACCTTCTCGCGCGCCACCACCAACCAGAGCCCGTCTTTCTTGTCCTTGAGAAAAAGGTTCTTGGTGTGCCCGCCCACGATGGTGCCGCGCAGCGCTTTGGCTTCCTCCACGGTGAAGACCGGGGCGTGGGAGAAGGTGCGGGTGGAAATGCCGAGCGCGTCCAATTGCGCGTTGAGCGCGGCTTCGCGGGATTCGGGAGAGGGGAGCGTTTGCATGGGAAGGTGGCGGGAATTGAGCACAGTTCCACCCTCCCTTGGGAGGGTCGGAAAATTCGGAGCGGAGCGAGGAATTTTCCGGGGAGGATTTGCGACAGAGTTGCCCCGCCTTCCTTTCCACATCCTCCCCGAAGCGCTGCGCGCTTCGACCCTCCCAAAGGAGGGTTGAGCTACCCCCGGAAACCAAGGATTCCGCGGACTATTGACCGGGCTAACGGGCTTCGTCATAACGCACGCCTCTCGCGGAGCGCGGGTGTAGCTCAGGGGTAGAGCACGACCTTGCCAAGGTCGGGGTCGAGGGTTCGAATCCCTTCGCCCGCTCCAGCCTTCACTCGCGAAGCGAGGGAAGACTGCCGCGCCGTAGCACGAAGTGCGAAGGCGGGCTGGTTGCCGCGAGTTACGGCTCGGCAAGCCAATTTTTCCATCTTTTCATCGTCGCCAGGGACGCGTTGCGTCAACGTGTTTGCGCAACTTGTCCATCACCTCGCCCTCGTGGGGGGGATATTATATCCCCCTCGTGGGGAGGTCGAAAAATCCGGAGCGCAGCGGAGGATTTTTCTGGTGAGGGGAAGCGCCAGACATTCTAGGCTTCCCCTCACCCGAAATTTGCTGCGCAAATTTCGACCTCTCCACGAGGGAGAGGTGATTGGGAGAAGCATGGCGACGATTACCGTTGAAGAGCGCGAAGCGATCCGCGATACGGCACGGCGATTGCTCGCCGATCGCTCGACGGAAGCCGACGTGCGCCGGACGATGGAGAGCGAGAGCGGATATGATCCCGCGCTATGGCGCCAGCTCGGCGAACTCGGACTGCTTGGATTGATCGTCGACGAAGCGCATGGCGGCGCGGGCGCGGGGGCGATGGAATTGGAAGCCGTGATGGAAGAGATGGGTGCCGCGCTTTTGTGCGGGCCGTTTCTTTCCAGCAGCGTGCTGGCGGCGAGTCTGCTCAATGCACTTGGCGATCGCGGCGCGCAGGATCGTTTGCTGCCTTCGCTCGCCGATGGCTCCAAAATCGCGACGGTGGCGATCACCGGTCCGCAAGGCACCTGGACCCAAGACGGCGTCGCGATCACGGCGCAGGAAAAGAGGGGCGCGTGGACGCTGGACGGCCCGGCCTTCTTCGTCGCCCACGGGCAGATCGCGAATGTTCTTCTGGTGGTGGCGCGAACCGATGACGGCTTTGCCGTGTTCGAAGTGGAGGCGAAGGCGGCCGGCATGCACATCGATCCGTTGCCGACCTTCGACCACACGCTGCGGCTCGCGAACATCTCGTTGAACAACGTCGCCGCGTGCAAGCTGAACTCGACACGTCCGGCGTGGGACGCGATCGAAGACGCGCTCGATGTGGCGCGCGTGGCGCTTGCCGG
The DNA here is from genome assembly GCA_016201105.1 of Pseudomonadota bacterium. Classification (GTDB taxonomy): domain Bacteria; phylum Pseudomonadota; class Alphaproteobacteria; order Micropepsales; family Micropepsaceae; genus Rhizomicrobium. The sequence continues at coordinate 57,462 of JACQDN010000004.1, forward strand.
CGAACAGGCTGGCGCGGGCGCCAAGGTGCTCGCCTTCACCGTCGACTACACGAAGAACCGTTTCCAGTTCGGCCGCGCCATCGGCGGCTTCCAGGCGATCAAGCACATGGCGGCCGACCTGCTGCTCGAATCCGAAAGCGCGAACTCGGCTGCACGGTACGCCGCGCGCGCGCTGGCCGAAAGCGCGCCCGACGCCAAGGCCGCGATCAGCCTTGCCGCTTTTGCCTGCGCCGATGCGTTCTCGACCATCACGGCGACCGCCATCCAGATGCATGGCGGCATCGCCTTCACCTGGGCGCATCCCGCACATCTCTATCTGCGCCGCGCGCGGGCCGATGCGCAGTTGTTCGGAACGTCGAACTTCCATCGCGAGCGCTATCTCACCGAGCTGGGAGCGCCGGCATGAGCGAGACGCGCCAAGCGGGCGACGCGTTGCGCGAGGAAGTGCGCGCCTGGCTTGCCGAAAACTGGGATCCCAAGCTCTACAAATCTCGCGGCGGCGCGGACTGGACGAGCACGCCGGAGCAGCGCGCCTGGCTCGCGAAAGTCGTCGAAGCGCGCTGGGCGGTGCCACGCTGGTCTGCCGAATGGTTCGGGCGCGGGCTCGACGATGCTGAGGCCCGCATCATCGAACGCGAATTCGCCCGCGTGGGTGCGCCGGGCGCGGGACAAGACCGCTCCAATCTCTGGGCCAACACCGCACTTGCCCATGCGACGCCCCCGTTCAAGGCGAAGATTGTCCCAGCGCTGCTGCGCGGCGAAGTCGCCATGTGCCTGCTCTACAGCGAACCGGGTGCCGGCTCCGATCTGGCCGGCGTGCGCACGCGCGCCGATGCGCATAGCGATCAGAGGGGCGATCAGAGGGGCGATCAGAGGGGCGATCAGAGGGGCGATCATTTCGTCGTCAACGGACAAAAAGTTTGGACTTCGGGCGCGGCCACCGCCGATTACGGCATGCTCATCGCGCGCACCGATTGGGACGCGCCCAAGCACAAAGGCATCAGCTTCTTCTTCTGCCCCATGAAGCAGAAGGGCGTGGACGTGCGGCCGCTGCGCCAGATCACCAATGAAAGCCACTTCAACGAAGTGTTCCTGACCGACGTCATCGTGCCGGCGGAAAATCTGCTCGGTCCGCTTAACGGCGGTTGGGGGGTGCTGCAGACGGCACTGGCATACGAGCGCTCGGTGATGGGCGAAGGCGCGCGCGGGCCCAGAAGCGGCGTCGCCGAAAGCGAAGGCGAAGAGCCTTTGATCGCGCTGGCACGCGAGGCCGGGCGCCTCAGCGATCCCGTGCTGCGCCAGGAGATCGCCAAAGCGATCGCCCATAAGAAGCTCAACGCGCTCAACACCGCGCGCGCCAAGGCCGATCTGGCGCAAGGCACCTCGTCGTCGATCATGAGTCTGGGCAAGCTTGCGATGTCGCGCATCCTGCACGAGGAGGCGCGCGTGCGCACGCTGATCCTGGGCGCGCAGAGCATGCTGGAGGGCCAGGCCTATCCCCGCGCTGAGGATGCGAACTTCCTCGCGCTCAACGCCTACTTCACCTCCATCGGCGGCGGCACCGACCAGATCCAGCGCAACATCATCGGCGAGCGCGTACTGGGCCTACCCAAAGAGCCGGAAGTGGACCGCGACGTGCCGTTCCGCGCGGTGAGGAGCGGGGCGACGCCAAAGGGCACGAAGAAGGATTGAAGACGCGCGCCCGGAATACGTGTTGGGGATGGAACGCTTCGACAGCGATTTGTTTGAACTGAATCAGCCAAACACGTCATCGCCCGCTTCATGCGGGCGACCCATCTCGTTTCTAACCGAAAGAAAAATGGGTGCCCGGACAAGCTGGGCAATGACGGATTGTTTTGGCGCGAGAAGCGACACAACAACATGTGAAGGCCGATCATCACGATGAAAGGCGCAGAAGTTTGATTGACATAATGTCACATCTGTGATATGTCTTGACATATGACTGAACGCACCACCGTCCGCTTGCCCGAGGACCTCGCCCGCCGCGCCAAGCGCAAGGCGGCCGCGGAAGGGCGCTCGCTGACGTCCTTGATCGAGGACGGATTGCGCCGCGTCCTCAACGAACGCGTGCCCGCGGCCAAAACCAAACGCATTTTGCCTCCGGTGAGCACGGCCAAAGGCGGGCTGATGCCGGGGATCGATCTCAACGACACGGCCGCGCTCCAAGAGATGGACGATCTCGAGGCGGCGCGGCGCCCGTGATTTTGGCCGACGTTAATGTCTTGATCTACGCGTTTCGCAGAGACAGCGCGCAGCACGCGGTCTGCAAACGCTGGCTCGACGCCGTCGTCTTGAACGACGCGCAGTTTGGCCTCTCGCCTCTCACGCTGAGCGCAGTGGCGCGGATCACGACCAATTCGCGGATATTCGCGCAACCGAGCACGCTCAGCGAAGCCTTCGCCTATTGCGACAATCTTCTGGGCCAGCCTCATTGCGAGATCGTTACGCCCGGCGCGCGCCATTGGGAGATATTCCGGCGTCTATGTCTGGAGACCGGCACGCGTGGCCCGCGCATCACCGATGCCTGGTTTGCCGCGCTTGCCATCGAGCACGGCTGCCGCTGGATCACTTACGATCGCGATTATGCGCGATTCACGGGTCTGGATTGGCAAGAGCCGCAGGATTGACGGGCCGCGCGCTTTGCTTTCACCACGTCCCCTCGCCCGATTGGCCTTTCGTCACGCGCCGTAGATCTGCCCCCGCCGGAGGAGTTCGGCCGCGCACTCGTCCATCGCCTTGCGGCGCGTCGCGATCGCCAGCGCTTTGGCGCGGGCTTCGCCGAACTCCGCCACGGCGAAACTCGCGGTATGACGAATGCCATCCGCGTCGTGCCAGAACGCCTGCCAGTAAGGCTGCCGCGTGACTCCGCCGCGCGTCTTGCGCCGCCTTGCATAGCGTCCCACGCCGACGACACCCGTGGAATTGCGTAGCTGGCCGCGGTTGCGCCGCCACACCGTGTAGCCCGCGCCGGAAACTTGCTCCAGGACACTATCGCGATAAGCGAGCGCCGCAGCGTGGGCTTCGGCCTTGCTTCCGTACGTGCCATCCGAGAAATTCTTCGAGATCGTGCGTCCGCGCCGCTTGACGTTCACCTGCCAGCAATGCGTCGCGTTCGCCGTGTTGTCGATGCGCCGTAGATTGTGATCCGGATCGGACGGATCTTTCCGCGGCCCGCCCTTGCGCTGCGCGCGCTTCGCCGATTTTCGTTTGCCGGTTTTTCCGCTTGCCGCCAAGATCGCACTCCCGTTGCGTGAGGAGATATGCCAGAGATTCTCTGATGGGAGAGCGCGATGCGACGGCGGATTCAAAAGCCATCAACAAGATCCTCGATTTGCCTTGCTGGAATCGGCGCGCCGCCTCTGCCAAAGTGCCGGGCATGAACGCCGATCCGCTCTCCACATGGCTGGGTTTTCTCGCCTCGCCGACGGCGCCGAAGACCGCCATGTCGCCGTCTTCGATGACAAAGATCAACTCCAGACCGTTCTGGGCGCGGTGATGGACCGCTATAACGACCTCATTGCCGCCATGGACGCCGCCTTCGAACGGATCGAAGCCAAGGAACCGTTCGATTACCGGCCGCTGTTCCTGGCCGGCGGCGCCAAGGCCAAGCCCGACATCGTGCGATTGTGGGCACGCGGTTTCGGCAAAGCCATGGCTTTGGGGCCCGAAGGCTGGATATCACTCGCCGAGCACGAGCGCTTGCAGCTGCTTCTGGCACCGTTCATCGGCTTCCTGGATATCGCCGATCCCGATTTTGTGCCGGCGGATGACATCGACGAGCGGCTCGACGAAGCCGCCGCCGTCATACCGCATGCAACCGTCGTCCTGCGCAAACTGGCCCAGATGCGCTCCGCAAAACCTCAGGCCGCCGCCGCGCGAGGCGGAAAGCCGGGACGCAACGCGCCCTGCCCTTGCGGCTCAGGCCTCAAATACAAGCGCTGCTGCGGCGCCAACTGATCCTGCGCCGTCGCAGCCGCGGATTGTCCGGATCGATACATTTCGGCGCGCCGATGGAAATGCGTATGCTGTCGACGGGTTTTTGCAGACGCATCGAGGGGGCCCGTGACCGCCATTGACACGCTGAAAGATAATTTGCGTAGCCTAGCTTCAAACAGAGGCCACAGGCGGGTATTCATCGTCATCTGCACGGTATGGCTACTAGCAACGACGGCTTGGTCGATTTCACTGCCGATCCCGAAGGCACCAACCGCACCGGACGCCTTAGGCGTTCCGCAAGTTATCGCTTGCTCTCACGAGGTCCTGGATTACGACGAGTGTGCAAACAGAGAAAATTTGAATTTGGCATTTGATACAATTCTGGGGCGCGTTGCCTTGGTAGTTCTGCCACCTATCGTCCTGCCAACGCTGCTGACCTTCGTCGCATTTGTCTTCGCGTGGGCCAGGGATGGCTACAGCAGCAAAGAGAATTAGGTTTCGACCGGCGCTTCATGACGGTGGATACCCTCGCATCGCAGAACGCGCCAGCGGCAGCCGGCCGGACGGTTGAGACCGCTGATCGCCCGGCACCTGGAACATCCACCAAGTATGCGCCTGGCCGCGCCAACCGCCGCTACCTCACCTGGTACACATTCGCCAACATGGCGATCGCGGGCGTGTGGGGTGCGTGCGGCATCCTCATCGCCAACCAAGTCCAGCGTCTGGAGACCGCGCACTGGTTCGCCGGCAGCGATGCCGGCGTGGACATACAGAAGCTCAGCTTGCTGCAGCAGCAGATCACCGCGGGCACGATCACGGCGAACGCCGAGCAGCTACGCCTGCTCGGAGCACCGCTCTCGTGGGTGTGCTCTGGACGGTTGCACAGGTCCTCATCAACATCGCTCAGGCTCCCGTCTTTGCAACACTCGCCGACCGGATCGCGCCCGAGCGCCTTGGTACGGCGTCGGCGCTGGGCGGCTTCGGAGCCTTCTTCGGCCTGATTGCGGGCGTCATATTCGCCGGCTCCATGTTTGCCACGCTCGGGCTTGCCATCTACGCCATCGTCGCCGCGTTCCTCGCCACAGTGTGCGTCATGTTCGTGCTGGCGGCGCCGGACACCTCGTCGGAAAGCCTCGACGTACCCGCGTTCGACTGGAAAGAATTTCTCATCGGCTTCACGGTCGCGCCGCGGTCGCCGAATTACCGCTGGGTGTGGATTGCGCGGGTGCTGCTCACATTCGGGATCACGGTTTCCACCGCACTCGGCATCTATATGATGCAGAGCTATATCCATCCCGCCCTCAGTGTTGCGGAAGCCACCGAGCTGTCGCCGAAGCTCTACCTCGCAGCAGCGCCGTTCACGATCCTTGCAACCGTGTTTGCAGGACGGCTTTCCGACAGAATCGGCCGCCGCAAGCCGTTCGTCATTGTGTCTTCCATGCTCATGGCCGCAGCGTTGCTGATTCCGGTCGCTTCGCCGACGCTTACCGGACTGTTCCTTCAGGCCATATTCGTCGGCCTGGCCTATGGCATCTACCTTCCCGTCGACACGGCACTCTTCATCAACGTGCTTCCCGATGCGAAGAGCGCCGGGCGCGATCTTGGAGTCGCGGCCTTCGGCAACAATCTGGGGCAAGCCCTCGGCCCCATCGCCGCAGGGATCGTGGTCAGCATCACGGGCGGATATCTCGGTGTCTGGCTTGTAGGCTGCGTGCTCGTCGCGCTTGCCGCTGTTGCAATCCTGCCGGTGCGCGGAATTCGTTAAGCGAAACAGGAGGGGCGAAACTTCATAACCACGTCTTGTGGAGAGGTGATCGCGCCAGTGCCGCTGCTCTTTGGCCTTGCTATTACTGAATAATAACCGTATGTAGAAACATATCTACATGAAACTGGAGAAGCATGTGACCATCACCACCGTGTCAAGCCGGGAGTTCAACCAGAACACCAGCCGGGCAAAAAAGGCGGCACGAAAAGGACCAGTCTTCATCACCGATCGCGGCCAGCCGGCCCATGTGCTTTTGACGATCGAGGACTATCGCAAGCTGACAGGCGAGCACATGTCGCTGCGCCAAGCACTTGAGCACAGCGAAGGCGATTTCGCGTTCGAGCCGGAGAAACTCAAGGGCCCACTCAGCCGGCCGGTCGATCTTAGTTGATGTTCGTTCTCGATACGAATGTCATTTCGGAGCTGCGCAGGCCTGGCAAGGCCAATGCGCATGTCGCGCGCTGGGCGGACAGCGTTCCCGCCGCGCAGTTCTTTCTCTCGGCCGTCACCGTGCTCGAGCTCGAACGCGGTGTGCGGCAGATGGAGCGAAAGGATGCGACGCAGGGCCATCTCCTGCGCCGCTGGATGGACGATCAGATCCTCCCGCGCTTCGATGCGCGAATTCTGGCTGTCGATACTGCAGTGGCGCTCAAATGCGCGGCGCTTCATGTCCCGGACCCGAAATCGGAGCGCGATGCCTTGATCGCCGCCACAGCTCTTGTGCACGGCATGACGGTGGCGACGCGCAATGTGCAGGATTTTTCCGGCATGGGCGTTTCGCTTGTCAATCCTTGGGAGGCGCGGGCGCAGACTGTTCAAGGATGAACGGGCCGCGAAACCCTCGTATCCGTCGCGATCCAGTTTACTTCCCAGGTTTTGCCGCCGTCGTCGGAGAAGGCCTGCTCGAAGTGGCCGGAATTGGGCGTGATGTCGGACCAGACGTTGCGCACCAGGATCATGCGGCCGCCCAGCGGCTCGAAATCGTAGAACTCTCATCGCCCGTTCTTGAACGCGCCGACCGTGGGCACGCTTAGCGCGCCGCCGGCGCTGTTGGCGAAGTTGAGGCTCCATTGGTGCGCCACCGGATTGTAAAGGCGCAAGCCCAGCCCTTCGATGTGCCCGGCCGGGCCGTCGACTTCGAGCTCCACCATATTGGCTTTGCCGTTCCAGATTGGGCGCACGACGGAGGTGCCGTCATATTCGACCCACGTCGAGGAGCCGGTGAGCGGATGCTGTAGGCGCTTGAGATGCGTCTTCCAGGTTCCGATGTCGAAATCGAAATCGTGGCTTCCGTCGCGCAGTTCCGTCTGGGTTTGCGTTTGGGCGTGAACGGGCGTCAGCACGAAAGCCACGGCTGCACCAAGCGCCAGCCTTCTCAGAATTGGCCATCTCAGCATGTCATTGTCCCCTTCACCGGCAGTTGATCCGCGCCGTCGCGGCGTCTGCTAAAGTAGGGATCGCAAAAACCTCCCGCCAGAACGCACCTCGAGGTAACCATGGCGCACACGGCCAGACACAATCCTCTCGTCAACTGTCCGCTGACGGCGGCGTGGGCGGCGGTAGGCGGCAAATGGAAACTCACCATCATCTATTGGCTCGCCGAGCAGCCCCGGCATTTCGCGGGTCTACGACGTCAGCTCGACGCGGTGTCACAGGGCGTTTCGCAGAAGGTTCTGGCGCAGCAGCTGCGCGAACTCATCGCCGATGGAATCGTGAGGCGCAAAAGCACCGGCGGGCCGCCCGCGCCGGTGATCTATTCGCTGACCGAGTATGGAAATTTGGTGCTGCCGATGCTGGAAATGGTGCGCGTGTGGGGAGTCGGGCACATCGCGCGGACGCGCGAGAGGCGCGGCACACAGGATTCACTCAACTGTCTGGCTGGTGCGAATTTGGGATGATTTCATGAAATTCGTCATTGCCCGGCTCGTCCGGGCAACCCATCTTCCTTTCGGCAAGAAACAAGATGGGTCCGCATAAAGCGGGCGATGACGTAACTAGTAGTTTTGTGTAGATCCAAATCCGCTCTACCCCACCACCAACGCCGCGCGTGCCTGCTCTGCCTGTTCCAGGCGGCGATTGCCCCACGCCACCAGGGCGCGGATGACGGGCTGCATCGCCATGCCGTCTTCCGTCGGCGCATAGCAGACGCTGCGGCGCGCATCGGCGTTGACCGTGCGCGAGATCAGCCCATCGCGCTCCAGTTCACGCAACTGTGTCGCCAGCGTCTTGTTCGCGACGTTGTCGCAAGCGCGGCGCAACTCGCCGAAGCCGTGCGGGCGCTGCAACAGATAATGCAGCACCAGCGGCTTCCAGCGCCCGCCGATCGCGCCCACGGCGGTGCGCAGCGGACAACCACCCACGGTGGTGGGAACGCCACCAGGTGGCGAACCGGTACGGAATTGAATCTGGTTCATCGTGCGCCCTAACTTTCTCTCAAGCGCAACATCCTAACAGCGAGGGAGCCATCATGATATCGCGCAAGAGGCTTGCGTTCGCCGTGGCCGCCACGATCGCCGCGGCACAGCCGCTGGCCGCGGAGGAAACGCCGACACCCGTGCCAGCGATCGTGCATCGCGACGGCGCGCACGACTTCGATTCTGAATTCGGCCGCTGGACGATCCACACCAGGCGCCTGATGCATCCGCTGGCGGGTGCGAACGACTGGGTCAGCTATGACGGCACCAAGGTGGTCACACCCATCTGGGGCGGCAAGGCCAACATCGCCGAAGTGAAGGAGGACGGCGCCGCGGGGCATCTGCAATTCATCGCGCTGCGCCTCAATGACCCGGCCGCGCGGCAATGGAACCTCAATTTCGCCAGCGCCGGCGTCGGCACCTTCTCCGCGCCGCTGTATGGCGAACGGCGTGACGGCGGAAACGACTTTATCGGGCCTGACACCATCAACGGGCGCAGCATCCTCGTGCGCTTCATCACGCGCGCGAAAGACGCCGATCACGCCTCGTCCAAGCAATATTTCTCCGACGACGGCGGGCGCAGCTGGGAGCTGAACTGGATCAACAATTACACGCGTGCGAAAGGCTGAAGCCATGAAACGCATCGCACTTGATTTCGCTTTGCCTTTTGCCTGCTGCGTTCTGAGTTGTGCTCCGTCGCTGCCGGCGCTCGCCGGTGAGATTGCACCAGTGGCGCGCGACGGCGTGCATGATTTCGATTTCACGCTCGGCACCTTCCGCACGCACATCAGGCGCCTGCAGAACCCGCTCTCCGGTTCGACGACATGGGTCAACTATGAAGGCACCAAGACCGATGTGGCGATCCTGGGCGGCAGAGGCAGCCTCGAACAGATCGAGGCGGATGGCCAAAGCCGGAGTGGGCTGGGCCATCTCGAGCTGATGACCTTGCGGCTCTACAGCACGCGCGCGCGCCAATGGAGCCTCAATTTCAGTTCCAGCGCCTCGGGCGCGTTGGCGACGCCTTCGATCGGCGAATTCAAGGACGGCGTCGGCACGTTTCTGGATCAGGAGAGCTACAACGGCCGCACCATTCTGGTGCACCAAGTGTGGTCGGCGATCACGCCGACGTCCTACCATTTCGAGCAGGCGTTCTCGGCGGATTTCGGCAGGACGTGGGAAGCGAATTTTGTCGCCGATCTTGAGCGAGTGGGGCGGCGATAGGCCAATCTGAATCTCCGAAGTCTTCCCCCGCAACTTGGCGGATCGTTGGCATTGAGCTTACATTGCCCTTTGCGGGGGGATCTGAATTTGTCCACTATAGATGCGGAATGCGCCGGTGGCTGAGATCAGTGAGGCCACTGTCGGTGCGCTCGACAAACCCACTCCCACCTTCTTCGGCGAGCCCCGGGCCCTCGCCTATCTCGCCTTCACCGAAGCGTGGGAGCGGTTTTCCTATTATGGGATGACAGCGCTCTTGGTGCTCTACATGAGCCAGGCGCTGTTCCTGCCCGGCCATATCGAGCATGTCGCGGGGTTTGGCGCGTTTCGCAGCGGTCTCGAAAGCGTGTTCGGGCCGATGAGCACCATCGCGCTCGCCTCGCAGATCTTCGGGCTCTACACCGGCTTCGTCTATTTCACGCCGGTGTTTGGCGGGCTGATTGCCGACCGCTTCATCGGCCGGCGCAAGGCGGTGATGCTGGGCGCGGTGCTGATGAGCGGCGGTCACATCGCGATGGCGTTCGACGCTTCATTCCTGCTGGCGCTGATGCTGCTGATCGTCGGCTGCGGCTTCCTCAAAGGCAACATCTCCGCGCAGGTGGGCGGGCTTTACGGCGAGAACGACGCGGCGGGGCGCACGCGCGGCTTTTCGATTTTCTCCATAGCGATCAATATCGGCGCGGTGGCGGGGCCACTGCTGTGCGGATTGCTTGCCGCACTTTACGGCTGGCATGCGGGCTTCGGCATGGCCGGCCTCCTGATGTTGTTCGGGCTTGCGACCTATATCGCGGGCTTCAAGCATTTGCCGGAAGGGGCGCGCCGACAAGCGCGGGAGGTGCATCCACCGCTCAATGCCAAGCAATGGCGCACGATCGCGGCGCTGTTCGGCGTGATGCTGCTCTCCATTTTCCAATCCATCGCCTATTACCAGAATTCCAATATCGGGCTGGTGTGGATCAACGCGCACGTCGATCTCGGTCTGTTCGGCTGGCGCATGCCGGTGTCGTGGTTCAATTCCATCGACGCCTTCGTCAGCATCGTGTCGGTGCCGGGGTTGATCGCGCTGTGGGGATGGCAGGCGCGCCGCGGCGCCGAGCCAGGCGAAGTGGGCAAGATCGCGATCGGCGCGTTTCTGGCAGCGATCGCCAATGGGCTGCTGGTGCTGGCGTGCGTGATGGGCGGGCGCACTTCGGTGCTGTTTCCCGTCGTGTACGACGTGCTGCTCGGCGTCGCGTTTCTCTATTACTGGCCGACGATGCTGGCGCTGGTGTCGCGCGCGGCGCCGCCGGGGCTCAAATCCACCATGATGGGGTTTGTGTTCCTGACGCTGTTTCTCTCCAACACCACCATCGGGCGGCTGGGCGCGTTCTATGAGGTGCTGGGGCCGGCGCGGTTCTGGGCGCTGCATGCGGGGATCGCGACGGTGGGCGGGGTGCTGGCGTTGGTGTTGCGGCGGAAGCTGGAGGGGATGTTCGCGGGGGCTTTGAAGGAATAAGGAAAAAGAAGGGTTCGCACAGAGACACAGAGATGGCAGTGCATTCAGTGGGTCTCTTCGGGAAATGCGCCCCGAAATGTTGGCGCGCCATGCGCGGCGACGGCTCATAACAACTGCATATGCGCAAGCTCGATGGGATGGGCGCTGAAACTCGAATGCGCAATCGTCAGATTTGGAGCAGGCGCGCGGCGATGTCCGAAATCGCGTGTGCAATCATCCCTGGACGCAGGCTGCGGCGCCACAAGGCAAGCACGCCGAAGATCAGTCCATAGAACCCCGCCAGCACCGCAATCCGCGTTCCCTGATAGATGTGCGACGCGCCGAAGACGGCGGCCTGCAACAGCAGGGCCAATATCGCGCTCCCCACCATGGCGCGAAACTGCTTCTGAAAATAACCGCGAAACACAACCTCCTCGCAGAACGCGGCGGACAGCGCGACGACGACTGCGAGAGAGCCTTCGATCAAATCGCGCGGAAAAGGAATCAAATCGGGCGAATGATTGGGTTCGAGCAAGCGCGTGCCGTACCTGGACAATCCGGTCCACAAGACCCAGACCACGACGCCCAGCGCAAGATCGCGCAGAACCGATTGCAGGTTCGGCCATCGGCCGCCGATGAGGTCGCGCAAGCGGCCTCGCCTGAGGCGCACTCCGAGCCATGCCCAGGCAAGCGTCGTCCACTCGAACACGATGGCCTGGATCTGAATGGCAATGAGGCGCGGGGGTGCAGCGCTCGTTGGATGTGCGGGCGCGGCCGGATGGATCAGCAGAAAACCGAGCACCGTGAGGCCAGCGAAGACGGCGATCAGTACGACGGTGTGCCAGGCGGGCGCGATGAGAGCCCGCGCCGCGGTCATGCCTTCACTTGTTTGCGCAGCTGCGGCGCCTTGAAATTGACCGCCCACTTCGACACCACCCGTTCTTATGACCGGCGGTCAATGTAAACGCCCGCCACTTTTTCTCGTTGATATCGGTCAATATTCCAAGAGCGCTTCGCACGGCGATCGCTGGAGGGGATGTTTGCGGGGCTTTGAAGGAATGAGGAAAAAGAAGGGTTCACACAGAGCCACAGAGAACACAGAGGCCACAGAGATAGCGAGCTTTCAGCGCGTTGCCTGAATTTCACATGCAAAAATTTACTGGCGCTGCGCGCCCTGTAGCTTCCTCCCCCGCTGGTGCGGGGGAGGTGCCGAGCGCAGCGAGGCGGAGGGGGTGGCGGCAGATGTGAAGGAAGATCGCGATTGTCCCTCACATCTTCCGCCACCCCCTCCGTCACTCGACGCTGCGCGTCGAGCGCCACCCCCCCGCACCGGCGGGGGAGGAAGATTGCGTCAATCGAGCGTAGATTTAGGGCATGGCGACCGCCGAGACCGACCAAACCGCCGTCATAGAATTTCTCTCCGATCCGGCGAGTTATGGCGCGGGCGTCGCCAAGGTCGAGCGCTGCGAGACCCATGGCGCGATCGTGTTTCTGGCGGGAGAGCGGGCTTACAAGCTCAAGCGCGCGGTCAGCTACGCCTACATGGATTTTTCGACGCGGGCGCTTAGGCGGGCGATGTGCGAAGCGGAGTTGGCGGTCAACCGCCGCGCGGCGCCCGATCTCTATCTGGAAGTGCGCGCCGTCGTGCGCGATGCCGGCGGAAAGCTGCGCTTTGGAGCGCTCACGGATTCTGACGCTGCCGTCGACCCGGCTTCGCTCGCTTCGCAAGCTACGCCGCGGCAGGCCCGGGATTCTCTACCGCACAGCACGGACAAAATTCTCGACTGGGTCGTCGTCATGCGGCGGTTTGAGCAGGCGGACCTTTTCGAAGAGATGCGAAAGCGCGGCGCGCTGACGGCGCCGCTGATGCGCCGGGCGGCGGAGGCGATCGCGGAGTTTCATCGCGGGGCCGACATTCGCCACGACTTCGGCGGCGCTGTGGGCATTCGGCGGGTGATCGACGAGAACGCTGAGGTTCTCACGAGTTGGAGCGGGCGTCCGTTCGACGCGGGAAAGATCGAGGACTATGAGCGTTGTTCGCGTGCAGCGCTCACGACACTTTCGCCGCTCTTAGAGGCGCGGCGCGAGAACGGATTCGTCCGCCGCTGCCATGGCGATCTGCATCTGAACAACATTTGCCTGATCGGCGGCGAGCCTGTGCTGTTCGACGCCATTGAGTTCAGCGAAGAATTTTCGCGCATCGACGTGTTCTACGATCTCGCGTTTCTGCTGATGGACCTCGAACATCGCCGGCTGCGGCCGCTCGCCAATATTCTGTTCAACCGGTATCTGGAATGCAGTGCCGACTTTGGCGGGATCGCGGCGCTGCCACTGTTTCTCTCCTGCCGCGCCGCAGTCAGGGCGCATGTGATGGCGGCGCTGGCCGACAGACTGGCGGTGGAGAAACGCGGGCCTGTGCTTGCGGACGCAGCGGCGCTGCTGAACGACGCGATTGCGCTGCTGAAACCCTCGCCGCCAGAGCTTGTCGTGCTGGGCGGATTGTCCGGCACGGGAAAGTCGACGCTGGCGCGCGCGATCGCACCGAAGCTCGGGCGCGCGCCGGGCGCGGTGATCCTCAGAAGCGACGTGATCCGCAAGCGGCTGTGGGGTGTCGACGTTCCCGCGCGGCTGCCGCAAGAGGCTTATGCGGCGGAGACGACCGCGCGCGTCTTCGCCGAGATCGCGCAAACAAGCGCCAAGGTGCTGGCCGCAGGGCACGGTGTCATCGCCGATGCGGTGTACGGATTGCCGGAGGAACGCGCGCAGATTGAGGCGGTGGCGCGGGATGCGGGCGTTCGGGCGCGCACTCTGTGGCTCGAGGCGCCCCTCGCCGAGTTGGAACGGCGCGTGGCAGCGCGCGCCGGCGATGCGTCGGATGCAACGGTGGAGGTGGTGCGCTGGCAGGCTGCGATGATTGCGCCGCCGACGGAGTGGCGAAGAGTCGGCGTGTCGGGAACGGAAGAGGATGCGGCAGCGAGGGTTATGGCTGAGCTTGGTCTTTGATCGAGGGCGGCGTGGATGGATAAGAACAAGAATGATTCACGCGGGGCCGCGGAGTTGAGTTTCGCCTGCGAGACATCACCAATACTTTCGAGCGGCTGTTGGCGCGCGTTGCGCGCCCCAAAAAAATTGTCATCCCCGGCGAGCCGCGCGAAGCGCGGCGAGGTGAAGGGGATCCAGGTGCGTAGGAAGTTCTCGGTGTTGAAAAATTAATTCGAGCGCAGACGCGTCCAGACCACGTAGTTGTCACTGCCTGGATCCCCTTGACCTCGCATTGTCCGCGTTGCGGCCGATGCTCGCCGGGGATGACAGTTTTTCTGTGTGCTCCGTGGCTTCGCGTCTCCGCGTGAATCCTTTTCCTATTTTGTCCGAGACGCCGTGCGGAAATACACGCGCTTGGCCGCTTCCAGCGCTGCGATGTAGGCGGCGAGGATGAGGAAGAGCGCGCCGATCAGCGTCGCGGGGATGCGCACGAAGCTGAAGATGGCGTCGAGCGGGGCGATGAAGGGTAGCGCCAGCGACAGGATCGCGATCGCGGCAGCCATGGCCAGCAGCAAGCGGCTCGGCATGCTGCGGAACACGGAGAGATGGGTGCGCAACACCAGGACCGCGGCGAGTTCGGTCAGCAGCGAGACGACGAACCAAGCGGTCTGAAACGTCGCGATGCCGGCGTGGAACAGTTTCAGCAACACGAAGAACGTCAATCCGTCGAAACACGAACTCAAAAGCCCGAACAGAACCATGAATTTTCGGATGTCGCGGATGTCCCAGCGCGTGGGCCGCGTCACCGCCGGCGCATCGACGTTGTCGGTGGAAAGCGCGATGGAGGGAAGATCGGAGAGGAAATTGTTGAGCAGGATCTGCTTCGCCGCCAGCGGCAGGAATGGCAGGATCGGCGTCGCCAGCGCCATGCTGATCATGTTGCCGAAGGTGCTGGAGGTGGCGATGGCGATGTATTTGAGGGTGTTGACGAAGGTTCGCCGCCCGCCTTCCACGCCCAGCCGCAAGACATCCAGATCGGGGCGCAGCAGCACGATGTCGGCGCTTTCGCGCGCCACGTCCACGGCCTGATCCACCGAGATGCCGACATCGGCGGTGTGCAGCGCGGTCGCGTCATTGATGCCGTCGCCCATGTAGCCGACCGCGTGGCCGCCCTTCTGCAGCGCGCGCACCAGCGTTTCCTTTTGCTGGGGATCGATCTCGGCGAAGATCTGAACGCGATCGGCGGCGTGGCAGAGTGCGTCGCCGGTGAGCGCGGCCATCTGCTCGCCGGTCAGCAGGGCCTTGGCATCGAGTCCCACGGCTTCGGCGACATGGGCCGCGACGTAGCGGTTGTCGCCGGTGATGATCTTGATGGCGATGCCGAGGCCGGCGAGATCGCGAATGGTTTGCCGCACTTCCGGCTTGGGCGGATCGAAGAAGAGCAGAAAGCCTTCGAAGCAGAGCCCGCTTTCGTCGTCGCGGCTGTAATGCGGTTTGGTCTCGACCGTTTTCGAGGCCAAGCCCAGGACGCGAAAGCCTCCCGCGCTTTTGGTTTTGTAAAACGCTTCCAGCCCCGCGCGCGCCGCGTCGTCGAGCGCGACGGTTTTTCCGTCTTGCGCAACCTGCGTGCAAATCGCGAGCACGTTGACGTAAGCGCCTTTGGTGAGAAGGCGGCGGGCTTTCTCGCCCAGGGGGCCCTCGTCCACAATAATGGTCAATCGCTTGCGCTGGAAATCGTAAGGAATCTCATCGAGCTTGGTGCACTTGGAAATATCGAAGCCCTTGCCCTTGCCGTCCTCGACGATGGCGGCATCAAGGGGATTGTCGATTCCCGTTTCCAGCGCGGCGTTGAGATAGGCATCGCGGCGCACGGCGTCGCTCGTCTTGCCCGAGGGATCGGTCGCATCGCTGAGCGTAACGACGCCTTTGGTCAGCGTGCCCGTCTTGTCGGTGCACAGCACATCCATGCCGCCCAGATTCTCGATCGCTTCCAGGCGGCGCACGATGACGCCGCGTTTGGCGAGCGCGCGGGCGCCCGCCGACAAGGTGACGCTGACGATGGCCGGCAGCAGCTCCGGCGACAGGCCGACCGCGAGCGCGACCGCGAACAGCAACGATTCGATGACCGGCCGGCCCAGCAGCTGATTGACCGTCAGCACGAACAGCACCATGACAATCATGATGCGCAGCAGGAGATAGCCGAAGCGGCGCAGGCCGCGGGCGAATTCGGTTTCGGGCGGCGCCGATTTGAGCCGCGCCGCCACGGTGCCGAACTGCGTGGCGAGACCCGTCTTCACCGCCAGCACCGTCGCGGTGCCGCTGCGCACGGAGGTGCCGAAGAACACGCTGTTGCTGCGCTGCGAGAGTGTGGTGCCTTCGGCCACGGTTCCGGGCTGCTTTTCGACCGGGAAGGATTCGCCGGTGAGAGCGCTCTCGCTCACCATAAAATCGCGCGCCTCAAGAACGATGCCGTCAGCGGGAACCAGATTGCCGGCGGAGAGCGAGACGATATCGCCCGGCACGATGTCGCTGACCGCGATGGTCTTGCTCACCCCGTCGCGGCTGACGCGCGTGGTGAGGGCCAGGCGCGCGCGCAGCTCGGCGATCGCCGCCGAGGCGCGATATTCCTGGAAGAAGCCGAGCAGCGTGCTGCCGACGACGACCGCGAGAATGATGGAAGCATCGACCCATTCGCGCACGAACAGCGAAACGCAGGCGCCGAAGACGAGGATCAGAACCAGCGGGCTTTCGAACTGGCGCAGCAGCAGCTTGAGAGCAGAGGTCCGTTCCGCTTCCCCCACGGTGTTTGGTCCGAAGCGGCGCAGGCGCTCGCTCGCTTCGGCGGAGGAGAGTCCGCTCGCGCGCGAAGACAGCGCCGACAACAAAGCACCGGCGCTTTGAGCCCAGTAGGGGGTGGATTCCGGCATCGCTAGTCCGCTTCCTCCCCTGTTGTTGCGGGGGAGGTGGACGGCGATGCGTCAGCATCGCCGGACGGAGGGGGTGAGTGGCGGAGTGCCATTTCATCCACGATATCGAATTTCGACGGCGGGTCACACTCGGCAAGCGTTGCTCGCTCGGCATCCCCCGCAAGCGGGGGAGGAACACGCCGTGCCGTCGCTATGCTTTAACTCCGCGCCAAGTCGAAGAGGAATTCGCGCAGGCGCGGGCTGAGGCCGACGGCGAAGCCGGCAACGAGGGAGACGGCGATCACAGTGGGCGCTTTGGACTCGGCGAGCTTGAGAAGTTCGCCGCCGAGGAGCGCGCCCAAGTTCATCGCCGGCCGGCTTTCGGATTCGCGGCGACGCCGCGTCGAACTCATTTTCGAAACCAGACGCGGGATGAGGAGCAAGAAGAAGGCGAAGAGCAAGATGCTCGCGGCCGTCAGAAACGCCGCAGCGACCGGCGAGACATACTCGCCGATGAACAAAAACAATCCGACGCAGACAAATCCCGTGGCGGCCGTCAGCGCGAACGCGGTGACGATCAGCGAGACGCCGAGCAGGACAGCTTTGGCCCGAAACCCGTTCATGCGCAGCTCATGGGTTCGCGTCAGTCTCTGTGGCCGCGCATGAGCATGCCCAGCAGAAGGCCGATGCCGAACGCCGAGGCCGCGGACGTGAGCGGACGTTTTTCGATCAGGTGCAGGAGGTCTTCGGATTTCTGCCTGGTTTCGTTCCAGGCTTTCTCCCCGGTCTCCTTGGCCTTGTTGAGGGCCTCGCTGCCGGCGTGGCGCGCACTCGATTCCAAAAGTTCGCCCAGTTTCGCGAAATCGGCGCGCAGCTGCTTCAGCTCGGCGGCTAAGGCTTCGAAATCTTTTTCGCTGGCCGTGCTCATGGGTTTTTCCTTCCCGAAAGGCCCCTGCACCTTGGGCCCGCGGAGGTAAAAGTTTCATTGACCGCGGTCAAGTGCGCTGGCCTCCCAGCCCCGCCGTTACGCGGGAGAAAGGCCAAATTTGACGCCGATCAAGGACGCCCACGCCGCCAGGGCCAAACTGACGGCAGCCCAATCCGCTGGGAGGCGTCCATGCTTGGCATCAATCCCGACAAGGTCAGACAGGTCATCACCGAAGCGCGCATGTTCGATGCCAAGGACGAGGTCAGCGATCCCGATTCCGGCTCGAACGCCTCCGACGATCAAATGGCCGACGTGCTGCAGGATTTCGCCGACGATGCGACCTATCAGGAATTGTGCGAATTCATCCGCAGCCTCGACGAAGAAGAGCAGGTCAATCTGGTGGCGCTGGCCTGGATCGGCCGCGGCACCTATGGCGCCGACGAATGGAAGCAAGCGCTCGGCGAAGCGCGCCGTGCCCACAACAAGCGCACCGCGGAATATCTAACGGGCCTGCCGATGCTGGGCGACTATCTCGAAGAAGGTCTCTGCGCCATCGAAGAGGCGGAAGACGCCGAAGAAGAAGCGAACGCGACGTAGAGAGCTGGTACCCATAATCTCGATGCGAAACCGGTTTACTCAGTTGGTTTGCCAGAGGTGTTCATGGGTGGCCGAGACAAGCCAGGACAAGCCCGGCCATGACGGGGATTTTCAAGTGCGCACGCGATGAAAAACGCTATTCCGCCGCCTGGGCCACGCGCACCGTCGCGGTGCGTTCGAGTTTGCCCCAGCCGACGGAGGGGCCGCGGAACGCGGTGATGATCGAGCGCACGACGACGTAGTACATCAACTGGCGATAGCCGAAACGCTGCAGCATCAGCCACCACAGAAGGCTCCACTGCTCGCGCTTTTCCATCAGGAAGCCGCAGATCGCCGCCAACAGATCGACCGCGACGAACACGCCGTAATAGACGGCGATGGTCAGAAGATCGGCATTGCTGAATTCCGCGCCGTGTTCGAGATAGGCGACACCCTGCCAGGCCAGCTGCCACAGCAACAGGAAATCGGCGAAGGGTGCCAGCGCCGTCAGCAGAATCTGGAACATCCAGACTTGCGGCAACGCCACCACGCCGAGGGTGCCGGCCTTCGGATTGAAGGTGAGGCCGCGATACTTCCACAGACACTGCAGCGTGCCGTAGGCCCAGCGGAAGCGCTGTTTGGCGAGACCGCGGAACGTGGCGGGCGCTTCGGTCCAGGCGATGGCGGAAGAATCGAACAGCACGCGATAGCCGGCCCTCTGCATGGCGATGGTGAGATCCTGGTCTTCGGCGACGGTGTCGGAGCGGAAACCGTCAAGTTCCTGCAGCGCGCTTTTGCGCCAAGCGCCGACCGCGCCGGGGACGACGGTGAGCGTGCCGAGCGCCGCCAGCGCGCGGCGCTCAAGATTTTGCGCCACGATGTATTCCAGCGCCTGCCAGCGCGTGATCATGTTGATGCGGTTGCCGACCTTGGCGTTGCCGGCGACGGCGCCGACGGAAGGATCGTCGAACCAACGCACCAGCCGCGCAATCGTGTCGCGGTTGAATTGCGTGTCGGCATCCAGCGCCACGACGACCTCGCCTTTGGCGCGCGCGAAGCCCACATTCAAGGCGTTCGCTTTGCCACTGTTGGGAATGCGCAGCAATTCGATTTTCGGATGATTGCTGAATTCACGCGTCAACACACCGTAAGTATCGTCGGTCGAGCCGTCGTCGACGACGATGATTTCCAGATCGCGATAGGTGCTGGCGAGAATGCCCTTCACGGTCTCGGCGATCACGCTCTGCTCGTTGAATGCGGGAATGATGACGGAGACGATGAGCCCACCGGATTGCGACGGCCGTTCGGCCTGGGCGCGTTCCTTGCGCTTGTTCCAGAAACCAAAACCGATCAGGAAGAGAAGCCGGCCGATGCCGAGCCAGATGGCGGCGATGAAGCAGTAATAGAGAATGTGTCCCGCCTCGCTGAGGGTGAGAAACACAACGCGGTCTGTGAGCAGCGCCACCGTGGGCGGCAGCGGCGGCATCACCTGATCGCGCGTCAATCCCGCAAGCTTGGAGACCGGCACGAAGCGATAACCTTGGGCCCGCAGCTGGTCGATGATTGCAGGCAACGCTTCGACGGTCTGTTCGCGGTCACCGCCCGCATCGTGGAACAGGACGATGTTGCGGGGCGAATTGGGGCGCGCCCCGCTCACCTGCTCGAGCGTGCGCTTGACGATCACCTCTGCGCCCGGACGTTCCCAATCGACCGGATCGACGTGTTCGCCGACCGTGAGGTAGCCCATGTCCTGCGCGATCTCGACCGGTTCGATCTGGTCTTCGTCGGTGGGCTCTGCATCGCCCAGATAAGGCGGGCGGAAGAGACGCAGCGAACGCCCCGTCAGGGCTTCGAACAGACGCTGCGTCGCGTTCAATTCCAGCGGCACCGCCTCGCTCGGCGTGTCGGAGAGATTGGGATGGGTGAAGGTGTGATTGCCCACATCATGACCTTCGTCCAGCATGCGCTGCACCAAGCCGGGATTGGCTTCGGCATTGCCGCCGATGATGAAGAAGGTGGCAGGGACGTGCTTCTCTTTGAGAATGTCGAGGATTTGCGGCGTCCATTCCGCGTCCGGGCCGTCGTCGAAAGTCAGCGCGACTTCATTCTTCGCCGCGCCGAACTGGCGGATCACATAGCCGGTGGGCAGCTTGGTATAGGTTTCGGTATCGATGTCGCCGGTCTGGGAATCGATTTCGAAGGTACGCCCGCCCGATTGCGGATGCGCCTCGACGCGGAAGAGTTCGCCCGAACCTTCGTAGTCGATGTCTTCGATGATCGGAATCTGCGCGAGCCCCGAGGGCGCCGGCGCATCGTAGGGCCGGCCCATCACCGACCAAATGGAAGGATCTTCACTGCCCAACCGCCACACCGCGTAGCCCGCGGGGCGATAGAGATCGGCCGCGTGCAGCTGGTTGTAGGCGGTCACCGCATCCAGGAACCACACGTCGTGCTTGGTGTTGTCGTCCTCCACATAGGAGAAGTGCGGATTGTTGGAGGCGTCGTCGAATTGCACCTGCGCATCGGAGTCGTGCGCGGCGATGACGGCTTCTTCGAAAGACAGGCTGTCGATGTCGTCGCCGTTCCAGTCATAGGCGTAGCTGCCGAGCGCCACGATGGTGCGCGCCGGATCGAGCGTTTTCATACGCTTGTCGAGCAGATCCTCGTACCAGGACTGGCCGGCGATACTGCCCGGCACGTTGGCGGTGAGGTGCTGGTCGTACGCCATCAACAACACGTAATCGACATCGTGCGAAAAGCTCTCGACCGGCCAGTTGTCGTCGGCGAATGGCGAAGCCAGCACGACCGTCCAGCCGTTCGCCGAGAAATTCTTCGACAGCGATTTCAGGAAGAGCGTCAGATTGCCGTACGAACTGGGCGGCAGCGCTTCGAAGTCGACCACCACGCCCTGCAATTTGTGCGAAGCGACGAACCCGGTCGTATCGGCGATGAGCTGCTGACGGCGCTTGCTGTCCGCCAGAAGCCTGGCCAGTCCCGTACCGTCCCATTTGCCGAGCGTTGCGTTCTGCAGCACCGGCAGGATGGCCGCGTTGTTCTTGCCGCGGCGAATGAGATCGTTGACGCGCTTGTCGTAGGCGTCCTTGAACGCGAGATCGGGGCCGTGAAGGCTGAGCCAAGTCGGCATCACCCAATCCAGATGCGGCAACGCCACTTTGAGAGAATCGAAAGCCGACGCCTCCCAGTTGGGAAAGAACGCGACCGAAAGCGGCCGACCCGGATGGGCGCGCTTGGCATTGGCGTAGGTGTTGCGGCGGAGTTCTTTTTGAATGCGCTTTTCGCGGCGCAGCTCCTGACGGTTTTCGACCGCTTGCTCCGCCAATTGCGTGGCGGAGTGCAACAGGCCCGGAGCCCGCGCCTGCTTCGTCAATTCCTGAGTTGCGACTGCGAAAATCTGGCCGGGCAGTTTTATGCGGCCCACACTCGGGGCCACGAAGAGCGAGGCGATGAAGGCAACGCCCAGCACAGTGCTGACGATGGCCGCCGCCCATCCCAAAATTGAGAGGAGCACGGCACGCCGGCCACTGGCGTCGAGGAAGATGGGCTTGTTTGCCATAGTTCAGCCGGTCCCGCCGGCGTCCTTAAAGTAATGTTATGCTTGCAATTCGGCGCATCTCGCAAGGTATTCAATGCGGCTTCGTGCAGCACTCTCGGCCAAAGCCGTTGCGACGGCGTTTATCCTGGTCGCCGGGTTTGGCTTTTGTTTGGCGGTCAATCTGCCGGGCCATTTATCTTACGATTCCGTAATCCAGCTGGTCGAGGCCCGAACTGCGGCCTACGCCGGCTGGCACCCCCCCTTCATGTCCTGGCTGCTGGGGCTGACGGACGCCCTGGTGCCGGGAACTTCGCTTTTCGTCATCCTTAACTTGGGGCTGTTTTTCGCGAGCCTGCTCTCGCTTTTGTGGCTCGTCGCAAAACCGTCGTGGCTGGCGGCCGTGGTGGCCGTACTCTTGGTGCTCACCCCGCAGGTGCTGCTTTATCAGGGCATCGTCTGGAAAGACGTGCTGTTCGCCAATGAGAGCGTTGCGGCGTTTGTATGCTTGGCACTGGCTTTCCACCCTCCCTCGGGAAGGTCGAAGCGCAAAGCGCTTCGGGGAGGATCAGGACGAGCCCTGTTTTCCGCATCCTCCCCGAAATTTGCTGCACAAATTTCGACCCTCCTGAGGGAGGGTCGTTCTTTTGCGCTCATCGCCGCATCGTTGCTCTTCTTCCTCTGCGCGGCGCTGACGAGGCAGAACGGCATGGTGCTCTTGCCCGTCGGCGCGATCGCGCTGGGCATCATCGCTTCGCGCCACACGACCCCCAGGTGGAAAGAGGGTGGGCTTTATGCGCTGACGGCTCTTGTCGCCGCGCTTCTCCTGTTCACCGCCGCCAATGTCGCCCTCGGGTGGAGGCTGGTGCGCGAGACCGGTTCCATCCGTCAAATCCGCCTCCTAGAAGCCTATGATTTGATCGGCGCGCTGACGCTGCAGCCGGACTATCGAATTTCGGAAATCGACAAGACGGCCCCTGCCCTCGCCCGTGAGCTGCGCGGCGACGGCGTGCGGCTCTATTCGCCCGAACGCGAAGACCCGATTGCGGCGTCGCAAAAATTGCAGGATACGCTGGCCAATACCGGTTCTGTGAACGACCTGCTGGCCAATGCCTGGCGCGATCTCATCTTCCATCATCCCCTGCTCTATCTGCGCATTCGCGGCGATGTCTTTCGCTGGGTGTTTCTCACGCCCGATCTGCAGATGTGCCTTCCCGTCTTTGACGGAGTTTCCGGCCCGCCCGAAGAGATGGCTGAGCTTGGCCTGGTCGAACGCGAAGACGACCGCGACGACGCGCTCACCGCCTATGCCAGCGCCTTCATCGGCACGCCCTTGCTCTCGCACGCGGCGTTTGCGTTTCTCGCCGTCATCGAATTGATCCTGTTGTGGTTTAGGCGCCGCAGCGCCGATATCGCCATCGGTGCGATGCTTGTGGGCGCGCTTACCTTCACGGCAAGCTTTTTCGTGATCTCGATCGCCTGCGACTATCGCTATCTCTATTTTCTGGATCTGTCGGCGCTGACGGGGCTGTTCTATGTGTCGCTGGATCCGCGCTCATTTTGGCCAATACGCGCAGACGTCTCCAAAAAGCAATGATTCACGCGGAGACGCGAAGCCGCGGAGGATCGAGTTTAGCTTTGAACCGCTCTCAGCTTTCGAAGATTGAATTGGCGCGCGAAGCGCGCCGATGTTCTTCGAAACTGCAACTATAAGCGATTGCAGCAGGCGCATGTCCTCCGCGGCTCCGCGCCTCCGCGTGACAATTCTTTCTTGTTCTCATCCGCCAGATCAAGTCTCAGGCGTCAGCCTGATCGGTCTCGATATCGCCCGGCGCGATTTCGTGCACCGTGGCGCAAAATTCGCAGCGCGCGCGGATAATGCCGTCGGGATCGGCGAGGCTTTCGCGATCCTGCGGCGTGTAGGATTTCAAGACCGACGCGATGCGGGCGCCGTCGCAATCGCAGCGGAATTCTATGCGTTCGGCGCGATGCAGGCGCACTTCGTCTTCGTGGAAGAGTCGCCACAACAAATCTTCCGCCGGAAGCGCAGTATCCAGCAGCTCGAAATCTTCCAGCGACTTCAGGAACAGCGTCAGCCGGTCCCAATCGTCGTCGCTACCATGGATGCTACTTTGGCGTTCCGGCGTCGCCTGCAGCATCATGCCGCCCGCGCGCCATTGTGCTTCGCTCATGCCCGCTTCGTAGACCGGCGCGCCAGCCAAGCGGATGGCGGTCGCCAGCTGCTCGGACTGCTGAAAATAGATCTCCGCCGAAGCGGCGACGCCGTCTTCGGAAAGCTGCACGATGCCCTGATAGGTCTCGCCGCCGACTTTGGGTTCGATGGTGATGGCCAGCGCGCCTTCGCCGACCAAAAGCGGAAAGCCCGGATTGTCGCCCAAGAGCACGAAGCGCGCTTCGTCGAGCCGCGCGAAACCGCGCAGGCCAATGGGCCGTCCCGAACCCGCGCCGCGATAGTCGACGGTCGCCAGATCCAGCGGACCGTCGCTTTTCGTCTGTACCGTCAGCCGCCCGTCGAGTTTCAGCGCGGAACCGAGCAGCGTCGACAGCGCGAGCTTCTCCGCCAGCACGCGCGCGGCGGGTTCCGGCAGGACACGCGCGTTCAAGGCGCGGGTCGAGGTTTTGTCGAGACGCACCAGACGTCCGCGCACGCCGAGCTCCGGCAAATCGAACGGCAGCACGAAATCGGCCGCAGGGGCGGGGATGTATTTAGGCTGAATGGTCATGGAGAAAAGATATATGGGGAATTCGAGCGCGAATTCAACGCGTGCGTCATTACCTCCCCTCGTGGGGAGGTCGAAATTTGCAGAGCAAATTTCGGGTGAGGGGAAGCCTCACCGCCTGCGCTTTATTCTTACCCCTCACCCGACGCGCTCCGCGCGTCGACCTCTCCACGAGGGAGAGGTGATTAGGACAAACACCACTTCAGCACGGCTTTTTGCGCGTGGAGGCGGTTTTCGGCTTCGTCGAAGACCACGCTCTGCGGGCCGTCGATCACTTCATCCGTCACTTCCTCGCCGCGATGCGCGGGCAGGCAATGCATGAAGATCGCGTCCTTGGAGGCGCGTGCCATCAAGCGCGCGTTCACCTGATAGGCCTTGAGCAGGTTGTGGCGCTTGGTGGTGTCTTCATCGCCCATCGAGACCCAGGCATCTGAGACCACGCAGTCCACGCCCGCGACCGCTGCCTCCGCGTCTTCGCCGAACGCCACATCCGCGCCTTCGGCCTTCGCCCAATCGCGCAACGGCTGTTTCACGCTCAATTCCTTGGGCGAGGCCACGCGCAATTTAAACCCGAAGCGGGGCGCCGCATGCACCCAGGAAGTCAGCACGTTGTTGGAATCTCCGCTCCAGGCGATCGTCGCGCCTTTGATGGGGCCGCGATGCTCTTCGAAGGTCATCACGTCCGCCATCACCTGGCAGGGATGGGAGAGGCGCGTGAGGCCGTTGATGACGGGAATGGTCGCGTTCGCGGCCATATCCAACACCATCTCATGATCGAGCAGGCGGATCATCACCGCATCGACATAGCGCGACAGCACGCGCGCGGTATCGGCGATAGTTTCCTCGCGCGCCAGCTGCATTTCACTGCCGGTGAGCATCAAGGTCGTGCCTCCGAGCTGGCGCATGCCCACGTCGAAGGAGATGCGAGTGCGAGTGGAGTGCTTGTCGAAAATCATCGCCAGCACTTTGCCTTCGAGCGGCTTGTCTTTGTCCACCATGCCGTGAGAGAGGCCCTTGCGCGCGGCCTTGCGGCGCTTGGCCTCGTCGATCAGCGCGCGCAGGGTTTGCGCATCCCAATCCTTGACGTCGAGGAAGTGCTTCACAGACGTCACCGTTCCAGCAGGCGCGTTCATGCGACACCTCTTGCACAAGCAGCGCGGCCGGAACGCGGAGACGCGGAGACGCGGAGATACGGAGTCTTCGGTACTACTCGGCATGGTTTGGCGCCAACTGGTTCATTGGCGCGCGAAGCGCGCCGGCCACTATCTAGGTGCGACTTCAGAAGGCGAAACGCCGAAAGCTCCATCGCCTCCGCGCCTCCGCGTCTCCGCGTGAGCCCCACTTTTTTGCTTGCCGACCACATCGGGGAACCAAAACTTCTGCCTGTATCGTTTGGAAACGACAACATCACGCCGCCTCCGTTTTCTTCTTCTCGAAATCCGTCGCGGCGGCGGAGAGAATCTGCATCGCCTCGCGCACATGGGTTTCGTCGATGATGAGCGGCGGCAGCAGGCGCACGACGTTGTCGCCCGCGCCCACGGCCAGCATGTGGTGCGCACGCAGGCGATCCAGGAACTCGGTGTTGGGCACTTTCATCTTGAGGCCGAGCATGAGCCCCTGCCCGCGCATTTCCTCGAACACGCCGGGGTGTTCGTTGACGAGACCGGAGAGCTGCTGGCGCAGGTAATTGCCCATGCGCTGGACATGCTCGAAGAAGCCGGGGGCGAGCACGACGTCCATCGTCGCATTGCCGGCCGCCATGGCGAGCGGATTGCCGCCGAAAGTGGAAGCATGCGAGCCCGCCGTCATCGCGCGGGCGACGCGTTCGGTGGCGAGGCACGCCCCCATCGGGAAGCCGCCGCCGATCCCCTTGGCGACCGCCATGATGTCGGGCGTCACGCCCGTCCACTCATAGGCAAAGAATTTTCCCGTGCGGCCAACCCCAGTCTGCACTTCGTCGAAGATCAAGAGCAGCCCCTGTTCGTCGCAGAGATTGCGCAGCGCGCGCAGGAATTCCGGCGTCGCCGGACGCAGTCCGCTTTCGCCCTGCACGGGCTCGATCAGGAGCGCGGCCGTCGCCGGGCCGATTGCCGCCTCAAGCGCTTTCAGATCGCCGAACGGCACCTGATCGAAGCCTTCGACTTTCGGCCCAAAGCCTTCGAGATATTTGGCCTGATTGCCGGCGGCGATGGCCGCGAGCGTGCGCCCGTGGAAGGCGCCTTCGAACGAGATGATGCGGAAGCGTTCGGGATGACCGTTCGCATAGTGATAGCGCCGCGCCATCTTGATGGAGCATTCGATCGCCTCGACGCCGGAATTGGTGAAGAACACAGTGTCGGCGAAGGTGCTCTCGACGAGGCGCTTGGAAAGTTTTTCCTGACCCGGCACGCGATAAAGATTTGACGTGTGCCAGAGCTTGCCCGCCTGCTCCTGCAGGGCGCTGACGAGCTTGGGATGGGCGTGTCCCAACGCGTTGACGGCGATGCCGGCCCCGAAATCGAGATATCGCTGTCCGTCCTCGGCGAAGAGATAGGCTCCTTCGCCACGGACGAATGCGACATCCGCCCGGTTGTAGGTCGGCAGCAACGTAGGGAACACGGCTTTCTCCTTTAAATACATATGCCCGGGGAAAGCCCGGGCCCGTGTTTTATCCGTCCTGCGCCTTAAGGGGTCAAGCGCGCGAGCCGTTCCGCGGGACTGCTATTCGTTGACTCACCGGTGCCCCAATGGGCGCCCAATTCGGCCACAAACTTGGCTCTCAATCGATAATAGTCCGTGCCACCCGCCTTTTTCGACGGCTCTAATCTCGGGAGACCCCGCGAATGTCCGGCCTGTCTCGCAACTCATCGCGCTTCACGCGTTCCTTGTTCGCAGCAGTCTGTCTGATCGGAGCGGGTGTCGCCTTCGCTCCGGGCGATCTCAGCCAAGCCGCCGACCAGCCGAAGCCGCAGGCCCACAACACGATGCGCGACAGGCTCTACTCGTTTCAATCCGACGCTGAATTGAAGCGCTATCTGCAGCGCCTGATCCCGAAGGAAGCGCCGCCGCCCGCTTCGCCTCCTCCACCGCCGGCCATGGCAGGGACGGAATTGGACACCGTCACTACTGCGGCCGCCAACGAACCGGCAGCGAGCGACAAGATCACCAACACGCAGGAATCCGGCGTCGACGAAGGCGACATCGTCAAGAAGCGCGGCGACACGCTCGTTATTCTTCGACGCGGCCGTCTCTTCACCGTTTCGCTCGCGAACCACGCCATGAATCCGGTCGATTCCGTCAACGCCTATCCGCCCGGCGTGGACGCGCGCGACGACTGGTACGACGAAATGCTGATCTCGGGGAATCGCGTCATCGTCATCGGCTATAGCTATTCGCGCGGCGGCACCGAGATCAACCGCTTTCAGCTGAGCGGCGATGGGCGGCTGAAATTCGACGATGCCTATCAGCTGCGCTCCAACGACTATTATTCGTCGCGCAACTATGCCTCGCGGCTGGTTGGCCACACGCTGGTATTTTATTCGCCGTATTACCTGCGCATGTGGGGCACCCAGCCGTTCGATCTCATGCCGGCGCTGCGGCGCTGGACGGGCGATGCGAAAGTGGGCTTCACGCGGATCGTCAGCGCCAGGCACATCTACATTCCGCCAAGCCTGCTGAATGACGACCGCGTTGAATCTCTGCACACGATCACGACCTGCGATCTCAACGCGGCCGTGCTCGACTGCAACGCCACCGGCGTGTTCGGGCCCGCGAGCCGCACCTTCTACGTCTCGCAACATGCCGTTTATGTCTGGGCAACGGCGTGGTGGATCGACACCAGCAGGGACAAGCGGAAGTCTCCGTCCTTCCTCTATCGCCTGCCGCTCGACGGAAGCGAACCTTCCGCCATCGGTGTGCGCGGTTCGCCCGTCGATCAGTTCTCTTTTAGGGAAGACATCGGACGCGAAGACAACGTCCTGAACGTGCTGGTGCGCGCCGAGGCGGCGGGCGATGCGATGTGGAACGGCGAATTCAGCGCCGGAGCTGTGGCACTTCTGCGCCTCCCGCTCGACTTGTTCGGTGACGGTACGCGCGAAGTGCCGATCGCTGACTATCGCCGCCTGCCGTCTCCCTCAAACGACTCTTATTCCTTCCAGAACCGTTTCGTCGGCAACTATGTGCTCTACGGAACCGGCAACGATTGGGGTGCGCCGGTCAACCGTCATTCGATGCTGGTGGCGGCGGCGGTCAACGGCGACGCCGTCACCAGGCTCGACCTTCCGCATGGCGTCGACCGGATCGAGATCATGGGCCGCGATGCGGTTGTGATCGGGAGCGATGAGAAAAATCTCTATTTCTCCGCTGTCGAATTGACGTCCGAGAAACCGATGCTGGGCGATCGCTATACGCTCAAATCGGCAGTGCAAGGCGAAACGCGCAGTCACGGTTTCTTCTTCAAACCCGACGGCGATACGCGAGACGATTCCGGCGTTCTAGGACTGCCGATCGCAAGGCCGGGACGCGAAGCGTATCAGCAGCTGTTTCAGAACTCCGCGGGCATGCTGTTCCTGCGCCGCAGCGACAAACACTTTTCGCCGCTCGGCGAACTCGACGCGCGGACGCAAGGCATCGCGGACGACAATTGCGTGGCCTCGTGCGTGGACTGGTACGGCAATGCGCGCCCGATCTTCGCCGGTCCCCGGACATTCGCCCTGCTCGGCTATGAACTGATCGAAGGCGACGTGCAGGACAAAGCCATCCGCGAAATCGGACGCGTCAGCTTCGCACCAGCCGGCGGCAAGCCGTTGGATTGATTGCTCCGGCGACCAGTCGAGTAGGACACGGCCTTGGCATCTGGCGCGGCTCAGTTCTTCTCGCAGGCCGACCGCGCTTGGCTGCAAATCCTTGGACCGCCAGGCCTTTCTGAGGCTGTTGTTCTTTTTCTGTTCCAGTACTAGATGATTCTCATGCACAGGGCCTTTCTGTGGACAAGGCCTTGTAGGGCCCCTGCACTCCTTGTGCGGGTTACCGCCCTTGCTACTCTATTTTGTGCCTGAAACAGGAGGCCCCGATGGGCTGGACAGATGATCGCGTAGAGCAGTTGAAGTCGCTTTGGACGGAGGGTCTTTCAGCTAGCCAGATCGCCCGCGCTCTGGGCGGCGTCACGCGGAACGCCGTGATCGGCAAGGTGCATCGCCTGGGCCTTGCCGGCCGCGCCACGCCCACCCGCAGCGACCGCCCGCGCCTGCCTTCGGCGCCGAAAGTCTCCATGCGCACCTATGCGCCGGAACCTCCGGTGGTGGAGGAAGATCCCGTCACGCTGGAAGACGGTAGCCACGCCACCGTGCTCACCATCAACGATCGCATGTGCCGCTGGCCGATCGGCGATCCGGCGGAGAACGAGTTCCACTTCTGCGGCAGGAAGCCGAAAAACGGTTCGCCCTATTGCGAAGCGCATGCGCGCAAGGCCTATCAGCCGCAGCAGGCGCGCAGCCGCGATAAAGGGCGGATGGTTGGGTAGTCCTTCGGGGCGCCGCTCTCGCGGCGCACCTCAGGATGACGAGACCAGTGCGTGGTGCGGATGCATGCGTCGCGCACCACCTCACCATGACGAGAGCACCGAATGGCGTCATCCTGAGGTGCGAGCGAAGCGAGCCCCGAAGGATGCCATCGATCTACGACTTTTCGGCGAAGACACTGCAGGGCAAGGACGTGCCGTTGGCCGATTTTCGCGGCCAGGTGCTGTTGATCGTCAATACTGCCAGCAAATGCGGATTCACGCCGCAATATGAAGGCCTCGAACATCTCTACAAGGAGATGCACGGACAGGGCCTCACGGTGCTGGGCTTTCCCTGCAACCAGTTCGGCAAGCAGGAGCCGGGCAACGCCAGCGAGATCGGGCAATTCTGCATGGCCAATTACGGCGTCAGTTTTCCGATGTTCGACAAGGTGGACGTGAACGGCGCGGCGGCGCATCCGCTGTTTCGCTATTTGAAACACGAAAAGCCGGGCGTGCTCGGCACGGAAAACATCAAATGGAATTTCACCAAGTTCCTGGTGGATCGCGCGGGGAAGATCGTGGCGCGTTTCGCACCAGCGACGAAGCCGCAAGACATCGCACCGGAGATTGAGAAGTTGCTTTAGCTCCCACCCTCCCTCACATGAGGGTTAGGTAGTCAAGCTAGTGGATAGCAACAAGTTTGCAGCTTTGTTTGCCCGCGAAGGATCGCCTTTTCGTCCCGACCAGAGTTTGGAGCAGCGCCGCGCGCAGGCGCGGTCAAGGATG
>JACQDN010000055.1 GCA_016201105.1 Pseudomonadota bacterium
CGTAGCCCGCCGGCGTCTGCATCCAGCTGTTGGTCGCGAGGATCCAGAACGACGAGAACAAGGTGCCGACCGCGACCAGCACCGCCGAGGCGAAATGCACCCAGGGCGGCACCAGCTTGCGCCCGAACAGCAGCACGCCGAGGAAGGCGGCTTCGAGGAAGAACGCCGTCAGGCCCTCATAGGCGAGCAGCGGCGAAAGCACATCGGCGGTCGCGTCGGAAAAGCGGCTCCAATTGGTGCCGAACTGGAACGGCATGACGACGCCGCTGACCACGCCCATGCCGAAGGAGATCGCGAAGATCTTGGTCCAGAAGGCGGAGATGCGGAAATAGATTTCGCGCTTGGTGAAAAAGTGCCGGCCTTCGAGAAGCGCGATGTAGGACGCAAGGCCGACGGTGAGCGCGGGCAAGAGGATATGAAACGCAATGACCCAGACGAATTGCAGACGCGAGAGAAAAAGCGGGTCGAGGTGCATGATCCTCACCGACAGACGGCTGTATAGCCGCCCACCATTGCGCGCATGTTCCCGCGCGCAAATGAGTCTATCACCCGCCGACACGAATGCGATGGAGCAATTGGGCGCGGAGTTCACACATCTTGTTTCACCTCCCCCTTGCGGGGAGGTCGATAAAATCCTGAGCGCAGCGAAGGATTTTTCGGGTGGGGGAAGTGCCGGAAGAGCTCTCTTCTTCGAGGCTTCTCCCCACCCGAAATTTGTTTCGCAAATTTCGACCTTCCCGCGAAAAGAGGGAGGTGAAACCGCGCCGCTAGGCGGTTGCGACAAGAGCGCTCTTCAGGTCTTCGATCAGATCGTCCGGTTCTTCGATCCCCACCGAAAGCCGCAGCAGATCGGGCGGACAGGGCGAGTCCGCGCCTTCCACGCTGGCGCGATGCTCCATCAGGCTCTCCACACCGCCGAGCGATGTCGCGCGCTTCCAGATGCGGACGTTGGCGGCGGTCTTGATGGCGGCCTGTTCGCCGCCTTTGACACGAATCGAGAGCATGCCGCCGAAGCCGCCCTGCATCTGTTTGGCGGCGACCGCGTGGCCGGGAAACTCGCGAAGCCCCGGATAGAACACATGCGAGACGTTAGGATCGCGTCGCAGCGCTTCGGCGATCTTCTGTGCGCCGGCGCAAGCGGTTTTCACGCGCGGGAAGAGTGTGCGCATCCCGCGCAGCAGGAGCCAGGCTTCGAACGAGCCGAGCACGCCACCGCCTTGCAAGCGGATGAGTTTGAGGCGTTGCCAGAACTCATCGTCGGCGCGGGTGACGAGCGCGCCGGCAACCAGATCGGAATGACCGTTCAGATACTTCGTCGCCGAATGCATGACGATGTCGGCGCCGAGCTCGAGCGGACGCGACAGCACCGGCGTGGCAGCAGTCGAATCCACTGCCAATCGCGCGCCGGCGGCATGCGAGATTGCCGCGACCGCAGCAAGATCGGTGACGTCCCACAGCGGATTGCCGGGCGTCTCCGTCCAGATCAGTTTGGTCTTGCCGGGACGCACGGCGCGCTTGACCGCTTCCAGATCGGTCATGTCGACAATGTCGACGGCCAGACCCCAGCGCGTCGCGAAATTCAAAAGCCAATTCCTAAGCGACCAGTACATTACCTTCGGCGCGATCACGTGATCGCTGGGTGCGAGCCCCTGAAACACGCAGGTTGCGGCCGCCATGCCGGACGAGAACAGCATCGCCGCCGCACCCTTCTCCAACGCCGCCAGCACCGCTTCCGGCTGATCGAAGCTGGGGTTGTCGGAGCGGATGTAGTTGCGCCCCGAGCGATATTGATTGTCGGGATCGCGCTCGAAAGTCGACGAGACATGGATCGGCGGAGCAACAGCGCGCGTCACCTCGTCGATCCAGCCCATGCCCTGGGCGGCAATGGTGGCGGGATGCATGTGGGTATGCGGTTTGTCGGCCATAGCGTCTCCTGGAGGCGGCGATGGTGCCACGGCCGGGCAAAACCCCGCAAATTCGCTGGAAAAATCGGGCACCGAAAATCTGAACCTGAATTCAGATTTTACTGGAAATAGCGCGCAGGGCCCTTCAGAATGCGCGGAACAACAGACATCGAGGGGGAGAAACATGAACTGGCGCAAATGGGGCATTGCGGGCGGCGTGGCCGTCGTCGTGATCGTGGCGGGCGTGCTCGCCTGGAATCGCTACTGGTACTACCTGCCCGGTCTCATGGAAGACATCCGCAATCCGGTGCAAGCAAACCATGCGGTCGCGTGGCAACAGGGCCCGGCCATCGCGCCGGCCAATCTTCCCGGGGGCAAGCGCCCGCCCAACATCGTGTTCATCCTGGCCGACGATCTTGGCTACAACGATCTCTCCTTCAACGGCGGCGGCGTGGCGGGCGGCGTCGTGCCCACGCCCAACATCAATTCGATCGCAGCCCAGGGCGTGACGTTCACCAACGGCTATGCCGGCAACGCGACCTGCGCGCCTTCGCGCGCCGCCATCATGACCGGGCGTTACGCGACGCGCTTCGGTTTTGAATTCACGCCCACGCCCAAGGAATTTGAAAAACTGGTCGGAACGTTCCATGGCAATGGCCTACACAAGCCGATCTATCATGCGGAGTGGGAGGACCAGCTTCCTGCGGTGCAGGACGAGCAAGTGCCGGTCAATGAAGTCATGATTCCCAAGATGCTGAAGTCGCAGGGCTATCACACGCTCTTCCTCGGCAAGTGGCATCTGGGCGACACCGACACGACGCGGCCCGAGAAACGCGGCTTCGACGAAGCGCTGGGCTTCATGGCGGGTGCCTCGCGCTATGCCGAAAGCAGCGATCCCAACATCGTCGAGTCGCGGCAGGAATTCGATCCGATCGACAAATTCCTCTGGGCCAATCTGCCCTTCGCGGTGCGCTACAATGGCGGCCATCGTTTCCGGCCGTCGGAATACATGACCGACTATCTGGCCGACGAAGCGTCGAAGGCAATCGCGGCGAACAAGAACCGTCCGTTCTTCATGTATCTGACCTTCAACGCCGTGCACACGCCGCTGCAGGCGCTGAAGTCCGATTATGACGCGCTGCCGATGATCAAGGATCATCGCCTGCGGGTTTATGCGGCGATGGTGCGTGCGCTCGACCGTGGCGTGGGCAAAGTGCTCGCAGCGCTGAAGGCGCAGGGGCTCGACGACAACACGCTCGTCATCTTCACCAGCGACAATGGCGGGGCGAACTACATCGGGCTGCCCAACATCAACAAACCCTATCGCGGCTGGAAAGCGAGCTTCTTCGAAGGCGGCATCCACGTGCCGTTCTTCATGAAGTGGCCGGGCGTGCTGCCGGTGGGCGCGAAATACGATGCGCCGGTGGGCCATGTGGACATCTATGCGACGGCAGCCGCCGCCGCGGGCGCCGAGCTGCCCAAGGATCGCGTCATGGACGGCGTGAACCTCGTGCCCTACGTGCTGCGCCAAGTGCAGGGGCAGCCGCACCAGACGCTCTATTGGCGCTCGGGGCCCTACAAGACGCTGCTCGACGGCGATTGGAAACTGCAGGTTTCCGAGCATCCCAAGAAGATCTGGCTGTTCAACCTGAAAGACGATCCGACGGAGAAGAAAAATCTCGCCGATTCCAATCCGCAGCAAGTAGCGAGCCTGGTCACAGTCTTGAACGGGATCGACAAGCAGCAGCACAAGCCCTTGTGGCCGTCGCTGTTCGAAGGCCCGATCATGATCGACCACCCGTTGTCGTATCCGGATAAGCCGGAGGACGAATACGTGATGTGGGCGAATTGAAGTTCGACCCTCCCCTTGAGGGAGGGTCGAAAAATTCGCGAGCGACGCGAGTGGATTTTTCGGGGAGGGGTCATGCCGTGCCTTTAAGACTAGGTATTGAGCTACCAACTTAAATGACGCGGCATGACCCCTCCCCGAAATTTGCTTCGCAAATTTCGACCCTCCCTCAAGGGGAGGGTAAGTAGAGACGCGTGAACAGAACCTACTTCATCGGCGCCGTCACGCTCGTTCTCGCCATTGTCGCGGCGGGGACGGTGCTTGTTCGGCACAAGCCGAAAGACGTCGATGCCGGCGCGCCGACGCGCTGTCTCACAGATTCGAATTCCAGCGGCGCTCATGCGGGCATGGTGTGGGTGCCGGGCGGCGATTTCGTCATGGGCGACGATGTCTACGCCGAGGAAGGTCCGGATACGCCGGCCCATGTGAACGGCTTCTGGATGGACACCCACGAAGTCACGAATGCGCAGTTCGCCGCGTTCGCGCGTGCAACCGGCTATGTCACCGAAGCCGAACGCGGCTTCGCGCCCGGCCGGCATCCCGAATTGACCGGCGACATGCGCAAGCCCGGTGCGGTGGTGTTTTTCATGCCCCACGACGTCAACGGCACCATCGACATTGCGCAATGGTGGCATTTCACGCCGGGCGCGAACTGGCGCCACCCGGCAGGCGCGGACAACAACCTCGACGGCCGCGAGAACTTCCCCGTGGTCGAGATCACCTATGCCGACGCAATGGCTTACGCGACGTGGAAAGGCCGCGCGCTTCCCACCGAAGCCGAGTGGGAATGGGCCGCGCGCGGTGGCGCTGCCACTGCGCCCGATCACGAGCAGCCCAAAAGCGCCAACACCTGGCAAGGCGTCTTTCCCGTGCTGAATGCCAAGGAAGACGGGTTCGCGGGCTTGGCGCCGGTGGGCTGCTACAAGCCCAACGGCTACGGCCTCACCGACATGATCGGCAATGTCTGGGAGTGGACGAGCGATCTCTATGCGCCGCGCCATGACATCGCTGCGCGGCCCGAGGAGGTCCGCCGCGCTATTAAGGGCGGTTCGTTCCTGTGCGCGCCCAACTATTGCGCGCGCTATCGCTCGGGCGCGCGCGAAGGGCAGGAGTCGGATCTCGCCGCCAGCCATCTCGGCTTTCGGACCATTTTGCGTGTAAAAGGGTAGAGCAATACTTGAAGACTAGCTGAGCATTCGGACATGAAGCGCAGGCTTCTAACAGTCGGTGAAATTTCGCGGTTCAACAAGAAGGTGATCGCCAGACCTGGTCCATCGCTTCACGAGTACAACGGTCCGAATCCCTCCGAATTTGAAGCTGAGCTTAGAAGGCCGGATGGGACTACTGCGGTCGCAACCGTGAGACTTCAGATTCTCTGGGGCAAGCCTCCCCCTTCATTTTGGGTCTGCGAATCGGTTGGCTTGTGCGAAGATAGTGTGCCGGTCGGTACCGAAATCTGGGTGGACGAAGATCGAAAGGAAGTTGGGGGCTAATGGGTATATATGTCGGCATCGGTGGCTGGACGTTCGAACCGTGGCGCGGCGTTTTCTATCCCAAGGGCACGCCCAAGGCGCGGGAGCTGCAATATGCCAGCCGCGCCGTCACCGCCATCGAAGTGAACGGCACGTACTACAGCACCTTCAAGCCCGACACGTTCAGAAAGTGGGCGGACCAGGCGCCGGACGATTTCATCTTTGCGCTGAAGGCGAACCGTTTCTGCACCAATCGCCGCGTGCTCGCCGATGCCGGACTTTCCGTCGAACGCTTCCTGGAAAGCGGGGTGACCGCGCTCAAATCCAAGCTTGGACCCATCCTTTGGCAATTCGCGCCAACCAAGAAATTCGATCCGGAAGACTTCGGCGCCTTCTTGGCGCTGCTGCCGGGTGAACTGGGCGGCATCAAGCTGCGCCATGCCCTCGAAGTGCGGCACGAAAGTTTCTGCAACGCGGACTTCGTGTCGCTCGTCAGGAAGCACAACATGGGAATCGTCTTCGCCGATGCCAAGAAATTTCCTGCAATCGGCGACGTGACGTCGGACTTCGCCTATGCGCGGCTGATGGAGGCCGAAGAGAGCGTGGCGACCGGCTACCGGCCGGCGGCGCTCAAAAAATGGGCGGAGATCGCGAAAGTTTGGGAAAAAGGCGAAGAGCCTGCCTCTCTCGCTCGTTTTGGCAAAGCCAAGGCGGCGAAAAAGAAGCGCGACGTCTTCATGTTCATGATCAACGGCGCAAAAGTGCGCGCGCCCGCGGCGGCGATGGAACTGCTCAAGCTGCTGAAGTGACGCCGCTCTCACGGTAGCTGCGGTCCGGTTTTGCCGCATCGCCGAAGCCGTCCGGTGCCAAAGCCGCCAGAAATTTGTCGCCCCATTCCGAAATATCGTTCCGCAGAAGGGCGGTGTAGAGCCCGGCATGGCGTTGCTGGCGTTCGGCGAGCGGCATCTCCAGTGCCCGCGCAATGGCGCCGCCAACGGATTCCGGATCGTAGGGGTTGACCAGCAGAGCCTTGCCGCCGAATTCCGCCGCCGCACCCGCAAAGCGCGACAGGATCAGAACGCCGGGATCTTCCGCATCCTGGGCCGCGACGAATTCCTTGGCGACCAGGTTCATGCCATCCCGCAAAGGTGTCACGAGCCCCGCGCGCGCCGTGCGGTAGAGGCCCGCAAGCCCCGTGCGGCTGTAGGCGCGATTGATGTAGCGCACCGGCATCCAGTCGACGTCGCCATAGGTGCCGTTGATGCGGCCCGCCGCGGTATCGAGCTGGCGTTCCATGTCGGCATATTCGTGAATATCGGAACGGCTGCGAGGCGTGATCTGCAGCAGCGTGACCTTGCGGCGCCACTGCGGGCACGCCACCAAAAAGCGCTCGAAAGCCTCCAGGCGAAGCGTGAGGCCTTTGGAATAGTCCAACCGGTCCACACCGATGAGCAGAACGCCCGGGATGCTGTTGACGACGCGCTGAACGAAATCCGAGCGCACCGCCCGGCGGGCGCGCGTCGCAAATTCCGCCGTCTCGATACCGACGGGAAACGTGCCGATCTTCATCGTTCGCTCACCGTCGATGGAATGCGCTCCGCCGATATGCGCGGGAAATCCGTGCTCATTGGCGAGGTAGCGCGCGAAATTCGCGGTGTCGCCGTCGGTTTGAAATCCGACCAAGTCGTAGTGCAGCAATGTCGGGATCAAGCGCTCATGGTTGGGCAGTGCCGTGATGATCTCGGGCGCCGGGAAAGGGATATGCAGGAAGAAACCGATGCGGTTGTCGTGGCCGCGGTCGCGCAGCGCCTTGGCGAGCGGGATGAGGTGATAGTCGTGCACCCAGACCACGTCGTCGGGCTTCAACACCTTGTCGAGCTGTTCGGCAAAGTGCTGGTTGACCCGTAGGTATCCGGAAAGATCGCGGCGCGAGAATTCGGCGAGGTCCAGACGGTAGTGCAGTACTGGCCACAACACGCGGTTGGCGAAACCGTTGTAGTATTCCTGATAGTCCCCTTCCGAGAGATCGGTGACGATGTATTGCGTGCCGCTGCGCGGCAGCGTGCGCGTTCTCACATCCTTCTGCGGTTTCACTTCACCGCTCCATCCCAGCCATACACAAGGATGGCGCTTCAGTGTCGCGCGCAAAGCGACCTCCAGGCCGCCGGCTCGCAGGCCGCCCGGCCGCGCCGTGCGGTCAGGTACCGAAACGCGATTGGAAATTATGAAGACGCGTGCCAATAGCGATCCTCCCAGCTTCGCGACAGACGCATTCCGGTGAGGATCAGTCCGGCCATCGAATAGGTCTGCGGGAAGTTCCCCCACAGCGCGCCGGTTTTTGGATCGACGTCTTCCGACAACAGCCCAAAATGATTGCGGTGGTTCAATGCGTCGCGAAACATTTCGCGGGCCTCCTCCACACGGCCGATGGCCCACAATGCATCGCTCAACCAGAACTGACAGACGAGAAATGCGGATTCGGGCAGGCCAAAGTCATCCTCAGCCGTATAACGCATAACGTATTTGTTGCGCTTTAGTTCCGTCGCGACAGCATTGACGGTGGAGACAAATCTTTCGTCCTTGCGATCGACAAGACCGATTTCCTGCAACAGCAAAACGCTGGCATCGAGATCGTCGCCTTCCATCGCAGCCGTGAACGCGCCGCGTCTTGCATTCCAGCAGCGATCCAAAATCGCGTTTTGAATGACGTCGGCGATTCTGTTCCAGTGCGCGGCGCGATCCTGCAATCCAAGATGCACGGCGATGGCGCCAAGCCGGCTGACGCCCGCCCAGCACATGGCAGCGGAATGGGTGTGCACGCGCACGCGGCCGCGATATTCCCAGATACCGGCATCGGGTTTAAGCGCAAGCTCGGCGGCGAGATTTCCCAACGGTTCGAGCAGGCGAAACAGCGATTCATCGGCCGGCCTGGCCAATCTTTTGTCGAAGAAGAGCGGCATGGCCGCAAGGATCACGCTGCCATAGGCGTCGTGCTGGACCTGCTGGACGGCGGCATTGCCCACGCGCACCGGCCCGCTGCCGCGATAGCCTTTGAGATTTTCCGCAACCCTCTCGACCAGCTGATCCGTCGGCACGATGCCGTAGACGGGACTGAGCGCCCCGTTGGTCGCATCGGTCGCAATGCCCAGAACATAGGCGATGAAGTCTTCCATGGTGCGCGTGGCGCCGATGCGGTTCAGTGCTTTCACCACGAAGTAGGCATCGCGCGGCCAGCAATAGCGGTAATCCCAGTTTCGCCCCGATCCCGCGCTTTCCGGAATCGAGCTCGTGAGCGCGGCGACCACCGCACCGGTCTCCTCGAAATTGCTGAGCTTGAGCGTGATGGCGGCGCAGATGATTTCGTCCTGCCAGTCGTAACCGATTGAGAGTCGCCGCACCCATTCGTGCCAATAGTCGCGGGTACGTTCGCGGAAATCGCGACAGGTGGTTTCGAGCTCGCCCGGAAAGGGCTCGTCGATGCCCATCACCACGTGCACGGGCTTGGTGAGCAAGAACGGCGCTTCCTTGTCGATATAGGAAAGCGGCGCGTCGGTCGTCACGCGCACCAAAGTCTCGCCGCCCCAGTAACGCGCGTGATTGCTGCCGACGACGCGGTGCGGCATCGGCTCGCCGTAATTGCAGGTAGGTCGAAAGCGAACGGTGATTCGGGGCAATCCGGCTACCGGCTCGATGATGCGCACCAGTTGCGGCGGTCGCGTGATACGGCCGAAATTCGCGAAGCGCGGCGCGAAGTCGGTGATGCGGACAACGGCGCCGTTTTCGCCCGTCATCGTCGTAACGACGATGGCGGTGTTGCGTTCATAAGCCGCGCGCACTTCGACCATGCGGTCGAGCACGACGTCGCAGAATCCTTTCTCCTCGCGGCCGGCGAGCAGGCGCGAGAAAACCGGATCGCCGTCGAAACGCGGGAAACACCACCACACCAATCGCCCGCCCGTATCCAGAAGCGCAGCCGTACGGCCGTTGCCGATGACGGCGAGATCGAGGTCCTGCTCTTTCACTGCAGCGTTCCCGCCTCGCCTGCGGCCAGCGCACCCAGCCAGGCGCGCACCTGGCGAGGCGATTCAAATGTCCACTCCGCACTGTCGATGTGCCGCCCGACGGAAATGCCCAGCCCATCGAATTCCGGCAGGATCGCGAAGACGTCTTCATCGGTGACATCATCGCCGAGAAACACAGGCCGGCGCCCGCGAAACGGCACGGTGTTCATCAGGGCGAGCGTGGCGATGCCCTTGTTGAACGAGCGCGGCTTCACTTCGAAGACTTCCTTGCCCGAAAGCACCTCCAAATCCGAGTAGCCGAGCTTGCCGAGCGTGGTCGCGATCGCGACGCGCAAGCGCACTTCCTGCTCGGGGGTTCGACGATAGTGCAGTGCGATTGTATAGGCCTTGTCCTCCAGCCGCACGCTGGGGATTTCTCCGGCAAGTGCGGCAAGGCTTTGACGCAGATCCTGCGGCAACGGCGATGCCGTGACGACGGACATTCCGGGAAGGGTCGAGGGACGCAGTTCCGCGCCGTGACTTCCCACGGCGGCGAAAGACAGCGGGCGGAACATACGGTCGAGATCGGCGAGCCTGCGCCCGCTGACGAGTGCGAAGGCGCCCGCATATTTTTGCTGCAGCTGCGACAGGGTGAAGATCAGCGGCTCGGGCACATGCACCGTTTCCGGCGTCAGAGCGATATCGATGAGCGTGCCGTCGACATCGAGCAACAGCGCATCCAGGCGCGGATCGCTGAAGGGACCCGTTGCGCTGGTTCTGCTGGGACCATCCGTCGCCGCACTGCAACTCTGGCTCGTCACGCCCGACACTCCGTCGCAAATGTGAGGGCCCAAGGAAGAACTCGATGACGAGAAAGGGCCCCATGGAAAGAAATTCCAACGCGGCGGAGGTGCGAAAGTTCCGTTTTTTTTCAATGCGAGGAAGTTAACGAATCGAGAAATTTCAGGACGACTGCATTGAATGCGGCCGGCTGATCGATATTGGCGGCGTGACCGGCATTCTCGATCACCGCTTTTTCCGCGCCTGGAATCTTCGCGGCCATGTAATCCGCCGCCTTCAGGAACGGCGCATCGTTGGCGCCGACAACGACCAGCGAGGGTACTTTTATCTCCGGAAGCGAGTTGATTACGCCCGCATCGCGCTGGGTGAGCATGTAGCGCGCGGCAAGCGCCAGCCCCTTTGCCGAATGATGTCTTGCCGTCGCGCGCTCGGCACTGCCGCCTTGGGCGGAAGCAAGCCCTTCACGCTCCAATTTCTCGGCGCGTGCGACGGCCGTCTTGTTCCACTCCTCCCGGCTGGCATCGTTTTTGTAACCGGGGCCGGTATCGATGATCAGCAGTGCGCGCGTGCGTTCGGGGTGCTTTAGATGAAACGCGAGCGACATATATCCGCCGAGCGACAACCCGCCGATGATCGCCTGTTTGGCGCCAACGACATCGAGCAGCGCTGCCATGTCCGCTACGGTCTGCGGCTCGCCATACTGCGAAACGTTCTCGGGCGAATCGCTTTCGCCGTGGCCGCGCATATCCCACAGGATCAGCGTGTGACGCTTCGCCAAAGCTTCGATCTGGCCCTGCCACATCTTGGTGGTCGCCGAATAGCCATGGCTCAGCAGCAGCGCCGGCCCCGAGCCGTAGACTTCATAGTGGATTTTGACTCCGTTGCGGTCGAGCGTGGGCATTTGAGTCTCCTAATAACCTCCCCACGAGGGAGAGGTGATTCAGTGCGCGTACTTTCTCTCCAACTGGACGATCGTTTCCTCGAATTCCGCAATGGTTTCACCGATGATCTGCGCCACGGGCTTCACTTCATCGATACGCCCCGCCACTTGGCCGGACAAAGCGATCGATGCTTCCATGTCGCCGCCAAAATAGAGATCGAGCGCCTTGCCGAACTCGCCCATGATGTTGGCGGGCGGTTCCTTCTCGAACTTCGTGGTCTTTTCGGTGCGCAGGGCGCGCAAGGCCGGACCGGGTCCAAAGCGATTGAGGAAGACGGTATCGGTCTCCTGCGCGTTCAGGATCATGTTTTTCCAATTCTGATGGACCGGCGATTCCGCACTCGACACCATGCGCGTGCCCATCTGAATCCCTTCGGCGCCCAACGCGAAGGCGGCGGCCATCGTGCGGCCATCGACCATGCCGCCCGCCGCGATCACCGGCACATTCACCTTTTCGCAAACCAGCGGCAGCAGAACCATCGTCGCCACCTCGCGCGGATTCTTGAAGCCGCCGCCCTCACCGCCTTCCACCACGAGGCCGTCGACGCCGGCCTCAACGGCGCGCTGCGCGGTCTTCAGCGACGGCACCACGTGAAACACCGTGAGACCGGCTTGCTTCAGCGCGCTGCAATATTTCTGGGGGTCGCCGGCCGATGTCGTGACGAACTTCACGCCCTGATCGATCACGAACTGCACAATGCCGGGATCGCGCACGAAGGCCTGCGCGATATTCACGCCGAAGGGCTTGGAGGTGAGCGAGCGCATCTTCTTGACCTCCTCGCGCACCTCATCGAGGCGACCGGAGGAAGTTTCGATAATGCCGAGTCCGCCAGCATTCGACACGGCGGAGGCAAGCTGGGCGCGCGCGATCCAGCCCATCGGCGCCTGGACGATGGGATAGTCCACACCCAGCATCTTGGTGATGCGATTTTCGATTTTCATGTCATTCCTCGATAGCGATCGAGGAAAGCGTACAGGCATCCACCCTCCCTTGGGAGGGTCGAAAAATCCGTAGCGTTGCGGAGGACCCTCCCGGGGGAGGGTGGAGTTTCTTACCAGCGCAAGAGCCGTGAGCCCAGGAAAGCGCCCAGTGCCGTTACGGCAGCAATGGCGATGGTGTACCAAGTGGCGACAAAGAGCGGGGAATCGTCGGGGCAGTGGATGGCGTAGAAGGCCGCTCCGATGCCGCCCGCGATCAATCCCGCCACGGCGCCGGTGCGGGCGGGCACGAGCGTGGCCCCGCTGCGTAGCGCATAGAGCAGCACGCCCAGCGGCACGACGGCGAAGATGGGAATAAACATCATGCATTTGCGCGCGTTATGGCCCACCAGCTTGGGCATCCACTGATCGCCCGGCAGCACGAAGAGTTCGATCAGCACGGCGGCAGCGAGCAGAACCGGCGCCGCAAGCAGCCACAACTGCGTTTGCCGTGAAACCGGTTGCGGTTGTGCGAAGCGCCAGACCAGCACGCTCGCGCTCGCCGCCAGTACGATCGAGACGACGATCTTGAAATCGTAGCGCACCGTATGCATCGCCTGCATCGCATCGGGACGCATGCCGAGCATCGCCCAGAACAACAGGCCCGCCACGATCACGCCGGCAACGACCGCAAGCGCGAGCGCGCGGCCCGGCGAAGGTCCGGGCTTGCGGTCGTCGGCGGAAAGCGCCTCGATGAATTCGTCGGTTTTCATGCGTCCTGTTTCATGCTTCAGGCACGCGGTAAAGCGCCGCCAGTTTCTTCAAGCCACGATGCAGCGTCACGCGCACCGCACCTTCGCTCATGTTCAGTTTCGCCGCCGTGTCGCGAATGCTGGTGCCGTCCACGGAAACGGAGTTCACAACGTCTTTCTGCTTTCCTTCCAGCCGCGAGACCAGACGCGATACTTCGCCGTGACTGGTTTCCGGCCGCTCTGTCGTGTCAGGCAAGATGTCGATGAGATCGTAGATCGGCACTTCGCCGCGGCGGCCCTTGCGGCGCAGCACATCGATCAGCTTATGGCGCGCGATCGCATTCAGCCAGGGCGAGAACGGCTGCTCGCTCATCCAGGTGTTGCGCTTCAAATGCACGGCCAACAAAACCTCCTGCACCACGTCTTCCACATCGGCGTTGCCCGACTGGGTTAGACCGCGCCGCACCAGACCTCGAAGGGCCGGCGTCAAGGCTTGCAGAAGCCGGCGATAAGCGGCCATGTCCCCCGCAAGACCGGCCCGCATCCACGCAGCCCATTCGGCTTCGCGGCTCTTTGCCCCTTCGGATCTATTCGGCTGAGACATGGATTTCGTTACGGGGCATGACAGGCGGTATGTCGCGGCTCAAGATCTAACATGAGGCCTCCAGGTCCGCCAAAGGCGAACCATCCGTGGCAACCGCGCGCAACACCCCTGCGTCGCTGCGGAAATGACCCTGCTCAACGACGGCGGTGGCGATGGCCGCGCC
The DNA here is from genome assembly GCA_016201105.1 of Pseudomonadota bacterium. Lineage (GTDB taxonomy): Bacteria > Pseudomonadota > Alphaproteobacteria > Micropepsales > Micropepsaceae > Rhizomicrobium. Next base: position 13,405 of record JACQDN010000055.1, read on the forward strand.
TGCGATGACTGACCGGCTTTTCAGCCTTGTCGGCGCCGATTTGATCCACGTTCGCCTGCGGCAAGGCCGGCGCCTTGAGCGCCCAACTGACGATCTCGTTCAGCGCCGCCCCCGTTGCCGTGTTGAATGCGGCGACGACGGCGGGAACGCTGTTTGCACTGGCCGAGGCCTCGTGGTCGACCGTAATGATCGAAATCACGTTGCGCTGGGGAATATTCAGGAGCCTCGCGGAGATGCGCACGGTCACGTGCGGAATGCCGTCCTGCACGTCATATTGCGCCTCGAAATCGCGGATGTCGGTTTGCAAAATGTAGTCGGACCGCAATCCTTCGGTCTCGCGCGCCACAGCAGTGATCTTGCCGCTCTTCTCGAAGGCTTCGACCAGGAGGCTCTGCACAAGCTGAGTCGTGTGGTCAACCCAAGCGGAGTTCGCATAGTAGTCCATCACCGATTGCGAGCGGATCAGGGCGATCCGGTTGGTATCCAAACTATCCGGCGCATCGGGAAGCGCGATCGCGAGCTGCCATTGCGCGGCCGGTGCATCCGTCGGTGGCGTCGTCGCCGGACGCAAGACATAGAGCTGTCCTGCCGGCGGTGGACCGATATTCAATCCCCCGCAACTGGCCAGAACGAACCCGGCCGTCGCAAC
>JACQDN010000049.1 GCA_016201105.1 Pseudomonadota bacterium
GCCCAGATCGGCGGCACGGCGCTGATGCTGGCGACGATGGAGACGCGCACCTTCGTCGTCACCATCGCTTATCTCAAAACCGAGCCGATTCTGGTGGCGATTCTGGGATTCGCCTTTCTCGGCGATGCCCTGACGGTGCCGATGGTGGCTGCCATTCTGATCTCAACGTTCGGCGTAGTGCTGATCTCGTTGCGTTCCGGGACCGCGGACAGCGGCGGCTGGAGGCCGGCTCTGCTGGGATTGAGTTCGGGGGGATTGTTTGCGATTTCGGCGATCGGATATCGCGGCGGAATCCTCGCGCTGCACGCACCGAACTTTGTGATGGGCGCGACTTTCGCGCTCACCGTTGGTCTTTTCCTTCAGGCAACGCTACTCTCCGGCTATCTCGCGCTCAGGAACCCCGACACGCTGCGCGCGATTGTGAAACTGTGGCGGCCTTCGATGCTCGCCGGATTCACCGGCGCCGCTTCATCCGAAGGCTGGTTTCTCGCTTTCGCACTCGCCGCCGCGGCCAGCGTGCGCACGCTGGGGCTGATCGACGTGCTGTTCGCACAACTCGCCTCGCATCTCATCTTCAAACAGAAGACGACGGCGCGCGAAGCACTCGGAATCGTGCTCCTCATCGCGGGCGCGATTCTGTTGGTATGGGTTCACCGGTAATGTCTACCCTCCCTTGGGAGGGTCGAAAAATCTGGAGCGGAGCGAAAGATTTTTCGGGGAGGATATGCGACCGAACCGCGCCTAGTCTTTCCACATCCTCCCCGAAATTTGCTTCGCAAATTTCGACCCTCCCGAGGGAGGGTGGAATCTATTCCGCTGCCGCTGCCAGATTCACCTGGCTCACCGGACGGTTCACGTCGTCATGATAGGCGGTCATCAGCGTCCGCGTGATGTCGCCCGGCTTGAAGGCGTAGGGACCGATCGAAGCCACCGGCGTGACTTCCGCCGCCGTGCCGCAGATGAAGCATTCGGAGAAATTCGCCATCTCCTCGGGCTTGATGTGACGTTCAATGACCGGAATTTGGCGTGCCCGCGCCAGCGCCATCACCGAGCGGCGCGTGATGCCGTCGAGGAAACAATCGGCGGTCGGGGTGAGAAGCTTGCCGTCCTGCACGAAGAAAACATTGGCGCCCGTCGCCTCGGCGATATAGCCGCGATAGTCGAACATGATCGCGTCGGCATAGCCTTGCGCTTCCGCGGCATGTTTGGACAGCGTGCAGATCATGTAGAGGCCGGCCGCTTTGGCGCGCGTCGGCGTCGTGTCGGGTGCGGGACGCTTCCATTCGGAAATCGCCAGCTTGATGCCCTTCATCTTTTCGGCCGGATCGAAGTACGAGCCCCACTGCCAGGCCGCGATCGCGACGTGGATCTTGTTGGCTTGTCCCGCCACGCTCATCTGTTCGCTGCCGCGCCACACCACGGGGCGGACATAGGCGTCTTTAAAACCCTGCGCCTCGCAAGCCAGCGTGCTGGCGTCGCAAACTTCCTTCTGGGTGAAGGGAATCTTCATGTCGAGGATACGGGCGGATTCGAAGAGACGCGCGGTGTGTTCCTCGAGCTTGTAGATGCGCCCCGAATACATGCGTTCGCCTTCAAACACGCTGGAGGCGTAGTGCAGCCCATGCGTCAGCACATGCGTCTTGGCTTCGCGCCAGGGCACGAGTTTGCCGTCCAGCCAGAGAGAACCTTCGCGATCGTCGAACGGAGTGACTGCCATGGGAATCCTCTGGGCACCTGTCTTAACGGCCCGTCTCTAAACAACTTGTCTAACGGGCTTCGGCCGCTTAAATACGTCAGTATGTCTGACGTAAAAACCGGTGAAAGCCGCCTTGCCTCCCCTTTATACCTTCGGGATGAGGAGTTGAAGCAGGGCGTCGATCTTCTCTTCCATGCGTTTTTGGACGTCTTCGGACAAGACGAGGCGGCTTTGCGCGCCGCCAAGCTCGGCCGCGCCCACCGGCGCGCGTTGTACTTCATCGCGCGCAATCCCGGCGTGACGGTAGCCGGACTTCTCGCCATTCTGAAAATTACCAAACAGAGCCTCAATCGCGTGCTGAATGATCTTCTTGACGGCGGATTTGTGGAACGTCGTGCCGCGCCCAATGACCGGCGCATGCGCCAGCTCCGTCTCTCGCCTAAAGGCGCTCAACTCGAAACGGCGCTGTGGGATGCGCAGCGGCCAAAGCTGGTACGCGCATTTCGCGAAGCAGGCCCCGACGCCGTTGCGGGCTTTCGTCGCGTGCTGAGCGGCCTCGCACCGGCCGAAAAGCGCAACCGCGCAATCGGGAGCATCCCATGAGCAGCGCCGCCGATACCGCGCATCTTCTGGTGGTGGATGACGATGCGCGCCTGCGCGAACTGCTGCACCGCTACCTCACCACCAATGGCGGCTATCGCGTGAGCGCCGCGGCCGATGCCGCCGAAGCGCGCGCCTTGATGAAAAGCATCGCCTTCGATCTTCTCATCGTGGATGTGATGATGCCGGGCGAATCCGGCATAGACCTCACCCGCGGCGTGCGCGCCCATTCGCAAGTACCGATCCTGATGCTGACGGCGCGCGGCGAAGCGGAACATCGCATCGAAGGCCTGGAGAGCGGAGCCGACGACTATCTGCCCAAACCCTTCGAACCGCGCGAGCTGGTGCTTCGCTGCAATGCGCTGCTGCGGCGCGCAACACCGACACAGCGCTCGGCCCACCGCGAAGTGAAGATGGGCGAAGCGGTGTTCGATCCCGAGCGCGGCGAATTGCGCCGCAAGGGCAAACCGGTGCGTCTCACCAGCTCGGAAGCCGCGCTTCTGAAATTGTTCGCCGCCAATGCGGGGCGATCTTTCTCGCGCACCGATCTCTGCACGCGCCTTGGCGTCACGCTGGAACGCTCCATCGACGTGCAGGTGACGCGTCTGCGCCGCAAGATCGAGGAAGATCCAAAGCTGCCGCTCTATCTGCAAACCGTGCGCGGCGTGGGCTACGTGCTCGTGCCCGATCGCGTGACCTGACGCGATGCCCCTGCGCCCATTTCGAGCCCTCAAACGGGCCATGCCTCGCGGCCTGTTCGGCCGCTCGCTGATCATCATCGTGACGCCGGTCGTGATCCTGCAAGGCGTCGTCACCTACATATTCTTCGAGCGGCATTACGACGTCATGATCTCGCGCATGGCGCGCGGCGTGGCGGCGGACGTGGCCTTTCTCGTCAGCATCGAAGAAACCCATCCCGAAGGCGCCGCCCGCGATGCGCTGTTGAAATCGGCTTCGCGCAATCTCGGCTATCAGATCGAAGTGCAGAAGGGCGAGCGGCTGGGCCGCCCCTTCCGTCAATATGCGCCCAATCTCAAGAGTGCGATGAATCTGGTATTTAGCGGCCAGTTGGGCGAGGCGCGTCACTTCACGTCGCGCGACATCGGCAACTATGTCGATCTCAAGATCGAAGTGAAGGACGGCATCCTGCGGCTTCTCATTCCCCAGAAGCGCCTGGTGGCCTCCAACGTCGATGTCTTCATTCTCTGGATGGTTGGCTCCTCGCTGCTGCTGCTCGCCATCGCCATCCTCTTCCTGCGCAATCAGGTCCGGCCGATCGAGCGCCTCGCGCGGGCCGCCGAAGCCTTCGGCAAAGGGCGCGCCGTCGCCAACTTCAAGCCTTACGGCGCCAGCGAAGTGCGCAGCGCCGCGCAGGCCTTTCTCACCATGCGCGAACGCATCGAGCGGCATGTTTCGCAGCGCACCGAAATGCTGGCCGGAGTAAGCCACGATCTCAAGACGCCACTGACGCGATTGAAACTGCAGCTTGCCTTGATGGGCGACAACGCCGACACGAAGGCGATCAAGCAGGACATCCACGAGATGGAGCGGATGCTCGACGAATATCTCGATTTTGCCCGGGGCGAAGGCGGTGAGGAATCGCAAGTCACCGATGTCGGGGCGCTCATGGGAGAAGCCGCGGCGGCTGCGGGACGCGCGCGCGGCGCCGGTCCCGATCGTTTGAAACTGCGGATTGAGCCCGATATTCAGCTGTCCGTGAAGAAACACGCGCTCAAACGCTGCGCCAGCAATCTCATCGACAACGCGCTGAAACACGGCGCGCATGTCGAAGTGACCGTGAAGCGTGCCGATCGTTTTGTCGACATTCTGATCGATGATGACGGACCGGGCATTTCCGAAGCGCGGCGCGAGGAAGCGTTCCGGCCGTTTCATCGCCTCGATGAGGGCCGCAATCTGCAAAAGGGCGGCGTCGGACTGGGCCTGGCCATTGCGCGCGATATCGCGCGCGCTCATGGCGGCGATCTGGTGCTCGGCACCGCCAAGCTGGGCGGCTTGAGGGCGGCGATCAGCCTTCCGGTTTAGTGCTGGAAAAGAAGGATTCGCGCGGAGACACAGAGCCGCAGAAGCCACCGAGTTCTTTTTCTACTCCAACCAATCTGTCATGGCCGGGCTTGTCCCGGCCACCCAGGATCACCGTCGCTGATCGCGATCCTGGGTGGCCGGCATAAAGCCGGCCATGACGTTTTTGAGGGAGGTGAGAAGTAATCAAGATTCTGCGCCTCCGCGTCTCCGCGCGAATCCTTTTCTTTTTTTGCTGCACAACTACCCGCTCAACTCTTTCGCGCGCTCGTAGGCGGCTTTGACGGCGCGCGCCATCAACTCGGAAAAACCGTCTTGCGCCGTCAAGATTCGCAGCGCCGCTTCGGTGGTACCGCCCGGGCTCGTGACGTCTTTGCGAAGCTCGCTCGCCGCGCGAGGATCCGCGTCGAGCAAGGCTCCCGCGCCCGAGATGGTGGCGCGCGCGAGCTTGGCCGCGTCCTTGGGCGGCATACCTTCGGCTTCTGCCGCAGCGGCAAGAGCTTCCACCAGAAGAAACACATAAGCGGGCCCCGAACCGGACACCGCCGTGGTCACGTCGATCAACGATTCGTTCTTGACCCAAATCGTTTCGCCCAGCGCGGAGAGCAGCGATTGGGCGAGCGCGCGGTCTTTCGCCGTAACCCCATTGGCGGCGTAGAGCGCGCTGATGCCTTTGCCGATGGCGCCCGGCGTGTTCGGCATGGCGCGGACGACGCGCACCTTCTCGCCCCAGGCCTGGCGCATGGCGGAGACGCTGGTCCCGGCTGCGATGGAGATCATCAAGGCGCCCGATTTCGCGATGGCGCCCAACTGCGCAGCTTCGGTTCGCAGGACCTGGGGTTTCAGGGCCACGACGCAGGCCGAAATCTTCGTTTTCGGCAAACCCTGCAAAGCGGCAACGAGGCGCACGCGTTTTTGCCGGCAAAGCTTGCGCAAAGCGGCGGAGGGCTTTGGTTCAACGACGGCGACGGAAGAAAATCCCCGCGACAGCCAGCCTTTGAGCAACGCGCCGCCCATGCGGCCCGCGCCGATGAGCAGAATCAATCTCGATTTAGGCTTGTCCGGCACACTCAAGCACGGCGGCGGCCACCGCTTCCTCGGCCGACTTGCCGCCCCACAGCACGAATTGGAAGGCCGGATAGTAATATTCGCAAGCCTCCACCGCGAGATTGAGGAGCGCTTCGCATTGCGAAGCGCTGACGTGCGCTTCGGGGAAGATCATCGCATGGCGATAGATGACTTGGCCGTCTTCCGGCCACAGATCGAAATGTCCGATCCACAGTTTCGCGTTCACATGCATGAGCAGCGAAGCGACATCGGAGCGGCGCTTCACTTCGCTCACCCGCATGTCGAAAGCGGATGACAGATGCAGCGACTGAAGGTCGTCGCGCCAGGTGAAGCAGAAATGATGATCGCACCACTTGCCGGCCACCGACAGATTCAGCTCATCGCGGCCGCTGCGCTCGAAGGGCCAGCCATTGTCCTCCACGGTCCGCTCCAGCATGTCGAGCGGATGGGAGACGGAGACCGGTTCGTTCTGGTGGGCAAGAGACATTCACAACCCCTGGGCGCAGAAACGCGAAAACGAAGCACCTGCGGTCAACCTGACACAAGATTTTGTGGTCAGACAAGAGTCCCCCGCCCCTTCTCTCTGAGCAGTTCGGGCAACCCACAGGTTTTGGAGTCAGGGAGTCGAAGTGCGCGATTTTGACTCATCGGGAGTCGGATTCGCCTGCGGCAGACTCTTTGGAAGCTTCGCTTCAAGAGCCGCGATGCGCGCTTCGAGCCGTTCGTTTTCGCCGCGCGCCTTGGCGGCCATCGCCTTCACGGCGTCGAATTCCTCGCGCGGCACGAAATCCATATCGGCCACCAGCTTTTCCAGGCGATGACGGACGAAGGTGTCCATTTCGTTGCGCACGCTTTGCGCCGCGCCGGCCGCGTCGGTAAAGACCTTGGCCAGTCCGTCGAGGATTCGGTTGTCGGTCTGCATGGGGGAAGTTTAGACGGGACGAATGGCGAGTGGCGAGTGGCGAATGGTAACAGTGGATTGGGCGCATTCAGGCACGGTTTTTGCCTTTTTTCCCCCTATTCGCTATTCGCTACTCGCCACTCGCCTTCGGGTAACCGATGCACGAAGCCGCCCTCACTTTTCCCAATATCGATCCGGTCCTGATCAAAATCTGGGGACCAATCGCGATCCGCTGGTATTCGCTTTCCTACGTCGCGCTGCTCCTGATCGGCTGGTGGGCCATCGTGAGGATGCTTCACGAAAAAGCGCTGTGGACGAATCCCCCCTTCAAAGGAAAGCCGCCCGCCACTGCCGACGACATCGGCGACTTCGTGGTGTGGATTACGTTCGGCGTCATCCTCGGCGGCCGCCTGGGCTGGGTGATCTTCTACGGCACGATTCTCTGCAGCGTCTCGCCCCAGGGCGCGATGTGCGGCGGTTTGCCGGGAGAATTCCTCACCAATCCCATTCGCATCATCTCGGCCTGGGACGGCGGCATGTCGTTTCACGGCGGCTTGATCGGCGTCATCATTGCGACGCTGTGGTTTACCCACAGGCGCAAGCTCTCCACGCTACAGATCGGCGATCTGCTCTGCGTCGTCGCCCCCATCGGCATGTTCCTCGTGCGCATGGCCAATTTCATCAATGGAGAATTGTGGGGACGCCCCACGAACGAGCCGTGGGGCATGGTCTTCTGCAATGAAACGGTGAAACGTCTACACAACGGCAATTGCCCGGCCGGAGACATCGCGCGCCATCCCAGCCAACTCTATGAAGCTGCCCTCGAAGGCATCCTTCTCTTCATCATCATGCAGATCGGCCTGCGCGTGTTCCGCTGGCACGAAAGACCGGGGGTGCTCGCCGGCGTGATGTTCCTCTGCTACGGCCTCTTCCGTGTCTTCGTGGAGTTCTTCCGCGAGCCCGATGCGCCGTTCCTCGGGCCCATCACCATGGGCCAGATGCTCTCTTCGCTGATGTGGGCCGCGGGCGCGTTCCTTATTTGGTACGCGCTGTGGCGCAAGCCGGCGCTCCCGGCAAAGCCGTGAGCGGCGAGCCATGAACGCCCTCGGTGGGCGCATTGCCCGCCTGATCGCGGCGCAAGGACCGCTCTCTGTCGCGCAGTTCATGACCATCGCGCTGCACGATCCGCAAGCCGGCACCTACGCGGCACGCGACCCCTTGGGGGCGCGCGGCGACTTCATCACCGCACCGGAAATCTGCCAGATCTTCGGCGAATTGATGGGACTGTGGTGCGTTCAGATCTGGCGCGACCAAGGTGCGCCGAAAAAGATTCGGCTGGTCGAACTAGGACCCGGTCGCGGCACGCTTATGGCGGATGCGCTGCGCGCCGCAAAGCTCGACCGCGATTTTCTTGCCGCAACGGAAGTGGTCCTCGTCGAAGCCAGCCCAACATTGCGAGATATCCAGCGCGCGCGGCTCAAGGATTCGCCGCTGCCGGTTCGTTGGTCGGACAGGTTTGACGAAACCTTGAGCGACCGTCCCTTGCTGCTGCTCGCGAATGAATTCTTCGATGCTTTGCCCGTCCGTCAGTTCGTCAAAACCGAACGGGGATGGTGCGAAAGAATGGTGATCGTCGAGGATGGCCGCCTTGCCTTTGCCTTGGCGCCCGCGATTTCCCACCTCGATATTGCGGCCGGCCGGGGCGATGCGGACATCGGCGCGGTTTACGAACTGTCTCCCGCCGCCTCGGCGCTTGGCGAAGAAATCGCGCGCGTGGTCGTCTCACAAGGCGGTGGCGCCCTCATCGTGGACTACGGCCACAACGGAACCGGTTTCGGCGAAACCCTGCAGGCTGTGCGCGAGCATCGTTTTGCGAACATTCTGGACGAACCGGGTGAAGCTGACCTCTCCGCTCATGTGGATTTCGCGAGTCTTGCCCGGGCGGCCGCGCTTGGCGGCGCAAAAGCCTTCGGACCCGTCGCGCAAGGCGCCTTCCTCGAACGCCTTGGCGTCCGCGCGCGCGCCGAAAACCTTGAGCGTGCCAATCCCGGCGAGGCAGCTCGGATTGCGGATGCGGTTCACCGCCTTGTCGATCCCCAAAAAATGGGCACCTTGTTCAAGGCACTGGCGATCTTGCCGGCGAGTGCGCTACCGCCACCCGGGTTTTGATTGCATGTTCGTCGTCACCGCCTCCAATTTGCGCACCAGCATCATCACGCATGGCTTCTTCGGCCGGCAAGGCGGTGTTTCGAGCGGAATCTTTGCCTCCCTCAATTGCGGCCCCGGTTCGGGCGACGAGCGCGCCCATGTCATCGAGAACCGCAGACGCGCGCGCGAAACGCTGGGCGCAAGCGACCTCGTCAATGTGCATCAGATCCACAGCCCGCTCGCGATCGTCGTCAGCGCGCCCTGGGAGCTTGGCCAAGGTCCGCAGGCCGATGCGATGGCGACGGACGTGCCCGGCCTGGCGCTCGGCATTCTCACCGCCGATTGCGCGCCCATCCTGTTCGCCGATGCAGACGCAGGCGTGATCGGAGCGGCCCATGCCGGTTGGAAGGGAGCCCTTGGCGGCATCGTCGAATCCACCGTCCGAAAGATGGAAAAGCTGGGCGCTTCGCGTGCACGGATCGCGGCCGCGATAGGTCCCTGCATCAGCCAGAAGAACTACGAAGTGGGGCCGGAATTTCACGCGCGGTTTGCCGAGGCTGGCGCCGCCAATGGGCGATTCTTCGTCGCCAGCGACCGCGCGGACCACTGGCGTTTCGATTTGGAAAGTTTTGTGGCCGCACAATTTGTCGCTGCCGGCATAAAAAATGTGCAGGTGCTTGGTGCCTGCACCTATGCGCGCGATTCGGAGTTTTTCTCGTTCCGCAGAGCCACGCACCGGGGCGAAAAGGACTATGGACGCCAGCTTTCCGCCATTCTGTTGAAAGCCTGAAAAGCGCCTTTCACCCACGCCTTTGCCTTGCTAGAACCCGCCCGGGTTCACCAATCTGTCAAACAAGAGGCCGGTGCTTCGATGGGCAAAGGGGACGTTCGGGGCATGAAACTTCTCGCGGGCAATTCCAACCGCCCGCTGGCGGAAGCGATCGGCCAATATCTGAAGCTCCCCTTCACCAAGGCGGTGGTGCGGCGTTTCGCGGACATGGAAGTGTTCGTGGAGATTCAGGAGAACGTGCGCGGCGAAGACATCTTCGTCATCCAGTCCACCAGCTTTCCCGCCAACGACAATCTGATGGAACTGCTCATCGTGATAGACGCGCTGCGCAGAGCCAGCGCCAAGCGCATCACGGCGGTGCTGCCCTATTTCGGCTACGCGCGGCAGGACCGCAAAGTGGGTTCGCGCACGCCGATCTCGGCCAAGCTGGTCGCCAATCTCATCACCCAAGCGGGCGCCGACCGCGTGCTGACGGTGGATCTCCACGCCGGGCAGATCCAGGGCTTCTTCGATATCCCGACCGACAATCTCTACGCCCAGCCCGTGATGGTGCGCGATATCCGCGACTATCTGGGCGGCGACAATCTGATGGTGGTGTCACCGGACGTCGGCGGCGTGGTGCGCGCGCGCGCGCTCGCCAAGCGGCTCGGCGCCGATCTCGCCATCGTCGACAAACGCCGCGAGCGTGCGGGTGAATCCGAAGTGATGAACATCATCGGCGACGTGAAGGGGCGCTCCTGTATCCTGGTCGACGACATCGTCGATTCCGGCGGCACCATCTGCAACGCCGCGGAAGCCTTGATCGAGAAGGGCGCCAAGGACGTCTGCGCCTATGCCACCCACGGCGTGCTCTCCGGCGGTGCGGTCGCGCGCATCCGCGGCTCCAAGCTCAAATCGATGGTGATCACCGATTCCATCGAAGCGACGGAAGAAGTGCAGAAGTGCCCGAACATAAGGCGCATCTCCATCGCCCCGCTGATCGGCGAAGCGATCCGACGCATCAATCACGAAGAGTCTGTTTCCAGCTTGTTCGATTAAGCTCTTCTCTACGCTATCAACCAGAAAACACTCTCCCTCTCCCTCGCGAAGCGGGGGAGAGGGTTGTGGTGAGGGGGTGCTGAAGTCGCTACCGAAGCTATCGTCTAAGGGAGTTGCTGCCGCATGCCTTTGAATTCTGTAGCGCGGAGAGACCCCCTCACCCTGCCCTCTCCCCCTGAGGGGGAGAGGGAAATGCCTTTAATTTGGTGAGAGATCGCTATGCCGACACCAGCTGAAAGAGCTCGAAGCTCTCCTCCGCGAAGGCTACACGCGCCGTGCGCAACCCCTCACCGAAGAAGCGATCCGCCGCGCCAAGACGGTAAAGGTTTCTCGCTCACGGCGACCTCAACGGCCGCGCGCGCGAGCAGCCTGGTGCTGTCGAGCGTGGGAAGGGGTGATGTCGAATCGTCGAGCAGCATGGGCAATTCGGTGCAACCCAGCACGACCGCATCGCAGCCCTGATCTTTCATTGTGGAAACGACGGCAGCGAACCTGTTACGCGACCCATCGCGAATACTGCCGCGCACAAGTTCGTCGAAGATGATGGCCTGGATGATTTCGCGTTCATCTTCTTCCGGCGCGAGACTTTGCAAACCCCGCTTCGCAAATTCGCGCGGATAGATCGGACCCTCCATCGTCCAGCGCGTGCCCGTGACGGCGATCTTCGAGAACCCACGCCGCTTGGCCTCGTCGGCGACGACGCCGGCGATGTGCAGGCCCGGCAGTGCGAAGTCCGCGCCCGGCGCTTCCAGCGCCAGATGCGCCGTGTTGTCGGGACAGATGAAGAAATCGGCGCCGGCCGCCGCCAAGCGGTGAACCGAATTTGCGAAGCGGGCGCGAACGGGCGCCAGGTCGAGGCTTTCCCAATCCGCCATGCTCGCGCCCATCGCTTCGATGTCCATGACGATGTGGGGGTGAAAATGCGCGCCCCGTTTGCGCTCGCCCTCGTGCACGGCGGCGAGAAAGCAAAGCGCGGCGCCTTCGCCGCTATGGGCCAAAATTCCGATGCGTTTCATGGGATGAACTATGGCGCAGGACGGGCGCGCCAAAAGAGCGTTCGGCGCATCGCGGTTGCGCGTCTGGGGCTTGCGGAAAAGCGTGCCAGAACGCGCGGTTGCGTTGATTGTGCCCTTCCGCTAAAAGCCTCGCCTTTCCGGCCCCGATGGGACGTCTCGCTGGCAACAGCGTTGAAAATCAAGGACTTACGCCATGCGCGAGATGCAGGAGCTGCGTGCGGAAGCACGCCAAGGCACGGGCAAGGGCCCGTCTTACCGGACCCGTCTGAAGGGTCTCGTCCCCGGCATCGTCTATGGCGGCAATGGTGAGCCGCAAACCGTCGCGGTTCCGCGGCGCGATCTCGAGCGTCACGCCGAGACCGGCACCTTCCTCACCACGCTCATCATGCTCGATATCGACGGCCAGAAGACCCGCGTGATTCCGCGCCAGTTGCAGCTCGATCCCGTCAGCGATCGCCCGGTCCATGTCGACTTCATGCGGCTGGCCGAAGGCGCGACGGTGCGCCTGCACATTCCCGTGCGCTTCAAGAACCATTCGGAGTCGCCCGGCCTCAAGCGCGGCGGCGTGCTCAACATCGTGCGCCACGAGATCCTAATGCTCTGCCCGGCCGACAGCATTCCGGAATATATCGAAGGCGATCTGACAGGCCTGGAAATCCATGGCACCTTGCACATATCCTCGATCGAATTGCCCAAGGGCGTGAAGCCGCTCGTCCGCGAGAAGGACTTCACCATCGCCTCCATCGTGGCACCGACCAGCGTCATCGAAGAGCAGCGCGCGGCGCAGGAAGCGGCTGCTGCCGCCGCCGCGGCGCCTGTCGTCGAAGGCGTCGAAGGTGCGGTGCCTGCCGAAGGCGCAGCTCCCGCGGCTGGCGCGGCGCCTGCTGCCGGTGCAGCGCCTGCTGCCGGTGCGGCTCCCGCCGCCGGTGCGGCCGCCGCCAAGGCGCCTGCAAAGAAGTAATTCATGCCCTTCGGGGCATCGCTTGCGCGATGCACCTCAGGGTGACGCCGCACTGCCGTCATGGTGAGGTGCGAGCGAAGCGAGCCTCGAACCATGATGGACACTCCCCTTCTCGTCGCCGGGCTTGGAAATCCCGGCGTGGAATACGCGCGCAACCGCCACAACGCCGGCTTCATGGCCGTGGACACGATCCACGAGAGCTACGCGTTCGGGCCGTGGCGCGTGCGCTTTCACGGTTTCTTCAGCGAGGGCACGCTGGGCGGGCGCAAGAGCTATCTGCTGAAGCCGCAGACCTACATGAACGAGAGCGGCCTCTCGATCGGCCCGGCGATGCGCTTCTTCAAGCTACCGCTCTCGGCGCTGGTCGTCATCCACGACGAGATCGACCTGGCCGCGGCCAAGCTGAAAGTGAAGACCGGCGGCGGCGACGCCGGCAACAACGGCGCGCGTTCCATCACCGCAGCTCTGGGCCCCGACTATCGGCGCGTGCGCATCGGCATCGGCCATCCCGGCGAAAAGGGCCGCGTGCACGGCCACGTGCTCGGCAATTTCTCCAAGGCCGACGAGCAATGGATCGTACCGATGTTGACCGCCATCGCCGAAGCGGCCCCGCTGCTGGCGCGCGACGACGATGTCGGTTTCATGAACAAGGTGACGCTCGCGCTGAATCCGCCGGTGAAGAAAAACAAAAAGGACGAAACAGAGTGAGTGTGATGAAGTTTTCCGTTTCACCTCCCCCTTGTGGGGAGGTCGAAATTTGCGAAGCAAATTTCGGGTGGGGGGAAGCCTCTCCACCCAGCTCTATTCTTCCCCCTCACCCGAAAAATCTTTCGCTGCGCTCAAGATTTTTCGACCTCTCCACAAGGGAGAGGTGATTAAATGGGTTTCAAATGCGGCATCGTCGGATTGCCGAATGTCGGCAAGTCGACGCTCTTCAACGCGCTGACGCAGACCGCCGCCGCGCAAGCCGCGAACTATCCGTTCTGCACCATCGAGCCGAATGTCGGCGATGTGGCGGTTCCCGATCCGCGTCTGGACAAGCTGGCGCAAATCGCGGGCTCCGCGCAGGAACTTCCCACCCGCATCACCTTCGTGGATATCGCGGGGCTGGTGCGCGGCGCATCGAAGGGTGAAGGACTGGGCAATCAATTCCTCGCCAACATCCGCGAAGTCGACGCCGTCGCGCATGTGCTGCGCTGTTTTGTCGATGACGACATCACCCATGTCGAAGGACGCATCGATCCCGTCGGCGACGCCGATACGGTGGAAACCGAATTGATGCTGGCCGATCTGGAGAGCCTGGAACGCCGCGCGATTCCCATCGAGAAGAAGGCGAAATCCGGGGAGAAGGAAGCCAAGGAGCAGTTCGCGCTGATGAGCAAGGCGCTGGTTCTGCTGCGTGAGGGCAAGCCGGCGCGCCAGGCGGAGCTGACACCGGAAGAACGCGAGCCCTATCGCCAACTCGGGTTGATGACGCAGAAGCCCGTTCTCTATGTCTGCAATGTGGACGAGGCGTCCGCCGCCAAGGGCAACGAATATTCCAACCGTGCGGAAGAGAAAGCCAAGCGCGAAGGCGCGGCGTGCGTGGTGATCTCCGCTCGCATCGAAGAAGAAGTCGCGCAGCTGCCGGAAGGCGAGCGCGAGGAATTCCTGCACAGCCTTGGGCTGGAAGAGCCCGGGCTCAATCGCCTCATCCGCGCGGGCTATGGCTTGCTCGGCCTCATCACCTTTTTCACGGCAGGTCCCAAAGAAGCGCGCGCCTGGACGGTGACCAAGGGTTCCAAGGCGCCGCAAGCGGCGGGCGTCATCCATACCGATTTCGAACACGGTTTCATCCGCGCCGAGACCATCGCCTTTGACGACTTCGTATCGCTGAACGGCGAAGCGGGCGCCAAGGATGCCGGCAAGATGCGGCTGGAAGGAAAAGAATACATCGTTCAGGACGGCGACGTAATGCACTTCCGGTTCAACGCGTAATCCGCATGTTGCATTTTGAAGATTTTTCCGTGGGTCAGCGTTTCGCGCTGGGCCCCTACAACGTGACGAAAGAAGAGATCATCGAATTCGCGCGCGAATTCGATCCCCAGCCGCATCATCTCGACGAAGACGCCGCGAAGACATCCATGCTGGGCGGGCTTTCGGCGTCCGGCTGGCATACCTCCGTCATGGCGATGCGCATGTTCGTGGACGGGCTTCTCAACAACACCGCCACGCGCGGCGGCGCCGGCGTGGAAGATGCGCGCTGGATCAAGCCGGTGCGCCCGGACGACGTATTGCGGATGGATGTAGAGGTGATCGAAACCCGCGCCGGCAAGCGCAAGCTCGATTTCGGCTATGTGAAATGCAGCTGGACCGTATTCAACCAGCGCGAACAGGTGGCGAAGTTCATCGTGAGCGCCGCCGTGCTGCATCGCGGGGTTGACGATGTGGTTTGAAGATATCGTCATCGGCTCCAGGCGCGTTCTGGGCACCCACGCCTTCAGCGAAGACGAGATCATTGCCTTCGCAAAGAAGTACGACCCGCAGCCGTTTCATATCGACCGCGAAGCGGCGAAGGCATCCATCTTCGGCGGCATTATCGCCAGCGGCTGGCACACCGCTTGTATCTGGATGCGGCTCGGCATCGAAAGCCGCAAGCGCGAAGCCGTTGAAGGCGATCCGCTGCAGCGCGCCGGCGTGTCGCCCGGCTTCGAGAATTTGCGCTGGCTGAGGCCGGTGCGTCCGGGCGTGGCGCTGACCTACACCTCGACGGTCGTCGAAAAAGTCGAGTTGAAATCGCGGCCGGAGCTCGGTCTCGTCAAAACCCTCAACGAAGCCCGCGATGCCGACGGCAAGCTCTATATGAGCTTTACCGGCAAGGGCTTCGTGCAAAGGCGCCCGAAAAGCTGATCGCCCAACTTCTGCCGCAACGCGGACCGACGCTTCCAGTGCTGGGAAGCGAAGGGAGCGGATCATCATGTTTCGCAGGATCTTTCTTTTGGTTCTTTGCGTTGCAGCTTTGGCCGGCTGTGGCGAAAGCGCAAACCGGTCGCTGCCGAGCGACAAGAATCTGGCCGACCGGGTTTCAGCCGAAGGTGCCCAGCAATTCAGCTACACGCATTTTCTGTCCTATGTCATGGCGCATGACGCGATCAATCCGCGCTATGAACGGGCGCGCCAGCGCTGCCTCTACGACGGCGCGCTTCACTGCAAGCTGCTCTCTGCCAATATCAGCCTGGGAGACGGGTCAAACGATTCCTACTCTTCCGCACAACTCGATCTGCTCCTGCCGCACGATCAGATCGAGAAATTCCAGAAGAGCATTCTCGAGCCTCTGCCAGGCCAAGCACCGGGCGACGTCGTGCTGCGGTCCCGCTCGACGCGCGCTCAAAGCGTGGAAGACGCGGCGGGGCAAGCGACCCGCAAAGTCGCGCAGCTGACAGTTTATCGCGACCGTCTCCTGGCCTTGTCCAAACGGCCCAATCTGAGTGTGGACGACGTGATCAAGGTGGAGTCCGAACTCTCCCGTGTGCAGGGCGAACTGGATGATGCGGTCGGCACCAAGGACGACGTGCAGGGACGCATTGCGCGCGAAGAGGTCAACATCTCCTTCGAGGAACGCGCCAGCACGGCGGGGCCGTTGGCGCAGGTCTGGCGCGACGCTTCGTCCACCTTCATGGACAGCACTGCCTCGGCCCTGCGCTTCTTCATCCAGCTCATCCCCTGGCTGCCGGTCATGGCAGCTCTGATTTTCTTCGTGTCTTGGGTTTGGCGGTTGTTTCGGCGGCGGCAAAAAGCCATCGTTGCGGTCGAAAAAAATCCACCCACCGGAGGCTGACATGGCGCTCAAGGGCAAGATGATCAAAATGAAGATGGGCGACGGCGCCGAGATCGGCGTCTATCACGTCGACGCGCAAGGCAAGCGCCGCGGCGGCTTGGTGCTCATCCAGGAGATCTTCGGCGTCACCGAGCACATCATGGAACTGTGCGACGGCTACGCGGCCGACGGTTACGAAGTGCTGGGGCCCGCACTTTACGATCGCGAGGAGCCCAACTTCCAGGCCACCTATTCGCCGGAGGATATTCAGAAGGCGATCAAGATCGCGCGCGGCGAGCATCCCTTCGATCTTTCCGTGCAGGACACGCAAGTGTGCATCAACGCGCTGAAGAGCAAGGGCCCGGTGTTCATCACCGGCTATTGCTACGGCGGCACGGTGACGTGGGCGGCCGCGTGCAAGTGCGACGGGCTGGCGGCCGCGTCAGGCTATTACGGCGGGCAGATTCCCCAGATGGCGGAATGGAAGCCGAAATGCCCGACCATCCTGCATTTCGGCGAACACGACCACGGCATCCCCAAGGAAGGCGTCGACAAGGTGCAGAAGCTGCATCCCGAGGTGAAAGTGTTCGTCTACAACGCCGGCCACGGCTTCAACTCCGACCGCCGCACCGACTACAACGAAGCCTGCGCCAAGCTCGCACGCGAACGCACGCTGGAATTGTTCCGGGCGAATGGGGGCTGACGGATTGGTCGGGCTCTTTCACGTCAGTGAAGAGCCGGACATCCAGCTCTTCGAGCCAAGGCCTCCGCCCTCACCCGATGCTGGCGTGACCGGCGACGCCGTCTGGGCAATCGACGAAGATCATCTGCCGAACTACCTGCTGCCGCGCGATTGTCGGCGGGTGACGTATGCTATCGGGCCAAACACATCAGTGGACGATGTCGCGCGTTATTGCGATGATGCCAACGCGAAGCGCTTTCTCGTGCTGGAGGAAAAACTGGCGGCAGCGGATCGACCGAGTGACACTCCATATCTACGAGCTGCCCGGCGCGCCGTTTTAACTCGTCGACAGTTCGGCTGGCTACCACATCTCGCACGCCGCAGTCGCACCAGTCGCGGTCCGCATCTTGCGCAAGCCATTGGGGAAATAGCGACCAGAGGCTGCTCTGTGCGCTTTTTCGAAAGTATCTCGCCGCTGCGCGACGCTGTCACGAAGTCGAGTCTCGACTATTCGATCATTCGAATGCGCAATGCCGCAAGGAAAGAGTGACTACGTTTGATTCGAGAAGAGCGGCACCGCGGCCTATAGAGGACGTCCCGTCTTCACGTCGCGTTCTTGTATCCGAGCAATCGTCGCAACAAGAGGACCAGGAAATCGTCTTTCTAAGCGAATTGCTGACGCAAGTTGCAGGTAGTCGGGAATTTGGAGATCGCCAAATCGATCATCACGAATAAGTACACCTTGCGAAGCGCGGGACAAATTGTACACCATCAGTTGGAATGGACAGGCCCAAAAGCACCCATAGACGAAGCCAACATCAAGTGATTGCCACGGGCCCATTTCACTAACTACGTCAGATCCAGCAACCTTCTCTGCCTCGGATTCGAACATCCAGTGCCGTATTGCGTTGCGATTCGGTTGCTTCATTTCCACGTCTCGATAGCGCGGTACGTAGATTTCGGCAGGACAAAAGCCTTCAGCGCTAGGCACTTCACCGCCAATATCGCGACATTCCGGAAGGCTCATAACGCGCGTGCAAGTTTCATCGGCGGAATACAGCGCGTACCATTTTCCATCTTGCTCAAACGGTTCAAAGGTCTGCGCCCCAAGATTGCAATAGGGCCGCTTGTAGGCTCCGATTTCCGTACCGGATTGGAAAATGCGAACTTCGTCATCCGTCCAATTGGATGCGGGGCGTTCGTCATTTGTCAGCGCGTAAAAAGGCCGAGCCGCGTCACCAGCCCGTCTCGGCAACAAATCGAAAAATTGCTGATACTTGTCGTGCGTCACCGCATCGCTGCTTCGATGTTGCCGCCGTCGACGGTGATGACGCCGGCGGTCGTCTTTTCGGCGTGGGCGAGATAGACGAAGGCTTCGGCGACTTCGTCGGCATAGACCTCGCGGCCCAGAAGATTGCCGCCCATATATTGCGACTCCGAGACGCCACGCGCTTTGGCGCGGGCAGCCACCATGTCGTCGGTCAGAAGGCCTGAGCGGATGCGGTCGGCGTTTACGGCGTTGGCGCGGATGCCGTCCTTGCCGTGATCGAGCGCGTATTGGCGCACCAGGAAGAGCGTCGCCGCCTTCGGCAAGCCGTAAGGTCCGAAATCTTTCCCGGGATTCACCGCCTGTTTGGAGGTGTTGAACAGCAGGCAGCCATAGGTGCCTTGCGCCTTCATCAGGCGCACGGCGTTCTGCGCCACGCTTTGATGGGCGAAGAAGTTGAGCTCGAAGCTCTGGCGCAAGGTCTCGTCGTCGACGCTGCCGATATTGCCCTGCCAGGCCGCGCCGGCGTTGGAGACAAGGATGTCGACGCCGCCGAAGGTTTCGGCGATCTTGTCGAAGGCCGCGCGTACGTCGTCAGGCTTGGTCACGTCGCAGGCGAGCGCCAGCGCCTTGCCGCCGATCTGCTTGGCGACCGCTTTCGCGGCTTCGAGATCGCGATCGAGCACGGCAACTTCGGCGCCTTCCTTCGCCATGGCGCGCGCCGTGGCCGCGCCGATGCCGGAACCACCGCCGGTGACGGCGCAGACCTGGCGCGCCAGAACCTTCTCCACCGCTTTGCCGAGCTTGGCCTGCTCCAGCGACCAGTATTCCACGTCGAACATGTCTGCTTCGGAAATGCAGCGATATTCGCCGATGGCTTCGGCATCGGCGATCACTTCGACGGTGTTCTCGGCGATATCGGCGGCGATGGCGGCATCCTTGGCGCTGGCGCCGAGGCCGAAGAGGCCGACGCCGGGCACGAGGACGACGCGCGGGAGGGAATCGAACTCTTTCTTCTTCGGCTCCGCGCGTGCGTTGTTGCGGGCGAAATAGGCGTGATAGTGCGCGACGAATTTTTCGACCGCCGCCTTCACCGTCGCCTGCCACTCGTCGAGCTTGTCTTGTTCCGGCGCAGGCACCAGCAGCGGCCAGTTCTTGGTGCGGATGGTGTGATCGGGCGTCACGACACCGGTCTGACTGTAGCGCGCGACATCCTTGCCGTTCACGTAGCTCAGGATCGCGGGCGACGTGCGGAAGCAGAGGATCTGGCGCTTCACCGTGCCCGCCATCTCGTTCTTTTCCAGCGCCACGGCGCCGCGCAAGATCGGCGCGATGTCGGCGACACGCGCGAGCGATTTCGGCAACGAAGCCTGCGCCAAGGACTTGCGGCCCTGGCGATGCAGACGCTCTTCGGCCATCGAGACGAATTCGATCATGCGCTCGTAGGCGGTCTTCGCATCGTCGGCGAAGGTGAAAATGCCGTGCTGCAGCAGCACGAGGCCTTGCACCTTGGGATGCTTCGCGAACACCTCGGCGACGCTCTTGGCCAGCGCAAAACCAGGAATGGTGTAGGGCACATAGGCGACGCGATCGCCATAGACCTCGCGCACCACCTTCTCGCCGTCCGGCTGATCGGTCAGCGACAGCACAGCAGTGGAATGGGTGTGATCGATGAATTTATGCGGCAGGAAGGCGTGCAGCAGCGTCTCGACGGACGGATTGGGCGCGGAGGAATCCAGCAAATTGATGCGCTGGTAGTTGACCATGTCTTCATCGCTGAGCCTAGGCAGCGCGAGCAGCTTTTGCAGCGGCGCGAGCTTCACAGCCGGCAATCCCTGCGGCTCGATATTGCCCATGTCCCAGCCCGAACCCTTGACGCAAATGACGTCGACGTCTTCGCCGAGGAGGTCCTTGGTTTTGGTCTTCACCGACGTGTTGCCGCCGCCGTGCAGCACGAGCTTGGGATCGCCGCCCAGCAGACGCGTCGTATAGGTGCGCAACGCCAGATCCGCATTCACGCCTTTGGGCGCGTAGTGCGAGATGAAGTCGTCGGCGTCTTTATCGGACCAGCGGGATTTCATGAAGACATCTTCCGAGTGATGAAGCGGGGCACGAAATACAACGCGCCGCTCACAAGAACAATTCCGACGAATGGCAAGAAAAAAGCCATTCCTATCAGGGGGCCGGCAGCGCTCCACTGGATTGCGCCGGTCTGAGTGTCGACAAACTCTCCCTGGGGATTGTGGTCGAACGCCATGATACCGACAACCATGGCAATGAGCAGACCCATCAGTGATCCCACGATCAATGTCGCAATCAGCCAGTTTCGCCGCATCGGGTCAAACTTCCGGAAACAGCGATCGCAGGCCTTTTTTGCTCGCCTCGCAGAGCCCGCGCTCGGTGATGAAACCGGTCACCAGCCGCGCCGGGGTGACGTCGAAACCGGGATTGGCAGCGGGTGAGCCTGGCGCCGCGATTTCGACCGTCGCCAAGGCCCCGGACGGCGTGCGCCCCGTCATTTTCAAGAGTTCGTCGGCGGAGCGTTCTTCGATGGGGATCGCATCGCCGGATTTCAACGTCCAGTCGATGGTGGACGACGGCAGCGCGACATAAAACGGCACGCGATTGTCCGCCGCCGCCAGCGCTTTGGGGTACGTGCCGATCTTGTTGGCGACGTCGCCATTCGCCGTCACGCGATCGGTGCCGACGATGCAGAGATCGACTTTCTTCTGGCGCATGTAAAGCCCACCGGCATTGTCGGCGATGATGGTGTGCGGCACGCCGTGACTGCCCAGTTCGAATGCTGTGAGCGAGGCGCCCTGGTTGCGCGGGCGGGTTTCATCCACCCAGACATGCAGCTTGATGCCTTCGTCGTGCGCCATATAGACAGCCGCCAGTGCCGTGCCCCAGTCGACGCAAGCAAGCCAACCCGCGTTGCAATGGGTGAGCACATTCAGAGTTTCGTCTGGTTTCTTTTTCGCCGCGGCTTCACGGAAGATCTTGAGACCGTGTTCGCCGATGGAGCGGCAGGTCTCGACATCTTCGTCGCAGAGCTTTGCGGCTTCCGTCCACGCGAGCGCTGCGCGCGTCTCGCGCGGCTGGTTGCGCAGTGCATCGCGCATGCGCTTCAGGGCCCAATGCAGATTGATGGCGGTGGGACGCGTCTCCAGCAGGAGGTCGTGCGCACGCTCGAGGTTTTCATCCGAGGGATCTTCGCGCATGGCGAGCGCGATACCGTAAGCGGCCGCTGCACCGATCAGCGGCGCACCGCGCACGACCATGGCCCGGATGGCATTGGCGCAATCGGACGCGCTCTTCAGCGTGCGGGTGCGGAATTCATGCGGCAGCTTGGTCTGATCGATAACCTCAACCGCGTTCTCACTGATCGGCCAGATCGTGCGATAAGCTTTGCCGGAAATCTTCAATGTCAGTGCCCCTCGAACGCCACCAAGGTCGTCACGTCTTTGCCGAGGGCGCGGATCTTGTCGGCGCCGCCGAGCTCGGGCAGATCGATTACAAACGAACAACCCACCACTTTGGCGCCGGCCCGCTCCAGCAATTTTATGGCCGCGAAACAGGTCCCCCCCGTGGCGATGAGATCGTCCACGATGATGACGCTTTCGCCCTTCTTCAAGGCGTCGGCGTGGATCTCCACCCGGTCCTTGCCGTATTCCAGATCGTAGTCCTCGCCGATCACCGTGTGCGGCAGCTTTCCCTTCTTGCGCACCGGTACGAAGCCGACGGATAGCTGATGGGCCACGGCGCCGCCCAGGATGAAGCCGCGTGCCTCGATGCCCACGACCTTGTCGATGCGCACGCCCGCATAGGGCTGCACCAGCTCGTCCACCGCGCGGCGGAAGGCCCGCGCGTTGCCCAGAAGCGTAGTGATATCGCGAAACTGGATTCCCTTTTTGGGGTAATCGGGAATGGTGCGGATGACAGTTTTGAAATCCATGGGGTCCTCGCGAAGGCAGGCAGCCGGGCTTACAAAGGAGGGCTTTCGCACCGATTCCCCAATCCGGTCAAGCAAACGCCACGATCCGCTTCAACACTCGGTTTTGTCGCATCGAAGGGCTCAAAAGTGTGACGCTTCCTCGCGCCAATTTGGCAGGCTCCGAACTGGCCGCTGTTCTGGCGCCGCGCCGCTTTCCCGAGAAGAGCGTTCCCTCGCGTTTTTCCGCGCTTGTGTTCGACGCCAAGGTGGCGGTGTTCCGAGCCCGGCGCCTGATTGTGGATAGCTGGAGCGGCCCCGTTCGGTTGGCGAAAGGCGCGGCGGGCGAATTTACAATTCCGCATGCGGAATCGCGCACGCCCTTGTGGAGCGATGCGCGCACCTCGGAACGCGCGATGCAGCTGGGCAAGGTCCACAATCTGCGCCGCGCCGCGCGGGTGTTGGACGGCGCGGTGCTGACGCCCGGTGCCGTGTTCAGCTTCTGGAAGCAGCTCGGCAAAACTTCGCGCGCCCGCGGTTTCGCGACGGGACGCATGCTGAAAGAAGGCTGCCTCGTGCCGGCGACCGGCGGCGGCCTCTGCCAGCTTTCCAACGCGCTCTACGACGTTGCGCTGAGGGCCGGATGCGAAATCGTGGAGCGTCACGGCCATTCGCGGCTGGTACCTGGCTCTGCCGCCATGACCGGCCGCGACGCGACGATCGCGTGGAACTATGTGGACCTGAGATTTCGTAGCGCACGGCCCCTGATGCTGCGCGTGGCGCTGGATCGTGAATCGCTCATCGTGCGCCTGACGGGATACGACGATCGCGCAATTGCCGAACGGCGTCTCTCCACTCCCGAAGACAGGCGTCCGGAAGCCGCGAGCTGCGGCGACTGTCAGAAAACCCAATGTTTCCGGCACGAAACGGTACATGTCCCGGCAGGACATCGTGCTTATCTGGTAGATGACTATTGGCCGGAATTTGAGCGCTACATTCAAGAAATCAGGGACGAACGCGATGTCTTGTGCGTGCCCATTGACGGCGCGCGCTGGAAACTGGAGCGCTATCGCTGGAAGCCGGACGGTTTTTCACAGGTTCGCCGCGCCACGCTGCAAACACTGCTGCGCAGCTGGAAGTCGCGACGCCTGGCGCAGCAAGGGCCGGCGCGGCGCCAGGCAGAGCTCGACGCAGCCGACGCTTTGGCGGGATGCTACGCCACAGCGCTCGGACCCGAGGTCACGGATGTATGCATCACCCAATCGTTGTTGCCCATGCTGTGGCGCGACGGCCATCTCGCAGGACGGCGATTTCGCGTGCTGATGCAGCGTTTGCCGATGGCGGAGATTCAGGCGCGGCTTGACACAGCGGCGCGCGCGCATCCTGAGCGCAAAACGCTATCCGATTTCCGCGCCGACCCGGCGCTGATCGCGCTCGAAAGCGAGGCGCTGGCGGCCGCGGATGCCGTCGTCACACCGCATACCGAGATTGCGGCACTGTTCGGCGAACGGGCGATCAAACTCAATTGGGTGATGCCGCTCACCACCAAACTAGAGCGTGCACCCGTGCCCCGCCGCATTGCTTTCGTCGGTCCAACCATCGCGCGCAAAGGCGCCTACGAATTGCGCGAAGCCGCGAAGGCGCTTGATCTGGAAGTTGTCCTGCTCGGCAGCGAACTCGAAGGCGATGGTTTCTGGAACGGCGTGCGGGTCTTGCGCGCGGATGGACACGACTGGATGCGCACCATCTGCGCCGTCGTTCAGCCTGCTCTGCTGGAGGAAAAACCGCGGACACTGCTGGCGGCCCGGGCTCAAGGGATTCCTGTCATCGCAACACGTGCGTGCGGACTGGATGACGCGGATGGGGTGACGATTGTTCCGGAGAGTGATGTTACGGCGCTTACCGCCGCAATCCGCCGCACAATCTAAGGAAGAATTCTCACGCGGAGGCGCGGAGCCGCGGAGTACGTACCTCTACTACTACCACCCAAAAAACGTCATGGCCGGGCTTGTCCCGGCCACCCAGGAACACCCATGCACAGCGAGATCCTGGGTGGCCGCCACAAGGGCGGCCATGACGAGTGAAGGGAATTTTCTCTGCGGCTCCGCGGCTCCGCGTGAGATTCACTTTTTCAGCACGCGACCTGCGACGGCGTCCAGCTTCGCGAACAAAGCCGGATCGCGCTTTTCGGGGGCGGTGATGAGGGCGGTATCGAGCACGTGCTCGATGCCGAGCGGCGACGGCGTGCGCTCGGGTCCCAGCTTTGGCGCCGCGCGCATCACCAGCCGTCGCGCATTCTCGGCATTGCCGGTAAGCACCCGGATGACGGTCTCGACCGTCACATGGTCATGGTCGGGATGCCAGCAATCGTAGTCCGTGACCATGGCCACCAGCGCGTAGGGAATTTCCGCTTCGCGCGCGAGCTTGGCTTCCGGCATCGCCGTCATGCCGATGACGCTGCAACCCCACGAGCGGTAGAGATTGGATTCGGCGAGCGTGGAGAACTGCGGGCCTTCCATCGCGAGATAGGTACCACCCTTGGCGCAGGGCACGCCAATCTCTTTCGCCGATTCATAAAGCGCGTCGGCCAGCTTGGGACAGACCGGATGCGCCAGCGAGACATGCGCCACGAATCCGCGGCCAAAGAAGGTTTTCTCGCGGGCATGGGTGCGGTCTATGAACTGATCGACGATGACGAAGGCGCCGGGCGCCAATTCCTCCTTGAACGAACCGCAGGCGGAGACCGAAACGATGTCGGTCACGCCCACGCGCTTGAGCGCATCGATATTGGCGCGATAGTTGATCGAGGTCGGCGAATGAACATGGCCGCGGCCGTGGCGTGGCAGGAACACCATGTCCACGCCGGACAGCGTGCCGCGCAGCACTTCGTCGGACGGCTCGCCCCAGGGGCTTTTCACCCGCTCCCAGCGTGCGTTTTCGAGACCGGCGATGTCGTAGACGCCGCTACCGCCGATGATGCCGAGAACGGTTTTTGTCATGCGCTACCAGAGGTCAGGTATCAGGCATCAGGTATCAGAATAATTGCACGCCTGATACCCGATTCCCGGTCCCTGCCGTCTGACGTCAGTGCGCGTCTTTCCACACCCGGCGGTAGGAGAGATAGAGCAGCCCCGACAGCGCCAGCAGGAAGATCATCACGTCGAAGCCTAGATGCTTGCGCTCCTCCATCTTGGGCTCAGAGGTCCAAGACAGGAATGTGGCGACGTCGTGCGCTTCCTGGTCGACGGTTGCCTTGGTGCCGTCGTTGAAGGTGACCTGATTGTCGGTCAGCGGCGGCGGCATGGCGATCTGCCGCCCCGGGAAATACGGGTTGTAGTACATGCCCGTCTGCATCTTCACGTCAGCCGGCGGCTTCTGGCCGAATCCGGTCAGGATCGAATAGACGTAATGCGCCCCACCGGCGCGCTCCTTCACGATCAGCGATAGATCGGGCGGCAGCGCGCCGTTGTTGGCCGCGCGCGCTGCGTTCTCGTTGGCGAACGGCCCCGGGAAATAATCGCTGGGCGTGCCGGCGCGCTTCAGGCGATTGCCTTTGGCGTCGAAGATATCGCCCTGTTCATTGGGATCGGCGTCGATCTGATAGCCCGCGGCGATCGCCTTCATTTCGGCTTCGCTGAATTCGGGACCGCCGGATTCGTCGAGCGTGTGGAATGCAACGCGGTTGAGACTGTGACAGGCCGAGCAGACTTCCTTGTAAACTTGAAAGCCGCGCTGCAGCGCGGCGCGGTCGTAATGGCCGAAGGGGCCTTCGAAAGAGAAACTGACGTCCTTCGGCGGAAGGTTGGTGTCGTCGGCGAGCGCGGCCGTCGACACCATCGCGGCGAAAGCCAGACCGAGCGGGAGAGCAATGCGCATGGTTGTCTCCTTACTCGGCCGGCATCGGCTGAGCATTGCCGAGCACGGATTTTGCGATGCTGTCGGGCAAGGCTTTGGGCTTCTCGAACAATCCCACCAAAGGCAGGAGCACCCAGAAAAAGCCGAAATAGTAGGCGGTGGCGAAGCGTGCCACCCAAACGAGCGGCAAGTCTATGCCGGCGAGATTCCACGCGGCATCCACGCTCTGCGAACCGAGATAACCCAGCAGAATGCAGTCCACGACGAAGAACCAAAAGAAGAACTTCATCTGCGGACGGAAGCGGCAAGAGCGCACTTTGGAAGTGTCCAGCCACGGCACGAAGAAGAGCGTCACGATGGCGCCAGCCAGTACCAGCACGCCGAGCAACTTCTGCGGGACCGAGCGCAACATGGCGTAGAACGGCAGCAGATACCATTCCGGAACGATATCCGGCGGCGTCACGACCGGATTGGCGGGAATGTAGTTGTCGGGATTGCCGGTGAGATCGGGATTGTAAAACACCACCGCCATATAAAGCACAACGAACAGCGCCACGTAGAAGGCGTCCTTCGCCGTGTAGTAGGGGTGGAACGGCAAGGTGTCCTGCGGCCCCTTCACGTCGATTCCGAGCGGATTGTTGTTGCCCGGCACATGAAGTGCCCAAATGTGCAACCCGACAACAGCGGCAATCGCGAACGGCAAGAGGTAGTGCAGCGAGAAGAAGCGGTTGAGAGTTGCGTCGCCCACCGCGAAGCCACCCCACAGCCAAGTCGCTATCGCCGTCCCCACATGCGGCACAATTTGGTCGAGCGAGCTGAAGAGATTGGTAATGACGGTGGCGGCCCAGAACGACATCTGGCCCCACACCAGCACGTAGCCGAGGAATGCCGTTGCCATCATCAGCACATAGATGACGACGCCCAGGATCCACAGCACTTCGCGCGGCGCCTTGTAGGAACCGTAATAGAGGCCGCGGAACATGTGGACGTAGACAGCGAGGAAAAAGAACGAGGCACCGTTGGCGTGCATGTAGCGCAGCAGCCAGCCGTAATTCACGTCTCGCATAATGCTTTCGACGGAATCGAAGGCGAGATTCTCGTTCGGCACATAGTGCATCGCCAACACGATGCCGGTGACGATCTGGATGCCGAGGAAGACGGTGAGGATGGCGCCGAACGCGTACCAGAAATTCAGATTCCTGGGCGTTGGGAACGTCAGCATCGTGTCGTTCGCGAAGCGGATGATCGGCAAGCGCGCGTCGAGCCAGCGTGAGAACGCGGTCTTGGGAACGTAGGTGGATGGACCTGACATCTATCGCTCCCTCAACCGACTTTAAGACGCGTAGCGGACAAGAAACTGTACGGCGGCACGGCGAGGTTCTCCGGCGCGGGTCCTTTGCGGATGCGCCCGGCGGTGTCGTATTGCGAGCCGTGACAGTGGCAAAGCCAGCCGCCGTATTCGCCTTGCGGCACTTGCGGAGTGCTCACGGTCGGCGTGCAGCCCAGATGCGTGCAGACGCCGACAAGCACGAGCCATTCGGGCTTGGTGCTGCGGTTCCTGTCCGTCGCCGGAGCGTCCTCGGCGAGATTCGCGTTGCGCGCGAGCGGATCCTTCAAATCCGACAGCGCCACGCCGTTGGCTTCGGCGATTTCCTTCGGCGTGCGGCGGCGCACGAAGAGCGGATGGCCGCGCCATTTGAAGGTGACAGATTGGCCCGGCTGGATCGACGCAATGTCGACTTCGATGGAGGCCAGGGCGAGAACCGCAGAGGACGGATTCATCTGATCGATGAACGGCCAAGCTGCGAGCGCGCCGCCGACGGCTGCCGCCGCCCCCGTCGCGATATAGATAAAGTCGCGCCGCGTGGGTTCGGCTGCTGTCGTCGTGGCCACAGGTTCACCTTCTGAGATCAGGTGCTTCCGAGATTGAGGGAGGACTGAAGCGCGCCGTCCCCGGATTCCAACGCGCTGTCGAATTCGCGCCGTAAAATAGAGAGTCGATTTTGGAGGGTCTTGCGGCACGATGACGCAGAAAATCCTAGATTCTCCCGGGCCTTGCGCGCCTGAGTGTCTAGCGTTCGGTCAGCATTCAAGTGCGCTCAAATGCCCTTCTTTCGCATAGTCCAGAAGCGCACGATCGCGCGTCATCACCGTGAGTCCGTACTCGCGCGCTGTGGCCGCGATGATGCGGTCAACTGGATCGCGATTGAGCCTCCCCGGCAAAAAACAAGATGCGATCAGCACTTGTGGCGGAAGCTCCGTCAATTGGATGCCATGAGTCTCGGTCAACTTGTGAAACCAGCGATCGGGGGACAGAGTGGACCTGAAGCTTTTACGCGTGGCCAGCGATCCAATTTCCCAAGCCGATATCGGCGAAATGAAAGTCGGAATCTGCAAGTCGGAGGCGCGATCCATCGCTTCGACCGCCTCCCTCGACATTCGCGCGTTGTCGAAAATCCAAATCGCGGCGCATGTATCAAGCAACAAAGGCGCGTTCATTTGCCCAGCAGACGGTCGAATTTAGCAACCATCTCTTGCTCAATTTCCGCCCACTCTTCCGCCGGCATCGCTGGTTGAGTCAGATCGTATCCTGGCTCTATAGTGAATGTGCCTTTCATTGCTCCAAACGCGGGATGGCGGCGGGATTCTTTGGCTTGGTCAGGTGGCTGATATCTGCGCTCCACTTCGGACATACCACTCACCTTTTTTTTCCTGCGCTGGAATACGAGCTTCTTTGCTTTCGGATTGACTTGCTCTGTCTCGAATCCCGATGAGAGCCATGCTTGCGCCTGGACATGGCTCTTGCCTTCATCATTCGCCCACCATGCGGGATGCTTATAAGCGGAAGCCGGCAGTTTGCTTCCAAGCACCCTTTCAATTTCCGCGAAAGTCATCGGCACCTGAACGGTGGTCTGAGTTTTCAAGAATTCTGACAACGGGTCGTATTTTGACATCGTATGCAGTCCAAGTTACTGTGGAAAAGTATATACTATCCTATGAATAGTAAGTCAAGATGCGCCTCGCCCTCTTCGAGCCTGACATTCCCCAGAACGCCGGCGCGCTGATCCGGCTCTGCGCCTGCTTGAATGTGACGCTCGACATCGTCGAGCCCTGCGGCTTTCTCTTCACCGACAGGCACCTGAAGCGCGCCGGCATGGATTATCTGGAGCAGGCGGAGATCGTGCGGTATGCCACGTGGAATGCCTTTCAGGACGCCTGCAAAAAGCTGGAGAGACGGCTCGTTCTCTTGACGTCGAAAGCCAGCCTTCCCTACACCGATTTCGCGTTCGCGCAGGGGGACACCATCCTACTCGGCCGCGAAAGCGCCGGCGTTCCGGATTTCGTCCATGAGGCGGCCAATGCCCGTTTGCGGATTCCTTTGAGAAAGGGATTGCGTTCGATCAATGTGGCGCAGGCCGGTGCCATGGCCTTGGGGGAAGCCTTGCGACAGACAGACGGATTTCCCGCGTGAGCGAGGCGCAGATCGAAGCGCAAAAGTCGCGCGCCCGCGCCTGGTTCGAAGAACTTCGCGATTCGATCTGCGCCGAATTCGAGAAGATCGAAGACGACTATGCAGGGCCCTTGGCGGAGCCCCCCGCCGGACGTTTCGCGCGCAAAGCCTGGTCGCGTCCGAGCGAGGACGGCGGAGATACTCATGAAGACTCTGGCGGCGGCGTGATGAGCATCATGCACGGCCGCGTTTTCGAGAAAGTGGGTGTCAACGTCTCCACCGTCTACGGCAAATTCAGTCCAGAATTCGCAAAACAGATTCAGGGCGCGGAGAGCAATCCGCGCTTTTGGGCCAGCGGCATCTCGATGGTCGCTCACATGCAAAGCCCGCACGTGCCAGCCGTGCACATGAACACCCGTCATATCGTGACCACAAAGAACTGGTTCGGCGGCGGCGCCGACCTCACGCCGATGTTTCCCAACGACGAAGACACCAGGGATTTTCACGCGGCCCTCGAAAAGGCCTGTGCGGCTCACGGCGCGGACTACTACCCCCGCTTCAAGAAATGGTGCGACGAATACTTTTATTTGCCGCACCGCAGCGAAGCCCGGGGGGCCGGCGGGATATTCTATGACCACCTGAACACGGGAAATTGGGAGGCCGATTTCGCATTTACCCGCGCGGTGGGACTGGCATTCCTCAAGGTCTATCCCCAGATCGTAAGGCGAAGGATGGGGCGATCCTGGACGCCGGCCGAGCGCGAGCATCAACTCGTCCGCCGGGGACGGTATGTGGAGTTCAATCTGCTTTACGACCGTGGAACCCAGTTCGGCCTGAAAACCGGGGGCAATGTGGACGCCATTCTGATGTCCCTGCCGCCGCAAGCGCGCTGGCCGTAGAGGCCGAGGCTGACCGTGGGACACGCTGCCTTTGTCGCGCTTTTGCAGGTCATCCTGATCGACATCGTGCTGGCAGGCGACAACGCCGTCGTCATCGGCATGGCGGCGGCCCGCGTGCCGGCCGAGAAGCGCCGCAAGGTCATTGTCTGGGGGCTCGCTGCCGCGGTCGTGCTGCGCGTGGCGCTCGCAACTATGACCGCCACAGTGCTCGAAGTCATTGGGCTGATGTTCGCCGGCGGCATTCTGCTTTTGTGGGTCTGCTGGCGGCTTTATCGCGACATCACGCAGTCGCGCGAAGAGGCCGAAGGCGCCAAGGCTATCTCGGAGAATGCGCTGCCCGGCAGCAGCCTTTCCGTTCCGATGAAGATGGAGACAAATACCCGCCGGGCGATTGTCCAAATCGTCATCGCCGATCTTTCGATGTCGCTCGACAATGTACTCGCGGTTGCGGGCGCTGCGACCTATCACGTCTGGGTGCTGGCGATCGGACTGCTGCTGTCCATCGCGCTGATGGGACTTGCCGCGTCCATGATCGCCAATTTGCTGCAGCGCTATCCCTGGATCAGCTATGCCGGCCTCATCATCGTGCTCTATGTCGCCGTGCGCATGATCTATGACGGGGGCATGGAAATCTTCCATGCCGCAGCTTAGGAAATCTTGAGCAGCACTGCCGTCGCATCGTCGCTCTTTTTAAAGCGCGGAAACTTTGTTCCGTCCGGATCGGTCTCTTCGATGGCGCGCGCTTCTTCGCCCAGCGCTTTCAAGCCTTTCTCCTTTGCCGCGCTTAATAGCGTATCGGCCGTGTAGCGTCCGTAGTCGCTGGCGAGCGCGAGGAACCCGTCGCTTGCGAGCAAAACGAGCGTTCCTGGCTGCGCCTTGGTATGCGCCTTCGCGACATGAGCAGCCGCGCTCGCATCCGGCGAAAACGCCCAGCCGCCCTTTTCGCTGTTGACCGTGTTGCGTGCCGCACGCAAGGCCGCGAGATATTCGGGACGATTCACCCCGGCTGCAGGCGTCAATCCTTTGGCTTGCGCGAGCTTCGCCACGCGTTGAGATTCTTTCGCGCGCTTGGCAAAGGCTTCGCCAATCACCTCTGCCATTTGGTTGGGACGCTTCACCAGCGCCGCACAATCGCCATACCAGAGAGCGTCGAATCCGCCTTTCGCGTCCACCACGAGCATCATCGAAGCAAGCGGCGTTTCGTATTTTTCCAGCGGAGGGCGGCGGCGCAATGCCTTGAAAGACTTTTCCGCATCTTCCAGCGCGAACCGCACCGCGTCGTTGGCGTTGCTGCCGTCGCTAAGATGCGCCATCAGCCGGCGCGCGCCGAACTGCGCGATCCAGGCCGCGTCGCTCTGACCGGGCATCAACAGGTCGCCCAAGCCGGTCGCGCCGTCGAGCACCACCGCGGCGCGGTCGATCGCGCCGAACGCGTCGTCATTGGGTTTTTCAGGATTGCCGGGAAGCGAAATCGAATCGAGAAGTTCGAAGGTCATCTGGGTCTTGCGCGCTAGCCGGTGTCACGCTGCCCGCATCGCGCGTGGCTTGCAAGTGAGAGAGGCTAGCTGACCCAGGATCCGTCGCGAGGTACATAGACGCTCGCCGTCACGATGTGATCGACGCGGTCGTCGCTGGGCCCGAACGGAAGATAGACGGACTCGTGATAAACGAAACGCACGTCGGGAAAATCGCGGCCCATCAGGCCTCGAAACGCAAGCGGGCGCTTCTTGATGCGCACGTTGTCGTAAGCGGCCTTGAGCGCCGCCCCAAAGGCAGGGGATGCCGCGATAAGATCGCTCATCTTCTTGCCCTGGAAGCTCGCCTCATAAGCCTCGACATGGGCATCGCCGATGATACGGAATTCATAGTCGCGCCCTTCATCGAGTGCGTAAACGATGGAGATGTTGCGCAAGAAACGCCCGATGGATTTCGGCGTCAATTCGGTGCGCGCCGGAAACGGCCTCTCCCGGCGCATCCGATTCCAGTTTTCCGTCAGCGAAATCAGCGGCGCATTTTCGAGTTCATCCAGGGCGATACGTCCGCCGGAGGAAACCTTCGGCAGGACGGCGACGCCATCCTTCCAGGTAATGGAGGAACGGTTGAACATGAGCCCGCAACGATAGCCTTCGCAGCAAGCCTAGCCGCCAGATGCTTAATATTGTGATTTCGTGTAACGTCCGTTCCGCGAAGAAGAAGAAAAAGAGCAACTGCAGGTGGTAGTGCCGCCTAGTAAGCGGTCGCTTGCACCACGGCTTTGAGCCGCTCCGCCAGCGAAAACTCGTCGTCGGTGAAGTCGCTGTCGATCCACCAGTCCTCGACTTCATCCAATATGCGCCCGACCAGCGGGCCTTCCGGCACGCCCGCTTGCATCACTTTGCGGCCCGTCAACGGAAAGACCGGCCGTTCCCAGGCATCGGCCATCGCCAGCATCGCGCGCCATTGAATGTAGTTCGATGCCTTGGAGTCCTCGGCCCAGCGCAGGAACGTGCGGTCCTTGAAGCGCGCAGTGCCCAAACGATAGAGCAGTTTTCGCACCTCGCGGATGGAAAGATAAGACACGACCCGCTCCGTCGCCGTCGAAAGATCGATCAACCGTTCACGATCGGCATTGGAGAGTTTCAAGCGGTCGGCCACCACGCGCACCGTCACAACGTCGCCCGGCAGAAGTGCGGCGAGCCGCAACACAGCGTCGGGCGTGAAGAAGTTTCCAGCATCGATGGCCACCAGCCGTTCCAGGCGCACGATGTTCAAATCACCCGGTAGGATCTCGCCCAAGATTCCCGACGCCGCCATGCTGCGCAAAACCGGTACCGGGCTTTCCGCTTCCAGCAGCCGCAGCAGTTCTTTTTGGATGCGTTCGCCGGAAAGCTGGGCAAGGCCGGATTTCTCCGCGGCTGCCGCGCGCAGGCCCGTAGAATCGAGATCGCCCTTGCCGTACCAGGCATGAAAACGGAACAGCCTGAGGATTCGCAAATAGTCTTCGCGGATGCGCGTTGCGGGATCGCCGACAAAACGCACGCGCCCCGCTTTCAAGTCTTTGACCCCGCCGACGCTGTCGGAGATTTCGCCGTCGGCATCGGCATAGAGCGCGTTCATGGTGAAGTCGCGGCGCTGCGCGTCTTCGGCCCAGTCTTTGGTGAAAGCAACCGTCGCCCGCCTTCCGTCAGTAGAAACGTCGCGCCGCAAGGTGGTGACTTCAAATGGCTTGCCGTTGGAGATCGCGGTGACAGTGCCGTGTTCGATGCCGGTCGGAACCACGCCGAGACCGGCGGCTTGCAAACGTTTCGTCACGTCATCGGGTGTCAAAGGCGTGGCGATATCGATGTCGGAGATTTCGCGCCCGAGCAAGGCATTGCGCACCACACCGCCCACGAAGCGCGCTTCGCCGCCGTCCTTCATCAATGCGTCGAGGACCGCGCGCGTTTCAGGCGCGCGCATCCAGGAATGCATTTTGGGATCGAGCTTCATGGGGTCTTCTTCGGCTCCGTATGGCCGGGCACGAGCTTTCCGTTTTCGACGTGCGGCGGCACGTATCTCTCGTCCGGCGCGCTGCCTTCGGTCAATCCCACATAGACGAAGCTGCCGGCCACAAGGACAAGTCCGGCGATGAAAAGCCCGAGCCAGGGCCTCGGATTGGCCTGCCGCGCGATGGCACGATAAATCTCGTAGAGCGCGAACGGCACGAGAAAAACGAGCACGCGCACGAGAATGATGCGGATCATGCGCTGAGCCTCTCGGTGAAATTCACCAGGATGGCCGCCGTCGCGCCCCAGATGTAATGGCCGTCATGGGTGAAGGCATAGAACTCGCGCCTCTTGCCTTGCCATTCGCGGCTGTGGCGTTCGCGGTTTTTGGAATCGAGGAGGAATTCGAGCGGCACTTCGAACACGTCGGCCACTTCGTTGGCATCGGGCACAAGCGCGAAGCCTTCAGCGAGCAGCCCCACGACCGGCAGAATTGCGTAGCCGGTGCCGGTTTCGTAGGGATCGAGAAAGCCGGCGATGGAAACGAAGGCCGGTTCGATGCCTGTCTCTTCCTGGGTTTCGCGCAAAGCGGTTTCCACCAGCGTCAGATCGCCCGAATGCGCGCGCCCGCCGGGGAAGCTCACCTGCCCCGCGTGACGCGGCAGGTGCTCCGTGCGCTGCGTGAAAAGAATGGTCGGCGTCTCGCGCATCACGATCGCAAGCAGCACCGCGGCAGGCGCAAGTTCGCGGCGCTCCTGCGGGCGCGTGTGAGGATTGAGATCGTAATCGCTGCGCGAAGGAACAAGCGGGATTTCCGGCTGTTCGGGAATAAGCCGCGGGCGCAGAAATCCCATGCCGCCTTCGGCGACGCGTTTTACGATTCCCGGTGGATCCTTGGTTTCGCTCATGGGGTGCGACCTAGCGGAAAGAAAATGCCACCGCTCCACACGCCCAACTTTCCCTTGAAACCGCTCTCGCCCGGCACCGCCAAATCGGCGAGCTGATAGAAGACGCTTCTGGCGATACGCGCTTCGAGACCTTTGCGCACATGCACGTAGGGCGCGGGCTCTTCCGTCTCGGAATTGGTTTCGACGCGAATAGGATTCGCCGCGCCCGCGATCGTTTCGTCGCCCACATTGGTGGTGAAGATCAAATTCTGGTTCTTGTCCTCGCCTTCGTTTCGCATCAGCACGGCGATGAACGGCGCGTCCTCGACCTTGATGCGCATCTTCTCGGCCGGCGTGAC
This sequence comes from Pseudomonadota bacterium, assembly GCA_016201105.1. Taxonomy (GTDB): domain Bacteria; phylum Pseudomonadota; class Alphaproteobacteria; order Micropepsales; family Micropepsaceae; genus Rhizomicrobium. The sequence goes on from JACQDN010000049.1 coordinate 34,850, forward strand.
GAGGTGAAAGCCGTCGTGATCCTTGCGCAGGATGGTGGAGAACAGCCGCACCAGCTCTTTGCGGCCGATCGGCGTGCCCTGATGGAACCACGCGCCGTCTCGCGCGATTCGGATGTCGATATCGCCGCAATGCGCCGGATTCCACTTCTCGACCGGGGGCAGCTTGCGCCCGGCCGCCGCTTCACGCTGCAGGCTTGCAAGGCCGATGGGAAACCCGTTCTCCGACATGGCTCATATGATCCGATTGGCGATCCGGTTAGAGGCGATCCGATTGCAGGGCGTTAATCTCACGGCGATGTGCGGATTTGGCCTGCCGCAAACAAGGTTTCCACGTTGCGCTTCTGCGGTCGAGGTGCGGTATAAGGCTCATCCGGAAGCGCGGATTCCACGATAGGCGCGCCCTCCACATGCGGCAACCTCCGCGAACGGATGGATAGTCATGACAGAGACCCAGACCCTGGCTGGTACGTCGGCCCATACCGCCGACAGTTCAGCCGTCGCGCGCGCCGAACAGGTGGCCGCCGCGTTCGCCAAGGTGCGCGAAGGGATCGGCAAAGTGATCTTCGGCCAGCGCGAAGTTGTCGATCAGGCGCTGATCACGCTGCTGGCGGGCGGTCACGGCCTTCTCATCGGCGTGCCGGGTCTGGCCAAAACCCGTCTGGTCGAAACGCTGGGCATTGCGCTCGGTCTCGATTGGAAGCGCATCCAATTTACCCCCGACCTCATGCCCGCCGACATCATCGGTTCGGAAGTGCTGGAAGAGGCCGACGGTGGTCGCCGCTCCTTTCGCTTTCTCAAAGGCCCCGTCTTCACCCAGCTTTTGATGGCCGATGAAATCAATCGCGCCAGTCCGCGCACGCAATCCGCACTGCTGCAAGCGATGCAGGAAAAACATGTGACGGTGGCAGGTCAGCGCTACGATCTGCCCAAGCCGTTCCATGTGCTCGCCACCCAGAACCCGCTGGAGCAAGAAGGCACCTATCCGCTTCCCGAAGCCCAGCTCGACCGTTTTCTCCTGCAGATCGACATCGGCTATCCCGATCTTGAATCCGAAAAGCGCATGCTTGCCGCCACGACTTTCGGCGAAGAAAATCCCGTGCAAGCGGTGTTCACGCCGCAAGCGCTGGTGGACGCACAAAGCATCGTACGCCGTCTTCCAGTCGGCGAAAAAGTCGTGGAAGCGATTCTGCGTGTGGTGCGCGCAGCACGTCCAGACGACGGCGGCGATCCGGCGTTGCGCGACTACATTTCGTGGGGACCGGGTCCGCGCGCGAGTCAGGCCTTCATGCTCGCCGTACGCGCGCGCGCGCTGATCGACGGACGTTTCGCGCCCAGCGTCGACGATGTCGTCGCCCTGGCACAGCCGATCCTGCGTCATCGCATGGCGCTGAACTTCTCGGCCCGTGCCGAAGGCACCACCATCGGCGATGTTGTCGACCGGCTTTGCCGGAGCATTCTTTGACGGAAAGCTTTCAAGCACGCGATCCGCGGCGCGAGGCCAAATGGTCGCCGCTGCGCGAACAGGCGGAGCGGCTTTCCGCCTCGCTTCCTCCATTGCTCGTTGCAGCCGAGCGCCTTGCGTCCGCCGTCAGTCTTGGCGTGCATGGAAGGCGCAAATCCGGCATGGGCGAGAGCTTTTGGCAATTCCGCCGCTATCAAAGCGAAGACCCGACGACCGCGATCGACTGGCGTCAATCGGCAAAGTCGCAGAATCTCTACGTGCGCGAGCGTGAATGGGAAGCGGCCGAGGCGGTGTGGTTCTGGCGCGACAGCTCGCCGGGCATGCGCTTCAAATCCGAATACAGCGAAGTATCGAAGATCGACCGCGCCACGGTGCTGGCGCTGGCCACGGCATCGCTCCTGGTGCGCGGCGGCGAGCGCATTGCTTTGCTCGGCGACGGTCACGCACCTTCCACGGGCCGCGTGCCGCTGTGGCGCATCGCGCATGAACTGACCGATCTTGCGCCCGGCGACACCGCCCTTCCGCCCGACGCCCCGATCACCAAGAATTCGCAGTTCATCTGGTTGAGCGATTTTCTCAGCCCGCTCGGCGACATCGAAGCAACGATGCGCCGCCTCGCGAGGTCCGGTCTCACCGGACATCTCGTTCATGTCGTGGATCCCGTCGAAGAGGATTTTCCCTTCAAGGGCCGCACCCGCTTCGAAGCGGCGAACGCGCGCTTGAGCGAAATCCTCGGCCGCGCCGAAACCGTGCAAGGCGCCTATCGCACGCGCTTCAGAGCGCATAGCGAAGCGGTGGCGGCTCTCGCCAAACGGCTGGGCTGGACCTATCTCATGCACCGCACGGACAAAGGCGCGCAAACCGCGCTCGTCGCCCTCTACATGGGTGTCGGCGGCGATAAAGCGGCGATCTGATCGCACCATGAGCTTGTTTTCCGGACTCAGCTTCGCGACGCCCTGGATTCTCGCAGCGCTCGTCGTGCTGCCGGCGATCTGGTGGCTGCTGCGGGTAACCCCGCCTGCTCCGCGGCGGGTGGTGTTTCCGCCGCTGCGCTTACTGCTGGGATTGACGGCGCAAGAGGAAACGCCGGCCCGCACGCCATGGTGGCTGCTGCTCCTGCGCATGCTGGCTGCCGCTCTCATCATCGTCGCGCTGTCAGAGCCCACGCTCGGCGAACGGCCGAAGGCGGCAAGCAGCGGCCCGCTCATTCTCTTCGTCGACAATGGCTGGCCGGCGGCGCACGCGTGGAAGGATCGCGAAGCGGCACTCAACGATGCGCTCAGCGGCGCCGCACAAGCCTCGCGACCGGTCGCGGTCATCGCCACAGCCAGTGCCTTGGAACCAAACGTGAGTCTGCTCGACGCGGGCAAGGCGGCGCGCGCATTGCGCGATCTCGAGCCAAAATCCTGGCTGCCCGATCGCGCGCGGGCATTGAACTCTCTGGCCAAAGCGAAATTCGCCGACACGCCGGAAATCGTCTGGCTCAGCGACGGCCTCGATTACGGCGACGCAAACCGGACGGCGACCGCGCTCGCAAAACTTGGGCATTTGAAAATCCTGGCCGACGCGCCCGGCAAAGATCCGTTGGGATTGAAGCCTGAAGGCAACGAAACCGACGGCTTCAAGATCACCGTCATCCGCAGCGGCAATGAAGGAGAGCGGCACGGGCGGGTGATCGCTTTGGGAGCGCACGGCGAAGATCTTGCCGGCACTTCGTTCCGGTTCGCGCCGGGCAAGAACGAAACCACCGCCAAACTCGGCCTGCCGCTGGAAGTGCGCAACGAAACGCGCCGCATCGCGATCGCCAGCGAAGACTCGGCGGGCGCATTGCGCCTTCTGGGGGCGGGCTCGCAACGCCGCGCCGTCGGCCTCGTCTCTGCAAGCAATGCCGAGAACGAGCAACCGCTTCTATCCGACGTTTACTATCTCGAACGCGCCCTCGCGCCTTATGCCGAGCTGCGCAAGGGCACGATCGAGAGCGTGCTGTCGCAGAATGTTTCGGTGTTGCTGCTCGCCGATATCGGCAAGATCGCGGGCGCGGACTACGACCGCGTCGCGCGTTTTGTCAGCGACGGCGGATTGCTGATCCGTTTCGCCGGCGGGCGCATGACCGCCAATGTCGACGATCTGGTTCCGGTAAAACTGCGTCTAGGCGGACGCTATCTCGGCAGCGCATTGTCCTGGGCCGAACCGCAACATGTCGCCGCGTTTCCCGATGCCAGTCCCTTCAATGGCCTCGCCGTGCCGCGCGAAGTCACCGTGACGACGCAGGTGCTCGCCGAACCTTCCGTGGAATTGGCCGAACACAGTTGGGCCCGGCTCGCCGACGGCACACCGCTGGTCACCGCATCGCGCAAGGGCAAAGGCTGGATCGTTCTTTTTCACGTTACGGCAGGGCCGGCTTGGTCGTCGCTGCCGCTCTCCGGACTCTATGTGGAGATGATGCGCCGCCTGCTCGATCTGGCGGGCGGCGCCCATCCCAACGATCTGGCGACCGATGCAGCGACGGCCTTCCCGCCGCTTTCCACGCTCGACGGTTTCGGCCGCGCCCAAAAACCGCCGGCCGAAGTGCTTGCCATTCGCGGCTCTGAACTTGCCAAGCTCAAGCCGTCGCCGAAACATCCGGCCGGTCTCTATGGCGCGGAAGGAAGCGAAATCGCGCTCAACGCCGTAGACGACGGCACGGTGCTTCTGCCGTTCGGTTCGCTGAGCGTGCCCGTCGAAGGCTATTCCGGATCGCAGGCCGTCGCGCTGCAACCCCTGCTGCTCACGCTTGCTCTGCTCATCCTGCTTCTCGACGCCGTATTGTCCTTGTGGTTGCGGGGATTGATCGCGATGCCGCGCCGCGCAGTGCGCGCGGGAGTGGCGGCATTTTTCGCGTTCGTATTCTTTGTACCTTCCCCCCACGTCCGCGCCGAAGAAAATTTCGACATGAGCGCCGCGAACGATACGCGGCTCGCCTATGTCGTGACCGGACTTCCCGACGTCGACAGCATCAGCAAAGCCGGCCTCACCGGCCTCGGCCTCGTGCTCAAGACGCGCACATCCTACGAGCCGGAAGCGCCGGTGGGCGTCAATCTCGCCAAAGACAATCTCGCCTTCTTCCCGCTGATCTATTGGCCGATGGATCCGCGCGAAAAAGACCTGGCGCCGGAGACCATCAGCAAGCTGTCCGAATACATGCGCAACGGCGGAACGATCCTGTTCGACACGCGCGATCTTTCGCTCGGCCCCCTGCGCGGTCCGAACTCGCCGGGCGAACAGACGCTGCGCCGGCTTCTTTCAAGACTCGATATCCCGCCGCTGCAGCCGGTGCCGCCCGATCACGTGCTGACCAAGGCCTTCTATCTGCTGCAGAGTTTCCCTGGACGCTGGGACGGCGGCAAAGTCTGGGTTGAAGCGCTGCCGCCGCGCGATCCTGATGCCGGCCCCGAACCGGCGCGCGGCGGTGACGGCGTTTCACCCGTCATCATCGGCGGCAACGATTGGGCCGCGGCCTGGGCGGTGGATTCCACGGGCCAACCGATCATGGCGGCGGTGCCGGGCGGCGCCGAGCAGCGCGAGATGGCGTTCCGCTTCGGCGTCAACGTCGTGATGTACGCGCTCACCGGCAACTACAAGACCGACCAGGTGCACGTGCCCGCGCTGCTGGAGCGCTCGGGCAAATGAGCTACAGCATCGACATTGCGCCGCATGTACCGCTGGCGGTGTTGTGGATTCTGCTCGCGGCTTCGATGGCGCTGACGATCTGGCTTTCCATCATTCGCGCGCGCGGCGCCTGGGCGCGCGGCCTAGCGTTGATTGTGGTGCTGGCAGCCCTCGCCAATCCGCTGATGGTGCGCGAAACGCGCGAGCCGCTGAGCGATGTTGTTGCGCTCATCGTCGATCATTCCCAAAGCATGACCATCCGCGACCGCCTCGCCCTGGCCGACAAGGCAGCAGCCGAACTCAAGAAGAAGCTGCGAGCGGACAAATCTCTTGAAATCCGGGAGGCTGATGTTGTCACCCGCAGCGGCGATGACGCCGGCACGCAGGTCTTCGCCGCTCTCGGCGGCGCGCTGGCGGACGTGCCGCCCGACAGGATCGCCGGCGCCGTCGTTGTCACCGACGGCGAAGTCCACGACGCTCCGCAGAACGGCAAGCCTGCACTGCATTCGCCGCTGCAGGCGATCATCGTCGGCCAGCGCAATGAGCGCGACCGCAAGCTCACGGTTCTCAGTGCCTCGCGTTTCTCCATTGTCGGGCAAGACGCGGACATCGCGCTGCAAGTCGACGACTATGGCAGCAACGAACAAACCGCGGCCGACGTGACCGTGCGCGTCGACGGCGTCGACACCGGCACGCGCGTGGTGGAAGTGGGCAAGCCTGCAAGGATTAAAGTGCCGATAGCGCATGGCGGCGAGAATGTCATCGAACTGGAAGCCAAGCCCGGTCCGGCCGAGCTCACGCTGCAGAACAACCGCGCCGTCGTCGCCGTCTCCGGCGTGCGCGACCGTTTGAGGGTGCTGCTGGTGTCAGGCGAGCCGCACGCCGGCGAGCGCGTCTGGCGCACGCTTTTGAAGGCCGACCCGTCCGTCGATCTCGTGCACTTCACCATTCTGCGCCCGCCGGACAAACAGGATTCCACACCCATCGAAGAATTGTCGCTCATCGCCTTTCCGACGCGCGAACTCTTCGCCGAGAAACTCAACTCGTTCGATCTCATCGTGTTCGACCGTTATCGCGAACGCGGGATTCTTCCGCTCATTTATTTCGTGAATATTGCGCGCTATGTGGAAGGAGGCGGCGCGCTGCTGGTTTCGTCGGGTCCGGAATATGCGAGCCCCATGAGCATCTACCGCACGCCGCTTTCCGCCGTCCTGCCCGCACAACCGACGGGCGATGTCATCGCACAGGGATTCAAGCCCACGGTGACAGACGCCGGCCTCGCCCATCCGGTGACGCGCGGACTTGCGGGCGGCAACAGTGAAGGCAAGCCGCCCAGCTGGGGGCGCTGGTTCCGCCTGATCGGCGCCAACAAAGTCTCCGGCGAAACGGTGATGTCTGGCCCGAGCGACAAGCCGCTTCTCGTGCTCGACCGTGTGAAGGACGGCCGCGTCGCCGAATTGCTTTCGGACCAGGCGTGGCTGTGGGCGCGCGGTTACGAAGGTGGCGGCCCGCAGGCCGAATTGCTGCGCCGCCTCGCGCATTGGCTGATGAAAGAGCCGGAGCTGGAAGAAGAGCGTCTCTCCGCCACCATCGCCGGCGGTGAAATCGCCATCGAACGGCGCACGATGGCGCCGAGCGCGCAGCCGATCACTGTCACCTTCCCGTCCGGCAAAGAGAAAGTCGTTCCGCTGACCAAGACCGAGCCCGGCCTGTGGCGCGGCACGGCGCAAGCCGATGAGCTGGGGCTCTACCGCATGACCGACGGTACGCTGAATGCCGTCGCCGCCGCCGGTCCGCTCAATCCCAAAGAAGTCGCCGACATGCGCGCCACCGATTCCATCCTCGCGGAACCCACACGCCTCACCGGCGGATCAGTACATTGGCTGGTGGACGGCTTGCCGGACATCCGCCGCGTCGATCGCGGTAGCGGCACTTTCGGCAGCGATTGGATCGGGCTTGCGCGCAACGGCGCCTATCGCGTGACCGCGGTGGAACAGGAAGCGCTGCTGCCGCCTTGGCTGGCGCTGGTGCTGCTGCTGGGAATGCTTCTGCTCGCCTGGCGGGTGGAAGGACGCTGATCCGGCCGCTATCGTGCGGCGTATAGCTCGCGAAGGGGCAAGCGCGCGATGAACAAGCCTGAACGCATTCATACCTATACCGACATGATCTTCGACAGCGCGCGCTGGGATAATTTCCACCCGCGCAAGGGCGATGTCATCGTGGCGACGCCGGCCAAATGCGGCACGACCTGGACACAGATGTTGTGCGCGCTGCTGGTGCATCAGACGCCGAACCTGCCGCAGCCGCTCACGGTGTTGTCGCGATGGCTCGACCGGCACAGCGAGCCTGTCGAAGACGTCGTCGCGCATTTTAACAAGCAGCCCCACCGGCGCATCGTCAAAACTCACACTCCGCTCGACGGCCTGCCCTATTGGGACGACGTGCACTACGTGTTTTGCGGCCGCGATCCGCGCGACGCGTTTCTCTCGGCGATGGACCACATGTCGAATGTGTCCGAACAATCGATGGCCCAAGCGCGCCGGCGGGGAAATCTTCCCGACGATTTTCAGCTTCCCACCGACCCCAACGCGATGTTTCCCCTTTGGCTGACGACGGGAACGCAGCCCTGGGTGAGCGACGGTTTTCCGGCCGGCTCGGTGCTTTATTTTACGAGCACCTATTGGAAATACCGCGACTTGCCGAACATTGTCTTTCTTCACTACGCCGATCTGATGGCGAATCGCGAGACGGAAATGCGCCGGCTGTCGAAGGCTCTGGGCATTCCCATTCAAGAGGAACGCTGGCCGACCCTCATTGAAGCGGCAGGGTTCGCAGCCATGAAGGAGCACGCGAGCGACAACGCGCCGGGCGCCCATCTCGGCGAGTGGGCGAAAGACGGCGACTTCTTCCGCAAGGCGCGCAGCGCGGAATGGCGCGACGCGCTGAGCGCTGAGAATCAAGCCCTCTACGAGCGCATTTCCACAGAACGCCTCGAACCCAATCTCAAGAAGTGGCTCGAAGGCGGTCGCAAAGCGTTCGATCCGGCGGGCTAAACCGGGATCGGCGCCATGTTCACGTCCATCCGCTTGGACCAGAACCAGAGCGCCAGGATCGTAAGCGTGATACCCATGCCGATGCCGAATTCGGTGGTGATGTAGACCGCTTTGCCGGTCGTCGCTGTCATGCCGTCGAAGATGTGCTGGATGAAGAGGTTGTGGCTCGCGTGCAATATCGCGCACGGCCACAGGCTCTTGGACTTTAACCGCAGCCAGCCGATGACAAAGCTCATCGCGATCACCATCAGCGTGAAGCAGCCAATCTCGTAAACTTGGGGCGTGCCGGCCTCATAGCCAGCGCCGATGATCGCGGGGTAGTGCCAGACGGCCCAGATCGCACCGCTTGCCAGACAACCAAGCGTGAATCCCAGGCGCGTGGTCAGACGCGGTAGCAGGAAGCCGCGCCAGCCGATCTCTTCACCCAACGCGGAGGATACGCCGCGGATGACGCCAATGGTGGCCGAAAGCGGGATGGTCAAAAACCACGTCGCCAAATTCGGTGAATCCGGCCAATTCCAGGCCTTGGCCTGCGCCTGCGCGAAACTGTCATAGGCAAACGCGCCATCGACGGCGAGCCAGGTGATGATATAGACCGGCGTCGCATAGAGCAGCGGCAGCAGGTAACCGATCCACTCGTATTTTGCAGGCCGCCAGTTCCAACCCAGCGTCGCCACGTCGATGCGAAACAGCGCGCAGGTGATGAACGCGGCGAGCGCCGGACACCACATCACCGCATAGACAGCGAACCCGCCCCCGATCTGCATGCCGCCGCGCGCAAGCAACACAGCTTCGGGAATCGCGCTGAGTGCAAATGTGAGAACGAGAAAGACCAGAATCTGCCACGTGATGGATGACATCGCCGAATTCCCCCAACCCTTGCGGAAAGCGTAGCAGATTCGCGCGCTCAACCTGCACCCAGCGGCGCGCCGTCGGCGCAGACGGGGTTGTCGATGTGCGGACGCCGCACCGCGCCGGCCAAGGTCAGCGCGGCGCCCGGTTGGAGCGATAAAGCCAGCACGCGCGAAGGATCGACCGGGCCGGGGAACTGGATGCGTTTGGCAGACAGCCTCGCGAACCCGACGCGTGCGTAATAGGGTTCGTCGCCGACCAGAATGATGCTTGCGAATCCCGACTTGCGCGCTTCTTCGATGCCGCGCTCCATCAATGCGATGCCGATACCGCGGCCGCGCTCGGCCGACTTGACCGCGAGTGGCCCCAGCAGAAGAGATTTTTCACTGCCCACCGCGACGGGCCAAAAGCGCACCGAACCGCGCAGCGCGCCCTCTTCGATCGCGACGAAACTCAGTGCTGCCACCGGGCCGACGCCGTCGCGCAAACGATAGGCCGATTTGGCGTAGCGTCCCGGACCAAAGCATTCCTCCACGAGCGCTTCGACCGACGCAGCGTCCCCGGGCAATTCCTGTCTGATGTTCCAGGCCATGCGCTCTCCCGACCCACTTGGACACTCCGCGCGCGCTCGCTAGGCTTGCGGCAGAGAAAAACGGATGGAGGTAATCCCATGGGCGTGCTCGATGGCAAGGTCGTTCTCGTCACCGGCGGAGGAAACGGCATTGGCAAGGAATGCGCGCTGCTGGCGGCCAAGGAAGGCGCCAAGGTCGTCGTCAACGATCTGGGCGGCGGTGCGTCCGGTGGCGATGCGGGCTCGGCAGGTCCCGCCGAAGCGGTGGTGAAAGAGATCAAGGCCGCCGGCGGCGAAGCGGTGTCCAATTCGGAAAGCGTCACCAGTCGCCCGGCCGTTGCGCGCATGATCGAACAGGCGCTCGACACCTACAAAGGCCTGCACGCCATCATCAACCCAGCCGGCATTTTGCGCGACAAGATGTTTCATAAGATGACGGACGAGGATTGGGACATCGTCATCGACGTGCATCTGAACGGCAGCTACAACGTCACCCACGCGGCGATCAATCATTTCCGCGAGCAGGAAGAAGGCTCGTTCGTTCTCTTCACGTCCACCTCCGGCCTGATCGGCAATGTCGGCCAGGCGAATTACGCGGCCGCGAAGATGGGCATCGTCGGGCTCTCACGCATCGTCGCCATGGAAGGCGCCCAGAAGAACGTGCGCTCCAACGTCATCGCGCCGTTCGCGTGGTCGCGGTTGATTGCCACCATCCCCGTGAAGGACGAGGCCAGCGCCAAGCGCGTGGAGCGCATGAAGAACATGATGCGCGCCGATCAGATGGCGCAGCTTTCCGTCGCGCTGGCCTCGCCTGCCTGCAAAGATGTTTCGGGGCAAATCTTCGCCGCGCGCGGCAACGAAATCTTCCTGATGAGTCAACCGCGTCCGATCCGCGGCCTCGGCAAAGTGGAAGGCTGGACGCCGGAGACCATTGCCAATCACTGCATGCCGGCCATGAAACCGAGCTTCGTCGATCTGGCGCCCACCACCGGCACGTTTGGCTGGGATCCGATCTGAGCCAAGACCGCCGTCACAGCGGCTCGGCAGCGTGGGAAAAAAGAGGGATTCACGCGAAGACGCGGGTCCGGCTTCGGCCGGACCACAGAGATAGCGAGTGTTCGGCGCGAACCTTCACAAGATATCCTGGCGCGCTTCGCGCGCCGAGCGCGTTTTCGTAAGCCGCGAAGAATGAGATGGTCTTGCCAAATCTTCTCCGTATTCTCCGTGGCGCGGCAAAGCCGCGCCCGCGTCTCCGCGTGAATCCTTCTTTCTTTTTACAGCACATGACGCGTAGCACCAGCATGGGCTTCAGCAAGTTGCAGATCACCAATAAGGCGAGTGGGGCGCGCCGCTGGTTATTTCCGCGAGCCGGCGCCGCACACCCATGGCCGTGCCTTCGGGCGGCGCGCCAAGGGGTGCAAATTGGATTTTGCGGATTTCCCAATTGGGCCTGAAGGTGAATTTGGCTTCACGTACGCGATAGAGCGCGATCAAGTTTGTCGTCCAGCCGAGCCTACGGGTAAACAAACTCATAAATTCCGGCGGGGCGGAACTTTCCAGGCCGATCTCTTCGCGCAATTCCCGCAAGATCGCCTTGACCGGATCTTCGCCGAGACCCACGCCGCCGCCGGGCAGAAGCCAGCCGCGCGTATAGCTTTGCTTCACCAGCAGCACGCGGCCTTCACCGTCTTCGACAATCGCGTTAACCCCAAAGGTGACGGGAGCGCCAAGAGCGCGCAGCCACGCGAAAATCGCTAGGGCCATGCGGCGCAACACAAATAATGCAGTATCCATGGGCTTCCGCCGCGTCACGCGTAAGGGTTTGGTAACGCAAAACTCATAGCTTGTTGACGCTGTCCATTCACGGTCACCACCTTGCCGTACCGTTACGCATGTCCACAAGTGCTGCACCACACTGCATTCGCGGGAGCCCGCCTGTCATGAGTTATGCCGCGTTCGACAGCCTCAAGGCGCTTGTCATCGAGGACAACCAGCACATGCGCACGCTGCTGCGCTCCCTCTTGATCGCGCTCGGCGTCAAGAATGTCTTTGAAGCGGCGGACGGCGAGACCGGCTTTGATGAACTGCGCAATCGCCGCCCCGACTTCGTGCTCACCGATCTTTCGATGAAACCGACCGACGGCATCGAGTTCACCAAGCGCGTGCGCCAAAGCAACGAGAGTCCCAACCCTTACGTGCCGATCGTCATGGTGACGGGCCATACCGAGCGACTGCGCGTCGAAGCTGCGCGCGATTCGGGCGTGACCGAGTTCCTCGCCAAGCCGATCACCGCGCAAAACCTCCTGCTTCGCCTCGCCGAAATCGTAGAGCGGCCGCGTCCGTTCGTACGCTGCGACGGCTATTTCGGGCCGGATCGCCGCCGTCATCGCGACGAAAGCTATACCGGCCCGTGGCGCCGCCAGGACGACTTCAAAGACGATATCGCGATCGCTTGAGCGGAGACGGCCGATGACGAGCAAATATGTCAGACGTATCGACGTCATCCCGCCGCAGGCCTATCCGCAAATGATGCGCCGCGCCGACGCGCTCAAATTCATATTGCTGGCGGGAAGCCAAGAAGCGCTGCAGCGCGCCGTCCGGGCCGTCGCCAATTGCTCCACCGAATTGAAACACGCCGTGTTCGATCACGTCGAACGCCTGCAGGAAGCAACCAGCCAAGCCCAGGTGCAGGCCGTGTACGACGAAGCGCACGAAATCCGCGGCATCGCCGCAACCATCGGGCTCATCTCCACCGGACGCATCGCCAACAGCCTTTGCACCTATATCGACGCCACGCAGCGCGCCGCCGTGGCCGCCGATGCCGCCGTGATTACGTTGCATGTCGAAGCGATTGCACGCGCCGCCTTCGCCGAAGACGAAGCCACGCGTCTGGGCGACGAAGTGGCCGATGAGCTTTCTTCGCTCGTCACCTACAAGCTCGGCGAAAACGCACCGTCGAAGAAGACGACGCATTAAGGGTCTGTTTACGGACTGCGTTCACCCGCTTTTGCCCCGTTCTCCGCGCTCTTCATCGCTCTTTAAGGGCTCCTCTTAATAATGAAACTCCCGTAGGCGGAACGCTGAATTCCGCTGCGTATCGAGTTTCTGTGGGCTCCTTTCATGTTTCAAATCGGCGGCATCGTCGTTCTATTCGCTGCGGTGTTCGGGGGCTTCCTGATTTCTGGCGGCTCCATGAACGTCATCGCCGAAGCGCTGCCGCATGAAATGCTGACCATCGGAGGCGCGGCGGTTGCGGCGTTGCTCATTGGCGGCTCGATGTATTCGCTGAAGAAGATCTTCGGTGAGTTCGGCAAAGTCATTTCCGGTTCGAAATGGAAGCTGTCGGACTATCGCGACCTGTTGTGTCTCCTTTTCCTGCTCACCAAGACGATGAAGTCCAAGGGGCTTATCGCGCTCGAAGCCCATATCGAAAAGCCCGAAGACTCCTCCATCTTCAAGCGCTATCCGCGCATCGCCAAAGATCATTTCGCGCTGACCTTCATTTGCGACACGCTGCGCATGATGACCATGAGCCTGGAGGACCCGCACCAGGTCGAGACGGCGATGGAGAAGCAGCTGGAGAAGCATCACCAGGAAGCCCTCCATCCCGCGGCCGCGCTGCAGACTATGGCCGACGGCTTGCCCGCTCTGGGCATCGTCGCCGCCGTGCTCGGCGTCATTAAAACCATGGGCGCGATTTCCGAGCCTCCCGAAGTACTGGGCGGCATGATCGGCTCCGCCCTCGTCGGCACATTCCTTGGCGTGTTTCTGGCTTACGGAATCGTGGGCCCCATCGCCACGCGGCTGAAATCGCTGGTCGATGAGGAAGCCCAGTTCTATCACGTGATCCGCGACATTCTCGTCGCGCACTTGCACGGCAATGCCGCGCAGGTTTCGGTGGAAATCGGCCGCGGCAGCGTGCCGACGGAAGCCCAGCCTACCTTCCAGGAATTGGAAGAGGCGCTCGGCGCCATTCCGCCCGACCACGGCTAAAAGTCAGATCCTGACGCGAACGCGCGCTTTTTCCTGGTAGTCGCTCAGCGCGACGAAATAGGTCGCCAGTGCGCCCGCGAACAGACCCAGCGGCATCGCCAGGAACACGTCGGCGTCGCACCCGAAGACAATGATGGCGGTGACGGCCAAGCCGGTCCATTGCGCCACGGTTTTCGGCATCTCCCCTGAACTCCCCAAGTAACGCACCGAGCCTAGGCGCAAGGCCCACGCGCGCGAAGGAAAGGCTTAAGAGGAGGTTAATGCGGCCGGTAAACTTGGCCCGATTGAGGGATCACACGGCGAACTCGATGCCCTGCGCCAGCGGCAGCGCATCCGAATAATTGATGGTGGCGGTCTGGCGGCGCATGTAGGCCTTCCAGGCATCAGAGCCGCTTTCGCGTCCGCCGCCGGTTTCTTTTTCACCGCCGAACGCGCCACCGATCTCCGCCCCGCTCGGCCCGATATTCACATTGGCGATGCCGCAGTCCGATCCAGACGCCGACACGAACTTCTCCGCTTCCTGCATGTCCTGCGTGAAGATGCAGGAGGAAAGTCCCTGCGGCACGGCGTTTTGCTTTGCTACCGCTTCATCAAACTTGCTGTAGCGCATGACGTAGAGGATCGGCGCAAAGGTCTCGTGGCAGACGGTCGGCGTTTGATCCTTCATCTCCACAATTGCCGGCTTCACATAAAATGCGTGAGGGAATCTGTCGGTCAGCACGCGGCCGCCGCCGCTGATCTTGCCGGCTTCGTCGCGCGCAGAGCCGAGCGCGCGCTCCATATTGTCGAATGCCTGTTTGTCGATCAGCGGACCGACGAGTGTGCTCTGGTCCAGCGGATTGCCGATCGGCAGCTTTGCATAGACCGCCTTCAGTTGCGGTACGAGCGTGTCGTAGATCGAGTCATGCACGAAGAGACGGCGCAGACTGGTGCAGCGTTGGCCGGCCGTCCCCACCGCCGAGAACAGGATCGCGCGCAGGGCGAGATCGAGCTTGGCGCTGGGCGCCACGATCATGGCGTTGTTGCCGCCAAGTTCGAGAATGGGTTTTCCGAAGCGCGCGGCCACAACCGGCGCCAATTCCCGGCCCATGCGGGTAGAGCCCGTCGCGCTCACCACAGGCACACGCGGATCTCTGGCCATGGCTTCGCCGACGTCGCGCAGGCCGAGGATGACTTGCGAAAGATGGGCCGGCGCGCCGGCGAAGCGTTTCGCCGCCCGCTCGAACAAGACCTGGCAGGCCAGCGCCGTCAGCGGCGTCTTTTCGCTCGGCTTCCAGATCACGCTGTCGCCGCAGACAAGCGCGAGCGCTGCGTTCCAGGCCCACACCGCCACGGGAAAATTGAACGCCGAAACGATGCCGACGACACCGGCCGGCAACCACTGTTCCATCATGCGATGGCCGGGACGTTCCGAAGCGATGGTGAGGCCGTAAAGCTGACGCGAGAGACCGACCGCAAAATCGCAGATATCTATCATCTCCTGCACTTCGCCGAGCCCTTCCTGGACGATCTTGCCGGCTTCCAACGTGACGAGGCGGCCGAGCGGCTCCTTGTTGGCGCGCAAGTCATCGCCGAACAGGCGCACCAGCTCGCCGCGCTTGGGCGCAGGCACCTCGCGCCAGGCTTTGAACGCCTGGACGCTCTTGCCAATTTTCTCTTCCACGCTCTTGGCGTCGTCGTAAGCCACCCGGCCGATTTCGGCACCGTCGATGGGAGAATGCACGATCTGCGTGCCGGACGGCTTGAGGCCAAAATGCGCGAGAATGTCGGACGTGTTCATGAAACCCTCGTGATTACTTTTTCGCAGCGTCGCGAAGCTTGCTGAGCGTCGTCGTGGGCGAGATCGCCTCGGGATCGACGCTGATATGGATGAGCGCGGGCTTTCCCGCGCGCGCGGCCTCGCGATAGGCATCGGCAAAATCTTCGGTGCGTTTCACGTGAAACCCGACGGCGCCATAAGCGCGCGCCAGCGCCACAAAATCGGGATTCTGCAGATCGGTGCCCAGGACGCGTCCGGGAAATTCGCGCTCCTGATGCATGCGGATGGTACCGTACATCTGATTGTCGAACACCAGCACAATGATGTTGGCGTTATACTGCACGGCGGTCGCCAATTCCTGACCGTTCATCAGGAAGCAGCCGTCGCCTGCCGCGCACAGCACGGTACGATCGGGATAGAGAATTTTCGCCGCCACGGCGGCCGGCACACCGTAGCCCATCGCGCCGCTGGTCGGGCCCAGCAGAGTGGGAAACCCGCGATAGAGATAGAAGCGATGCAGCCAGGCGGCATAGTTGCCCGCGCCATTGGCGATAATCGCATTGGCTGGAAGATGCGCGGTCAGCCACGCCCAGATATCGGCGGGATTGACGTCGCCCGGTGCCGTCACGGGTTTGGCCCAGGCTTCGTAATCGGCGCGGGCCTCGCGCCGCCATGCGCGCCATTTCACGTTGGCGGGTGTCGAAAGGTCGGACACCGCGCGCGCGAACGGGGCCGCATTGGAGGCAATCGCCACTTCCGCCTGATAGACGCGGTTCAACTCATCGGCGCTGGGATGCACATGGATCAGCGGCTGCCTGGGCGACGGCACCGTGAGCCGCGTGTAGCCATCGGTCGTCATTTCGCCCAGCCGCGCGCCGACCACGATGAGCAGATCGCTCTCCTCGATGCGCTTGACCAGCTTGGGATCGGCGCCGATGCCAAGATCGCCGCAATAGTTGCGATGGGTGTTGTCGAAGCGATCTTTGGCGCGGAACGAGGTGCAGACCGGCAGATCGAACTTGTCGGCGAAACTCTTGATGTCGGCGATGGCGTTCTGATTCCAGCCCGTCCCGCCCAATACCAGGAACGGCCGCTGGGCTTGCATCAGCATCGTGTGCAGACGCCGAATGACGTCTGGCGATGGCGAGACTTCCGTTTTGCGAACCGGCTTTGCCTGAGGCGCAGTGCAAGGCGCGCTGAGCACATCTTCCGGCAGCGACAGCACCACGGGACCCGGACGTCCCGACATCGCGACGTGAAAGGCCCGGGCGACATATTCAGAAATGCGGTTCGCGTCGCGGATTTCCGCCGACCATTTGGCCAGCGGCGCGAACATGGCGCGGAAGTCCACTTCCTGAAACGCTTCGCGGTCCAGCATGGACTGATCGGCCTGCCCGACGAAAAGGATCATCGGGGTGGAATCCTGGAACGCCGTATGCACGCCGATCGAGGCATTGGTGGCGCCCGGTCCGCGGGTCACCAAGCAGATGCCGGGACGGCCCGTCAGTTTGCCGAAGGCTTCGGCCATGTTGGCCGCGCCGCCTTCCTGGCGGCAGGTGATGAGCTTGATACTGTCGCGCGCGTCGTAGAGCGCGTCGAGCGCGGCAAGATAGGATTCGCCCGGCACACAGAACGCGTGCGTGGTGCCGTGAATCTTCAGCGCTTCAACGAGCGCTTGTCCACCGGAACGCACGGGCAACACATTTCGATCGATTTCAGGCATTAGTGCTTCTTGCTTTTCGCGATCTCATAGTTCTGCAAACCCGTGCGATCGCATTCCTCCAAGTGGGCGGAACACCAATCCATGCCCGAAACGAACAATCTCCGGTCCCTGTCGAGCACACCGGTAACAAGGCCCTGGACGATCGCCTCGCGCATCGTGGGATAGTATAGCGACGTCTTTCCGCGATACTTGCGGAACTTTGCGATAAATTCCGGGGAAAGTCCCGCGCCGCGGTAAAACTCATCCTCTTGAGCGCTCTGATCGGGGATAATATCCGCATTTTCGAAGCCGTCCACGGAACTTGAATGCAATCCGATCAGCGTCGTCGGTGTAGTGAACCGATCGGCTCCGGCGGCGAGCACCATCGCGCACCCCGATGCGCATTGACCGACAGCGACAACCTCCAACTTCTTTGCCTTGACGGCTTGAGCGAGTTTCAGCGCGGGACCGACAAACCCACCATTGCTGTCGATGATCAATCTTGTCGTATTCTTGCGCTCCAACAATGGCAACGCAGCTTTCGTCGACTCGAAAGTGATCGTACCGCTGAATTCGACGATATTGCCCTTCGCATGGACAGCGAATGCAGAGTTCGAGTCCTTCAGCGCGCCATTGACCAGGGCAACACCGAACACGAAAAGCATCACAAGAAACACGAGGATCACCAGCAGATTCAAGATCATGATAATCCGCGCAATCCACGCCCAGAATTTCCTGCCTTCGGTTATGGACCGCCCGGCGCTGCGCCAGATACCCACGATTTGCCAGATGAAAAATGGAATGGACATCACAATGGGCAACATGATCCATTCGAGCGCCCATAGTGGAGAAAACGACTGGTCGTATTTTACGATCGCGTCGATAGTCCGGAAGTAAATATTCAGCGGCAGACCAAATAGAACACCATTCACCCAATAGGCGTGCGGCAGCGAAAATTCCCCGCGCCAGTGCTTGCGGATGTAGTTGATCACGGTTTGGCCCTGCCCCGAGAAGTTTGAGCCAATTTAGCGGCAGTCGCGAACCAATTGCATCTGCTACGCGAAGAAAACTGCGATCGGCATAAAGTGGCGTTCGTCAGATCAACGGTCACAATCCCTTGGCGTAGTACCGGCCGAAGCGGTTGTTCAGAAAATCGCTGAGCCTGGCTTCTTCCTGACGCACGAAACCTTTTTGCGGCAGTTTGCCCTCGAACAAAAGATCGGTCATCGCGCAAATGCCGCACGCCGTCGTCACCTGAATGGCGCTCATCAGACGGTCGCCCACGGTCTGGGCATAGATCTTCTTGGCATAACTTTCCTGCGTCAGCCGGCCCTCGCGCCAGCCGGACACCGTCACGAAGATCAGCACCACGTCCTGGTAGGTGATGGGGATCGCCGTTTCCAGGACGTCCTTCAGCACGTCGCGGCGCATGCCCAGGCGCAGATCGCGTACCAGCATTTTGACGATGTCGCGGTGGCCCGGATAGCGCACCGTCTTGTAGTTGAGATTGTCGACCTTGCCTTCCAGCGTGTCGCACAGCGTGCCGAGCCCGCCCGAAGTGTTGAAAGCTTCGTATTCGGTGCCGTCGAGCGCGAACTCTTCGAGTTCCTCCAGCGCCGGCACCTCGCCGCGATGGCCGTCGCGAATGGATTCGCACGGATTGCAATATTCGTTGATGAGGCCGTCGGTGGACCAAGTGAGATTGTACTTGAGCGCATTGTGCGGAAACACCGGCAGCGCACCCACCCGCATGTTCACGTCGCGCAGCTTCTCGAACTTCAAGGTGAGATCGTTGGCGACGATCGAGATGAAGCCCGGCGCGAGACCGCATTGGGGGATGAACGCCGTTTTGGCGCCTTCGGCGAGCTTCTTGATATGCCGCGTGGATTCGACGTCTTCGGTGAGATCGAGATAGTGCGCGCCCGCGCGTTTGGCGGCGTCGGCCACCGTGTTCGTCAGGTGATAGGGCGTCGCAGAGAGCACGACGTCATGGCCTTCGATTTCGTGACTGAATTCGTGCGCATCGCTGATGTCCACCTGACGCAGCTCGACGCTGCTCTTGTGCGGCATGCGCTCGAGACTGGCCCGGTCGCGATCGGCGACGGTGACGCGATAGTCGCCGGAGCCTGAGAGGAATTCGGTGATGGCGACGCCGATTTTGCCGCCGCCGACGAGCATGACTTTCTTCACGAGAATTCCTCCGGTCAAAACAGGGACTTAGTACGCCCCTGACGTGACGGGCGGGAGGCGGCGAAGTGCCGGAAATTGATCTATGATCCGGCGAATCGCAGGACCTTCCGGCGATCTGCCGTGCTTCGGGGCCGCCGAGGCGGCACCTCAGCACGACGAAGGCGTCATCCTGAGGTGCGATCCGCAGCGAAGCGAAGGAGAGCCCCGAAGGATGAGGCCCGGCGATGCCGAACTCGTTTCTCTTTTGAAGGCCAATGCCCGCGAACCGACTGCGTCGCTGGCCCGCAAGCTCGGCTTGGCGCGCTCCACCGTGCAGGAGCGCCTGGCCCGGCTCGAACGCGAAGGTACCATCAAGGGCTATACCGTCAGGCTCTCCGAAGCCGCCGAGACGCGAAAGCTGCGCGCCATCGTGATGATTTCGGCCGATCCCAAACAGGCCGACCGCGTCTCTTCGGAACTCAAGCGCATGGCGGAAGTGCGCTCGCTATCCGCAGTTTCCGGAGGATATGACATGATCGCCATGGTCGAGACCGACACGCCGTCCAAGATGGACGCCATTCTGGATCGCATCGGAAAAGCCACCGGCGTGGCGCGCACGGTGTCATCCATCATTCTTTCGGAAAAATTCAGCAGGTAACGGATCTCGTTTCCGCCAATTTCCTCCCGTGGTATCGTCATGGGTCAGCAAGCGGATCACCATGGCGAAACCTCTGACTACCCCCCGAGGACGGGTCGGTCGCGCGATTGAGCGTGCGCGAAAACCCGACCGCGAAAAAATGGATGTGCACAAGCAGCGCGTTCCATTCTGGTTCGTTTTCGCATTGCTGTTCGTGCTGGCGTCCTATCAGATCGTGATGAACCCGTTCGGATTCAGCGACCTCACCCAACGCTACACGCAGGATGTTTCCGAGCTTCTCATCACAGGTCCCTATCTCTACCCCAGAACTGGACACGAGAAGGTGTCGGTTGCGCTCATCAGTGAAAATACACTGCACCTGACCGATACCGGTTGGCCATGGAAGTACGGAAAGCACGCCATCGCGCTGGACGCTTTGCTGGCGTTGCAACCCAAAGCGGTCGTGGTGGATTTTCTCTTCGTCGATCAAAGAAAAGATGACGGCACGCTTCCCGATCTTCTAGAAGAAATCGATCGTTACAAGAAACAAGGTGTTCCGCTCTATTTTGAGTTCGCCAACGACGTGCCGGATGGTGCCAACGCCGTTTTACCCCAACTCGCCAAGAAGAACGTCACGTTTCTTGATCCCACCATCCTCGTCAATCATGGAATCGTGCGGCAGTACCCGATTGAAGGCAAATGTTTTGCCAATGGCAAAGTCGGCGGAACGTGCCCGTCCCTTGCCTTGCGCGTCTATGAGGATCTGTACCACAAAAAGCCGAGGGTCTCGCCGGAAGGCTTGATGGAACTTGTCTGGGGGACGCGTTCCGATCCCATCAACGCCAAATGGATGCACCTGACCGACGAGAAAGGCCGGCTTCGATCCTGCGAATTGAATCTGGGTTTCTGGCGCCGCATCTTTCTCGCCTTCTTCGACACAGACGCCGTCAAATCGCGCTGCCCCTATAGCAGCATCATTCCCGTAGAATCGCTGATGAGGGGCGACAACGACGCCGACGTCGCGCACCTCGCCAAGGACCGCATCGTCTTTTACGGCGGCGGCCTGGAAGGCGCGCAAGACAAGTCCTTCACGCCCGTGAACGGACTTCAGTCAAACGTTTTCGTCCACGCCATGGCAATGGACAATCTGATCACCTTGAACGGCAAGCCTGAGCAGAATGTTGTTGAAATTGGAGGCATGACATTCGACAGCAATCCGGTGCAGGTGGCGGCGATTATTCCCGTCATCATCATCCTGACCTGGATTCACATGCGTCGACTGCGCCGCGAACGCCAGAAGCGTGAAGAACCGAGGCGCGGCGAACTGCTCGAGTATTTCGTGGAAAAGCTGGCCGAACAGGCCTGGCATTGGCTGGGCTTCGGATTGGCGCTCGGCGCCGGCCTGGTGTTAACCCTGGCGGCAGGACTTTCTGTTGCAAACTGGGTCGAAGTGGTCTTCGTGGCGGTGGAATTGGCGGCGATGCTGCTGTTCCGCGTTCCCGACACAATTTGGGGCTATATCCGCCACGTCATCGGTGAAATCGAATTGCTCGAAAACAACCCGCAAGAGGAGAGCGTAACGTGAAGTGTGTATCCTTCGCCGCGTTGTGCGGCCTTGGCCTTGTCGCTGCCACACCGGCGCTTGCCGCCTGCGACACCTCCCGCGATGTTGTGATTGCAGCGCGCACACCACAGGTCGATCTCTACGATGCCGCCGACGGCAAGCGCGTGCTGACGATGGACAAGGACAAGTTTCCCGCATGCACGCCGATCCAGGACCGTGCGTCCAATCTGATGCTGAAGGTCACCGTGAACGGCACGGCCTATTGGGTGCCGCCGCACATGGTCAATTATCATTTCAACGGCAAGACGGCGGCGGTGTGCCGCAACCTGGCGCTGGGCAGCAACGAGGCCCGCACCGGTGCGACGCGCGGCCTCGGCGAGGGTTGCCCGAAACCGAAAGCGCCCAGTCCATGAACGTCAAACCTTCACGCCGCGCGCTCGCGGCTTGCACGATCCTGTGCGGCTCACTGGCGTTCTCGCCGGTGGCCGATGCCAGCCTGTTCGGTAGCAGCAGCGGTTATCCCAAGAGCGGCAAGGCGATCGACAATTTCCAGCCGGCGGTCAACTACAGCGACGTGATCCAGGGCCGTCCGCGCTCGCTCGGCATCATGCGCGCCCGCGCGCAAGGTTTCGTGCCGTCGCCGGAACTGCACGACTACGTCAAGAGCGTGCTGATGCGCGTGCTGGCCGGTGAGCAGCTGCCGCCGAGTTTCCAACCCGAAGTGCGCGTGCTGGCCGCGCCGGAATTCACCGCGCTCTGCACGCCGGACGGCACCATCGTCGTCACCATCGGCTTGCTCGAATTGCTGGAAAACGAAGACGAACTCGCTTTTGTCCTCGCCCATGAAGTGAGCCACGCGATCCTGCGCCATCACGATTCGGATTGGTACAAGAAATCCCAGTACTACATGGTGGTGAACGGCGCCGCGGTCGATACCGTCGCCAAGAAGGTTTCGTTCAATATCGGCGGCGTCAACACCGGCGAAGCCTACGAAGCCGCCACACATCTCTACAAACTCTCTGGCAACGTGCTCGCGCCGCAGCACGATCCCGAGCAGGAAGACCAGGCTGATGCGCTCGGTTTCGATTTGATGGTGAAGGCCGGTTACGATCCCGACGCGGCGATCTCGGTGATGGACAAACTCGCCCAGCAGGAGGCCGAAGCCGCCGCCGCCGTCAAGGACGCGCAGGACAGCAAGAAGAAAGAAGGCAAAGGCGACGATGACGACGACATTCCCACCGGCTTGACCAGTCTGAGCATCGGCGGGCTCACATTCGGCGAGAGTCAGGGCACCGGCATCGCCTCGCTGGCCATGTCGCTGTTCAATTCCGCCGTGGATTCGATGTCCGACGAAGCGACCTCGCATCATCCCGCCAAGGAACGCATCGATTTGCTCAGCAATTACGAATTCCGCGAGTATCGCGATCTGCGACCGCGCCAACCCACCCCGCTCGCGTGGTCGCCCGACAGCAAACTTGCCTCGCGCCCGGTTCTGACCAACCTCCTGGATCACTACAGCCGGGCCGAAGATGCCGCCGAATTCGTTGCTGCGAAGACGGACGGCACGACGCCGCCGCGTCCGGAACCCGTCGCAAAGGCCGCGTTGCAGAAATCGACCGGCGCACCGACGCAGAACCACGCCTATACGCAGTTCGTCGCTTACGAATATTACGACTACGCCAAGCAGCCAACGCAGTCTGAAGCGTCCCTCGAGGCAGCCGTGAACGGGCCCGAACCGTCGTGGGAAGTCTATGCGCGCCTCACCGACATCCATATCCAGCGCAAGGACTACGCCGGCGCGCAGAAGCTGATGGATCAGGCGGTGACGCGCTTCGACAATTCGCCGGTCTTGCTGCCCAAGCGTATCGAAGTTCTCGAAGGCCAGGGGCGCGACAGTGAAGCCAAAGCGCTGCTGCCGCAGTGCAAGGGCTACGACATTCCCGAACTCTACGATCAATGCCAGAAATACGCGGCGAAAAGTTGAGATCGACCCTCCCTGAGGGAGGGTGAGTTTCAGCTGTGCGTGGCGCGCACGCTTTGGGCGTGCGAACGAATGACGAAGCCGGCGGCAGTCAATGTCTTGCGGATTTCGAGGCCGTGGGCGGCATCGCGCGCCTCGATGGTGATGCCGAGATCGGCCGATTTCACCGGCATGTCCGTCATCATGCGGTTGTGCGACACATCGAGGATGTTGCTGCCGGCTTCGCCGATGACAGTGGTAATGCGCGCTTCCGGTGACAGCGCTCTTCGATTGTTAAGGGCGACTGGAAGGAAAGCCGAAACTTAGGCTCGAAAAGGTCGTTTCAAAGTCCGTGTCTCGCGACATCGGCTGTGGCTTGGTCCAGACCACGTTCAGCAGCCAATACCCGTTCGTGGGCATCTTGAAACGCGCCCGTCCTGCACGGTCGGTTCGATGCATTTCGACCGGCGCGGCATCATGTTCGAGATTGGTGAGCATGATGAGGGCACCTGCCAGGCGTCGCCCCTCGAAGATTACGCACACCGGCAAAGTCGGAGGGCGCGGCTCTGAATACGGATTCGCTTCAGGCACGATCTCAAGCGGCAAACCCAGCGGCTCGGTGATCCGGCTCTGCGACGCCGGCACGGGTGGTCCCACTTGCACGATCGATTTGGCCACGCGGCTGTAGTTCTCCGATCCGTCCGCATCCATCTGGTGGGTGCGTTTCCTTTGTTCCAAGGCGAGCGTGAGCCCCTCGAAATTGAGATAGTCGTTGAAGCGGATGGCCGGCAGGAAGCTCTGCGCATGATCGTCCGTCTTAAAGACTATTACGTAAGCGCCCGGGGCCCGGAAACGGAAAGCGCCGTCCTCGGTTTTGGCGCCGAGGTGCAGATTCGCGCGCAGATCAATCACTCCCCTATCCGGCGCAACCGCCATGAAGCGGGTGATCCTGTGCAAGGGGATGGGAGAGCGCTGCCGAAAAGGTCCGTGGCCCACCTGCAAAGTCACGGTCGTCTCAGCTTGGGGCTTGACCCAGTACGCCTGCGGCTGGACCCAGAAATCATGCGCCGCGGCTGAGTTGGCGGCGATAAGACTGGCCATTGCCGCGAACAGCGCAGCGCGACGCAGATCGATCAGCCGCTGGCGGAAGGGAGCGGGCACGATTGAGCCTTACTCCAAATGGTCGGGCATGTAGCCCGGAGTCACAGGCAGAAATTGCAGCGTCGCGGCTAGAACCGCCACGGCGATCAGCCAGCTCGAAACTACCTTCACGATGATTGGTGTATGCCGACGGACAATCCACGCGGCAGGAACAAGAATGAATACGCAAGGCAGCGCCTTGACCAAATCAAGACGTGAGCCAGAAAGCGCGATCACCGCACCGCACCAAATGCCGGTGTTGAGAGACAGCGCGAGCGCTCCGCGTGAAGTGATCCCGCCAGGCAAGTGAACGCTTGCAGCATTTGCGGCCACACTAATCCAGGTGGCTAGAAAAACGGCCTCCAGCCATGCCGCCGGCAAAGGCGCGAAGGTGACGGCGATCGCTGTCACCGCGAGTCCGACAACGCTCTTCGCCCAAGAGTCTCGCGGCGCGAAAGCCAGCGCCAACCCGAGTGCGGCGCAGATCAGTGCCGGTGGGAGCGCTCCGCCCCTCAAAGGCCGATTGCCTTTTTGAGAAACCAAGCGCCCACAATGGCGATGACAACACCCAAGCTTTGCGTCGCGACGGCGCAGCCGGAGCGATCCTTGAGAAGCCCGATGCCGATACCCACGACGTGCAACGAGCCAGTCGCGAGTACAAAACCTATACTATAACCGATTGGATCGGCCGCCGACGGCAGTTCTCTTCCGTGCGCGTAGCCATGGAACACGGCAAATGTGCCAACGATGAGAGAGGCTGCCCAGACCGGCACCTTGACTGCCAGCGCAATACAACCGCCCAACACCATCACGGAAAGCGCGATGCCTATCTCGACGGGGGGCAGAACGACGTCGAACATTCCCATTGCCGCGCCGCCCACCATCACGACGGGGAAGATGACGGGAAGTGTGTAGATCAGAGGCCGACCGAGGAACGCGCCCCAGAGTCCGACCGAAATCATCGCCAACAGATGGTCGAGGCCCGTGAATGGATGTTCGAAGCCCGACACGAAGCCGCCGGGAAGGCCGGTGCCCGTGTGCGCCATCGCCGGATTGGCGAAGGTCACAAGCATTGCGACGCTGACTGCGAGGAGCGCCGCCACGTGCACTGGCCGTGTAGATTGCCGAGACAAATTCACGCTAAACCTCACCCAGCCGTCGGCGTCGCGCCGTTTAGTACTTCGGCGCCACGCTCGGGCCTGGCGCCGCCAAGAACGGAAACGCCGTCACGGAAGTGGGTCGGTCGGCGCGCTCAACTCCATCGTCGACGCTGGTGTTTGTCCCATCGACCAAGCGCGATCTGTAAACGTTTGAAGTGTTGTAATCGATCGTTCTGCCCCCACAGTCCCAACGCAACGCAGTCTGGCCGCCCAGATTGGCGAGTTCGACGGCAAAGAGCTGCGTGCATACCGATGAGGCGCTATTGACCCAAAGGCGATCGTCCACGAGCAACGTCGCAAGCCTGTGGTAGCGAATCGATGGCGAGGCTTCCGGATCGGCGAACAACTGATTTCCGCACTTGCCGTCAAAGCCATCATACAGAGCCAGAGATTTCTCGATTTCTGGCACGAACTGTTTCGATGTGGCCGGGCTTGCCGCAGCATATTGTTCTTTCAACCTGTCGCTCGCATCATCGCGCGTCAGCGGTCGCAGCAATGCTTGTTGCGTCAGAGGCCGGCCTTCGCGATTAAGTTGCCGATCGGGTGCAACCGTTGCACCCCAAATCGCCAGCAATTTTCCGCCTTTGTTGACGAGGTCGAGATCGACCGAAATAACAAGCGCCGACGCCGACCAGCCAGCGAGAAAATTCGTCGCCGGACCGCCATCGGTATGCTGCCATTGATCCATGATTGCTTGGGAAGCCGCCCGGCTGAAGACTGGACATCCCGCCGAATCCGCCGCAGTTCCATTCGTCAAAGCCGCTGCTGCCGTTTGATACGCCGCCCTTGTTCCCCTGACATTGTTGAAGAATGGATCGGCCCGTAATCCGGCGAAAACGCGGAAACGATGGTTGCGCCCGTAGAGGCCGTCTAGGCCGCTGGGATCGCCGCGCGCTTCATCGGCCCTGCCCGCTCGGCAATCCACTGCCGTCGAGGATTGGAACCGGCAAACAATTGTCGTCGTCGCGATCGTTTTGCCAAACTGCTTTCCGCTGTCAATGTGAAATACATATTGCAACCTGTCGGAAAAACTATGACCCACGATTGTCATTACAAGATTCAAGTGTCGCCCGTCGGTTGCCGTCCAGGCGTAAACATCGCCGATGTCTGCCTGTGGATTGGCGATGACACTCGGCGCATCAAGATGATTTGACGCAAGCGACGTGCAGACACCCCCGACCAGTCCAGTTGCGATGACCGTTGCTGCCGGCAACCATTTCAATCGTTCGATCATGTCTCTCACTTTGCTTTCATCCCGTCGCAAGCCGCAGCCCGTCATCCGATCGATGGTGCGGTTGCGCTCACTCACCGGCGTACAGCAGTTCCGTGGCGCGCAAATAATGCCGGACGCCCCGGTCATATCTGAGAGCCGCACAGTTTCGCTCACCCAAGCGACCCTGTGCGCGAGCATCATCGGTCGCCTTTCCCGGTTGCGCCGTTTTTAGGGAAGCGGCAACGCTTTGACCAAAGTAAATACAATCGCTGGGGCCCCAATGAACGGTGGCGCTGCTTTTGCCTGCAACAGTGCTGCTGCACAGAAGGAGCAGCGCAATTCCCGATACCAATGAGCGCATCATAGCGGCGTTTCCTGCGACTGGACCGGCCCCTCGCCCACTTCTACGTAGCCGATCTTGCCGGACGCCGTAGGCACACTGAGCCTTCGCCCGACTGGACGTTTCCGATTCATCTCTGCTCTTTCAAAAGGGAAGTTAGACGAACGTCGCCGACTACTTCTTGGCCGGAGCGTTCGCTTCGCCCAATTTTTGGGCGCATTCGTCGCAGCACACCTCGACGGTCTTTCCGCCGATCTTCACCTTGATGGGATTTGCATCGAGCTTGCAGTCGCAAGCCGCACAGGTCTTTTCCGCCATGATCTTCTCCATTCATGCCGTCAATCGGCGGAGGGACATTAATCACAAGGGATTTTTGGCCGCTTTCGAAATCTTTAGCGACCCTGTTTGCTGAGCACGATATCCTTGAAAGCGCTGGGAGAGCGCCCGTAGGCCTGGCGAAAAGCCGACGTAAAATGGCTGTGATTGGAGAAGCCCAGATCCAGCGCGATGCTTGTCAGATCCTTCTCCTTCCCGATGAGATCCAGCGCCTGAGCGAGCCGCAAGCGCAGTTGATAGCGATAGAGCGGAACTCCCTCCACGCGCTGAAACACCTGGGTGAGGTAGACCGGCGAGACACCGACTTCGGCCGCAATGTCGCTCAGCGCCCAGCGCCGCGATAGGTCGCCCGACAGCACCAATTTTGTCCTATCAACGAGCTTGCGGTGACCACTGCTGCCCGTGGGTTCGCGGGAGGTGTTTGGACCCAGCGTGCGGCGAATCAGCGTCAGCGCCAAGCTTTCCGCCTCGAGCTGCTCGATGACCCCGGTTTTCAGGCTGTGACGCAGCAGAGCGGCCAGCGCTTGTGCTCGCGTGTCCAGCCTCGAGCGTTGGATGCGAAAGCGGAGCGGCTCGCCATCGAGCAACCGTTCCTTGGGCGCCAGCTCGCGGAGGATGGACTCTTCAGGCTCCACCACGAAGCTTGAATCGCCTCCGGCGATGGGATGACTGACGCGGTAGCTTTCTCCCGCATTGAAATAGAGCACCTGATTGGGTTCAGCGACGGAGTCGTCGACGCCGACATGGCGTACATAGATGCCCCGGTAGGGGTAGACCAAATAGGTTCGAACCGCACGCTCCTCCGCACCCATGTGTCGGCGGCTACCCTCGCAGCGGACGTCGCGAATACGCACAGTCGGCGTCGCAAGCAGCTGAGTGATTTGAAATTCCGCCGGGGGAGCGAGCGAATTCATGACGGAAGTATAGGCACTGGGCTGCGGTTGCGCCAGAAAGCGGATGTGTCCCGGTCGTCTGCGGGCCATTGCCAGACTTGAATGGCATCGCTTCGACCATCCTTCGAGCAATTCGGCCCGCGCATCGACGATTTGCTAAAGAATTCGACAGCGGGTCCGCAGACATCATGGCTTTCTAGACGGGGTCGGAATCCGCACGCGACGAGGTCAGGGCCAACGACATGAGGGAAAGCAACTGTAGTGCGCTTAACCGGCGCACATTTCTAACACGGAGTGTGGGAGCAATGGCGGCTGGTCTTGTGGGAGTGGGAGCCTCTGAGGCGTCTCCGTTTGTCGAAGATTCTGTGTGTGCATTTCGCGCGGCACGGCGTTTCCTCAGTTTAGAATACGGCGAGATTGCTTACGTCGAGTGCGGACATGGACCCGCCGCCGTCTTCCTGCATGGGTGGCCTCTCAACGGGTATCACTGGCGCGGTTCGATGGTGCGCCTCGCGAACACGCGTCGCTGCATTGCGGTGGATTTCATGGGACTGGGCTATACGCGAGTTCCCGCCGACCAGGACCTGTCGCCCTTGAACCAATCTCAGATGATTGTTTCGGCCATGGACGCGCTGAACATCGATCGCGCAGATCTCATCGCCAACGACAGCGGAACGGCAGTTGCTCAACTCTTGGCCGCCAATCATCCAGATCGCGTCCACTCGTTGCTGCTTACCAATGGAGACGTGCATACCAACAGTCCGCCCGAGCAGTTGAAGGCGA
>JACQDN010000050.1 GCA_016201105.1 Pseudomonadota bacterium
GGAGGTCGAAAAATCCGCAGCACAGCGAAGGATTTTTCGGGTGGGGGGAAGTGTCGAACGAGTTTTATTCTTTAACGCTTCCCCCCACCCGAAATTTGCTTCGCAAATTTCGACCTCCCCACAAGGGGGAGCTGATGTAAGGGACGATAGTGATGGCTGACCAGTTCGATGTCGTGGTGATAGGCGGCGGGCCTGGCGGCTACAATGCCGCGATCCGCGCCGGCCAATTGGGCCTGACGAGCGCCTGCATCGACAAGCGCGGGGTCTTCGGTGGCACCTGCCTGAATGTCGGCTGCATTCCCTCCAAGGCGCTGCTGCATACCAGCCATTTGTTCGACGAAGCCGCGAAGGAATTTCCCAAGCTCGGCATCAAGACGTCCGTCAGTCTCGATCTTCCCGGCATGATGGCGCACAAGACCAAGGTGGTGAGCGAACTCACCCGCGGTGTCGAGTTCCTGCTCAAGAAAAACAAATCCGAAGCCATCGTCGGCGAAGGCAAAATCGCGGCGCCCGGCAAAGTCGAGGTAAAGCTGGCCGACGGCTCCGTGCGCATGCTCGACGCCAGGCACATCGTCATCGCCACCGGATCCGACGTGATGCCGCTTGCTGGCGTCACCATCGACGAGCAGCAGATCGTGTCCTCCACCGGCGCGCTTTCGCTCGCCGAAGTGCCCAAGCGCCTTCTGGTGGTGGGCGGAGGCTATATCGGACTCGAGTTGGGCTCGGTGTGGCGCCGTCTCGGCAGCGATGTGATAGTGGTGGAATTCCTCGACCGCATCACGCCCGGCCTCGACGGCGAAATCGGCAGGCAATTTCAGCGCATTCTCGCCAAGCAGGGCATGAAGTTTCAGCTTTCCACCAAGGTGGTGGGCGTCGAGAAGAAGAACGGCGCGCTCAGCGTCACGGTCGAACCGGCTTCCGGCGGCACGCCGCAGACGATCGAGACAGACGTCATGCTCGTCTCCATCGGACGGCGGCCTTACACTGGCGGGCTCGGCTTGGACGCGGTCGGCGTAAAGCTCGACGCGCGCGGGCGCGTCGCGACCGATGCGCATTTCAAATCCAGTGTCGACGGCATCTGGGCCGTTGGCGATTGCCGCGAAGGCGCGATGCTGGCGCACAAGGCCGAAGACGAAGCCGTCGCGTGTATCGAAAACATCGTCGGCAAGTCCGGCCATGTGAACTACGACGCCATTCCAGCGGTCGTCTACACCGCGCCGGAAGTGGCCAGTGTCGGAAAAACCGAAGAAGAATTGAAAGCCGCCGGCATCGCCTACAAGACCGGCAAATTTCCCTTCACCGCCAACGCGCGCGCCAAGACCATCGCGGCAACCGAAGGCTTCGCGAAAGTGCTGGCGGATGCGAAGACCGATCGCGTGCTTGGGGTGCATATCCTGGGCGCCGAAGCGGGCAATCTCATCCAGGAAGCCGCCTTTGCCATCGAGATCGGCGCCGCCAGCGAAGACATCGCGCGCACCAGCCACGCCCATCCCACGCTCACCGAAGCGGTGCGCCAGGCCGCGATGGGCGTAGAAGGCTGGACGATGCAGATGTAGGCTCGCTTCCTATGAAGCGGCCTGCCTGCAAGACACTGGAAATCTCCATCTCCCGCGCCACGACGCGCGCAGAGATCGACGCCGCGGCACAAGTCTATGAACGAAGCCGCCGCGCGGCGTTTCCCTGGCGCCCGGAAGCCGACGCCCAGGCTGCGAATTTTCTGCGCACCGCGGAGGAAGAAGAAGTCTTTGTGGCCCGCTTTGGATCGCGCATCGTCGGCATGGCGTCCTTCTATGCGCCGGAGAACTTCTTGCACAGCCTCTATGTCGATCCAGATGCGCAGGGCTTGGGCGTGGGGCGCGCGCTCGTCGCGCATGTGAGGGCCCACGCCACGGGACCTTTAACGCTCAAGCTCGATGCGAAGAACGACAAGGCACGCGGGTTCTATCGGGCCCACGGTTGGCAACGGATGCATGGATCCGACGACAGCGGCGTTGAGAACGGACTCGCCTGGGAACGCTGGCGCCTGGACTAACCCGACATTTCACGGCAGTGAGCGACACAATCGGGCACGTGGCTGCGCATCCCTTCAGTGCAGCGGTATCTTCACGTGCTCGGGCCGCAATCCCAGGCCGATCATGCGTGCGGGAATTCGCTGCAAAACGGGCCAGCGCTGCAAGAGTTTGACAATGCCGGGTACCGCCGGTGTCCGTCCGCTGCCCAGGACCGCACCGAGCACATTGTTCTGGGCGAACACCTGAAAGGCCTGGGTGACGCGGGTCGGTAGCATGCGCCGCTTCTGCACGCGGGCGAGATCGGTTTCGCTGAGCGCATTCTTTCGCAGCGGCTCAGCCAAAATATTTGCGGTCGCCACGGCATCCTGGATCGCCAGATTGATGCCGATCCCGCCGACCGGCGACATGGCATGCGCCGCATCGCCGATGAACAGCAGGCCCGGAAGATGCCAGTGCTCCAACCGGTCCACTTTTACGCTGAGCAGCTTCACGTCGTTCCAGCTTTGGATTTCGTCGGCATTTGTGCGGTGCGCGAGAGCGGCCACGCGGGCGCGAAAAGCATCGATGCCGCGCGCTTTTACGTCATCCATCGCACCTTTGCGGATGATGAGCGCGCATTGCCAGTAATCGTCGCGATAGAGCATCACCATCACTTGTCCGTCGGCGATGCGGCCGAACACGGCGGGACTGTCGTTGCGGCGGACGGCAAGCTTGAACCACACCACGTCGATCGGCGCGCCCAGATCGCGCACCTTCAATCCCGAAACATCGCGCAACAGCGATTGACGGCCATCTGCGCCCACTGTGAGGTCCGCTCGGATTTCTTTCAGTCCATTGGCAGTTTGAACGCTGCAGCCGACGACACAGCCGCCTTCGCGCAGCAACCCGGTCGCTTCGGCCTGCATCATCAAGCTGAAGCTGGGCAAAGCGCGCGCCTTTTCGGCGAGAAAGTTCAAAAAATCCCATTGCGGCATGAAGGCGATGAAAGGGCATTTCCCGGGAAGATGGGAAAAATCGGCCAGTTGCACGCGCGTGTCGCCGATTTCGCCTTGCGCGCGATAGATCTTTTGGTGCGGGCGCTTGAGGAAATCCTCCAGCAGGCCCAGCTCGTCCATCACCGTGAGCGTGGAGGGATGAATGGTG
Source organism: Pseudomonadota bacterium (assembly GCA_016201105.1). GTDB lineage: Bacteria > Pseudomonadota > Alphaproteobacteria > Micropepsales > Micropepsaceae > Rhizomicrobium. Next base: position 3,156 of record JACQDN010000050.1, read on the forward strand.
TCGCCGCGGAAATCGCGCAGGAAATCGGCATGCTTCTCGAGCACCGTCACGGCGATACCGGCACGCGCCAGCACATAGCCGAGCATCATGCCGGCCGGTCCGCCGCCTGCAATCAAGCAGGTGGTCGAGGCTTGGCTCAATCGCGGGAGTCCATAAAAGCTTTCACCCGATCCTGCGCGTTCTTGCGGATGTTCAGATAAGCGAGCTGGTAGTCGTAGTTGTGATAGTTGCCGCCGGGCAGAACGCGCGCGCTATAGAGCAGACCTTCGGGCTTACTGACATAGAGCGCGCCGTTGTCGCAGCGCGCCGAAACCAAATTGGGATCGGGAGCGCGCGGCGCCGTGCCGGTGCCATAAACCCAACCACCGATATCCAAAGTTGCCGGCGCAAGCGCGGGCCCCATCGTCCAGCTGAGAGGATTGGTACAGACATAGCGCGTGTTGGCAGCTTCCGGTGAGAGACCGGAGCGCTTGGCAAAACCTGCGCGCTGGACTTGCGCATCCTCGCCTTCCAGGACAGTGCTCCAGGTGAGCACGCATTCGGTGTCGTCGGCGCGCTCGCACGGTTTGATGGTCTTCAGATCCTTGTCGAACCAATCCTGCTTCACCCAATTGCCGACGATGTAGGCGGCCACGAACTGGCCGCGAAGTTCAGTGTTGTCGATCATCTCCTGGATCAAGCGCACGGCGTGGCGCGAGCCCTGGCTGTGCGAGGCGATGATGAAGGGCCGCGATTTGTTGTAGTGGGCGAGATAGTATTCGAAGGCGCGTTTCACGTCGGAATAGGCCAGATCCATCGCCTTCTTCGAAGAGTCCGAATATTCGAGGAAGCCGCCGAACGTCATCTGACGGTAGCGCGGCGCGTAGATGCGGCAGCAGCCGTTGAATACGCTCGCCTGATTGCGGATCGAGCCGTTGTCGGTGCGCGTGTTGGTGTCGGCATCATCGATCGGCTGGTTCCAGCGATCGGTGGAAAAATAGCTCGTGGGATGGATGAAGAAGACGTCGACATCGGCCTTGGCGGGATCGATGGGAGCGTAGCCTTGCGGCGCCACGTCGCTCGCGTCCTTCATCTGGGGCAGTGCCGCCCAAGACCCCTGTTTGGCGTAGTCCGGCGCCGACGGCGCCGTGGCCACATCGAACGGCGCCTTCGGCGGATGGGCGAACAGAAGCTCCGCGAGCATGCCGAGCCGTGCGCCGTAGGCGAAGGTCACGCCGCTCGCCGCGATCAAGACAATCGCGAACCCGATCCAAAGTTTTCTCATAGTCACCTCAAAGTAAGGGCGCGGCCGCCTTCAGATAAGGCTTCAGCGTCGTATAGGGAATGTCCACGTCGAATTCGCCGGCGGCGAAACTGGCAATGGCATACTCCGTGAAGTGGATGCGCGCATGGTCCTTGGCGAACAGCCAATTGCCGCCGTCTGCTATGACGGCTTCAATGGCAGCAGCGTCCGGTTCCGGCGATTGCTGGGCCGCAAATTGATCCTTGAGATCCCTGAGGCAGAAATCGCTGACGAATTTCTTCCAGGCTTTGCCTTTGGCGAACACGTCGCCGAGCAACAGGGGCTTGGATTTGGCCATGTCCCAGCTGAGCGCCGACTCGGCGATCGCTTCATGGGCGCCGCCCGTATAATCGTAGGTCGCGACCTGCAGGCTGACGATCTTCGAATCGAACCGCGTGACGGAATAGGTGCGCCGGGCGTAAAGCTTCATGCCTTCCGGAATATCGCTACCGAAGGCGAACAGGTCCTTGTCGTCCATGCGGCGCTTGGATAGCCTGAAGGACTTCGCGATCCAGGCATTGAATGCCGCCGCTTGCGGGCCTCCGCTCATCAGCGGAGAGAAATCGGTATCGCTGGTCGGCGGCTTGAGCTTGGTGAAAGTGCGAAGCCTCGGTTCCAGCACGAGAGCGCCGGATTTGAGAACTTTCGCGCCGCCAAGCGTATCGGCGCGGTCGCGATACTCGTCGTTGAGGCAATCGGTCATGGTGCGTTTGTCGCCGGGATTGTCGGGCATGGCGCCGGTTGCGCCGCAGGATTTGAGCGCGTAAGCGAGCCAGATGCGCTGCGTCGTCTGAATCGCTGCAAAGCCTTCCACCGATTCGCTCTTCTTGAGTTGCGCGTAAGAAACAGCCAGATCGGAATCGGATTTGGAGAGTGCCGCGTCCCAACAGATAAGCTTGTCCGCCGTCGTCTTGGCTTTCAGGCAATCGAAACTGGGGCCGCTATAGCCCGGCTTGACGTCATTGGTTTCGATCGGCTCAGGGCGCTGCAGCGTATAGATTACATCCTTCAGCGCCATCTGAAGATTGCCGTCATGGTCGACGTAGTAGTCGAAACTTCCGCCATCGCACGCGACTCTGAAGTCGGTGGTTTCCGGAGGCTGCAGGTTCATCGCCTTGGCGATGTCATAAGCTTTCGCCGAGGGAAGTTTGCCTTGAAAGAGTCCCTTCAGTTCCACCACCAGCGCGCGATATTTAGTATGTTTGCAGGCGAGCGGGGCACCGCCCTTCACTTCGCCATCTGCAAAGTCAAACGCGTATTCCAGGAGCGGCGCTTCGGCTTTTGCGAGCGCATGCGGTTTCGCCCAAGGTGCCGGCGCCGCACCAATCACGCGCCATATACCGGCCATACCGGAATCCGGCGTGTCCGCGCGAGCGCAGGGCGCACTCAGCAGCAGCATGGCAAGCAGCGGCACAAAACGCGTCATGGCGGTCCCCTGGTTGTCATCACAAGACTGCCCCGAACGCGCGCATTTGGGTATAGAGAAGACGAAACGAGGACCCATGCGCGCGAATAAACTGAGAGATCTCTGGAAGACCGGCAAAGCGGCAACCAATGCCTGGCTCACGCTTCCCTCCTCGCTGGGTGCCGAAATGCTGACGCATCAGGGTTGGGACAGCCTCACCATCGACATGCAGCACGGCCAAATCGACACCGCCGCCATGTGCGCGCAGCTGACGGCGATCTCCACCACCGGCACCGTGCCGCTGGTGCGCGTGCCGTGGAATGCGCCCGGCGATGTGATGCGCGCGCTGGATGCTGGGGCCTACGGCGTCTTCTGTCCCAATGTCGACACGCCCGAGGATGCCGCACGTTTCGTGGGCGCCTGCCGCTATCCGCCGGCCGGTTATCGTAGCGTGGGCCCGGCGCGCGCCGCGCTTTATGCGGGTGCCGACTACATAGTCCACGCTAACGATACGCTGCTTTCCATTGTGCAGATCGAATCCGCGAAGGCGCTCAAGAGTGTCGACGCCATCGCGGCCGTGCCTGGGCTCGATATGCTCTATATTGGGCCGTCCGATCTGGGATTGTCATTGGGACGTGAGCCGCGGCCGGACCAGGTCGATCCCGTTGTGATGGAAGCGATTGACCGGACTCTCGCGGCGGCGAAACGTGCCAAGCTGCGCTCGGGAATTTTCTGCATTACGGTCGCGTATGCCAAAGCGATGATCGAAAAGGGCTTCGACCTCGTCACCGTCACGTCGGACAGCGGCTTGCTGTCTGCCGGCGCCAGAATGGCAAAAGCATTCACCGCTTAAGGGGAAAATAAAATCATGGGACCGACGGTCACGCCCTTTTTGATGTTCGACGGCAGTTGCGAAGAAGCGATGGGCTTCTACGTCTCGCTGTTTCCCAATTCCCGTATCGTGCGCATCCTGCGTTACGGTCCCGGAGAAGCGGGCAGGGAAGGTTCTGTCCTGCAGGCGACATTCTCTCTGAATGGGCGGGAATTCTTGTGCGTCGACAGCACGGTGAAACACGCCTTCACCTTCACGCCGTCCATTTCGCTGTTCGTCGATTTCGACGATGAGGAAGAGATCGATCCCGTCTTCGCAAAACTGTCGGACGGCGGACGCGCTTTCATGCCGCTGGACAATTACGGCTTCAGCCGGAAATTCGGCTGGGTCGCGGACAGATACGGCGTGTCATGGCAGCTGAATGTGCCGAATTAGGTCTACCCTCCCCTTGAGGGAGGGTCGAAATTTCATGCGAACGAAGTGAGCAGGGAATTTCGGGGAGGGGTCATTCTGAGGTACCGCGGCGTGACCCCTCCCCGAAATTTGCTCTGCAAATTTCGACCCTCCCTCAAGGGGAGGGTTCAAACCACTTCCAAATAATCGCGATCCGGCAGCGGCGGGAACGGCGCGGTTGGTAGCGTCTGGTACCAGAACGCGACCGAAGCGATGTCGTCCTGCAGCGGCAGGTAGCGGCGGTCCTTGTCGTTGCGCCAGCCCAGTGCCTGCATGGTGATGCGCAGATCGCTTTCGAAGCGCACCGGATCCATCACATGCCAGCGATAGAGCCCGAAGCGCGTTTGTGAGTTGTACGTGCCGTCGGGCCGGATCACTTGCGGCATGCCGGCATAGGGCGTGGAGTATTCGCTATAGGCATGCGGCTTGTCGCGTTCGGCGATGCCGACATCGAAGCAGTAGGCGCCGCAGAAATAATCCTCCGTGCCGGTGCCGCAAATGGTGGGAAAATCCCTGTCGCCATCCATATAGAATTTGATTTCGCCCTCGCCCCACCAGCCATTGTTGTTCGAGCCCCACGCCATGTAGGTGCCGACGTACTGGCCGCGGCCCTTCACGCCGTCGAGGACGGTGAAGACCTCTTTGTACGGCAGCGGATTGGTGCGGCGGAACTGCGCGTGAAAATAGGCACAGTCTTCCGCCACGTCGGTGAGCGTGTAGTTGATCTGATAATAGACGACAATGTCGGCATCGTTGAGATTGGTGAGCGTGAAGCGCGCGCGCTTCCGAAACGGCATTTCCCAATAGCAGTTGAAGGCGCGGCCGGGATTGACGCAGACGGCGAGCGAACTGACCTGCGCGAATTTCTCCCAGCCGCAGGCGAAGAAATCCCCGGCCGGGCATTCGATCGACGGTTGTTCCTGATCGTCCCAAGTGGCGCGCAGAATGGTGTGCCGCCACAGCCCGCGCATCAACGTCATCCATATCTGCTGGACGGCGCCCATGCCTTCGATGTCGGCGAGCGTGACGGTCTGACCCGCCTTCACGACGATGAACGGCGAGACTTTCCAACCCTGGCCCAGTCCGCGCGCCATATGCGCAGCGGGCCCGTCGGTGGACATGCCACCCTTGCCTTTTTCGCCGCTGAAATTCTCCGCACTGATCGAGCGTGATTTGGCGTGCGACAGGCGTGAGAGGTTTCCCAGATGCAGACCCAGCCCCGAAAATTCCGTCATGCTTTGCTCCGCACAAATAGCGATGCGTCCTGAAGAACGCGGTGTCGCCGGCCGGAACTTCGGGACAGCCCACGCGGGAGGCTAAAGGCGTCGAGCCGCCCCCTGCAAGGCGCGCATGCCACACCTTCGGGCATTAATGGGCCGTTCGCGACAACGCCCCTTATCAAGCACCGGCAAATCACTTACATTCCGGGCGCGCAACAATAACGGAAGGAGGTGATCCAGTGTCTCATTGTCATCTACTGCGGACGTCGAAGGCCGCGAACTGGATCCTCGCCTCTGGTGAGGTCTCAGCCGCGTAATTCGCGACTGTTTTGCGGTTCCTCACGGACCCGCAGTCTGACAATGGAAGGGTCGTCCGCAAGGACGGCCCTTCTTTGTTTTTTGGTGGTCATCTCCCCTTCGTGGGGAGGTCGAAATTTGCAGAGCAAATTTCGGGTGAGGGGAAGCCTCGCCACTTCCCCTCACCCGAAAAATCCTTCGCTGCGCTCCGAATTTTTCGACCTCTCCACAAGGGAGAGGTGATGAACCGCGCTAGTATTTCGATCCTCGCGACCAAGTGATCGGCTGCGCACGGGCCGGAGGCGCGCCGCGCAGGGGGTTATGCTAGGAACACGGCCGGAAATTCGAATTCCAATAAGAACAAGTCCGGGGGGAAATCATGCGCGTCATCAGCACTTCGCTCGCGGCTATCGCAGCCGTGGCCCTCGCGGCCTGCATGGGCGCGCAGGCGAGCAAGCCGGCGCCGGTTGCGGAAATCCACAGCATCGACGTAACCGGAATGGACACATCCATCGCGCCCGGCGACGACTTCAATGCTTACGCCAACGGCAACTGGATCAAGGCCACGGAGATTCCAGCCGACCAGAGCAGCTGGGGTGCTTTCGCGATTCTGCGCGACGAAGCCGCCGCGCGCACGCTGACCCTGATTGAAGCGGCCGCCAAATCGAATGCGCCCGACGGCAGCGAAGCGCAGAAGGTCGGCGACTATTACGCGAGCTACATGGACGAGACCGCTATCGAAGCCAAAGGCCTCGCGCCGCTTCAGCCGCAGCTCGCCGCGATCGCGGCCATCAAGGATGGAAAGTCGCTCGCACGCGCCCTCGGCGCGTCGGTGCGCGCCGACGTCGACCCGCTCAACAACACCAATTTCTATACCGAGAACTTGTTCGGGCTCTGGACCTCGCCGGGCCTCGAAGATTCCGCCGTTTACACGCCTTATCTTCTGCAAGGCGGCCTCGGCATGCCGGACCGCGAATATTATCTCGCCTCCAGCACCAAGATGGCGGCCAACCGCGACGCCTATAAAGCCCATGTCGCGGCGGTTCTGAAGCTCGCCAATATGGCCGACGCCGATGCCAGGGCCGCGCGCGTTCTCGCGCTCGAAACCGAAATCGCGAAGGCCCATGTCAGCCGTGCCGATTCCGAAGACGTGCTGAAAGCGAACAATCCCTGGAAGCGGGAAGATTTTGCCAAGAAGGCGCCTGGGCTCGACTGGACCGCGTTCTTCGCCGGCGCCGATCTATCCCATCAGCCGAACTTCATCGTCTGGCAGCCGGGCGCGGTTTCCGGAATCGCAGAAGTCGTGAAGGCGACACCGATCGCGACCTGGAAGGATTATCTGACTTTTCATCTGCTCAACCACTATTCGTCCGTTCTGCCAAAGGCTTTTGTCGACGAACGATTCGCGTTCTACGGCAGAGTGCTTTCCGGAACGCCGCAGCTGCAGGATCGCTGGAAGCGCGCGGTTGCCTACACCAATGTGGCGCTGGGCGATGCCGTGGGCCAACTCTACGCGCAACGCTACTTCCCGCCGGAAGCCAAGGCCGCCGCGCAAGCCATGGTCGCCAATATCAAGTCCGCGTTTGCCAAGCGCATCGATGCGCTCGACTGGATGTCGCCCGCGACCAAAGCGCAGGCCAAGGAGAAAGTCGCGACTCTTTATGTAGGCATCGGTTACCCCGACAAGTGGACAGACTATTCCGCGCTCGCCATCGCCAACGGCGACGCATATGGAAACGCCCGGCGTGCCGAACTGTTCGAATACAACCGCCAGATCGCGCGACTGGGAAAAGCGGTCGACCGCACTCAGTGGTCGATGACGCCGCAAACCGTGAACGCGGTAAACCTGCCGCTACAAAATGCACTCAACTTCCCCGCCGCCATCCTGGAAAAGCCGTTTTTCGACGCGAAAGCCGATCCTGCCTTCAACTATGGCGCCATCGGCGCGGTGATCGGCCATGAGATCAGCCACAGCTTCGACGATCAGGGCAGCCAGTTCGATGCACAAGGACGGTTGCACAATTGGTGGACGCCGCAGGATTTCGCACACTTCAAGGCGTCAGCCGCGCAGCTGGCGGCGCAGTACGACGCCTATGCGCCGTTTTCCGACGCACATGTGAACGGCCAGCAAACCTTGGGCGAGAACATCGCCGATGTGGCGGGGCTTTCGGCGTCTTATGACGGCTGGGTCGCTTCGCTGGCGGGAAATCCGGAGCCGACAATCCAGGGCTTCACCGGCAAGCAGATCTTCTTCCTGGCTTACGCGCAGACCCGCCGGGTGAAGACGCGCGAACCGGCGTTGCGCCAGCAATTGCTCACCGACGGCCACGCACCGGCGCAATATCGCGCGCAGGCGGTGCGCAATATCGACGGCTGGTACGACGCCTTCGGCGCCAAACCGGGACAATCGCTCTATCTCGGCCCCAACGATCGCGTCAGGGTGTGGTAGCCGCCGGGGCTTGCCTCGGCGCCGGGCTTAAGCGAGCCTTGCTCCGGAAAGCCGGTTCCAGGGGAGACATTCATGCGTGTTGCAACCATTGCACTGATGACGACGATGGCGTTCGCCATCGCAGCCTGCGATCAAAAGCCCGACAAGAACAAGGAAGTCACCATCGATACCGGCAGTGGAAAAGTGACCATGACCGGCAACAGCAATGAAGGGAAGATGACGATCCGCGGCAACGACGGAAAGTCGGTCGTCGAATTCAACACCGACAATGCCAAGCTGCCGTCGTTCATACCCGCCTATCCCGGCGCCAAGATTGCGACCACCATGACCGGCACCGACGGCAACGGCTCGGGCGGCATGGTCGCGTTCACCACCTCCGATTCGCCGCAAACCGTGCTGGCTTTCTACAAGCAGAGAGTCCTCGGCGGCGGCATGAAGGAAGCGGTCACCGTCAACAGCGGCAACACGACGATGTGGTCCGCCAACGACGAAGCCAGCAAGCGCGGCGTGCAAGTCACCGCGACGAAAGCAGACGACGGCAAGACGACGGCGCAAGTCGTCTGGTCGGGGAAGTAGCGTCATTCGCTTCCTCCCCCGCCGTTGCGGGGGAGGTGTCAGACGCGCGCGACAGCGCGCGAATGACGGAGGGGGTGACGACAGCAGAAAAATTAGATCGCGATTGACTGTTGAATTTCCCGCCACCCCCTCCGCTTCGCTCGCGAAGTGCTCGTTCAGCACCTCCCCCGCAACGGCGGGGGAGGAAGTTCAGGTGCGCAGCCCAAGTGCATCAATCTTGGCCACTCGCTCCGGCTCCAGCGCTCCGCGCGCTTCGGCGTCGACGCATTGTTTGAGCTCTTCGCGGTTCTTCACGCCCAGGATGAGCGCATCCACGCCCTCCATGCCGAGCGCATAGCGATGGGCGACGGCGGCGGGATCTTCGCCCCATTGTTCGCAGAGAGCGCGGAACGGTGCGGCGCGGTCGAAATCGCGCGTCTCGGGGTGATTGGGCGACATGTCGCGATCGATTCTCCTGGTGAGCGCACCCGCTTGTACCGCGCGAATGCCGAGCACGCCGACGCCGTTTTCCTTCGCCGCCGCGATAATGTCGCGCGGACGCGCGCTTTCCGCGTAGTTGCGCAAACCTCCGGCGCTGTCGAGCAAATTGGCGATCGCCTGCACCACCGCCGGACGTTTCTCGCCGCGAAGCGCGCGCAGGATCGTCTTGGGCACGCCGCTGCCGGTGATGCCCCAATGGCCGATCTTCCCCAGCGCCTTGAGCTTTTCCATGGTGGGAATGAAGCGCTCGGCATAGAGCGACCAGGTGGTGGCGTAGAGGTGCTGGTTCTCCGGCCGGCGCTGATAGACGTAATTGTCTTCGCAGATGTTGGTGTGCAGGAAGAAGACATCGATGAAGTCGAGCTTCATCGCCGCGAGACTTGCCTCCAGCGATTGCACCAGCGTGGATTCCACCTCCTCCGCCGGCGGCGAACCCAAGCGGCACTTGCTGGTGACCTTGACGCCCTTCGGCAGCTTGCCGCCGAAGGTCTCGCCGATGATCGCTTCGCAATTGCGGTAGAGCGGCGCGGTATCGAGAACGTCGATGCCGCTTTCCAGCGCGAGCAGGATCGTCGCCTTGGCTTCGTCGCGGCTGGTCTCGCCCCAGCCCTGCCCGATGCCGCCGCCGCCGAGGATCAGACGGCTGACTTCTCCCACCGCACCAAGTTTCGCTTTTTTCATCTGGATGACCTCGTTTCCCACATAAGATCTTCTCGTTTCGCGTTTGCGATTTTAGAGGCCGAGTCCGCCAGCGCAAATCGAGCTCCCGGCTGAATCATAACCCGTAATCACCTCCCCCTCGTGGGCCCCCCGTGGGCCCCTCGTGGGGAGGTGATTTCAAAAATCAAATAAACGCGGCAGTGCTGATTTCGGTCGGTTTGGTCTTGTTGCCGGATGTTGCTTTGCCGGGCATCGTGCGGGCCCTGCCGGTGTGAGAGACTTCGCTCTTAACGCATCGTTTACCGAATCCCGGCCGGAAGACCATATCGCTCATCGAAACCGATCGTTAGCAGGACGTTCACTACATTGGCCGCTCGCTGAGCGATCGGGGAGGCCGGGCAGTCTTGTGCACGCCGTCTTCAAGTCCTTTGTCCGGTGCATCGCCAAGCCGCTCGCCGAAACGCGGCTATGTGCTCATTGTGGCGATGTTCCTGTCGTTCTTGAGTGTTGCGCTGGCGACGAGCTGGGGCGCGGTCGAGCTTGTCAACACCGCACGCGCCTTTGCAACCGTAGAAGGACTCTATTCCAAGGCCAGCAAATCGGCGGCGCTGGATCTCACCCGCTACGCTTACTCGCAGAAACCTTCCGACTATGACGCGTTCCGCAAAGATATCGCCGTTCCGCTCGGTGACCGCGCGGCTCGCCTGGCGCTGACACGCAAACCAGTCGACCTCCGTGCCGCCGCCGAAGGGTTCCGGCGCGGCCAAAACCATCCTGACGACATCGACGGAATGATTCGCCTGTTGCGCTGGTTTTCCTGGTGGCAGCCCCTCGTTGCGGCCAGCGAAGACTGGCGAAAGGCCGACGAACATGTCCTGGCTCTTGTCGCCGAGGGCGAACGCTTGCACGACGCCATTGCGAACGGATCGTTCGACAGCCGCACCCGCAATGCTTTGCTGGCGCGAATTGAATCCCGCGACGCGCTTCTCTCCAGGCGCGAATATGCCTTCTCCGCCCAAGTGGGCGATGTGGCGCGCCGGGCAACGACCCTCGCAGTCCTCACGCGCGTCGGTTTAACGGTTGTGCTGTGGGTGATTGGGATTCTCGTCGCGCTGCACCTGCTCCGCAGTCAAGCGGCGCTCAGCCGACAGCTAATGGCCAGCGAACGGCGCTTTCGCGACTATGCCGAAGTCGCCTCCGACTGGTATTGGGAAATGGATCGCAACAACCGCATCCGCTACATGTCGGAACGCATCCACGACATCGTCACTGTCCCGGCGGGTACAGCGATCGATTTCGACGGCGTCAAGATGATCCAGGAGAGCGCTGACGATCCCCGGCAGCGCGACGAATGCTTGAAAGCGATCGAAGAGCGCCGCCCGTTCCGCGGCGTGCGCCTCAAGTTCATCGCGAAAGACGGCAGCAGCGGTTACGGGACGATCTCCGGCAAGCCAAATTTCGATTCCGACGGTGCGTTTCTCGGCTATCGCGGGATCGGGGCTGACGTCACAGCTGAGGCCATGCATGCCAGAGCCCTGAAAGGCGCCAAGGCCCGCGCCGACGCCGCCAACCGCGCCAAATCCGAATTCCTGGCAAACATGAGCCACGAGCTGCGCACGCCGCTGAACGCCATTCTGGGATTCTCCGACGTCATCGCCGGGCGCATGTTCGGCGACACCGTGCCGGAGCGCTATTGCGAATATGCCCGCGACATCCACGAATCCGGCGTGCATCTGCTCTCGATCATCAACGACATCCTCGATCTTTCGAAGATCGAAGCCGGCCACACGATGCTGGAGGAACGCGAGGTGCCGCTCGAGCATATCCTCGCCGAGACGCGCAGATTGCTCGGCGACCGCGGCAAGGACGTCGCACTTCACATCGACGTGGCCGATCCCTCCGTGATGCTGCGTCTCGACGACCGCAAGTTCGTGCAGATTCTCGTCAATCTTCTGTCGAACGCGTTCAAGTTCACACCGGCCGGCGGCAGCGTCACGCTCTCGGCAGGTGTGTGCCCGGACGGCAGCTTCGCCGTCACCGTGCGCGACACCGGCATCGGCATCGCCGAAGCCGACCTCGAAAAAGTGCTCTCGCCCTTCGGCCAGGTGGAATCCGCCTTCAGCCGCAACCACCAGGGCACGGGGCTCGGCCTGCCGCTCGCCAAGTCTCTGGCCGAACTGCACGGCGGGACGCTCGCGCTGGAAAGCGTGGTGGATCACGGGACGGCGGTGACGGTGACGCTGCCGGCAGAAAGAGTTGTGCTCTCGGCCCCGGTGGGGAGCGCAAGAGCACAAGCTCAGTGAGTTCGTGGCCGGAAGCGACCCCGCATTCTTCAATCCGCTTCACCGACTGTGACGATGACGTTGCCCCTTTTGTGTCCTTGCTCGACGTACTCGTGGGCTTCGACGATCCGCTCAAGCGGATACTGCCTGTCGATCACCGGCTTCAGCACTCCCTCTTCGACAAGCTTCTTGAGCCGGACGAGATGCGTACGGCGTATGCGCGGTAGCTCATCATCTACCGAGAGGTATTTGCCCGCGGACGTCAGCGCACTCCTCAAAGCCTCTTTCATTGGCGATGTTTTTCTGCGTCCAACCGCATCGAAGACGACGTCGTAGCGCCCGAGCGCCGACGATTGCTCCTTCGTGTAGTCGAGGACCGTGTCGGCGCCAAGTGAGCGCGCCAGCTCTATGTTCGCCGTGCTGCAAACAGCCGTTACCTCCGCGCCAAAATGCTTCGCAAGCTGAACCGCGCAGGTTCCGTTCGCGCCGGATGCGCCGTAAATGAGCACCTTCTGGCCGCGCTTGATGTTCACCTTGCTGAGAAAATGCAAGGCCAGGAAGCCTCCGTAAGGAATGGCGGCGGCCTCGTCATAGTTCAAATTCGACGGCGCCAGCGTGAGGAGCTTGAAGTTTGCCGGCAAGCAGGTGCGCTGGGCATAACAGCCCATGCGCAACAAGGTGAACGCCCACACGCGGTCGCCCACGTGAAACCGTTTGACCTTCCTTCCAATCTTTTCGACCTCTCCTGCCAGGACCGCGCCGAGGATCGGACGTCGCGGCTTCGTGAACCCAATCACCAGCCGCATCATCAGCCGCACGGCGAGAGGGGCGGAGGGAATCCCGCTCCTGATGTAGCAGTCGCTCGCAGTGACAGTCGTCGCGTGGATCCTGATCAGGACGTCTTGATCCCCGGGAACAGGTTCGTCGACGTTTTGGAGCTGAAGAACTTCAGGAGGTCCATAGCGCGTGCAAACAGCCGCCTTCATTCGATTTGTTCTACGGTGCGTTGGCATGTTTTTTAGTACCGGTTCGTGAAGAACACGCGGCCGATCCAACGTTCGCTGTGCTCCAAAGTTTTCATAACCGCCATCATGCTCTGGTCACCGTGCGCCACTTGGCGACGTTTACGCCTATGACGAGAAGCCATAGCAGCAACGATACCTCCGCGACTCCATCCAGTGGGAAAATAAATCCAGACACCGTGGCTGCGGTTGCAGCGGGTAGCCACAAAGAGGGTGGCCACAGGAAGGTCAGTGAAATAAGGCCCGCGCACATCCAAAAAATGCCGATAATCCGGGGCAAAAACGTCGATCGGATGATGAGCCAGCCTGTGTGAATCATGAAGAATGCAAAAAGAGGAAAGGAGATGCTGTAAACCTGGTTGTACATTTTGAAGCACAGCATCACTGCGGCCCGCACTTCATTCTGCTGGAGCACGCTAAAGAGATGACTGTCCTTGACGAGGACCAGGGGCGCGAGCTGAAAGATCCCGCCGAACAGCTGGACGATGCAGCCCGCCAGCCCGCAGAACGCCGCAACCAAGGCGGCGCGCGGACCGACCGGGCTGAATAGGTGAAAGAAGAGAGCCGTCAGAGCCAGATAGAACACGTTTCCCACGAGCCCGAGCGAAACACCCAACTGATACAAGCGCTGGTTCGCCAAAATATTATCGGCTGTCGCGGCGGCGTCGGTCGACAGCACAAGGTCCTTGAGCGCGAAGCCGCCCGCAACCGACGACAAAAAGTAGAGCAGGTAGACAAAGCCGATCAGCCGCGCTCTGGGATAGGAAGTTTCCATCGCCTGTTCCACCATCTCCCCAAGAGTGTCCCCTCGAGAGGCACGCCGAATTGCGTGACGGGATCGCGTTGACCGTGCACCAGCTGAATTCTAACTTATCGAGGGCGGCGACATTGGCCATGATGCAAGGCAACAAGAAACATGATCGTAGGTAACGCGGAGAAGCGCAGGCGTGCGTGAGCCCACAATATCGGCTGGGTTTGCGCGAGCGTTGATGGAACTCGCGATCAAGAAAGGTGCAAACGCCGAGGAGTTGGCGGCGCGCTCCCGTATCCACCCCGAGTCTTTGCTGGACCAGGACAACCGTATCCCGTTTGCGAAGTTCAAAGCGCTCATGCGCGCCGGAAAAGAGCTGACAGGCGATCCCGCGCTCGCGCTTCATTTCGGCGAAGCCTACAACATTGCCGAACTTTCGATCGCCGGCTTGATCGGGCAGACATGCGAGACGATGGTGGAGGCCTTTGCGCAGCTAGGTCGCTATCAGCGGCTCGCTGCCGACTTCGATGTCGACGATTCGAGTGGTGAGCGTTTCATGCTTGTGCGCGAGCACGGCGAAATCTGGCTTGTCGACACACGCAAGGACCCGAATGAGTTCCCTGAAATCACCGAATCCTCCTTTGCCCGCACAGCATCCGCAGCGCGCGCGCTGCAGGATGGAACGCGCATTTTGAAAGCGATTCATTTCACCCATCCCGAGCCCAGCTACCGCGCGGAATATGATCGGGTCTTTCAGCTACCTCTCACCTTCGAAAGCGAAAGGAATGCGCTGCTGCTGACAGACGCGTCGTTTCTGGCACTCAAATTTCCCAATCCGTCGCGCTACGCATTCGGCGTTCTCAGCGAGCGTGCGGAAGCATTGCTGGAGCAGCTGAAGAGCTCCAAGACGACCAGGGGCCGCGTCGAGGGCCTGTTGGTGCCAATCCTTCACGTTGGCGACGCGAGCATCGAGACTGTCGCCACCAAGATGGGCCTCAGTCGTCAGACGATTTATCGAAATTTGAAGGCTGAAGGCACCAGCTTCGAGAAAGTACTTGATGAATTGCGACATAAGATGTCGCTCAACTATTTGAGCAACAAGAAAGTCTCGGTGAATGAGACGGCATACCTCGTCGGATTCTCTGAGCCCGCCGCATTCAGCCGCGCCTTCAAGCGCTGGACAGGCAAGAGCCCGCGCGAGATGCGCGCCTTGAAGATCGATGATGAGCGGATTGAGGCATCTTAGGCATACGCCCGTTGTGACAGGCAAGGCGCGCTTCGCTGCTGAGCCAGGGCCGCGCCGACTTCACGATGAAGTTCGCGCGCTATGCGCCGATGCCGAAGGGATCGCGGGAGGTATAGCGCGATTCCGCAGGCTGAGCAGGAAGGCCTGGGCGGTGAAAGCCGCCCACGCTGGCGCGCCCGGTGGCGCTTCATTCGCCAGCGTGCGGTGGGTTCGCCGGAAACGGGAATTGTGTATCGTGTCCCGAACTCTCCTTAGGTGGAATCGGCCTTCAGCCGCAATCACCAGGGCACGGGGCTGGGTCTGCCGCTCGCCACATCTCTCGCCGAATTGCACGGCGGGACGCTCGCGCTGGAAAGCGTGGTGGATCACGGGACGGCGGTGACGGTGATGTTGCCGGCAGGAAGGGTTGTGGCGTCGGCAGCGCGTGCGCAAGCGTAATCTGGTGGCCCCGGACCGACTCGAACGGTCACGCTCGTTTCCGAGCTACGGATTTTAAGTCCGTTAATGCAATATGTAACTAATTGATATTATGTGATATATTAGCTGTCATCGTTCGTCCTGTGCTAATAATTGTGCTAAATTGTCAGTTTTCACGTTCCTAGCAGGACCGATTAGAGGCGCGCTGAGCCGGTTTGCCGTCGCCAGGTCATTTCATCCTTCGAACGCAGGATTTGGGCCTCTCCGCGATATCCATCGAGATCAACTAACTGCCATGCGGTTTATCGGCCCTCGTCACTGGGGTCTTCCGCGTCCTCGTCCATTGAAAGGAGAGCGCCGAGATAAATAGACACATCCTGAATCGTGACGACGTTTCTGCGAATTGCGAAATACTCCCGCACCGTCTTCAGGCTGGCCCCATACCTAGCATCGAATAGCTTTTTGATCTTTTCGTTCCTGCTTAGAACGCTCGAAAGCGCCCTTCCGCCGTTGAAGAATTTGAGAGGATGTTCAACACCTAGAACGTAGAGGAATTTTTGCTTCGAGCTTGGATTCTCTGCAAGCATGTAGAAATCTTTGAAGAGAGAATTTTGCCGAATGGACTCTGGACCGCCACGCCAATTTATAAACTTGAATTCCGCAACTCGTTCAGAAGTCTCTAGGTCAAAGGGCCGCCCAGTGTTTCCAGCTCCCAGCGAGACATATTCAATGCGCTCTCCTTCTCTCAAGAGGTGGGGCAAACAAAGCAGTATTCCCAGAGCGTGGATAACTACGTTTATCTGACCCGCGACGTGCTTCAGGAGCCCGGCGGCATTGAGTGCAACGTCGTTAGCACCGGTCGCAGGAATGGCATTGCGGCAATCTGCTGCGTTTAGGCCTCGAAGTTGTGATTCCACCTCGGCCAGTCTGAGCGTTAGATCAGACCCACCAAATCTTTCTAACGCGGCTGCTGCTTCGATGAGATTCATGTCTGACAGACTTCTTAGTTCTCCAACGGAATAGGACTAAGCGTAGCGATTCGTCCAGTTCGGCAGTTAGATGCTGATCTTCTGCTTCTTCCTTATGGTCTGCTAGAGGTTGCACATGCAACCTGACTAGCCGCGCGGCAATGAGCGGGGTTAAGCCGTCAAGATCGCAGAACGTGGGTGGTGCGGGCCGGAGCGCAGCGACTACCCGGTCACGTTCTGCGCTCGCATTGGTCTTGACGGCGAAGGGGCGCAGCTCCTCTCCCCTTCTTCCCGATGCTGAGTTCACATGTGGTGGCGGTGTGGTGGTTTCTGTGCTGCTAACCGAATTCTGATCGTCCATTGGCCAGGTCTTCCAAATCTTGAAGATCGACACTGCCGAGGCTGTCCCGAGCTGGCTTGAACGAAGGGCAAGCGACAATGCTCTGTAGATCAACCTGTTGAAGGAACATAACGGTATATGAAGCCTTCCTCTTATCGAGCGATATCGTGAAGCTGCCGCGCATTACAGCGGTCAAAACCGCCGTGACATGCGCCCGAGTGGGACAAGCAAACGTTTTCCATGAAACGACAACCCGCTTTGGCACTTGGCGTTCTTCTTCCGCCACAGCCTGAAGTTGGCTTTGAGAGAGCAACTTTCTCGCCATGTACCCTCACTGAACTCAGAAAGTGCGACTCAGCCGATACGTATAGTGTGTAGACGTAAAGTCGTCATGACTGAAAATACTCCGATGATTCGGGCTCCGCGACGAAGCACAAAAAGCTTACAGTCTATTATTGCCGCTAATGTGCAGCGAAGGCGACACGCGCTTGGGCTCTCACAAGAAGCGTTCGCCGATATCTGCGGATATCACAGAACCTATATCGGGGCTATCGAACGTGGAGAGCGAAACATAACCATTTCAACGCTGTGCGCTTTGGCTGTCGCACTGAAAGTGGACCCCAAAGACCTTCTGGTGAAGAGCGATGGCTGAGCTAAAGGACTTACGGCTCACCCCCGCGGCTAGCCTTTCGCCAGAATTTCTTTCGCTTTGTAAGAGCGTGAACGCAAAGCGTGCGCGGACCGTCATTGATCACATCTTGAAGCATGGCGTTATCACGAACGAGGATTTAAGCGAGCAATACGGATACGATCACCCTCCACGAGCTATTCGAGACGTTCGCGAAAACGGAATCCCTTTAGTAACTCACAAAATCAAGAGCCCAAAGACAGGCCGAAAAATCGGCGCGTACACTTTCGATGATCTTGCAAACGTCAAGCGGGGCCGAATTGGCGGTCGAAAGGCGTTCTCGAAACAATTCAAACAATTGCTTATCGACACGTACGGTGCTCGCGATGCTTTTACAAACGAAGCGCTCGACGAACGGTATCTGCAAATCGATCACCGGATTCCGTATGAAATCTCTGGTGACGGCGAGGAGCTAGCGAGCCGGGACTTCATGTTGATTGACGCGTCATCACAACGGACCAAGAGCTGGTCGTGTGAACATTGTCGAAACTTTCTTGAGCTGCACGACGCATCCATATGCAAAAAATGCTTCTGGGCATCGCCAGAAGCGTACGATCACGTCGCGATGGAACAAAAGCGGCGTCTGGACATAGTGTGGGCAGGCAAGGAAGTTTCCGAATATGAAAGCGCAAGAAAGTTATCCGCCAAGCTTGGCGTATCGTTAAGCGCGTACGTGAAGCAGCTATTGCGCAAATAGCTCAATCTGTGGGGCAGGCTCCTTCTCATAGTTGGGGAGTGTCGGTAGCTTGCCGACCAAGTCTGCTGAGATATAGATGCTCTCTAACGTTTCCTCGCTTCGGCCAGTTAGTGTCGCTTGTGAGGAGCGGCCCGCATGAATGTAAAGGTGGGTGGCCTTCAAGCTCTCCGGTAAGCGCTCACCGTATTCCTTGTCACCCGTTTTTCCGTCGTAAGACAGAATGAAGGGCACCCGTCGTTGATTTAGATTGGCAAGAGAAGCGATCAGTCGCTCGCGTTCGAGCTGAGCTGCATAGCGTTTGTCCCGTCCATAAGTCGTGCCCTGGTACGGTGGGTCCATATAGACGAGATCGGTCGTACGCGCCTGAGTGATACAATCCGCAAAGTCCATGCAGACGACCTCAGTCCGGCCACGCAAGAGTGCGCTTACTTTGTGTGCGGTAGCGGTGAATTTTTTTGGATGCATGCCATTGCGTCTTTTGTCAACGGACTGCGTAAAATCTCCATGACGGTTAAACCGTATAGCGTTTTTGACACATCGAGCGATGAGATAAAGTAACAGCGTGGGGTCTCTGTCCGCATTGTAGCGAGCGCGAATTTCGTTGAAGTGGGTCGGCCCTACAGAAAATTGTGAGTCCCATAAAACCTTGTAACGTCCGCTGATTTCTTCCGGATCGTCGATTATCAATGTCCAAAGTGATACAAGTGCTGGATAGACGTCTCCCAGCACGAACCGCTTTGCAAGGTTGCGATTCGCAGCATAGAGCGAGATAGCTGCCGAACCCGCAAAGGGCTCGTACAGGGTGTCGATGCCCTTGGGAATGAGTCTACAGATGCGAGGGGCCAGAGAGCGTTTGCTGCCTTGGTAGGGTATCGGTTGCAGTGTGAGCGGATTCATCTGAGCGCCTTTGCCATTTACCCATGCTACTAATAGTCATCATAATTTGCAACCACTGGAAAAAGTCCAAAACAGGCAGCTTAGGCTAGGCTTTCGGCTTGTGAGACGAGACGGACGGAACACTCACGAACAGCAGATTGATGTGAAGTGATTCTGCACTACCTTTGTGATTCGCGTAAGTGCCGTTTTTGCTTCCATAGGTGAGACACTTATCATGGAGGGTAAGCTTCAAGGCTTCATCCCCGTACCAACTCTCTTCCGGATACTCGCTGACTTTAGAAATTTTCGGATTGGCTGTTGGCGATTGGCGGGCGGCTCCATAGCCGCATTCTCAAACAGAGCTCTAGTGATGAGTCTGCGGACGGCCCTAAAGAACGCCGCAAGCACTCGGATCGTAACCAACCAGCACCGGCCCAGCGCTGCCCTCATCGGCTCCGGGTGCGGCCTCCACCCGGAGCCTCGTGCTGCCGGTCGGGGTCTCGTTCGTAGTGTTCGTCGTAATCCCGTTCTTTTTCGGGAGTATCAATTAACCGCTTCATTCGTTGCTGCTGCGCCTCAGTCATTTCCACGTTGTCGAATTTCGAAGTAACGCGTTCGTTGCCTTTGCTTTGAGTTGATGAAATTTCATCACCCTCCTGCGCACGTTCGCTGTGATGTTCGTCAAGCAAACGTGCGATGCGCTCCTCGTCCTCCGATTTCCCGGCAGAGCCTTCCGTCACCTCAGGTGTGCGACTGTCGCGGGCCTTCTCGCCGCTCTCGATCCGGTGCCACGCGGTATCGCGGCCGGCCATTTCGTTCAGGTCTTCTTGCCGCCTTGCATGATCCTTCAGGGCCGTTTGCGACTGCGTCACGTAATCTTCGCCGCGAGAGTATGAGGCTTCTAGTTTGGCTTCCTGCCTGCGCCGCTCGCGCTCTTCGGCAATCTCTCTCGCCTCCTCAGTGCTGGGCAATTTTTCCCTGTCGATTGGGGCCATGAATTCGCGAAGTTCAGCCGCTTTCATGCCCTCGATGCGCCGCGTAAGGGAGTGGATCCCGCCTGCTCGATCCACGATCACAAAGTCGCGCCGGTCGCCCTTTGCGAGAATGTAGTCGCGCTCGTGAAGCGCTGCGTGAAAAGCCTGGGCGTTGTCGCTGGCTTTGAAGATTTCGGTTACCGCGGCGGTCACCATCTTGCCTTTGATTCCGGTGCGCTCTTCTTGCCGCAGTTCCGCCCGCGAAGGCGTGCGCTCGGGCCTTTCGACACCTTCTCGTTCGGCATGTGCGCCCTGCACCCGCTCGTGCCCGAAGCGGCGTTCAAGATCGCGGGAGACTTCTTCGTGCTTGCGGTAGTTGTGGCTGTCGCTGACGGACTTCATTTGGTCGAGGTCGATCCGGGACCACACGATATGAATATGCTCGCGGCCCAGCTTTTCGTGCATGACGACGACGCGCGAGTGGCCGGTGAGCCCCAGCTTTTCCTCCAGCGCGTCGATGGCCTCGATGCGCTGTTCCGGCGAGAGGCGGTGCGGCGGCTCTGGGCTCATGGCGGCATGGTAGAGCGACTTTTCGCAGCGCGTGCCGAGGGCGTAGGCGTCCATTTCGACGAGCGCGCCGCGCAAATCCTGCGCGACGGTGCCTTTGGTTTCGAGGAGCGTCACGCGCTCGTTCTTCTCGGCGTTGCCGAGATGAGCAGCCAGCGCCCCTGGTCCGGCGCGGGATTTGCCCTTGACGATCACGGCTCGCGCCCAAGGGACTTGAGAACGGCGTCGCGCATTTCGAGAATGGCGCGATAGGCAGCGTTGATCTCGCCCTCGTAAACGATCACGCCCGAGTTCTTGTCCTTGGCGAGCTGATTGAGGTTGCCGCCGATCTTGCCGAGTTCGCCCAGGAGGCGGGCAAGCTCCCGGCGCTCGACGGCAGGTCTGCGAACCTGACGCGGTGCAGGTGCGCCAAGCAGGGTGTTGCGGGCGTAGCTGCCGGGCATCAACCCTGCGCGCTCGGCTGCTTCGTCAATTGCCGCCCGTTCGTCGGGGCTGAGACGAACGGTCAGGTGGCGATTGCGAACCCGCTTTTCGCTGCCGTGGGTCATGGCGGCGTCCTTCGGCGATAGCGGGGTTGGGGCAGGAAGGGGCTCCGCTCCTTCCGCGCTGGGGTCTCGGGGAGCAAGGCTCCTTGAGCGCGGGTGCCGAGGGGGCGTACCCTTCGGTCGGTGGAGTCGGAGGCGAAGCGCTCCGGCGCGGGTGATCCAACGAGGGGCAAGGCTCCTCTTGGCCGGGGTGCACGGGGCTGGAAGTCCCCTGCCAAGCCGCGCGGCGCGCAAGGGTTTGAGGCCCCGCCGAAAGCCCGAAGCGCACTACCGCGCACGGCTTGCCCTGTCCCTTATCCTCAAAATCATCCTATCAAACTCACAAAAATGACGCCGGTTCAAATATCGATATCGGTCCAAATTTTGTGGAAGGCAGGGCAGCTACCTTCCGGTCCGGCTAACGCTCGGACTGATTCGCGCCATACACCCGGAAAATACTTTCACACCGGAGAAATCGTCCGTGGCACCGCAGCAAAAATAGCTCCGGGATTGAGCCCAGCCGGATTCTGGTAGGTTGTTGCCGCCGAATGGCTGCGGACATGCTTAATGGTAAATCCAGTCTCCGATACCGATGCAGTTATCGCCATCGTCGTTTTCGCGGCGGCCTCCATTTGGGCATGGTGGCCGAAGGGACCGCGCTTCATCGTCGATGAACGTGGCGAGCGCCAGCGCGTCGATCACTGGAACCGGGGCGAGCCCGTCTACAATCCCAAGACCTGGCAACAGCGGGTATTCGAAGAAGCGACATTTAAAAAACAGCGGCGGCGCAAATTACTCGAAGCCGTCATCACCGTAGCGATAATCCTTGGTATTGCAGTTTGGGCGGGCCCGCTGCTGGGTGGCATGATTGTCCTTGCCGCAATGTTTGTCGTTCCGATACCGCTCGCCTTTTTCGTCATTCCACCTCTCTGGACGGAAATCCGCTATCAGCTGGGTGACCAGGGCATCGAGGGGGCCAAGGTTCTCGACAAGAAGCCGGGGCCGCAACCCGGACGCGAGGTTGTCGAAACGCAAAAGGCGCACGGTGACGCGCAGCTTGCGAGCGAAGCCGAAGCGCTCACCTTGCTGAATTCGAAAAACTGAGAAACCATGCCCGGCTTTTGGACGAAATCGAAGGCCGCGCTACCGAAACCCTCCGATCCAGGCTCGTCGATCTATCTTGGGCGCTATCTCGACCGCGCCAAGAGCACGACCGGAACCGAACTCACCTATAACGGGGAGCGTCACCTGCTCCTCTTCGGCCCGAATGGGTCTGGCAAGGGCACAAGGCTTCTTGTTTCCAATCTCCTGCGCCTGCGCGATCGATCGCTGGTGGTGATCGATCCGAAAGGCGAACTTACCGCCATTACATACGACTATCGCCGAACGCTCGGCGAAGTCGTGGTGCTCAATCCTTTCGACGTGCTCGATCTCGGCGGATCGGGTTTCAACCCGCTCGCGTCGCTCGATCCCGAGGCGCCGACGTTCGTGGACGATGCCGCTGGTGTCGGCGAAGCCCTTATCCAGATAGAAGAAAAAGACCCGCATTGGTCTCAGAGCGCCCAAAGCTTGCTGGTCGCTCTCATCATGTGGGAAGTGCAAACGGCCAAACGCGAAAACCGCGGACCGTTGCTCGAAAACGTGCGCTATCTGCTCACTGAACCTAGAGAAACAGAAACAGACGCCGACGGCAGAAGACAGGACGTTAAGGGACTGAAATTCACTGCCGCCAAGATGTGCGCGAAGGGCGGCTTCGAAATCGAAAGCCTCGCCGGGCGCTTCGTGCGCGACACGCCGGAAATATTCAGCATCCAGTCAACGGCAGACCGACAGACGAGTTGGATGCTGTCGCCGCTCATGCGCGCTAACATGGCGAAAAACGATATCGACTTCGCCGATCTCAAGAAACGTCCAATCACGGTCTATCTCATCCTACCCGCCGAACGCATGCGAACGCATAGCGTCTGGCTACGCCTCGTCATCGTCTCGGCGCTGAGGGCGCTATATCGCCCCGGCGGTCTTCCGACGCTCTTCATGCTGGACGAATTTGCGCAGCTCGGCCATCTGGCACCCGTCGAGGACGCCTTTGGTCTCGTGCGCGGTTACGGGGTGCAGCTCTGGCCGGTCCTGCAAGACCTCAATCAGCTAAAGGCACTCTATAAAGACCGTTGGGAAACCTTCGTCGGCAACGCTGGCGTCGTGCAGGGCTTCGCACCCAACGATCTCACCACGGCCGAATGGATGAGCCGCCGTGCGGGCGACAAAACAGTCTCCGCTGCTAGCTACAATCGCGGCGACGCGCAAACGAGTGCCGGTCATGGCTCGATGAGCCAAAGTTCCGGCCTCGGCTGGAGTCAAGTACGCCGTCCTCTATTCCTGCCGCAGGAGTTGATGGACTTCAGCGCAGGCAGCGGCCTTCTCTGGCCGGCAGGCACCTCGAAAAGCGTACCTTTCTCTGCACCTTCTTACTGGGATGTTCCTGACCTAGAACGGCGTGCGCAGTCCAACCCATACTACCGCCGCGAAGCGGCTCGACCCGCTACGTCTTCGTCATCGCCCGCTGGTCGGAATTCTGTTGAGCTTCCGGCCTGGTGGAATAGCCGGGCAATGAAGTTGCTCAATACCCTTGTGTACGGAAAGAGGCCGGAAAAACACTGAAAATTATCTCCGTTCTCTCCACCTTCTTATTCCCCTGCCGTTCAATTGAATCGAACAGCGTCCCGCAACGGAAAAAACGGGGTCGCCGCGAGAGCGGCTCGACCCGCCGCGTCTGTCGTGGCGTCACAGCCGAAATCACCAACGTTCATAAACAGTCTCGGCTCGCCCGGTGAGGGCGAGCCGAGACATAGGTAAAGCCGAGACCGATGCTGCGCTACGCGGCTTTCTTGGTCGTCGGAGCGCGAAGGACGATTGCAGCGCCTTCGAGCGGCCGCGCAGCGAATGCAAGATTGAAGCCCTTGCCGTCCTTGTGCGGCCATACAGCGCCGATTTCCTGCCATGTGGATTTCTTTTCGCCGTTCTTTGACACACTATAGATGCGATACGAGGGAAGACTCTTGGCGATCTGTTTGTTACTCATTGTCGTTTCCTTTCGATTTTGAAGCCACGCCTTTCGCGGCCTCGATGCGGTTCGTCCACACGCGCGGAAAAGCGGCGCAGTCAAAAAGGGCCGAAGGCTCGTGCCGTAATGGGGTGTGGGGTCCCCGTTCGGTTTTGACGGCAACGCGCGCGCGTGCAGAAACCCGCATCAATTCAGAGGACAGCGCGTGGCTCTTGAACGCGGAAAGGAACGAGGTTGAGAACCGCCAGGTGTTCCCGCGATCTCGATTGATCCGTCTGGAGAAAACGGTACGCCAAACCGATAAGCGGCGGTGAATTCACAATTTTCGGCAAAATCGGCAAGACCGCCTCTGCGTGAAACGTCATCGGCACGAGACGAACTGCGGCAAGTGTCACAATTCGGCCGCATCATTGCTCGCTAAATTATCCGCTTTCACGACCATAAGGAGGGGGCAATGAGCTTTTGGAGAGGCCACAACGGACACGCGCCTGCCGCCGGTGACAATCAGACCGACTACGACAACGGAAAGAGGACGCGCGATGGTACCCGGAAGATTCTCGAAGGCATAAATCCTCGGAAGTCGTCGGGCGACAGCGGCTCTGGTGGCAAGTACTTCGGCGTGCGCAGGGGCGACAGCAAGTGGGGTTTCTTTGAATATGTTGGTCTCATCATTTTCGCCGGAATCATCTGGGCTTTCTTGAAGAGCTATTATCACTTGTAGAAGGTTCTCGACTGCTTGGCGCGCCGTCCACAGCCGGCGCGCCGCCACATCTTTTGGCGGGTGTGCCTGAGTTCATCGAGCTAATCTTAACCCGAGGCTCTCTTCGACGCGGCGCACACTGAAAATGATCTCGCTCTAAAACAAGCCCGCATCTCCTTCCAAAATAATTCGACCTCTTAGCTGCCTTATACAGGCCATCGAGCGCCTTGCGTCGGCTCATCGGCTGCAAGCGCAAGCACTCCTCCTCTTCGTTCCGGTCGCAAGCGATGCGGCCCGCCTCCTTCGGCTCTGTGTCTCCGCCGTAAGGCCGCGATCTTCGTGGTCGAAAAAGAAGGAGACTAAAATGCGAGCCTATTCATTGAACGAATTATTCAGCCTCACGCGCGCCGAACTCTTTGCGCTGCATGCCGAAATCGTCGCCGAGCTTCCGACCCTTCGCGAAGCTGATCGCGAAGCTGCGCTCGATAATCTTCGCAAGGTACGGCGTGTGCTGGCGCATGCCGCGCGCGCGCCATGATGGCGCGTGCGTTACTCGGCTATTGCGGAAGAGAATACCGTTGCTCTCGTTTCTTGAAAGCATCGGAGCCGCCCTCAAGAATTTTGCACACCAACTCCCTCGTTCCCGAATCCGGGGGCTCACTGTGTTCAAGCGAGCCGGAGTTGTACGCGATGTGAGGAAGTCCACTATCCCGTCGAGTACTCGTCGCTACGATTGTCTGTTCGGAGTCCGCGTTTACAACAAGATTTGGATTGTGGGTAATGATTATGATCTGACGGCGCGTCTTTGCTCGCTTGAAGTAGGGCATTAGGAGGTTGTAGATCGACTCGTTATCTAGATTTTCGTCCGGCTGATCGATGACAAGGGGGCGGGTATCGGCAAAGTCGAGTCCAAGATAAAGGATAAGAAGGACAATCCCCTTTGTACCCGGCGACAAGCTCTCCAATTCGGCGCCGTTGAATTTCAGACTGTAGTTCAAACTGATATGACTTACCTCATAAAGCCAATTCAAAATGTCTTCGAGAGTTACTTCCGATCTGGCGTAACTCTTCCACAGCAGGTCCGACCTACGGAATTCCACCATGAACTCTTCCATTTTCTCCCTAATTTTGTCGGGATCGCCGGTTGACCATGCGGGCATGAGTATTTTACGCGCCGCCTCTGCCAAACCGTCTAAATTGCCATAGGGGATAGTCTTCCTCTGATCGAATAGCCCAACGCCTCTTTCCAGCCATTGCTTAAGTTCCACGCCCCAACGGATTGAAAGCTCCAATTGGCCATGTTCAAGCATCGCCTTGTCGTTTAATTGATTGCGGATGGGATGATAAAGGTCCTCCAACGCCAGTTGCTCACGCTTCATGTTTTCGAACACCGCTACATAGGCGTTGAGCCGGTCCTTCGATGATTCCTTGATTCGCTCGCGGTCTGCCCCTTCCGTCGTCGCGATTTCGGCAGCCAATCGTTCTACTTCGCTCCCTATCGCTGCGATGCGCATCTGAATTCGTTTGATGTTTTCTTGGAGCGCTTTGTCGGCTGTCTCTCGTGCGGTAAGTGCGGTGATTTGAGCCTGCAAATTCTTGAGTGTGCCGCTCGCCGGAGGCTCGCCTCCCTCAAGCCGCGCAATTAAGCTATTGAGGTCGGCTTTTCTGGCATTGAGGGGAGCTTGCACATCGCCGCTAAAAATCGGCCTGTATTGCGCGCGTTCGGCTTCGGGAATCCCTAGCTCTTTCAAGGTAAGCGACAATCGCACGTAGAACGTGTTCATTTGCCCCTTGAAGCTTGAGATACTTGCTTCAACGTCAGCAATCTTTTGGAGTTTTTGACGTTCGGCAGCCAGTTGGGACTGGACCTTCGTCAAAGCCTCTCGTGCTTCTTGAAGTGTTTTCTGAAGCGCGGCTTCTTGAGGCGTCGCCGCCTTAGGCATTTGTTTCAGAAGCCCTTCCTTTTCCTTGCCGAGCGTGGCGATCCGGGCTTTCTTCTCGGGAAGCTTCTGCTGTCGGAGACGAAGCTCGCATTCCTCCCCAATGACACGATGTATTTCGCCCTTCAGCCGATCTACCTCTATTCGGATAGCTTCGGTCTTAAGTGTTCTCAGCTCTTCGAAGTCCGATGCATTCATAGTGTCGGCAGGATCGAGATATGAGAAAATCACGTTCTCAATTTCTCGGATCAATTCGTCGCTAATTCCATCTTGCGCGCACAGCCTCTCGACAAATCGCTGAGATAGATAACGAACTTCGTCCAGTCCAGAGTGCTCGTCCCACAGTTTTGCATTAGAACGACGGCCATCTCCCCAGAGTAGCTCGATCTTCAGTCCACCCAGGTGAGCGGCGGCCCGAACTAAGAAACTATTTTCATCGGAATCTGACCAGGTACCTGCTGCATAAGCGATCAGTTCTGCGAGAGCTGACTTGCCAGATCCCTTCTGGCCGATGATCGAAACTAGTCCCAAATTCAGAGGAAGGGCGGCGGCATCGAACCATCCATTGGCATCTGAGATTGCGACTGAAGTTATGGTTCTTGCTTGGTCGTTGAGTAGTGGTGCGGTAGGGCCGATGTGGATTCGGTCCGAAGGCTCGTAGAGGATTTGCTTCAGACCTTCGAAGGTAGGGTCAGCCTTGATCCAGCAGAAGCGAAGATCACATTCTTCGCTGTCGTGAGCGCATGTGTGCCCCTTGTCCTTGCGTTTGGCGCACGGGTGGCCAATTTCAGGAAACGAATGGCAATCTGACCCATGGACGCATGGCTTGAGAGTTCGAAATTCCTTCAAAAAATTCTTCGTCCCCTCGGTATAGGGCGGATTGAGCGCGAGTGCCCATCGCCTCGTCGAGGGATTAGACGAGAAGAGAATATCAGACCTTTGGATCAGGACCTTCCGGCTATGATGGTCCTGTGAATCCCAACCAATTCTTGAGAGGTCCTCGTCTGCCACAACTCCGAAAAGGTATTTCCCATTGAATTTCGGATTTTTCAGAAGATCGAATATCGCGTCATCGTCAACGACGGCGTTCATCATTCCAACAATGATGGGATTGCCGATCTTTCGGAATGGCTCATGCTGTTCCATGAGCTTGATTCCTAATTCGCGTAGGTTGTCGATCTTGAGCCGCCTTTTGTCGGCGGTTTGCTGCGGTTCCGCTTCGTAGGTGAATTTCAGGTCATTGAGGAAGTGGTCGATAATATCATCGATACTCACCTCGTCCGAAAGGATGACGTGACAGTTGATCCGACTCTTGCCGACTATCTTGTTTAGACGGAATTCAATGTTTGGAAGGAGCCGCATCCGTCGTATTGAGGCTATCTCTTCCGGGGTAAACAGCGATGCTAGCTTGGCGTCGTTTCCCAGATATTCTTGTTTCAGTTTTGTGTATCCATCGATAGTGAAATAGTCCGTGATGCAAAGAACCGCGATGTTCTTGGCAATCGCGGCGCGAAAGAGCTTTCGGACGTATTCATCCCAATCGTCGCCGAATTGATTGTTGAGGTGGGATGCGGGGGTGTGGACTTGGAAGTCCCACTTGCGCCACTCGGACCCTCTTGGATACGCACTAACCATTTCGGCCTCCGACGGTACGTTGGTCCTTGCGTGGGCAAGTTGGTGCGGGCGGCCGGACTCGAACCGGCACAGGCCTTTCGGCCCTACGGATTTTCATACCACTTCGGCTTTCGCCGCCGCCCAGCGGGCGTTTGTGGTCTGGACTATCCCTTCACCATCGCGTTTCCGCTTTAGGTGCTGCCCGTCTAGTCTCTACACGTTCTTTGATTCGGCCTTTGCTCTTGGTTTTGGGGGTGGGAGCGGTGATGCCGTCCTCTTCTTCCACGGCCCTGGCCCCGCGCTTCTTGCGGACGTTGATCGCAGCCGCATCGAGCATCGTCTTGATATGCGAGGCGTAGTATTTCTCGATCATCTCAACGCTGGTGCGGCAGTTCTTGGCGATCTGATAAATGTCCGCGCCTTCCATAAGCCGAAAACAAATGTAGGTATGGCGAAGGCTGTATGCGGTCCGGCATTGGCCTTCGCGGTCGGTTTTCAAGTCCTGTTTTTCGAGGATGTCATTGAAGAGTTCATGGTGGCGCTTCGGGAACACAAGCGAAGTGGGTCCCGGCACCGCCATATGCTTGGCGTCCTGCGTCGTCGGCATCCGGCGCTCGCGATCTCGCAAGCGCGTGAACGGAAGAACTGCATTCGGCATGCTCTTGCAGTAACCGACGCCGCGCTTACCACGAACTTGAATTTCAAGGATCGTCTCGGCTGTAGCTTCATCCTCGACTATTTCAACGTCGCGAAATTGCAAACGGTACGCCTCATCTGGGCGTAGTCCCGTGTTTGCCATGAAGAGAACGAAGTCGTGCAACTGCTCGCACTCCCACCGCCAGCGGGGCTTGGGCGGACTGTTCGCTCTCTTTTGTGTGGCCTTATATAGCTTTCGGTATTCTTCCAACGAAAACCACGCGCGGTGCGAGATTTTGGTTGACCCTTGAAAGGGTGCGGAGAGGTTGGGAAGACGGTCGAGCCAATTGTGGCGATTGGCTGTTTTCAAGATTTGCCGGAGGCAAACGATCTCCTGATGCAGTGTGCTTCGTGCTGGAGGGCGGGGCTTGCTTTCGCTCCTTGTGTCGTCGGCAACCTTCTTCCGAAGTTGATCGACACGTGACATGCCGGTTTTCATCCGGTGGATTCGATAGTCCTGAACCGTCCCTGCCGTGATTTCGGAAAGGATCATGTTTCCGAAGAAGGGGTTTAGATGGTTGTTGATACGGTATTTGTGCCCCTCGACGTATATGGGACTGCGCTGCCCCTGGGTGATGGTCTCGAATTCGTCAATGAAGCGCGCGGCTGCTTCCTTGAAGGTCTTTCCTTCCTTCAGCTCGCCCGCGCGATACTTTCCTAGGAGTCCAAGATACCAGTCGCGCGCCACATCTTTGGCGCGCGCAAGACTCTCCTCTTTCGTTGTAGCGCGTCGCTGCTTCCCAGCGACGGTGCACGCACAATGCCAATGCGGAGTGAGTGGCCGCATGTAGAGCTGAACCTTGTTGTCGAAGATCGAGTGGCGCGTCGTATCCATTGGGGCTCTCCGCTGTGCTAAACGGGCCGATTGTGCTAGCTCTGTGCTTATTATGTATAGCACTAATCGATTGTTTATACAACATAATATTGATTTTATTGCGATTTTAAGTCCGTTGCGTCTACCAATTCCGCCACGGGGCCAGTGCGCGGAACCTCTTACGGTCGGTGATGCCGGTCAAGCGCCGGCTACGTCGCCGGCTTGGCCACCTTCTACTCATTGGCGCCTTGAGGGCCTCCACGGCTCTTTCGCGGGCCCGCTCGCAAGTACAGCCCAGGCATCTGCACTGGCATCAAGAAGAAGGCGATCTACGGCAAGCCGGATGATGCGCACTTTTCGACTAGCTACGTCGAGAAGCACAATCAAACAATGCGCCAGCACATGAAACGCTTTGGCCGTTTGACGGCAGCGCATTCCAAGAAGATCGAAAACCACGCGCACATGGTCGCGCTCTATACAGTCTGGTATAACTACGCTCGTATCAATTCAGCGGTGCGCATGTCGCCAGCAATGGCAGCAGGAATTTCAGATAGTCTTTGGGACGTTGGCGACATTGTGAAATTAGTAGCGGAACGGGAGAAGGATCGTGCGAGCTTCTAGATATGCGCTTTCTGTCTTTATTGTTTTTGTGCAGTTGAATTCAGCGAATTCGGAAACGTCGAATCCGCGACGGTGCCAGACTGACAATTACGTATCCGATGAAATCGTGCCCAACAAACAAGTCGCAGAAGCCATTTATCGTGCAATCGGTCACGCTTTCGCTCCCGAAAAATTCGAGGAATACCCGCTTGTCATCGTAGAGGATGAAGGTGATCACTGGTCAGTGGGCCAGGTATCCGGTCAACCGCCGCCCCATCCGAGTCCTGGAACCGTCATCGTGTCTGCGGGCGGCGGTCAGTTGGTCATGGACATCAATAAGTGTACGGGTGCGATCTCAAATGCTGGCTTCAACCGCTAGGTCGCGGCCCAAACTGTAGCAGTGCCGGATTACCTAATACCACTTCCAGTTGAACATCTTTTGAAAAACGGCCTGTTTTCAGAGACTTAGGCCGCGTTGACACCCCGCTTTGCCTGACTATATTGCCCGCCTTTCGCGGGGGCCTCTCCCGCCAGCCTCAAGCCAAGAACGGAATCGCATGTCGAAACGCGCCAATGCCAAATACAAGCTCGACCGCAGGGTCGGCGAAAACATGTGGGGCCGCCCCAAGAGCCCGGTGAACAAGCGCTCTTACGGCCCGGGCCAGCACGGCCAGCGGCGCGCGAAAAAGCTTTCCGACTATGGCACGCAGCTGCAGGCCAAGCAGAAGCTCAAAGGCTATTACGGCAACATCACCGAGCGGCAATTCCGCAAATATTACACCGAAGCCTCGCGCCGCCCCGGCGATACCGGCGAGAACATGATCGGCCTGCTGGAGCGCCGTCTGGATGCGGTCGTGTTCCGCGCCAAGTTCGTGCCGACGCCGTTCGCCGCGCGCCAGATCGTCAGCCACGGCCATGTCAAAGTGAACGGCAAGCGCGTCACCGTCGCCTCCTATCAAGTGAAGGAAGGCGACATGCTCGAACTTTCCGCCAAGGCCAAAGACATGGCGCTGGTGCTGGAAGCGACCAAGAGCGCCGAGCGCGACGTGCCGGACTACGTCGAGACCAATCACGACAAGATGACGGCGAAATTCCTGCGTACGCCCAAGCTGTCGGATGTGCCTTACGCCTCCCAGATGGCGCCGCATCTCATCGTCGAATTCTATTCACGCTAATTCTTTTTTAGGCGTGATTTCGGATTGAGAAGGCCGCAGACCCGTTCTGCGGCCTTTTTTGTTTGGGGATTGGAGAATCATCTCTACATTCGTCATCACCTCTCCCTCGTGGAGAGGTCGACGCGCGCGTCGGGTGAGGGGAAGCCTCACCGCACTTTGTTCTCACACCTCACCCGAAATTTGCGTCCCGCAAATTTCGACCTCCCCACGAGGGGGAGGTGATTAGGATATCCATGACCTACACGATTTTCGGCGACAAAGGTTCGGGTGCGTTTTCGGCGGAAGCGGCGCTGGCCGAAGCGGATGCGCCTTACGAATTCCGCACTATTTCGCTGGAGAAGAACGAGCAGAAGCAGCCCGCCTTTCTCGCCATCAATCCAAGCGGAAAAATGCCGGCGCTCAGATTGCCCGAAGGCGACATCGTCACCGAATCGTCAGCCATTCTTCTGACCATCGCCGATCACTTTCCCAATGCGCGATTGGTGCCGCCGCAAGGAAGTTCGCAGCGCGCGCAAGCCTATCGCTGGCTCGCCTTCATGGCTTCGGAAATCTATCCCATGGTGTAGATCGCCGATTATCCCGAGCGCTTCGCGCCGGAAGGCGATGAGGCCAAAGCGCTACGCCTGAAAGTGCGCGAGCGCATCCGTGAGCGCGTGCTGATCGTCGAGCGGATGATCGCGGGGCCGTGGCTGCTGCCGGGCGGATTTTCGGTTTGCGACATCTATGCGGCGATGTTCAGCCGCTGGTCGATCGGCAACGAATGGCGCGAACAGAACATTCCGCGCCTGAACGCGCTGGCGCGATCGGTCTCGGAACGCACGCGCATCGCGCCCGTCTGGAAGAAGCATTTTGGAAGCTGAAACCAATTCCCCGGCCGAGCGAGTGTCACCATGGTAATCTCGCGCGGAGACGCGGAGGCGCAGAGATAGTCGTGGCTCTTGAAAAGTGGCGCGATGCCCCCGGAATTGCATCGGCGCGCCTTGCGCGCCAGCTAGATTCTCGCCGTCCATGAAAAGCGAACTCGCTAACACAAAACCCTCTGCGGCTCCGCGCCTCCGCGCGAGATTTCCCTTATACTGAGGACCAGGTTAGCTGGAGGCGGACATGGTTTCGCGGAGAACGGCGATCGCGGGCGGCGCGGGCGCGGTGTTGCTGGCGGCACTGGGCTATCGCATCTGGGATCGCGGGGTTTTCGCGGGCGCGTCAGGCGAGGCCTATACGCCGTGGTCCCAGTGGCGCGGCAGTGAACTCGACGGAAGGCGGCGCCCGTTGCGCGCGGCCATCCTCGCCGCCAATCCGCACGACACCCAGCCCTGGATTTTCGAAGCGAGTGAAAACGCGATCAAAGTGATCGCCGACCGTTCGCGCAATCTCGGCAGCTTCGATCCCTTCCGCCGCGAGATGCAATTGGGCCTCGGCTGCGCCATCGAGAACCTGGTGCGCGCGGCGGGCGTGTTCGGCATCGCGACCTCTGTGCGCGCGGAAGAAGGGCAGCTGAAACTGTCGCCGGGCCCCGAGCCGGTAACCGTCGCCCATATCACGCTGGATGCAGGCCCGGCAGGGCGCGACGAGCTGTTCGAAGCGATTGCCAATCGCCATACCAACCGTGGACCTTATCTCGACAAGAAGGTCGCGCCGGAAATGATGGTCGATCTCGTTAAGCTGACTTCCAGTCCGGATGTGAACGTCGTGCTGTTCAACGACGGTG
The DNA here is from genome assembly GCA_016201105.1 of Pseudomonadota bacterium. Taxonomy (GTDB): domain Bacteria; phylum Pseudomonadota; class Alphaproteobacteria; order Micropepsales; family Micropepsaceae; genus Rhizomicrobium. Next base: position 36,470 of record JACQDN010000050.1, read on the forward strand.
GCGCGCGCAAGGAGATGGGCGCAATCGTCGTAGAGGCGACGCAGCGCATCATCGCCGATCCGCAGATGTCGCTCGATTCCTATCACTGGATCCGCACCGGTTTTGGCGACATTGAAAAACATCGCGACGGCGTCACCATCGATGCGTCCGGCATCGGCAAATGGATTACCATGGCGAGCAAACTGCTGCCCGATCTCGGCGCGTCCGCTACCGATCAATACTGGCTGAGCGCCACGCGCGACGTGCACACCGCGACGGCGCCGATGTTCGGCATGATCCTGGTGCGCGACCGCCTCGACATGGCGCAGGCAATTGAAGCCGGCCGCGCCTGGCAACGCCTGCACCTGGCGGCGACAGCGCGCGGTCTCGCCGCGCAACCGCTCAATCAGCCGGTGGAGATGGTGGATCGCAACTTGATGCTGGGTCGAGCCGATACGTTCAAGCCGGCGCTTGCCGAGCTCGCGCGGATGGACGGCTGGGAACCAACCTTCGTATTCCGCATGGGCTACGCCGAACACGAAGCGCCGCCATCACCCAGACGGTCGCTGGAGGATGTGATCATCTCTCGCGCTTAATCTTCCTCCCCCGCTGTTGCGGGGGAGGTGCTGAGTGAGCCCTTCGCGAGCGAAGCGGAGGGGGTGGCGGGAAATTCGACGGGCAATCGCGATTATACTTCGCCTCTACCGTCACCCCCTCCGTCTCGCGCTACGCGCGAGCCACCTCCCCCACAACGGCGGGGGAGGAAGATCACGCGCAGCAACTATAGGAGGAGCTTAAACGCTCTCCAGCGCAATGCCTTTTTCGGCGAAGAACGGGGCCAGTTCGTCGGCCTCGTACATCTCGCGCAGGATATCGCAGCCGCCGACGAATTCGCCCTTCACATAAAGCTGGGGGATTGTCGGCCAGTTGGAGAATTCCTTGATGCCGCCCCGGATCTCCGGGTCCTTCAACACGTCGACGGCTTTGTACTTCACGCCCAGGTTGGACAGGATCTGCACCACGGTGGCCGAGAAGCCGCATTGCGGAAACACCGGCGTACCCTTCATGAAGAGCAGCACGTCGTTGTCGGCGACTTCCTTGGCGATACGGTCTTGCGCACTGGACATGGTCGTTTGCGGGGGACGCCCGCCCTTTTAAAAGCCGTTATGATCTAAGCACGAGACCCAGCCTGGTCAAGCAACGGCGCGCCACGCCTTATTTCATTGGATTTTCATGAACCCCGCTTTGCCCGCTTCCCTCGCTTCGGCCATTGCACAGTTGCTGGAAGGGGTTTCCCGCAAGGAGCTGGCCGTGCGCGCCGAAACGCTTTCGCGCGCCTATCGCGGCGGCGGAACTTCACGCGGCGTGGCGAACGAGGCCGATGTGATCGCTTATCTCGTCGCGCGGTTGCCCGCCACCTACGCCGCTGTGTCGGCAGTGTTCGCGCGCGTGAAAGAGACGATGCCGGCGTTTGCGCCGAAGAGCCTGCTCGACATCGGCGCGGGGCCGGGCACGGCAAGCTGGGCCGCATGCGAAGCTTGGGCGTCGCTGCAGGGCGCTACGCTGCTCGACAGCAATCCAAATTTTTTGGAGATCGCCGAACGTCTCGCGTCTGCGTCGCAAAGCGCGGCGCTTTCCACGGCCAGCTTTGCGCATGGCGATCTCAATGCGGCGTCGCGTCTGGCCAAGGCCGATTTGGTGGTGGCGAGCTACGTGCTGGCAGAGCTGCCCGAAGATCGTGCGGGCAAAATCGCCGGCGATGTGTGGGCACTCGCGGCGAACACCCTCGTGCTGGTCGAGCCGGGAACGCCGGCCGGATTCGCGCGCATTCTTGCCGCGCGCAAGACGCTTCTGGCGTTGGGCGCCCATGTCGCCGCGCCCTGCACCCATGAAGCGGCCTGTCCCATGCAAGCCAAGAACTGGTGCCATTTCTCGCAGCGCCTCTCGCGCACCCGCGACCATATGATCGCGAAATCCGCAAATGTGCCGTTCGAAGATGAGCGGTATTCCTATCTCGTCGTGACGCGGGAAGCGCCGCAGCGGCGCGCGGCGTTCCGCATCGTGGCACCACCGGAAAGTGCAAAAGCGGGGATTACGCTCGAGCAGTGTGGCGCGGATGGGTTGCAGCGCGAAACGATTGCGCGGCGGGAGAAAGACAAATTCGCGGTGGCGCGCAGGGCTGAGTGGGGGGATGTGTTTTGATCTTCCTCCCCCGCTATTGCGGGGGAGGTGGCAATCGGCGCGTAAGCGTCGATTGACGGAGGGGGGGCGGGAAACGTGAAAGAAAATCGCGATTGTCTGTCGAATTTCCCGCCACCCCCTCCGCTTCGCTCGCGAAGGGCTCGCTCAGCACCTCCCCCGCAACGGCGGGGGAGGAAGATTCAATCCTTCACCGCTGTCTGCAGCGAGAGTGCGTGCAGGACGCCGCCCATGCGGCCTTTCAGGGCGTCGTAGACCATCTGGTGCTGTTGTACGCGGGATTTTCCCTTGAAGGCTTTGCTCGTCACCATCGCCGCCCAATGATCGTTGTCGTCGGCCAAGGCCGTGATGGTGATGTCCGCGTCAGGGAATGCGTCCCTGATCAGTTTCTCGATTTCGCTGGCGGACATCGCCATTCAGATCACCATCAATTGGTCAGCGGGACTTCTTCGCCGGACATGTAGGCCGGAAACCAGCCTTCATGCGCCTTGCGCAGCTTGGAAAGCAAAACCTCGCCTTCGCGCGCGATGGCAATCTTATCGCCGCCCGTCTTGCCGAGCAAAGCGACGACAATGCCGGATTTCTCCGCTTCCTGGTCGATTTTGTCGGCAACGTCCGGCGGTGCTGCGAGCAAATATCGGCCCTGGTCTTCGCCGTAGAAGAACGGGATCGCCTCCGGCGTTTCGCCCGCGACGCCCACTTCCGCGCCGATGTTTCCCGCCAGCGCCATTTCGGCGAGCGCGACCAGCACACCGCCGTCGGACACGTCGTGCGCCGTATCGATGCGCCCGTCTTCGATCAGCTTGCGCACGAAATCGCCGTTCTTCTTTTCGGCCGCGAGATCGACGGGCGGTGCGGCGCCTTCTTCGCGACCTTCGATCTCTCGCACATAGATGGATTGTCCCAGATGCCCGCGCGTCTCGCCGATTAGGATGATGGCATCGCCCGGACGCTTGAACGCAACCGTCGCCATGCGATGCACATTTGCCATCAAGCCGACGGCGCCGATGGCGGGTGTGGGATGGATGCCTTCGCCGTTGGTCTCGTTGTAGAGCGAGCAATTGCCCGAGATGACCGGGAAGTCGAGCGCGCAGCAGGCTGCACCGATGCCGTCGATGCCAGCCACAATCTGCCACATGATTTCGGGTTTCTGCGGATTGCCGAAATTGAGATTGTCGGTCACGGCGAGCGGCCTCGCCCCCACCGCCGTGATGTTGCGCCAGGCTTCGGCGACAGCCTGCTTGGCGCCTTCAAACGGATCGGCTTTGCAATAGCGGGGTGACACGTCGGTGGTGATGGCGAGCGCCTTGTTCGTGCCGTGCACGCGCACCACCGCGGCATCGCCGCCCGGCTGCTGCGCCGTGTCAGCCATCACGGTGTAGTCATACTGCTCCCACACCCAGCGACGCGAGCACATGTCGGGCGAGCTCAGGATTTTGACGAGCGAGTCCGTCACCGATTTCTTCGCATCGAATTTCGGCTGACCGCTTTTCGGTCTTTGCGTTTCGTAGGCGCGCTCATAGACCGGCGCTTCATCGGAGAGCGCGGTGATCGGCAGGTCGGCGACCACACCCCCGTGATGCTTGATCACCAACCGCTTGGTGTCGGTGGTGATGCCGATGACGGCGAAATCCAGTTCCCATTTCTTGAAGATACGCTCGGCCTCGGCTTCGCGGCCGGGCTTCAGCACGGCGAGCATGCGCTCCTGAGATTCGGAGAGCATCATCTCGTAGGCCGTCATGTTCGCTTCGCGCTGCGGCACCTTGTCGAGGTCGAGTTCGATGCCGCTGCCGCCCTTGTCGCCCATTTCGGCGGAGGACGAGGTGAGGCCCGCGGCGCCCATGTCCTGAATCGCGATGATGGCGTCCGTCGCCATCAATTCCAGGCAGGCTTCGAGCAGAAGCTTCTCGGTAAAGGGATCGCCCACCTGCACGGTGGGACGTTTTTCTTCCGACGCATCGTCGAACTCCGCCGACGCCATGGTGGCACCGTGAATGCCGTCGCGTCCCGTCTTCGAGCCGATATAGACGACGGGATTGCCCGCGCCCTTGGCGGCGGAGAGGAAGATGTTGTCGGCTCTGGCAAGCCCCACGCACATCGCATTGACGAGGATGTTGCCGTTGTAGGAGCGGTGGAAATTCACTTCGCCGCCGACCGTCGGCACGCCCATGCAATTGCCGTAACCGCCAATGCCGGAGACAACGCCGCTGACCAGATGCCGCGTCTTGGGATGCGACGGCTCGCCGAAGCGCAGCGCATTCATCATCGCAACGGGGCGCGCGCCCATGGTGAAGACGTCGCGCATGATGCCGCCGACGCCGGTCGCCGCGCCCTGATAGGGCTCGATGAAGGAAGGATGGTTGTGGCTTTCCATCTTGAAGATGCAGGCATCGCCGTCGCCGATGTCGATGACGCCGGCATTTTCGCCAGGCCCCTGCAGCACCCATGGGGCTTTGGTCGGCAGTTTGCGCAAGTGAAAACGGGTGGATTTGTAGGAGCAATGCTCGCTCCACATCACGCTGAAGATGCCGAGCTCGACGAAATTCGGCTCGCGGTTCATCAGCCGGATGATGCGCGCATATTCCTCTTCCGAGAGGCCGTGCTCGCGGACGATGTCGGGTGTGATCTGGGTCATGCCAAAGAAAAAGTCATGAAAGTGTTTCGATCAGGCTTTCGAAGAGTTTGCGCCCGTCAGTGCCGCCGAGCAGCGGATCGACCACGCGCTCGGGATGCGGCATGAGGCCGAGCACGTTGCGCTTTTCGTTCAAGATCCCGGCAATGTTGCGCGCCGAGCCGTTGGGGTTGTCGCCCTCGGCATAGCGGAACACCACGCGCCCCTCGCCTTCCAGGCGGTTCAGCGTTTCGTCGTCCGCGAAGTAGTTGCCGTCGCCATGCGCCACGGGAAACACCACCCGCTCGCCATGAGAGTATTTGCGCGTATAGACGCTTTGCGTCTCGTTCACTTCCAGGCCCACCGGGCGGCAGACGAATTTGAGATCGGCATTGCGCATCAGCGCACCGGGCAGAAGGTGGGTTTCGGTCAGCACCTGAAAGCCGTTGCAGATGCCGAGCACCGCGCCGCCTTTTTCCGCGTGTTCCTTCACCGCCCGCATGATCGCCGATTGCGAGGCCATGGCGCCGCACCTGAGATAATCGCCATAGGAAAAACCGCCCGGCAGAACGACCAGATCGACATCGGGGAGATCTTTTTCCTGATGCCAGACCATGTGCGGTTTGCTGCCGGTCATCTGCTCGAGCGCGGTGGCCGCGTCGCGGTCACAGTTCGAAGCGGGAAATACGACGACGGCGGATTTCATACAAACTCCATTCCCTCTCCCCCTCCGGGGGAGAGGGTCAGGGTGAGGGGGTCTCGACGCGTTGCGGAGTTTGAGGTCACGAGTGCTTTGTATTCGCAGCGCATCCCAGGCCTGACATCAGCGCTCGAACTTGGACGCCCCCTCACCCCTGCCCTCTCCCCCTGCGGGGGAGAGGGAGAAGTTCGGAGTTCGATGCTCGCACTCACGCCTTCAACTCGATCTCGTATTTCTCGATCACCGTGTTGGCGAGGAGCTTCTCGCACATCTCTTTCACGCTCGCGCGCGCTTTCTCGGCATTGCTCTCATGCAGTTCCAGATCGATCACTTTGCCGGCGCGCACGTCGCCGACCGCGCCGAAGCCGAGCCCGTTCAGGGCGTGGCCGATGGCTTTTCCTTGGGGATCCAGAACACCGTTTTTCAAGGTAACGAAGACGCGCGCTTTCATTTCTGCTCCTACCCTCCCCTTGAGGGAGGGTCGAAAAATCCGGAGTTTTTTTCGGGGAGGGGGAAGCTCTCAGCCGCTTCCCCCTCCCCGATATTTTCTTCGCAAATTTCGACCCTCCCTCAAGGGGAGGGTCGAAGCTACTTCACCAACACAGGGCCCTTGTTCTCGCCTTGCATCGATTCGGGCATGATTCCCAGTCTTTTCGCGACTTCGCTGTAGGCTTCCACAACTCCGCCCATGTCGCGGCGGAAACGGTCCTTGTCCATCTTCTCGTTGGAGACCGAATCCCACAGCCGGCACGAATCGGGGCTGATCTCGTCGGCCAGCACGATGCGCATGTAGTCGTTTTCCCACAGCCGCCCGAACTCGACCTTGAAATCGATCAGCTTGATGCCGACGCCGAGGAAAAGGCCGGAGAGAAAATCGTTGATGCGGATGGTGAGGTTCACCATGTCGTCGAGATCCTGCGGGGACGCCCAGCCGAAAGCGGTGATGTGCTCTTCGCTGACCCAGGGATCGTGCAGCGCATCGGATTTGTAATAATACTCGATGATCGAGCGCGGCAGCGCCGTGCCTTCATCGATGCCGAGCCGCTTGGAGAGCGACCCCGCCGCCACGTTGCGCACCACCACTTCGAGGGGAATGATCTCGACTTCGCGCACCAGTTGCTCGCGCATGTTCAAGCGTTTCACAAAATGCGTGGGCACGCCGATCGCGTTCAGCTGCGTCATCAGGTATTCGCTGATGCGGTTGTTGAGCACGCCTTTGCCGTCCAGCACCGCCTTTTTGGTGGC
>JACQDN010000045.1 GCA_016201105.1 Pseudomonadota bacterium
TTGCCTTGCTGAATGAGACGCAAGCGATAACCGAATGAAGCTTTCACCGGCCCGGAAGCACCGAAACATCGTCATTGCTGGTACCGATCCAGATAACGGGTTTATCGGCCACCCCGCTCTCCGTTCAATATGGTATTATTACCATAATCTGTCAAGCGCGACTATGTCTGCTTCTTGAGCGCGCTTTCGTGCCAGCGATGCAGCAGCGCCCATTCGAGAAGGGAAAGCGCGGAGAATATCGCAATGCCGAGCACCGCGAGCAAGGCGAGGGCGGCGAACATCTTGGCGATCTGAAGCCGGTTTCCCGCTTCGACGATGCGCCAGGCAAGTCCTGTCGCCGTACCGGAGCCGGCCACGAATTCGGCCACCACCGCGCCGATCAAGGCGAGGCCGCCCGAAATTTTCATCGCGCCCAGCAGATTGGGCAGGGCGGTGGGAAATTGCAGCCGCCACAGGATCTGCCAGCGTGACGCGCCATAAAGCCGGAACAGATCGATCAGATTATGGTCGGCAGATTTCAGGCCAAGCGTGGTGTTCGAGAGAATGGGAAAGAACGCGACGATCCAGGCGATGATGACCAGTGCGAGATTGATGCGCTCGAAGCCCACCCAGATCAGAATGAGCGGCGCGATCGCCACCACCGGCGTCACCTGCAGCACCACGGCGTAAGGATAAAGAGCGGACTCGACCGCTTTGCTCTGCGCGAACAGAACGGCAAGCCCCACGCCGCCGATCACCGCCAGCACGAAGGCTTCCAGCGTCACGCGCAACGTCGTCCACAGCGACGCCATCAAGGTGGAGAAATCGCCGATCAACGCCATCCAGATGGCGGAAGGGGCCGGCAGCACATAGGGCGGAATCTCACGCACCGTGACGACGATTTCCCACGCCGCCAGCACGGCGATGCCAAGCGCCGCCGGCACCAGCCATTTGAGCGCTTCCTTCATGGCACGTCCCGCTCCGCTTTCCACAGCGCCTGGGTGATCTTGTTGGCGTCGGCGGAAAATTGCGGTGCAAAGCGATAGCCGATATCGCTGCGCGGCTCTCGCGAGAGCGCGATATCGGCAACAATGCGCCCGGGCCTCGGCGACATGACGATGGCGCGGGTGGAAAGATAGGTGGCTTCCGCCACCGAATGGGTCACGAACACGATCGTCATCTTCTCACGCGCGCCGCCGCTCTCGTTGCGCCACAGCCGGATCAAGTCGTCGTCTAGCTCTTGACGCGTCATCTCGTCGAGCGCGGCGAAAGGCTCGTCCATCAAGAGCAGCTTCGGCTCCGCCGCCAGCGCGCGGGCGATGGAGACGCGCATCTTCATGCCGCCGGAAAGTTCGCGCGGGTAGGCATTCTCGAACCCGATCAATCCCACTCGCCCAAGTTCATCCTTGGCACGCTTGTTCGCCTCGGCCCGCGGCATGCCTTCCAGATCGAGCGGCAGGTGCGCATTTTCCAGCGCGCTCAGCCAGGGCATCAGCGTCGGTTCCTGAAAGACGAAGCCGATCTCCGGTTTCCCGCCCGGCCAGTTCACCTCGCCGCTGTCGGGCGAAAGCAATCCCGCGATCACCCTGAGCGCGGTCGACTTTCCACAGCCGCTCGGTCCCACCAGCGAAAGAAACTCGCCCTCGGCCACATCGAAACTGACGGGTCCCAGCGCATGGGTGCCACTGGCAAAGGTTTTAGCGACATCGGAAAGGGAGAGAAGGGGAATCATCCAACTAGATTGTCATGCGCAAACCTCAAATACATTCCCTCTTGGGCAAACAGCAAACGAGGCCCTCCCTGAAGGAAGGGCCTCGTTGGTTCGGCCAGCAGATTCCGCGATTAGTGCGGTTGATGCGAGCAAGCCACGTCGTATTGCGAGACGCTTACCGGATTCTTGCTGTTTTGAGGCTGTTGGCCGGCATACTTCGTTCCGGCTTTGCCGGTTGGGTTGAAAGCGGAGCCCGGTGCATCCGCCGCGTTGCCCGGCGTGGTCCCGGTGGTTTCACAGGATTGGTTCGGCTGGCCCTTGCCTTTCTCCTGCCCCGAAGGCGTTGTCGCTGCGGTTTGCGGCGACGATGGCGGAGTGGAGGGTTTCGTCGCCTGCGAATTCATCGATGGCGGCATCACAGGGTTGGATTGTCGCATGAAGCTTTGCTGCTGCCCCATTTGAGAACCATGCGAACCGACTGCGAGGGCCGAACCGCTGGTGGCGCTCAGGGCGAGCGCGCCGATCACGAGACAGGTTTTGATGGGTGTCATGAAAGTCACTCCGTTTGCTGTGCCCACTCCGGGCTTTTTGGAACACGCATGTGGGCGCGTTTGTTGGCTCGTCAATTGCCGCGATGGCGGCCGCGAGCGACGGCGCAACGGCGCCGCGTATCTCTAACGACTGAGAAACCGATTGGTTCGGCTGGATCCTCCGGAACTTCGTCCAGTTCCAGAAGATGGATGAAAATCAAATGGCCATCTAGTTCGGTGCTAGTGCTGCAGCTTTTGGGGTCCGCATTTGGTCGTAGGCTTCGACAAATCACCCGAACAAATGATTATTTCATAGTGCATGCGTGGTTTGGGCATCGCTCGCACGAATCGCAAATCATAGGACTTCGTGTAGTTGAGAGATTTGTCATAAAGCCCCTCGCTCGACATCGTGTCGAAAAATGTTTTCCAGCGAGCATCCGTCATGACGCCGATGCCATGCGTGGTTGCGTCGCCGCTCAGCGCAATGCCATACGATCTCATCTTCTGTATCGCCTGCGCGATGAGATCGTCAGTCATTTCCGGATTGTCGTTCTTTATCATCGTGTTCGCGGCTGTCGGATCGCCATAAAGATAGTCGGTCCAACCCTCAGCCGTCGCATCCACGAAGGCCTGCACGGCTTTGGGATTCTCGTCGATCCATTTCTGCGGCACCAGCACCATGTTGGCGTAACCGGGATAGCCGTTGTCGGCGAGCAGGAACACCTGCGGCTTGAAGTGCGCCTGTTGCTCCACCGTATAGGGCTCGCTCGAAAGATAGCCTTCCTGGATCGCCGTGGGATCGACGAGGAAAGGCGCGAGGTTGAAAGTGTATTTGCGGATCTGGCTGTCGCTGAATCCGTATTTCGCCTTCAGCCACGGCCAGAACGCGGTGGTCGAGGCGTCGGCGATCATGATGGGTTTGCCCTTCATGTCGGAAATCGATTTCACGTCGTTGCGCGGATGGGTGATGAGCACCTGCGGGTCCTTCTGGAACACCGCCATCACCGCTTTCACTTTCACGCCTTCGCGCACCATGTTGAGCGGAATGAAACCGTTGGAGCCGATGCCGAAATCGGCGGCACCGCCGGCGAGAAGTTGCGGCACGTTCACGGCCGGCCCGCCCTGCATGATCGTCACGTCCAGGCCGCGCTTCTTGTAAAGTCCTTCGGCCAGCGCTTCGTAGAAGCCGCCATGCTCGGCCTGCGCTTTCCAGTCGGTGACGAAGGTGATGTGGGTCGGCGCGCTCGTTTTCGCCGTTTGTCTGCTGTCGCTCTTCGGCTGGCCGTTGTCGCAACCGGCCAAAGCCAGTGCTGCCACAAGCCCCGCGGCCATCGTCCATCCGCAACGTGTCATGAAAAACCCCTCGCCAAACGCACCAATTCGGAATGCTTTGATAACCTCCTACTAACCATAACAAACGGTTGCATGGAACACCTTACTTGGATTTCCGTTGATGACGCATGGTGCCGCTCGCGATCCGCAACCGAGCCTTGCGTGTTCTCTCGCTGGAGGAGGACCCGCTGCAACGCAAACTGCTCTCTACCTGTTTGGATGCCGTGGGCGTGGAAGTTTTCTTCGCAACGCGGGCGCCCGAAGCGATCTTCCTCTTCCGCCGTCATCCGGTGGATATGGTGTTCATGGATATCGACCAGCACTCCCAAGCCGGTCTTGCCGCCTTTGAGGGTATTCGCGCCACGCCTCGCAGGGGTCGCGGCGTTCCCATTCTGGCGGTGACCGACAATGAATGCCGCTGGACGGAGCAGGATTATCGCGACGCCGGATTTGCCGCGCTGTGCTCAAAGCCGGTCGAGCCGATGCGTCTGTTTCTCACCATGGATAGCGTCTTGCGCGAAACCGCTCAGCCGCCCTTGCTGGAAGACGGTGCGCTGAGAGAAATGATTTCGCAGGTCGCCTGACGGCGCGCCGCATCCACGCGCGCCAGATCGTCTTCACTGTCCACCAGTGTGCGAAAGAGGATCAGCCCCTTCGCCGTCGGCGATATGACGATTTCGTCGCGCGGCGGCAATGGGATATTTCCGGGTCCCGGTCCCGTCACCACGAATTCGAATGTGCGCGTGCGCAATTGGCGGTCGTTGCGAGCGAAGAAGTTGTCGGTATTCGCATCGAAGGCGGAAACCGACCAATAGGTGCCGGCCGGTATCGCCGCGTGCACCCTTAAGGGGCCCTTCGAAAGGTCGTAAGGACAGGTCGAATAGAGCAGATCGGGACTTGGCCGCACCACGCCGCGGGAATCGGAATCGGCGCGCTTGCCGTGATGGATGGCGTTGGGCGTCCCCATCGCCGCCATGGCGCGGCTCATGATGAAACGGGGAAGCGCGTAGACGCTCCCCACATGCACGATCGCGGCGATCGCCAGGGCCGTTGCGATCCAGACGAGGGTCTCGCGCGCCTTCATCAGCAGGACACTTTCTCGATCGACGGCAGTTGGGCGTGGACGGGATCGCTCACCACGCCGGGGCCGGGATTGTAGAGTCGCAATGTCAAACTGAAAGGATTGCCCGCGGTCACGGGAATCCAGTTCTTGGCCACCACCTCGGGGCCGACGGCGGCGATGAAACCGCCGCCCATCTCGCGGCGCACGGCGTTCTTGGAAATCGAATAGCGCTCGGCGGGATTGGGGATGAGATAATCATCGCTCGCATAGGCCGTGATGCTCCACCAGCGCGCATCTGGATCGTTTCCGCTGACCCGGTAGGTGCAGGTGCCGCTCAACGCGTTTCCCTCATCGTCGGCGAACGCCGTGTAGTAGATGGTTTCGGAGCGGTTCAGCGCCAACAAACCGTGCACGGCGACGGAGGCGCGCGTGTAGATGTCGCCTGACGCGCTTCCGATGGAGAGACTGGTGTGCCAAGGGCCGTCCGTCACCCCGCCCGGCATGCCGCCGCGTATCGCGATCAGCCAAGTGGCAAGCAGTCCCAGCGCAATGCCCCCGCCGAGCGTCGCCGCGATTTTCAAGGCCAGTTTCATGTCGTGAACAACGCACGTCCCCTGAGCGAGGCTAGCACAAATCTTCTCAAGGTTTCACCAAGTTCGCGCGAGACGAAAGTTCCATTTTTCGCCGGCGGGTCCGATCGCAGCCGCCTGTGCAAGGCCCCCGCAGAGGAGGCAGGCGTCGGGCTATGTCGGGGCGGCGGTCTTGCGGTTGATCTTGTCCACAAAGTCGCGAAGCAGGAAGAAGCTCACATCGTCGACGGTGTGTTCGCCCTTGCGGAACGGCTGTTCCAATACCGTGATCAGATTCATGGCATAGAGGAATAGATAGCTCACAAAACCGAAGATGACGACGGAGGTGTAGGACCCTTCCGTCTTCAGAAACAAAAGCAGGAAGAGGGCGGCGAACACCAGGGTCTGGATGAGGACGTGCACGGAAGGAACGAATTGCATTCTCTGGACATACGAAATGCGATAGATGCATCTCCTCAAGATGTCCTGCTCTCCTCTCAGGCGAACGACGAAATTCTGCGACATCCCCAAGCGCTCGAGTTTGCCGAAGATCGGACTGAGCTGATCGACTTGGGCGGCTGCGGCTTCCAGATTCGTGTGGCCGCTTTCCACGCCGAGCCCCTTCTCCAGTTCCACGACGATACTCGTGAGAATCCGGCGAAACCGCTCGATGTCGATGCCGGGCTTTGTCTCGTCGAAAATAGTGACGTCGTCGTAGATTCCTTCCAGAGCCATGCGGATCTCGCCCGGCATACGCTCGGCCTCCTTGTAGTCGGGGAGGATGCTTGAAAGGAGAAATCCGATCACGAAGACGGCACTGGCCACGATGCTGGGATACAGCGCGTCGAGCCGAAGAAATTCGAGGCCGAACAGGTGGATCGCCATCTTGGCGGCTATGAGAACGGCCACGATGGCGATCACGTAGAAGAACAGACGAAATCGCTGCCGGATGCTCATGAGCGGTTCAACATCTTCGGTGACGTACGCGACAGCGAATGGCGATGCGCACGGTGGACAGGCTGCAGACTTTTTAGGACCGATCGCGTCGCGCGACAATCCAAATCGGCCGGTTGCTCTGAAAAGCCCGCGATAGCGTCGGCGCGGAAAGGCCTTCAGTTATTGTTGTTGTCCGAGTTCTGATCGCCCTGGCCGTCCTGGCTGTCCTGCTGGGGAACCGCGGGCTGTTGCGACGATGGAGTTTGACGGCGCTGGCGTTCGCGGCCGAACAGCCAATCCCAGAAGGAATTGTTCCCCTGGCGCGGCCGCTGGGTCTGCGCTTCGCTGTTCTGCCCCGTCTGGTCGTCGTTGCCCACGATGGTGGCGCCGCCGGTTTCGGTGTCGACGCCGCTCGAAGAGAAGAAGACGCCCTGGCCTTCCACCGGTTGCGGGGCGGATTTGTCCAGCGGCTTCGCCGGCAGGTTCGCCTCCGCCGCCGTCATCACGGTTTTCCATACCGTGCCGGGAAGCGTGGCACCCGTCACATTCTTCATCGGCGAGGAATCGTCGTTGCCCACCCACACCGCCGCCACATAGTCCGCGGTAAAACCGACGAACCAGGCGTCGTGATAATCCTGTGTCGTACCCGTCTTGCCGGCCGCTTCATGGCCGGGAATTTGCGCGCCGATGCCGGTGCCTTCCGTCATCACCCCGTAGAGCATCGCGGTCAGATCGCGGTCCACGTGGGACGCGATCACGCGCTGCGGCTCGGGAGGCTTGCGCTTGTAAAGCGTGCGTCCGTCATTGGCGTCCACGCGCGTAACGAAATAGGGCTCGATCTTCAATCCACCGGACGCGAAGGTCGCGTACGCCGTCGCCATTTCGATGGGCGTCACTTCGGACGTGCCCAGAGCCAGCGACGCGTTGGCTTCGAGCGGGGAGGTGATCCCGCAACGTTGCGCCGCTTCCACCACGGTGGTGACCCCGACCTCCTGGGCCAGCGACGCCGTGATCGTGTTCACCGAATGGGCCAGCGCGCTCGCCAGCGTGATGGTGCCGTAGGAGCGGCCGCCGTAATTGGTGGGCGACCAGCCGTCGATATCCACCGGCCCGTCGTCGCGCACATCCCACGGCGATATGCCGTTTTCGATGGCCGCCAGATACACAAAGGGCTTGAACGAAGACCCAGGCTGGCGGCGCGCCTGCGTCGCGCGATTGAATACGCTCGCATCGTAGTCCGTGCCGCCGATCAGCGCGGAGACCGCGCCATCGGGCTTCATCAACACGACGGCGCCTTCGCTGGCGTGCATCTTCACGCCGCGCGTGCGCAAGGTTTTGGACAGCGATTTGCGGGCGACTTCCTGAAGCTTCGGCTCCAGCGTGGTGGTGACGACGAGATCGGCGGTGGGAAATGCGCCGCCCGTGGGATCGACCAGCTTCAGCGCTTCGTCGGCGGCGGTGTCGAGGAAGAAATTGCGCGCATCGGCGATCACGCGATCGGTGACGACGGCGGGATGGGCGATCGCATCGTCGGCTTGGGCCTGGGTGATGGCGCCGGTTTCCACCATGGTGTGCAACACGATCGTGGCGCGCTCCTGAGCCCGCGGCAGGTCCCGGCGCGGCGTGAACACCGAGGGCGCGCGCGTCAGCGTCGCCAGCATGGCGGCTTCCGAGAGAGTCACTTCGCGCGCCGATTTTCCGAAATAGACGCGCGCCGCGCCGTCCACGCCATAGGCGCCGGAACCCAGATAGATGCGGTTGAGATAGAGCTGCAGGATTTCGTCTTTGCTGAGCGCTTTTTCCAGCGCGGCGGCGTGCATCAGCACCGAAAGTGCGCGACCGAAGGTGCGCTCCTGCTGGGTGTAGAGAATCTTCGCGGTCTGCTGGGTGATGGTCGAACCGCCGGCCACGATGTGGCCCGCACGGATGTTCATGATCGTGGCGCGCAGCAGGCCTTGCGGATCGATGCCGTTGTGGCTGTAGAAATTGCGATCTTCCATGGCGATGAAGGCGCCCGGCAGATAAGCCGGCATGTCTTTCAACTTGAGACGGTCGCCGACGATGGCACCGCGATGGCCCACCACCTTTCCGCTTGCATCCAGGAAGGTGAACGCGATGGGACGGTTGATGGCGTAAAGATCTTTGGAAAGATCGACGGGCGTCGCGAACCAGCCCAGCACTACCGGTAGCATGTAGAGGGCCAGAACCGGCAGAAGAACGATTGCGCCCGCAATGCCGCTCCAACGCAGAAGCGGGCGGCGATGGCGCGTCAGCCACGCGCCAAACGCCCGCAAATTCTCCAGCAAGATATCGTCCAGCCGCATAGGTCGGTTTGGTGGCCCATATTTGGGGCGGATTCAAGACTTTAAGGGATTACACCGAATTCATAGCCGCCGGTTTCGCAAGGTTAATCCCAGCTGACGCGCGGTTGTCCGGCTTGAATAAAAAGCGCCGGCAAGCGCTCCGATGCTAGGCGGGGACTTCGCTGGCGAACTCGTGCTCGGCGTGCTCGGATTCCTGGGCGACGCGGCGGAAATGATCGGCATAGCGCAGCATGCGCTCGCGCTCGGTCGGCGGCGCAAATTCGACGCAGCGCAGATACCAGGCCGCCAGCTTCAAGAATTCCCGTGTTCTGGACATCGCAGTTCTCCCCGGACAAAACGAGGATGGCGCGAAGAAGTTTCCCAATCCTTGAGAGGAATCAATAAGCGGCCGGCATGCGCCGCCTAATCCCCGAGGAGCGGGCTTGCGAGCCGCCGGCCCCCTCGCTGCCTGAACTCTCGGCGGGGATTGAAACGGGACGAAGGGAATATCGCCGCAGCATTTGACGGGAAGTCTCGCGTTGAGTGCAATCAATGGGTTAGCCATTCGCGGCGATTGCCTTAGCCTTGCCATGAAGACGAAGCTACTCTTGGGCCAGGCCTGAAGCCGCGCTTTGCGCCGAGACTCCACAGGACCATCGCCATGAAGATCGTTTTCGTTGCTCCGCTCTGCGCAGCGCTGCTCGGTGCGGCATTGTTTTCTCCCGCGTTCGCCATCCCCGGCGGCAGCGTCAGCGGCGATCTCAACACCACGAACAGCGCCAATGCCGATGAGCGCGCGAACACCTGCGCCAAGGCATCCGGCGATGAATCGATCGAGGCCTGCGGTTGGGTGATTCAATCGGGACGCTGGGAAGGCGAAAATCTTGCCTGGGCCTATTATGATCGCGGCATCGCTTATGGCGCGCAAGGCAAGAACGATCTCGCCATCGCCGACTACAGCGAAGCGATCCGGCTCAAGCCGAGCCACGCCGATGCGCTCGGTAACCGCGGCCTCACTTACGCGAATTTGGGGCGCTACGATGAGGCGATTGCCGACTACAACAGCGCGCTGCTCATTCGTCCCGATGCGGTCGATTTCAACAATCGCGGCAACGCTTTCAACAGCAAGAAGGATTACGCTCGCGCGGTGCAGGACTTCACGCAAGCGATCGCATTGAAGACCGATTACGCCGACGCCTACGGCAATCGCGGCAGTTCCTACAACAGCCAGGAAAAATATGCGCTGGGATTGGACGATCTGAACCGCGCGCTCGCCGTTCGCACCGATTCTGTCGACTTCAACAATCGCGGCAATTCCTATTACGGGCTCGGCCAATACGACGCCGCGCTGAAGGACTACAGCCAGGCGATCGCGATGAACGCCAAATTCGCCGTGGCCTATCGCAACCGCGGCCTGGCCTACGACAAACTCGGGCAATACGACTCTGCCTTGAAGGATTATGACGAAGCGATCCGCCAGGATCCCGACTATCAGGACGCCTACTACAATCGCGGCGATGCCTATTACAGCGAGAAGAAATACGCCGAAGCGATCGCCGATTTTGATGCCGCCATCCGTCTCAACCCGCAGGACGGCGATGCCTTCGAGGCCCGGGGCAACGCCTATGACGATAGCGGCGATCATCAACGCGCCATCGAGGATTACAATGCTGCGCTGAATATCCGCGAAACGGCCACCAGCTACTACAATCGCGCTCTGGCCTACTACAACATGGGCGAGGCCCAGCGCGCGGTCGACGACTACACCAAAGCCATCGGCCTGGATAAAACCTATTCCGATGCCTATCTCAATCGCGGCAATGCCTATCAGGATTTACAGCAATATCAGAATGCGATCGACGACTACGCCCAGCGCATCCAGCTCGAGCCGGGCGACTACAAGGGCTATCGCAACCGCGGCGATTCCTACGAAAAGCTCGGCCAGCACGAAAAAGCGATTGCCGATTACGACAAGGCGATTGCGCTGAAGGCCGACTACGCCATCGGCTATTACAATCGCGGGCTCGCCAAGAAAGCGATGGGCGATGCCGCGGGCGCCGACGCCGACATGGCCAAGGGCGTTTCCCTCGATCCTAGCGTGGGGAAATAACGCCGTTCAGGGGTATCGCCGTCGGCGGTGACTGGCGGCTTGGAAGACGGCGCCGATTTCGGGCACTGTCGGCGCGCAGCTATTGGCGGATTGCCCGATGAAAGTCTCCGATGCCTTGAAGACGCGCAAAACGGTGCGCGCATTCAAGCCCGATCCCGTGCCGCTCTCGACGCTCCGGGAAATTTTGACGGCCGCGGCGCGGGCGCCATCCGGCGGCAATCTGCAGCCCTGGCGCATCTATGCGCTCACCGGCGAAGCGCGCAACGAGCTGGTGCGCCGCGTGGCGGAGAAGCGCAAGACCAGCCCGATGGGCGAGCCGCCGGAATATCACATCTATCCCGAAAACCTGACCGAGCCCTATCGCACGCGCCGTTTCCGCGTCGGCGAGATGATGTACGCGACCATGAACATTCCGCGCGAAGACAAGATGGCGAGGCTGCAATTCTTTTCGCGCAACTGGGAATTCTTCGGCGCGCCCGTGGGTCTCATCGTCACGATGGACCGCCAGATGCAACAAGGCCAGTGGGCGGATCTCGGCATGTATCTGCAATCGGTCATGCTGCTGGCGCGCGAACACGGGCTCGATACCTGTCCGCAGGAAGCGTGGGCGGTGTTTCACGCCGTCATCCGCGATTGTCTTTCGATTCCGCAAAACGAGATGATCTTCTGCGGCATGGCGATCGGCTATGCCGACAATTCCGTAGCGGTGAATTCGCTCATCAGCGAGCGCGCGCCGCTGGAGGAATATGTGACGCTGCTCGGAGGCGAATAGCGAGTAGGGTGAACGAATACGGCAGGTTGACGCGAGATGCAGCAAATCGATTTCCTTACTCGCCACTCGCTGTTCTCCTTTTTAATTGAAAAGCCCGTGCTGGAAATTCGCCAGCACGGGCTCTTCGCTTGACGGCGTACGGATCGCGTGGAGGGGCTTACCGCGGTCCGTTCACCCCAAGAAGGCCAAAGCCGGACGGTTGCACCAATCCAAGAGCCGTGCCGAACGGAATTTGGTTCAGCTTGGTCATGGTGGTTGCTCCTTTCCGGGCTCGATCTCTTTCAGGCCGCACTCCCGTTAACGCGTTCGTTGGCGGTCGTGCCTTCTGTGGCGTAAACTGGCACTGTCACTCTGAATGCAGTCTGGACGGGGCGTTCATGCGCCGTTCATCGCCAAGCACATAGAAAACAGCATGCGTAAGTTGGCGTTTTTCCTGCTGTTCGCCCTCGTCACGGCGAGTGGCATGCAAGTGCGCGCCGATGATCGTCATCCACGCGATCGCGCGCGTAGCGGCGAGATCCAGCCGCTCGATCAGATTCTGCCGCAATTGCGCGGTTCCTATCCTGGAACCTTTTACGATGCCGATGGACCGTTTCCCGACGGGCGCGGCGGCTATCGCTACCGCATCAAATGGCTGACGCCCGACGGCCGCGTGATCTGGCTCGATACCGACGCACGCACGGGCCGCGTCATGGGAACCGACAGAAGCGAACGCGAGAGGGGAAACAATGACGATTCCACTTCGCGCCGCGACCGCTTCGACGGCGATCGCCAGCGCGACGATCGTTCCACATCCGATCCGTGGAACCGCGACAACGGCCGCCGCAATGATGACAACAACTCCCGCTCTGATCGAGGCAACCGGGACAACGTTCCCCGCAACAACGACCGGTCGGACGATTCGAGGCGCCATGACCTGGGTGGATAGATGACATGCGCATTCTTTTGGTGGAAGACGATCAGGATTTGCAGCGACTCTTGAAGAAGTCGTTGACCGACGCAGGCTACGTCGTCGACGCGGCGAGCGACGGCGAGGAAGGCCATTTTCTCGGCGATACCGAACCTTACGACGCGGTGATCCTCGATCTCGGTCTGCCGAAGATGGACGGCGTGCGTGTGCTGGAGAAATGGCGGAAAGACGCCAAGACCATGCCGGTGCTCATCCTCACCGCGCGCGACCGCTGGAGCGACAAGGTAGCCGGCTTCGATGCCGGCGCCGACGATTATCTTGCCAAGCCCTTCTACACCGAGGAATTGCTCGCCCGCGTGCGCGCGCTGCTGCGCCGCGCCGCCGGTCTTGCGACCTCGGAAATCGAAATCGGACCGTTGCGCATCGATACGCGCGCCTCGCGCGTCACCATGGACGGCAGCCCCGTCAAATTGACGAGCCTCGAATATCGCTTGCTCGCCTATCTGGCCCATCACCGCGGCCGGGTTGTGTCGCGCTCCGAGCTGGTGGAACATCTTTACGATCAGGATTTCGACCGCGATTCGAATACCATCGAAGTGTTTGTCGGGCGTTTGCGGAAGAAGCTCGATACCAATCTGATTCAGACGGTGCGCGGCCTTGGCTATTGTCTCGAAATTCCGGACGCTAATCAGCAGCGCGCCAAGGTTTAGTTCGCTCTCGAGCCGCCTGATCGCGGTCGCCGCGGTCTGGACGATCGCGGGCCTCGTCGTCGGCGGGCTTTTGCTGTCGGGCATCTTTCGGGATTCGATCGAAGGCGACTTCGACGCGCGGCTGAAGTTCGAGTTGGACGACATGATTGCCGCCGCCGAGCCCGATCCTGCCGGCGGCGTTTCCTTGCAGGGCCGCTTCGCCGATCCCCGCTACGAACGCATCTATTCCGGCTGGTATTGGCAGATCGTACCCGAGGCGCGCAAAGGCGAGCATCCGCCGGAAGCGCAGATCTCGCGCTCGCTCTGGGACCGCACGGTGAAGATGACCGACAGCCTTACGCGGAAAAATCTCGTCTGGGGCTACGCGATCGGGCCCGACAACCAGAGCCTGCGGGTCGTCTCGCAACACATCGAATTTCCTATTCTCTCCACGCCCAACAGCGGTGAGCGGCGCGCCTATACGTTTCTTGTCGCGGGCGACATGTCGCAAGTGGAAGCGGACGTGGCGAGCTTCAACGGCACGCTGATCTGGTCGTTTCTTATCCTGGGGTTGGGATTGATCGCAGCGGTCTTCGTGCAGGTGCGTGTCGGACTTCAGCCGCTCAGGCGCGTCAGCGAGGCGTTGGCGCGGATCCGCGACGGCAAGGCGCGCAGGCTCGACGGTCAATTTCCATCCGAGATCGCGCCGCTGGCGAGCGAGCTCAACAGCCTCATCGAACACAGCACCGAAGTGGTGGGCCGGGCGCGCACGCATGTTTCCAATCTCGCGCATTTCCTGAAGACGCCGCTGACGGTTCTGTCTAGCGAAGCATCCGCCAATCCGGGCCCGCTCGCAGATGCGGTGATGCGGCATGTGGCGACCATGCGCCGCCAAGTCGATCACTACCTTGCGCGCGCCCGCGCCGCAGGCGCCCTCGACGCGCTCGGCAATCGCACGCTCGTCAAACCGGTGCTCGACGATCTCGCGCGCGTGCTCAAACGCATTCACGCCGAACGCGGATTAGAGATCTCCGTCGATTGCCCGCCCAGCTTGGCCTTCCGCGGCGAGCGGCAGGATTTGGAAGAGATGGCGGGCAATCTCATCGACAACGCCTGCAAATGGGCGAACGCGAAGATCTCCGTTGGCGCGGAGCGGACGGGCGGCACCAAGATGCAACTTGTCGTTGAAGATGACGGTCCCGGATTGGAGCCCGAAGATCGCTCGCGGGTCATTGAGCGCGGCGAGCGGCTCGACGAAAGCGTGCCGGGCTCCGGGCTTGGCCTCTCCATCGTCCGTGATATCGCCAAGCTCTACGGCGGCACGGTTTTTCTGGAGAAAAGCGGGCTCGGCGGGCTCAGGACGCGGCTGGAGCTACCGGCGATCGCCTGAGCATTTGTGCCCTCAAGGGGGCGTTAACGGGCGCTAGGTTAACGTCAATTTGGCGTGGGCCGGTGCCCCGGGCGACGCCGATGGAAAATGACATGATGGATCAGGCGAAAATCAAAGTGCTGACGGCGTTTCTCGGCCAATTGCCGGAATCGCTGGCCTTGCGCCTGGTGAAAGCGATCGAGGTCGATCGCCTGGCCGGCGGTTCGGCGCTGCCGCACGACGTCATTCTCGAAGGCATCCGGCCCGTCCTGCGCAAGGCGCAGAGCGTCGAACGTACGCCTTCGCCGCTGCGTCTGTTCACGCGTCCTTTCGAAGATCTGCTCAGCGTGTTTCCGCGCAAGGAAAAACAGAAGGGCAGCATCGCGCGCCATTCGCTGAAAGTCGTTTGGAGCTGGCTCGCGACAACCGTGATCCCCGATGCCGTCGCGGCTTACGAAAGCGCGGTAAAAGCCGCCGTGTTCGGTTATCGCAACGAAGAAGCGATGGCGGTGGCCGCCGAATTCTGGAAAACCGCGGCCGCAGCCATCCAGGCCGCGCTCCCCGACGATAAAGCGCGCAAGGCCGCCCGCCCGGTGCTCGGCGACGAAGCCGGCGTCGCCGATGCGATCGAAATAGCGCAACTTCTTTCCGTAGGCCCGCTGATCATCGAACTGCAGGCCGAGATGCCGCGCAATCTTCCGGCCCTGACCGACGAATACATCTGGAAGCTGCGCAAGATCTACGAGCGGGTGACCGAAATGAACGCCGACGCGGCGCCCTATGTCGCCGTGCTTGCCATGAACCGGTTGGCGCGGCCGTGGGAAGCGTTGCGCTTGCCGCTGCTGGTCGCGCGCCAGACGCAGGATACGCTGATCGCCAGCACCGATATGGGCCTGGCCGGCGAAATCCTGCTCAACGAAATGGACATGCACGCCACTTTTATCCGCAACGCGCGTCCCCAGGCGCCGCTCGATTCCGATACGATGGCGCAGCACGTTTCGCGCTTCGCCGAACTTTCGACCGGCATCGTCAAGGAAGTGGAGATGCGCCGCGACGGACGCTGGGGACAGCGGCTGATGAAAGATCGCGCGGCCATCGGCGGCGCGATGGACGGTTTCATGGAGCGCGCGCCGCGCGAAGTGCTTGCAGCCCTTCCGACGCAGAAGACGGGCAACTACGCCTCGAGCCCGCGCGTGCCGGACGTATCGCGCCCGCTCGATCCGGAAAAGGCGAAGCGCGCCTTGGAATTCGCCAAGCTCGTGGCGCGCTGCAAAAGCTGCGCCGCCAATGCCTGCTTTGGCGCCAAGCAGAAGGACGCCGAGGATGAAATCATCCAGGCCTTGCGCAGCTACAGCGAAGATCTGGTGAAAGAGCTGCGCGCTTCCGAAGGCGCCCGCCGCGCCAACGCCGAACAATTCTTCGACGTCCTCGTCGAAATGACGACGCTGGTGTTCAGCTCTGAGGAAGGCGAATTCCTGCGCCGCCGCGGACGCGCTGCGCTGGGCACGGCGGTGGCGGCGTAACTCGCCGAACTCTCTTAGGATCTCCCTCGCCCCCGCGAAGCGGGGGAGAGGGCAGGGTGAGGGGGTCTCTCCGCGCTCCGAAATTCGAAAATACATGCGGCAGAAATTTCGCTAAACGATCGGCTTCGGTAGCGACTTGAGCGCCCCCTCACCCCAACCCTCTCCCCCGCTGAAGCGGGCGAGAGGGAGAATCCATTTTGCTTTCTAGACCACACCGCTTTTCATAAGCTCCGCAATCTCTCCAACCGAATACCCCAGCTCCCGCAACACCTCTTCGTTGTGCTCGCCCAGCATCGGCGGGCGCCTGCGCACGGTGCCCGGGGTCGCGTGCAGCTTGATCGGCGTGGACGCGACCGGCGCCTTGCCGATGCCGGGGAAATCGATTGTCGAAAAGAAATCGCCCGCCTTCACATGCGGATCGGCGAGGGTCTCGTCCATGCGATAGACTGGCCCCGCCGGCACGCGCGCGCTTTCGAAGGCGGCGATGGCTTCGGCGCTGCTGCGCGGCAAACACCAGTCCTGCACGCGCTTGGAGATGATTTCGCCGTTGTCGCCGCGCAGCTTGTCGCTGGCAAAGCGCGGATCTTCGATCCATTCTGGCGCGCCGATCAGTTTGGCGGCGCGGCGAAAGAGCGGATCGCCGTTGACCGCCACCGTGATCCAGCCGTCCTTGGTGCGGAAGATATCCGACGGTCCTGCTGTCTGGCTGCGATTGAGCGTGGGCTTGCGCCCGAGCTTGAGCACCGATTCTTCGATCAAGGTCGGAGAAAAATAGGTCAGCGCCGTGCGCAGCAGCGCGCCTTCCACCATCTGCCCGCGTCCGGTTTGATCGCGCGCGCGCAACGCGGAGACGACGCCCAGCGCCAGCAGCGACGCGGTGCCGAAATCCACATAGGGCGTGGCGGAGCGGACCGGCTGTTCCTCGGTGCCGGAGAAATAGACCGAGCCCGACATCGCCTGCGCGATGCCGTCGAACCCCACCCGCTTGGAGTAAGGCCCTTCCAGGCCGAACGCCGAGACGACGCCCAAGACCGCGCGCGGATTGACCGCCGACACCGCATCGTAATCCAGGCCCATCGCCTTCAGCGTTTCGGCCGGAAGATTGGCGATCACCACGTCGCTTTGCTTGACCAGCCGCCTCACCACGTCGCGCCCCTGCGCGGTCATGGGATCGAGTGTCAGGCTACGCTTGTTGCGGTTCATTTGCAGAAACATCGCGCCTTCGCGGGGGCTGCCGTCGTCTTTCTCGGCCAGGGGCACGAGCGTGCGGTCTTCGCGGCCGTCGCGCTTTTCGATGCGGATCACGTCCGCGCCCAGATCGGCCAGCAACGCGGCGCAGAAGGGGCCGGCGATGTAGCGGCCGAAATCGGCGACATGAATGCCTTGCAATGGTCCTGACACGTCCGCTCTCCCACGTCTGCGTGAGGGCGCGTGCTGATGATTGCAGCGCTGCCCTCGCCTGGACTATACCGCTCGACAGGAGAAATGCATGACGGCTGTCCCCGAGGCCTTCGCTTTTCTCAATCGCATCACTGGTCTTGCCCAGTTAAGGCAGCCTGCGTTTGAAGGCGAAGATTCCATTGTGCCCACGCCGTTCCGCGTTGCCGGAGCGGCGTCCGCCGCGCTTGGGCTGACGGCCGCGGCGGCGAACGAGATCTGGCGGCTGCGCGGCGGCGCCGCACAGGACATTTCGATCGATCTGAAGGCGGCCGCCGCCTCGCTGTTGTCGTTCGCGCTGCTGAGGCTCAATGGCGAGCCGGTGCCGCGTCCGGCCGAATCCAAACCGACGGTGGCGTTTCACAAGACGGCCGACGGGCGCTGGATCCATCTGCACGGCGGCTTTCCCTATCAGGAGCGCCGCACGCTCGATCTTCTGAATGCACAGAACACCGTGGAAGGCGTGAGCGAAAGCGTTGCCAAGTGGAACGCGATGGCGCTGGAAGAATCGCTCGCCTTCATGGGTCTGTGCGGCGCGGTGGCGCGCACCGAAGAGGAATGGCGAAACTCGCCGCAAGGCTTGGTGCTGGGCGATACGCCGCCGATCGTGCTGCGCCGGGTGGGCGACGCGCCGCCGCTGCGCCTGGGCGAGGCGGTATCGCCGCTCGAAGGCATCAAGATTCTCGATCTCACACGCGTGCTCGCCGGTCCCTCTGCCGGGCGCACGCTCGCCTCGCATGGCGCCGACGTTCTTTCGGTCCGCGCGGAAAAACTGCCGACCGTCGATCTCTTCGATCTCGACACCGGGCAGGGCAAGCGTTCGACGTTTCTGGATCTGACCAAACCGGCCGATGCCGAAGCCTTGCGCGTGCTTGCGCGCGATGCGCATGTGTTCGTGGATTCCTATCGACCCGGCGCCTTGCGCGAACTCGGCGTCACGCCGGCGGCGCTGGCGCATGCTTCTCCCGGGATCATCTATCTCGCGATCTCCTGTTACGGCCACAAAGGGCCGTGGGCGCCGCGCCGCGGCTGGGAGCAGCTGGCGCAAAGCGCGACGGGGCTCGCGCTCGATCAAGGCTCGTTCATGGCCGCGCGCGCCGGCAATCGGCGCGAAAGCGTGCCTCAGCTCATTCCGGCGGCGGCCTGCGACTACATCAGCGGCTATCTTGCGGCGGCGGGCGTGGCGGCCGCGCTGCTGCGGCGCATGCGCGAGGGCGGCAGCTGGATGGTGGAAGTCTCGCTCTGCACCACCGCCATGTGGCTTCAATCCCTGGGCAAAATTCCCGCGAGCCAGGTGGTCGAAGGCTGGAAGCCCGGGCAAGGACTCGACCTCTATTTCAAGTCGTGCGAAACGGGGAAAGGCCGGCTCGATTTCCTCGGGCCCGTCGTGCGGATGTCGAAAACGCCGCCCGCATGGCGCCGCCCGCCGCCCCAACCCGGCGCGGATGAGGCGCGCTGGCTGGCGGCATGAAACATTGCAGGGGAACAAGAAGTAATGCCGCCGAAACAGAATCCGCTAAATCTCAATCCGCTCCAGCTGCGCACATTGACGGTGCTGCAGGCGTTGGCTGCCATCCCGACTGCGGCGATCGACGGTCCGGCACAGGGCGAGCGCACCGTGCGCCAGTTTCCCCAAGCGCACGGCGATCACTTCCATCTCGGCGACGCCGTCGTCGCCGGCAAGGACGTAACCGGTCTCTACAACGAGAAAGTCTGGAACGCGCTTGCCCGCAAGGGCCTCGCCCGCGCGGAGTGGCCGCACAGCATCACGCTGACGACGATCGGTCTTACCTATGTCACCGGCCTGACCGACGAAATCCTGCGCCAAGGGGCGCATTAGGGACCGACCCTCCCTCGGGAGGGTCGAAAAATCGGGACGATCTTTCGGGGAGGATGCGGACGGAGATTCTCCTTCCGCATCCTCCCCGAAATCTTCGCTCACTGCGTTCGCGAATATTTCGACCCTCCCAAGGGAGGGTGGGTCACTCCACCTTCATCAGCACCGCGAACGCTTCCCTGAACAGTGCCCGTCCATCTTTGCTCTGCATGAACGCGTCGAGCTTTTCCGGCGATGCCGTGATCACGACGTCGCCGTAGGTGCCCGGCTCGATCATGCCTTCGATTTTTCCGGCAGCAATCGCCGCCTTCACCGCATCTTCATCGATGAGATAAAGTGTGAGCTTGCCGTGCGAGAATTCGTAGAGCACCGGAAAGGTATTCTTGGATTCGGGATCGTCGGAAGGCTTTGCGTCCTCTGAGACCATCCTGGCGTTCATGAAATGGAGATTGCCGAGTTCAGATGTTTGAATGGACATTGTCATCAAGCCGCTGTCGTTCGGATCCAGCGAGAAGATGAGAACGCCGCCCATATCGTCCTGCGCATCACCCTTTGGCGGCAAGAACACAAAATACGAATTGTTGTCTGCACCCTTGGGTTTGCCTTTCCAGATCCCGAACAGCGCGGGATCGGATTTGAGTCCGGCGGTGCTTCCCACCGGTGACGTGCTGGTGACCGGAAGACACGCTGCGACAAGCAAAGACAGGCACAGCGCGACGGCAGTATGGAATCTGGTCATGACGCATCCCTCGACGACGCTGAAGTTTGGCTCCGGATTTGGGCGAAAACAGGACCGCGCAGCCAAAAGGCCGCAGAGCCTATGTTTGAGGGAAGGGTTCAAGCCTTTATAGTCGCTGCGGTTTCGAAACGAGCTCGCCAAAGATTTCGCATGAACCCCAAAAAGCGCCGCCGCCTGGCTTTCGCCGCCGCCATTGTTGTGGCCGCTGCCGGAGGCGCTGCGCTCGTCGTCACCGCGCTGCAGGACAACGTTCTTTATTTCTATAGCCCGAGCGATGTCATCCAGAAACATGTGCCGGCCGGTGTTTCGTTTCGCATCGGCGGCCTTGTCGAAAATGGCAGTCTCAAGCACGGCAGCGGCGCGCAGGTGCAGTTCGTCGTGACCGACAGGCGCGAGAAGATTGACGTCACCTATAACGGTGCATTGCCGGATTTGTTTCGCGAAGGCCAGGGGGTCGTCGCCGTCGGCGCGCTCGATGCGCGGGGCACCTTCGCGGCGAGCGAAGTGCTCGCCAAGCACGACGAACGCTATATGCCGCCCGAAGTGGTCGATGCGCTGAAGCGCTCCGGCCGCTGGAAGGAAGGCCAGTGAAGCGATGCCAATAAACAAATGATTGGCGAGATCGGTCAGCTCGCGCTCTGTCTTGCGCTGGCGCTGTCTTTGGTGATGGCGGGCGCGGGGCTGATCGGCGCGCGCGGGGTTGCGGCAAATGCGCGTGCGCTGGCCTCGGGCGCGACCATGGGATTTGCCGTGTTCGTTACGCTCGCGTTCGGCGCCCTTATGGTTGCGTTCGTCACGTCCGACTTCAGCATTATGGACGTCGCGAACAATTCGCACACCATGAAGCCGCTGATCTACAAGATCACCGGCGTATGGGCCAACCACGAAGGCTCCATGCTGCTGTGGGTGCTGGTGCTTGCGCTCTACTCGGCGGCGATCGCGTTTGCGAGGCGCGGCAGCGAGCGGCTGACGTCGGCCGCGCTCGGCGTGCAGGGATTGCTGGCGGCGGCCTTCCTGCTCTTTATTCTTTTCACCTCCAATCCGTTTCTGCGCCTGGATCCTCCGCCGTTCGAAGGTGCGGGACTCAATCCGCTGCTGCAGGATCCTGGTCTCGCCTTTCATCCCCCGATGCTTTACGCGGGCTATGTCGGATTGTCGGCGGCATTCGCTTACGCCGCGGCGGCCCTCATCACCGGCGAAGCCGACTCGCAGTGGGCGCGCGCCGCGCGTCCCTTCATGCTCATGGCCTGGATCGCGCTGACGCTCGGCATCACGCTGGGATCGTGGTGGGCCTATTACGATCTCGGCTGGGGCGGCTTCTGGTTTTGGGATCCGGTGGAGAACGCATCGCTGATGCCCTGGCTGGTGGCGACCGCACTGTTGCATTCCGCGCTGGCCACGGAACGCACCGGTGCGTTCCGTACCTGGACGCTGCTTCTTGCCATCGCCGGATTCTCCTTGAGCCTGATCGGCACATTCCTGGTGCGCTCGGGCGTGCTCACCTCCGTGCATGCCTTCGCCAACGATCCCGAGCGCGGCAAATTCATCCTGGCGATGCTGGGAGCGGCCATTGGGGGCGCGCTGGCGCTGTTTGCCTGGCGCGCGCCGAAACTGGAAGGCGGTTCCGCGTTCTTCATGGCGAGCCGCGAAACCATGCTGCTCTTGAACAACCTGCTGCTCTTCGGTGCGGTGTCAGCGGTGTTTCTGGGAACACTGTTTCCGCTGTTCCAGGAAGCGATCACGGGCGCCAAGATCTCGGTCGGCGCGCCATACTTTGCCATCACCTTCGCGCCGATCTTCGTCGTGCTGTTGTTGCTGGTTCCCTTCGGTCCGCGTCTGGGGTGGAAGCGCGGCGATCTGAAAGAGGCGGCGCGCGCACTCGCGCCGGTGGCGGGGATTGCGCTGCTCTTCGGCGTTCTGGTGCTGGCGATCGCGACCCCGCATGCGCTGGCGGCCGGCGGATCGTTCGCGCTGGCGGCATGGCTGATCGTCTCCAGTGCCGCCGATCTTCGGCTGCGGGTGAAATCGCGCAGCCTTTCGCCAAGCGCATGGGCCTCTGCGTTCGCCCATGCCGGGCTCGGCATCACGCTGATGGGGATCGCGGGCACGAGCCTGTGGCGCGTGGAAGCGCAAGACGTGCTCGCGCCCGGCGGCACCTTGCCGGTCGCAGGCTATTCGCTGCGTCTCGACAATGTCGTTCTGGTGCAAGGCAAGAACTATCGCGCGGAACAAGCGCTCGTCAGCGTGCTCGCCGATGGCCACACCATCGCCATGCTCCGGCCCGAGAAGCGTTTCTTTCCCGCCGAAGGCCAGGCGATATCGGAAACCTCCATTCGCACCACCGGGTTTTCCGATCTCTATGTGGCGCTGGGCGATCAGCGCGACGACAAATGGATCATCCGCGCTTATGTGAATCCGCTGGCGCCCTTCATCTGGTTCGGCGGCGGGTTCATGGCCCTGGGAGGCCTTACATCGCTCACAGGACGTCTGCGCCGCCGCGCCGTCGCAGGCGCTCTTGCGGAAATGCCGGCGCAATGAGACCGAAGAAAAAAATAGGTTCGCGCGGAGACGCGGAGACGCGGAGATACGGAGTTTTCAGTGCGCCTCGGTACGGTTTGACGCCAAATGGGTTGTTGGCGCGCGAAGCGCGCCGTCTGTTTCTTGAGCGCACCGTCGGAAATCTACGCACCGAAAACGCGACGACCTCTGCACCTCCGCGGAATCCATGTTGTGGGCGCGCTCGCGGAAGTGCCGCGCAATGACGCCAAGGAAAAAAATAGGTTCACGCGGAGACGCGGAGACGCGGAGGCGATCGAGCTTTCAGCGCTTCGTCTTCTGGAGACACACCCAAAGAATGGCCGGCGCGCTTTGCGCGCCAACAAACCAATACGTGGCAGTGCGTACAAGATCGCGCCGAAGACCCGATACCTCCGCGTCTCCGCGTCTCCGCGCGAAACCATTTTCTTCTGGATGCTTGGCACTTCTGCTGACCCTGCTCGCGCTTGTCTTCGCGCAGCCGTCTTTGGCTCAAACTTCCTACAATGCGGGCCCTGAAAAACTTTCCGATCCCGCGCTCGAAGTGCGCGCCGTTCAGTTGCAGAAGCAGTTTCGCTGCCTGGTTTGTCAGGGCGAGTCGCTGGACGAATCCGATGCGCCGCTCGCCGCCGATCTCAGAAAGCTTATTCGCGCGCGCATTGCCGCCGGCGACAGCGACGAACAGGTCGAGCACTACCTGGTGGCGCGCTATGGCGAGTTCATCTTGATGAAGCCCCCGTTCGAACCTCAGACCTATCTGCTCTGGTTCGGGCCGGTTCTCGTTCTTTTGATCGGGGGAGTGGTGGTTTTCTTTATTGCGCGCCGCGCCCAGGAAAAAGCTGGAAAAAGCGCGGTTTAGTGTTCATTTCCAGGCCGATTTCGTCGCCAGGGACCTGCGCTGGCCTATTGAAAATAAAAGGGAATTTCCGATCTGTAATGTTACAGACAGGAACTGGTAAGTTCTGACTGATAGAGCCAGACTGAGACTGGGCGTGACGAGGAAACGGCTGCCGATCCGCCTCCGCCCTCTGCGCTGACAACGGGCCCGCCCAAGGGCCCGATCGATTCCATGGAGAGAGCAATGACGAGCGAACACGAACCCCGCAAACCGGAATTCCTGCGCAACCGTCTGCTCGCAGCCGGCTCGGCGGCGGCCATCATTATTTTCGGATTGGGCGCGTTCGGTCTTTGGGCGCATCCCGGTTCCGACGTCGCCAAACCCAAAGCGGTGACGGAACGCGTCATTCAAGTCGCCGCGCAAGAGCCGGTGCGGATGCAGCAGCCGCCGCGCATGGTGGAAATGGGAAGCCCGTTCAGCTTCGCCGATCTCGTCGAGCGCGTCAGTCCCGCCGTCGTCACCGTCACGGTGGAAGAGCGCGTTCAGCAAGAGCAGCTGCAGGATCAAGAACAGGACGGCATCCCCGATCCGTTCCGCGATTTCTTCAACCGCTTCGGCCGCGGCAATCGCCAGTTCGCCCAGCCGCAGCAGCCGCGCAAAGCGCTCGCCACGGGCTCCGGCTTTATCATCGACAAGGCCGGCTTCATCGTCACCAACAACCACGTCATCGAGAACGCGACCAAGATCACGGTGAAGCTGCCCGACGGGCGTGAGTTTTCCGCCAAGCTGATCGGCGCGGACGCCGCGACCGATGTCGCCCTCATCAAGATCGAGAGTAACAAGGCGCTGCCCACTGTCGAATTCGGCGACGATAAAAAAGTGCGCGTCGGCGACTGGGTGATCGCGGTCGGAAATCCGTTCGGCCTCTCCAACACAGTCACCGCCGGCATCGTGTCGTCGCTGGGCCGCAATGTCGGCGCCGGCGCCTACAACGACTTCATCCAGATCGACGCACCGATCAATCGCGGCAATTCCGGCGGACCGACCTTCGATATCGAAGGCCATGTCATCGGCATGAACTCGATGATCTTCTCGCCCACCGGCGGCAGCGTCGGCATCGGTTTCGCCATTCCCGCTTCGACCATTCACGACGTCGTGGCGCAGTTGAAGGCGCACGGCAAAGTCGCGCGCGGCTGGCTCGGCGTGGAAATCCAGAGCGTCACGCCGGAAATCGCCGCCTCGCTCGGCGAGAAGGAGATGAAAGGCGCGATCGTCGCCACCGTCGTTCCCGGAAGCCCCGCCGCGCAGGCCGGCTTCGAACCGGGCGATCTTGTGGTCGCCCTGAACGGCAGCGGTGTGGACGATTCGCGTTCGCTGACGCGCCGGGTCGCCGCCCTGCAAGCCGGCACCACCGCCACCTTCTCGATCGTGCGCAATGGCGATCAGAAAACGCTGACCGCCAAGATCGGCCAGCGCAAGGACGATCAGGTGGCCTCGAACGTTCCGGGCAACAGCCGCCAGGACGGCCAGGCCAACACCGGCTCAGCGATGGGTCTGGGCCTTGCCGCGGTAACGCCCGATGTGCGCCGCGCCTACAATCTCGATGACAACGTCAGCGGCGTTCTCATCACCCGCGTCGATCCCGACAGCGATGCCGCCGACAAGGGCCTGCAGCCCGGCGACGTCGTCGTGTCGATCGGCAATCGCGTCGTTCACAGTCCGCAGGAAATCAAACAGCGCATCGCGCAAGCGCAAGCCGCAGGCCGCACCAGTGTCCTGATGCTCGTGGTGGGCGAGGGCGGCCAGCGCTTTGTGGCAGTGAAGATCGCACGAGGCTGAGAGTTTTACGCGTACCGGACGGCGCAGGTTCCCCGAAGCTTGCGACGTTCGGCCCCCGCGCCGGCGGCGGCGGCCCCATCCCCCCGTTGCCGTTGCCGGCGCGGACCCACTCTGGCTCGCGTTTGAGCAGAGCGGTTGCAGCAGCGACCAAAGCTTAAGGAGATCACCGTGATGCGCATCCTTGTGGTGGAAGACGATCTCGAAGCTCAGCGTTACCTCGTGAACGGGCTCAAGGAAGCCGGTCACGTGGTGGACGATGCCGCCGATGGCGACACGGGCCTCACCCTGGCGCTTTCGCGCCCTTACGACGTGGCGATCGTCGATCGCATGTTGCCCAAGCTTGACGGGCTGAGGCTCGTGGCGGAAATCCGCGAGCACGGCAACATCACGCCGGTTTTGTTCCTGAGCGCGCTCTCCGATGTCGACGATCGCGTGAAGGGATTGAAGGCGGGGGGCGACGATTATCTCACCAAGCCCTACGCTTTTGTCGAATTGCTGGCGCGCATCGACGCTTTGATGCGCCGCCGCCAGCCCAGCGCGGTCAAGACACGCCTTCAGGTCGGCGATCTGGAGCTGGATCTGCTCACCCGCGCGGCCAAGCGCGGCGAGACGGGAATCGATCTTCAGCCGCGCGAATTCCGTCTCCTGGAATACCTCATGCGCCATGCCGGCCAGGTGGTCACCCGCACGATGCTTCTGGAAAGCGTTTGGGAGTATCATTTCGATCCCCAAACCAATGTGATCGATGTGCACATCTCCCGGCTCAGGGCCAAGATCGACAAGGGATTCGAAGCCCCGTTGCTGCACACCGTTCGCGGCGCCGGCTATATGATCCGTGCGCGCGCATAAAGCGCAATCCGGCGAAGTGGGCACCGGTTCGCCGCGAGATTGCGCGGCAGTCAAGGAATCCGGAGCATGGCCCGACTCAAAGTGATCGGATTTGGCTCCGGCCTCTTTCGAACTTTAGCGTTTCGAATCGTTCTGGTTTACGTCGCGGTCTTCGCGCTCTCCACGGGCGCGTTGATCGCGTTCACCTACTGGAACACCGAACGCGCGCTCGATGCCGAGACTGACCAGACCATCGAAGCGGAAATCGCCGGTCTGCAGGAGCAATATCAGCGCTTAGGCCTCAACGGGCTGGCCGACGTCGTCAACAGCCGCTCCAAGCGTATGGGCCAGGGCCTTTATCTGCTGAGCTATCCCGCGCGGGGCCTCAGCATCGGCAATCTCGATCACTGGCCGCAGCTCGAAGCGCGCGGCGGCAACTTCGTGGAGTTCGACTACCAGCGCCGCAGCGGCGCGGATTTCGAAACGCGGCGCGCCCGTGGCAAGATTTTCGCGGTGCGCGGCGGCTTGCTGCTGCTGGTCGCGCGCGATGTGCACGAGCGCTATGAAACCACGCGCCTCTTCACCACCGCTTTGCCGTGGACGGCAGGCTTGATGCTGATGCTGGGGCTGATCGGCGGCGGGCTCGTCAGCCGCAATCTTCTGGTGCGGCTGGAATCCATCAACCGCACCAGCCGTGAGATCATGGCGGGCGATCTGTCGCGCCGCGTGCCGGTGACCAGCGCCCGCGACGAATACGACACGCTGGCCGACAATCTCAATCAGATGCTCGAGCGCATCGAACGGCTGATGCGCGGCATGCGCGATGTGACCGATTCCATCGCGCACGATTTGCGCTCGCCGCTCAACCGCCTGCGCAACCGCTTGGAAAGCGTGCTGCGTCACGTGCCGCCGGATACCGACGAGAGCCACGAGATCGAAGCGGCGATTTCCGAAACCGACCGCCTCATCGGCACCTTCAACGCGCTGCTCCTGATCGCCGAAGCCGAAACCGGCACCGTCCGCGAAACCATGACGGCGGTGGATTTGAAAGCGATCATCCACGACATGACAGAGCTCTACGAGCCGGTCGCCGAAGAGAAAGGCGTGAAGCTCGATGTTGTGGCCGGCGCGGTCACGGTGATCGACGGCAACAAGAGCCTGATTTCGCAGGCGCTCGCCAATCTCATCGACAACGCCATCAAATACACCCCGCCCGGCGGGCGCGTGAGCATCTCGGCGCCGCTCACCTCGCGCGGTGTTGCCCTCAGCGTCGCCGACAACGGTCCGGGAATCCCTGCCGAAGATCGCGCCCGCGTGCTCGAGCGTTTCGTGCGCCTGGAAGCCAGCCGCAATTCGCCGGGACTGGGATTGGGTTTGAGCCTCGTCTCCGCGGTCGCCCATCTCCACGACGCCAAATTCGAACTCGCCGACAACACCCCGGGCCTGAAGGCGACGCTCTATTTCCGCCCCAGTGTGCGCAGGCAGATTGGGAAGGGGTGAGCGAAAATTTTCCGTCTCTAAATTCTAAACTCACTCCCTCGCCCCCGCAGGGGGAGAGGGCGGGGTGAGGGGGTCGCGACGCAAATTTCGGTTGCGAAAGCACATTGCTCTTTCGGCACATTTGATCGCGTGCTTGTGAGCTGTTGTAGTGGATTGAGAGTATGGTGCTCCGGAGGGAGTGATATGAGGTGACAGGAGCAACATTCCCCTGAACTATAAACGAATGGAAAATTCGCACCTCACAGCACAATCGTTGGATCACCCAACCCAATGGAGCCCCCTTGACCCTCGCATCCCGATTTGAAGGCAAGACTGCGATCATTACCGGTTCCGCCTCCGGCATCGGGCGCGCGACGTTGATCAGGCTCGTCAGCGAAGGGGCCACGGCGCTGGGCGTGGATCAGGACGAAGCGGGATTGCGCGAGACGGTATCTCTTGCGAACAACGCGGCCGGCACTGGCGGCCAAGCAAGCTTTGCCGTGGGTTCGATCGCAGATGAAGCGTTCGTAAAATCGACAGTGGAGGCATTCGCTGCGAAGAACGGCCGGCTCGATGTGCTGGTCAATCTGGCGGGAATCTTAAGGTCAACCCATCTCGTCGACACGACATTGGAGGAATTCCGCCACATCATCGCCGTCAATCTCGAGGGCACGTTTCTCTTTTGCCGCCAAGCGCTGCCGCATCTCCTCAAGACTAAGGGCAACATCGTGAATGCCGCATCGACCTCGGCGTCCTTTGGCCATCCCTACATGGCGGCCTACGCCGCCAGCAAAGGCGGCATCGCCGCATTCACCCACACGTTGGCGCGCGAGTTCATCCTTCAGGGCGTGCGCGTCAACGCCGTGGCACCGGGCGGTATCATGACGCCCATGGTGGCCGGCCAGCCCGCGCGCTTTCCCGAGGGCGCCAACCTTTCGCTGTTCTCCAACCTGACACGCCCCGACGGTCACTTCGGCCGGCCGGAGGCCGTCGCGGGCGTGATCGCGATGCTGGCGTCGGAAGACGGCGAATTCATCAACGGCGAAATCATCCGCATCGACGGCGGAACGCACAGCTGAATGCGCAAGGGAAGAGCGATGCAACCACCTTGGATTGCGCGACCAGATCTCGAACGTGGCTCAATCGGTTGGAGAATGGGTGCCGGAGAAGAGTATTTCAATGACTTCTATCGCTGGTTCAGCCGGCTCGATGAAAATTCTCGGAAGGAATACATTGTTCAATATCCCGAGCCCCAGGAGTGGATCGGTCTCTACAAGAATATAGCAAGTCATCCCTGGCTATAGGAACCGTATTTCCGAACTCCCGGAATCGAACGGATGGAATACCGCGATGCGATATTTGGGCACTGTCTCAGTTTGAATCTTCCGGCCCATCCATATCGGGCCACCCGCAAATCTGGGTGTTCTCATCCAAGTCCCTAGCAATTGACTCTTTGTAGGCCCGGATTTCGTTGCAGATATCATCGCGATCTATGTCCGTGCTGTTCTTCACGTCTCTAGTGTATGATCTCCCCATCTGGCGCAGCAGATGATAAGCGCCAGTCTGTTGGCCTTCATGATAGCCCAGCAGCCAACTCACCACGCAGCAGAGTGCGGCGAAAAAAATCAGAATACTAGCGCGTGCTTTCATGCCTGATTCCCCTCCTATACGGCCCGCGCTTCTTTGGCGGGTTCGTCGCATCGATCAGCGCCACGATATCAGACATTTTCCAAAGGCGATCCGTAATTCCCGCCGCGATGAAAAAAGTATTGGAAAAGTATTGGGGTCGGTATCGACTTTTGCTCATGATCGCGAAGGCGCGTTGCTTAAATGGGGCCGACGCGTTGACTTGGCACTATCCGATGGTCGTTTGCGGAGGTTTGAGCAATGACGCGCCCATTTCCGAATAGGAACAATGCAGCCGTTGCGGCAAAAAGAAAAACGATTGACAAACGTCTATTCACGATGTCCCCCAGCGAAATGTTGTTTAGAATCCGGCCGTTTTCTGACACGCCCAATAGGCAGTGACATTGGCTCTACCAGGCCCACTGTTTGCGTCCTACCTCATGCGCCCCGACAAGCCGTCGAGGTGGAATCTGTTGTCGCTGGAGTCCTTCCAGGCCCAATCGATCGACGTAGGCGTGATAGATGCGGGAAATGCAACGCGATCGGAAAGTTCGGTCACGGTCGAAGCTTGGACGTTCACTTCGTAATTGAAGGGTACAGGATTGATGGCGCCCTCCAGCTTACACTTGATCTCAAACACTTCGGCAATTGCCGGAATTGTTGACAAGGGTAGTGCAGATATCAGAATGCCGACTGTCAGCGGCGCACGTGCAACAATTTGGTTCAATGGCGTTGTCAATGGCCATTGACTGCCCCGTCGAAAATTGAAGCGAGTTCTTCAATCACTCCAAGCTTGGCAGACGCTCAAAAGGCTTGGCAGCGGCCAGCGGCCGTTGATCTGACGGATATTTCTCTGACTGTTAGAGATTTTGTTGCACTGCGGTGTAGATCTCAAAACGGCACCCCCAGCTTCAATGCTTCGCTGAAAGTTGTACCGTTTAGCACATCACGCCCCTCATCCAGGGGATGTCGACCTAGAGAATCTTTTGGAGGGAGTCATGTTTCAATCACTACGACGCGTTGGAATAGTTGCGCCTTCTAAACTTGGGCGTTGCACATTCTGCATGCGAGCTTCGTTCGGATCGGCCGCAGTATTCTGGCTTGGCACCGCAGTTGCCAGCGTTTCGGGGTTGAGTTCATTCGCAGTGGCGATGGCTATCGCTTCTGGGCTATTGACCGCGCTTTGGTTGGCCCACCTTGCTGCCTACACATTCCGCGCAGCGAACGCTTCGCGGGCCGGTTCTGTTGAGACGGCGGAACAAATTGACTTGTCGCGACGAAACCTCTTCCCCACTCTGGCAAAAACGTTCGCTGTAGCAGCGATTGCGACAGCGATTCCCGTCAGCATGCGCCCCGCCTTCGCACAGGAGGTTGTGCAATGCGAAGGGTTATGTGATTCCAAAAATTCCTGCGCCCCTGGTTGCAAATGCACTTATCCGGATGGGGCAACGACTGGGTACTGCTCGACCTAGCTTTTTTTGCAACGCACAGGAATTCGTAAAAAAAGTATTGGGGTCAGTATCGACTTTTGCTCATGATCGCGAAGGCGCGTTGCTCGCGCCTGAGCCAACGACAAATTCGAAATTCGGAGACGTCGAATCCATTTACAGCAGGAGCGGCTCGTCTTCGACGATGACCACTGACTCAGATTTTTGAGGTCTCTAGCCGGATGGGTTATGGTGTTTCGGTCGGACATCCCTAGGGATCGCGGTCAAGGCATATCCAATGGCCAAGCGGGTTTCATTTGTCGTCGGTTTAGCTCTGATGTTTTCCCTGGCACTGCCTGGGCAAGCTGGGCGCAATTGTATGCGAACGACTCCCGCTATTGGATCGACTTGAGCAGCGTTCACCACGCGGGAAAGGTCACGTACTTCACTTGGACGGTCCGAGCTTCGGGACTGTCCCCGGGTCAATCTTCCGCCAAATCGCCCGGCGACATGTCGTTCACGGACGGCATCGATTGCTCTACCGCAGACGCTTATGAGTTCAACTATATCGATTATAACGATTGGAACGATCCGGCAGGATGGGAGCGTGACCCTTCCCGTGATCGTGGGTTCGTGCAGGCGGCAATGCGAGCCGTGTGTCGAGGATAATCCGACGAAATAGAGTGGCGGCATACTTCGGTGCAAGGAATACGCCGTCGCGCGTCCCATCGGCTTGCACCGCGTCTGTCGCCGAAACTTAATCGGTATGACACCCGACGGCCGACTTTGACATTAACGTGAGCTTGGTCTTGCTGACCAAAACGCACCAATACTGCTCGCCGGAGCTGGGATCGTCGGGATATTCGATACCCTTGGCGTCAGCTCGCAAATTCAAAACTCCCTGCACCGCGTGGGTCTTGGTCTTGGGACCGGAGTGGAAAACGATTCTAACTGTGAAAGAATGTTTTCCAGCCGTCACTTCGCCAGACTTGCAAATCCAGCCATCGTCGTCCTGTGCGTCCACCGCGCCTTCGGCCCCACAGGCTTGTTTATTGTCGATGGAGGCGTAGAAGCGGTAATATGAACCATCCGCCGCTTTTGCGTACAGAGGCGGAGAAGCTACGAAGATCACATGATCGCCGGTGAACGCGGCAGAGGCGGCACCACTCATCGAGAATAACACGACGGACGCCGTCAAAGCACTGCGCAAGGCTCCTGTACGCATCGCCACGATCCCCTCAACCGCAACGCGCAGCATACATATCATGGATCGGGACGCGCAACGGCGCCGTCGGTTTAAAGTCACGATTTGCCGATCGGCCACTTCGCGCCGATCTGCGTTTTGTGGAGAGAATTCGGTGACAGGACATATTCACCGGTTGTCGCAAACTTCAGCTCCATGGCGGATATCAGGGTAATATGTAATGGCGCCGAATTCCCAGCTGACATTCCGCCCGCTGTTCACACGCCTCTCGCATCAAGCCGCTCCAGAAAATCCTCCAGCGCGCACGCCGTATCCGTCGCGCTTTGCGGGATTTTTCCGTCCACGCGCTCGATCACGAGCCTGATCGCACAGAGATCGCCCTTGATCGCCTTGTCGACGAGGCGGTCCGCGATGCGGGTGAGCTTCTTCATGGGCGCGCCGTTCGCACCGACCGTCTCGCGGTGAACCGCGAGCACGATCGCATCGCGCATCAGCTTGTGGGGAATTGCGCCTCTGGAGAGTGTCTTTCGTGCAGCCATGATGAATCCTTTCCTTGCGCGATGCTTCGCGCGGACGTGAAGTTCGTGCGAGCCTTGCGTGTTCGAGTTTATGTGTGGGATTGCGACCGGGAGGCGGAAAACCGCCAATGAACGCCGTCGCATTGAGCGCACGTCCGGATCGTATAGATGTGATGCGGCCCAGGCGGCCTAATGTCAATTGTTTTTGAAATCACCTCTACCTTGGGAGAGGTCGACGCGCGCAGCGGTTCATCAGCGGCCGCTGATGAACGGTGAGGGGGGGCACTGGCGGCACCGTAGCGCGACGCGCGCGCAGCGCGCCGCGAAGACTAGAACCGAAGTGGTGAGGCTTCCCCTCACCCGAAAAACCCTCCGCTGCGCTCCAGATTTTTCGACCTCTCCCGAGGTGTTGTGTCCCGGGAGATTGGAGAGGAGCTCAAGCGGGGCTTTGTAGCCGAGACATCGCAGTCGAGTGTGATTGTAGTTGGTGACGAAGTCGAGGATGTAGCGGTTGCGCTCTTGGTGATTTTGAAAGCGGCGATCCTGTCGAGGATGTAGCGGTTGCGCTCTTGGTGATTTTGAAAGCGGCGATCCTGTCCGCGTTCTTTCTTGGGCCGCGCTGCCAGGTGCTCACCCAGGCGTCGGTTGAAGCGTTCGACCATGCCGTTGGTCTGGGGCCGGTAGGGCCGCGTCAGCTTGTGCTTGATGCCACGCTGGGCACAGAGAAGATCGATGGGATGTTTGAACGAAGGTTGGCCGGCAGGCTTGCCCTTCTTGCTGTCGGAGAAGCGGTCGGTCCATTCGCTGCCATTGTCGGTGAGGATGGTGTGGACCTTTGCCGGGAAGTCGGCGAGGAAGCGCTCAAGGAAGCCGTGGGCCGTGGCGGCCGTGCGGTCATCGAAGATCTCGACATAGACGTAGCGCGTTGCCCGATCGATCGCCACGAAGGCATAGGAGCGCTTGCCATCAAGTGCGGACAGATACTTCGCATCGAGATGGATGAAGCCGAGCGGCTGGGAGGTCTCGAACGTGCCTGCTTTCGGCTTTGGCGCAGCTTCTTTCTTGGAAAGGGCGTGGCGTTGCAGCGTGCGATGGATAGCGCTGCGCGACAGTTTGGGGTTCACGCAGCGATGTATCACTTCCACAATGTCGTCAAGCGACAGTGCCAGGCTCTTGCGCAGCTCGCACACAAGCCGTTCCTCGATCTCTGTCAGGCTCACTTGCAGATTTTTGGGCCGGTGCGAACGGTCCTCGACCGTCGTCCTCCCACGCCAGCGCCGGATCGTCTTGGGGTTGACGCCAAGCTCTTCTGCCAGTTCGCCGACGCTGGCCGAGCTGGCTTGGATATAGGCGCGTATTTTGGGGGTCGTTGTCGCGTTCGCGTGCAGCCGCACTTCCATTGCTTGAGGCACTCCTCTGCAAAGGCGATGCCTCGCTCTACACCGATTCCACTATCCCAATCTCCCGGGACGCAACACCGAGGGAGAGGTGATTGCGAAAACCACTGCGCGCGCGAAGAAGACCGCTGGACCAATCGACCCCACTCCTACTTTTCTTCTAATCTCTCCTCCATGACTCACGACGCCTTCGCTTCCGCCCCGGCGAAACTGCCCAAGCCTTTCGATCCGGCGCGCGCCGCGCGCACGCTCGCGGCCCTCGCGGAAGGCGAGGGTGGTTTCGCGCCGCCGCCCGCTTCGCGCGCGCTGCTCGAAGCGACGTTCGGCAATTCTCCGTATCTTGCGCGCCTCGCGCTGCGCGAGCGCGCCTTCCTGCAGGATCTGATCGCGCGCGGGCCTGAGGCCGTCACGCCACAGATCGAAGCGGCGGCGAACCAAGCGGACGCCGCTCCCGATTCCGCCACCGCGATGACGATCCTGCGCCGTGCCAAACGTCAGGCCGCGCTCACCATCGCGCTCGCGGATATCTCGGGCCTGTGGACCGTTGACGAGGTCACCGCGGCGCTGACGCGCTTTGCCGATGCCTGCGTCGGCGGCGCGCTGCGCTTCCTGCTGCGCCAGACGGCGGCGCAAGCGCAGTACGCCGAACGCGATCCCGCAAAACTCGAACGCGACACCGGCCTCATCATTCTGGCGATGGGCAAATACGGCGCTTTCGAACTCAATTATTCCAGCGACATCGATCTCGTCACCTTCTACGACGCGCGCCGCTTTCCCTTTGCCAAGAAAGGCGATCCGCGCGGCGCCGCCGTCGATATCGTCAAGGGCGTCGTCAAGCTCCTCTCCGAGACGACGGCGGACGGTTATGTCTTTCGCACCGATCTGCGCCTGCGCCCCGATGCGGGCGCCACCCAGATCGCCATCTCCACCGAGGCCGCCGAGCTCTACTACGAAGGCATGGGCCAGAATTGGGAGCGCGCGGCGATGATCAAGGCGCGCGCTTGTGCCGGCGATCTGA
Source organism: Pseudomonadota bacterium (assembly GCA_016201105.1). Lineage (GTDB taxonomy): Bacteria > Pseudomonadota > Alphaproteobacteria > Micropepsales > Micropepsaceae > Rhizomicrobium. The sequence goes on from JACQDN010000045.1 coordinate 34,519, forward strand.
TGGCGGCGGCGCAATTCCAGAAATCGATCGAGCCGTTCGTGTGGCGGCGCAATCTCGATTACGCGGCGATCGAGGACATCCACTCCATCAAGCGCCAGATCCACGCCCATGGCGGCCACGGCGCCATCGCGGTGGCGGGTCACAACATCAAGCTCGGACGCGGCGGCATCCGCGAGATCGAATTCTTCGCGCAGACCCAGCAGCTCATTCTGGGTGGGCGCAATCCGGCGCTGCGCCCGCGCGCGACGCTGGAAGCCATCGAGGCGCTGCGCCAGCGCGGACTGGTGAGCGACGCGACGGCTTCAGATCTCACCTAAGCCTATCGCTTCCTGCGCACCCTCGAACATCGCTTGCAGATGATCGAAGACGAGCAGACGCATACCCTGCCCAAAAGCGACGAAGGCATCGCCCACGTCGCTTGCTTTGCCGGCTTCGAGACCGTGGAGGAATTCGGCATTGCGCTGCGCCAGCGCCTGGAAACCGTGCAGGGCCACTATGCCCGGCTGTTCGAGCGCTCCGCCCCGCTCGCCTCCACCAAGGGCAGCCTCGTCTTCACCGGCGTGGAAGACGATCCCGAAACCATCGAAACGCTGCAGGGCCTGGGCTTTCGCGACGCCAGCCATGTCGCGGGCGCCATCCGCGCCTGGCATCACGGCCGCATTCGCGCCACGCGCAGCGCGCGCGCCCGCGAGCTGCTGACGCGACTGGTGCCGCCCCTGCTCGAGGCACTCGCGGCCACCGCCGATCCCGATGTCGCGTTCGCGCAGTTCGACCGCTTCCTCTCGCGGCTACCCGGCGGCGTGCAGCTCTTCTCCATGCTGCTGGCCAATACCGGCCTCTTGAAGCTGATCGCCGAAGTGGCAGGCTCGGCGCCGCGCATCGCCGATCATCTGGCGCGTTTTCCCACCGTGCTCGATGCGCTGATCGATCCGGAATTCTTGGGCGAGCTGCCCTCGCGTGCGCGTCTGGGCAGATTGCTGGCCGAACAGCTTTCGGCCGCGCGCGACTATGAAGGTGTGCTGGACGCGGCGCGCTGTTTCGCCAAAGAGCAGATCTTCCGTGTCGGCGTGCAGATCATCCAGGGCGCCGCCAAGGCCGACGAAGCGGGCCCGGCGCTCGCTGCCATCGCCGAATGCGTGATTGCGGGTCTGCTCCCCGCCGTCGAACGCGAACTGGGTGAAAGCGTCGGCCAAGTGGAGCAGGGCGAATTCGCCGTCATCGCCATGGGCAAGCTCGGCGGGCGCGAGATGACGGCGGAATCCGATCTCGATCTGATCTTCGTCTACGACGCGCCTGAGGGCATCGAGAACTCAGACGGCGCCAAACCGCTGCCGGTCAGCGTCTACTACGCACGCCTCGCTCAGCGTCTCATTGCGGCGCTGACCACGTTGACGAGCGAAGGCGGGCTCTACGAGGTGGACATGCGCCTGCGCCCCACCGGCAACAAGGGCCCGGTGGCGGTGAGCCTGGAATCCTTCACCCGCTATCACGCGAGCGAAGCCTGGACCTGGGAGCGCCTCGCGCTCACTCGCGCGCGGGTCATCCTGGCGCCGGTGAGATTGCGCGCGAACGTCGAACGCGCCATCCGCGACACACTCACCGCTGTGTCCGACCGCGCCAAGCTCTTCAAGGACGCGCGCGAAATGCGCGAGAAGCTGGCGACGCAGTTCCCTGGAAAGAACCGCTGGGATCTGAAATATGCGCCGGGCGGCCTGATTGACATCGAATTCATCGCCCAGGCCTTGCAGCTGCGCGATGCGGCGGTCGCACCTCAGGTACTGCAGACGAACACCATCGCCGCGCTGCAGGCGCTGGAAAAATCCGGCGCGCTCGCGAAGGCGGATGCATCGACGCTGACCCAAGCCGCCGAACTCGAGCACGCCCTGATGCAAGTCCTGCGTATCGCACTGGACGCCACACTCGATCCCGAGGCCGCGACGCCGGGGCTTAAAGCGCTCCTGCTGCGCGCCAGCGGGGCTCCGGATTTCGAAGCGCTGGAGCTGCGCCTCGCCGATCTAATGATCCGTGTACGGAGTATATTTGACCGCGTAATGGCGCGTTAATAATCACCTCCCCCTTGTGGGGAGGTCGAAATTTGCGAAGCAAATTTCGGGTGGGGGGAAGCGTTAAAGAATGGAGCGCGCTTTTCACCACTTCCCCCCGCCCGAAAAATCTTCGCTGCGCTCAGATTTTTCGACCTCCCCACAAGGGGGAGGTGATACCTAGATCGGCAAAATCACCATCGCCTCCGCCGGCCACGAAAGATACACCGTCTCGCCGCCGCTCAATCCTGCGCTACCCATCCGCCCCACATTCTGCGTCGCGACCGACACCGGTTCCTGCAATCCCTCCACGATGACATTGAAATGACTGCGCTCGCCGAGGTAGGCCGATGCCGAGATCTTTCCTGCAACACTGCTATCAATCTTTGCCAACGAGAGTGAAATCTTTTCCGGACGAACGGCAATCAGTACCGACGCGCCGCTCGCAAACGAATCCGCTGTCGCCTGCAGCGTGCCAAGTGGGCCCGCATCGATCGCGATCCTGCCATTCTGAACGCCACTCACCGTGCCCTCGAAGAAATTCATCGTGCCGATGAAGTCGGCGACTTCGCGGCAATTGGGTTGCTCGTAGAGCGTGCGCGGTTCGGCGACCTGCAGCACTTTGCCGTTCGACATCACCGCGATGCGGTCGGACATCGACAGCGCTTCTTCCTGATCGTGCGTCACGAACACAAATGTAATGCCGACATTCTTCTGCAATTGGCGCAGCTCGATCTGCATCGCCTCGCGCAGGCGCTTGTCGAGCGCGCCCAGCGGCTCGTCGAGCAGCAACACTTTCGGCCGCCGCACCAGCGCGCGCGCCAGCGCCACGCGCTGACGTTGTCCGCCGGAAAGCTCGTCGGCGCGGCGCATCCCGAACCCGGAAAGCTTGATCATCGCCAGCGCCTCTTCCACCCGTGCGGTCAACTCGGCCCGCGGAAGCCTCAACTTTCGTAGTCCGTAGGCGATGTTGTCGAACACGTTCAGATGCGGAAAAATCGCGTAGGACTGGAACACCATGTTCGACGGCCGCCGGTTGGGGGGAATAGCCGTTACCGCGTTGTTATCGATGAAAATTTCACCATCGGTAGGAAAATCGAAACCGGCGATCATTCTGAGCAACGTCGTCTTGCCGCAGCCCGATGGTCCGAGCAGGGAAAAGAACTCGCCGCGCCGGATTTTAAGGTCGGCCGCGTCGACGGCGGTGACGGCGCCGAAGCGCTTGGTGACGCGATCGATATGGATATAGGCCTCGCTCATGCTCCCACCATCGGCCGCTTGCCTTTCTCGATCCCGTGGCTGCGAACGAACTCCGCGAACACCACCAGGACGGTCGATGCCATGAGGATCAAAGCGCCAAGCGCCAGCACCGTCGGCAGTTTGTAGGGAAAGCGCAGTTGACCCCAGATGTAGATCGGCAACGTCGCGTCGGTGCCGGCTAGAAAATAGGCGATGAGAAAATCGTCGAACGAGACCATGAAGGTGAGCAGAAGGCTCGAAATGATGGCGGGCAGCACCAGCGGAAACGTCACCCGCCAGAATGTCATCCAGCCCGATTCGCCGAGGTCGAGCGAGGCTTCCTCCAAACTCTTGTCGAAGCCTTCCATGCGCGACATCAGCACGGTGATCGCAAAGGGAATGCAGATCACCACATGTCCCAGCACCACCGTCATCAGCGACAGCGGAATGGCGACGGCGTTGAGAAGGATAAGAAGCGAGATGCCGAGCACGATTTCCGGGACGAAGAGCGACAGACTGATCAGCCCCAGGATGCTCGCGTCGCCCGGCAGGCGATAGCGTGTCAGTGCCTTGGCGGCAGGAACCGCGAGAATAGTCGAAACCAGTGCGGCCGTGATGCCGACCTTCAAACTGTTCCACAGCGCCTGCTGGACCGCGCTGTCCACCCATACTTGCGCGTACCACTGGGTGGTGAAGCCCGAGAGCGGAAAGGCGATGAACATGGAATTGTTGAAGGAGAACAGCGGCAGGAACATCACCGGTACGTAGAGAAACGCGAGATACAGAATCGCGTAGGCGAGAAGCCCGCGTCCCTTCCTTGGCCTTTGGGTGCGCCGCGCGCTCATTTCACCCTCGCGACGGCGGCTCTGAGCGCCTGCACGGTAAGCAGCGTGATGATCCCGACCGCTGCCATGCTGGCGATCGCCACCGCCGCGCCAAGCGGCCAGTCGCCTACTTTGGTGAACTGCACCTCGATGATATTGGCGATCATCACCCCTTCGCTGCCGCCCACCAGCGCGGGCGAGACATAGTCGCCCGTCGTCGGCACGAAGATCAGAACCGCGGCGCCGATCACGCCGGGCAGCGACAGTGGCAGGGTGATGCGGAAGAAGCGCCGGATCGCTCCGTCGCCGAGATCGGCGGCGGCTTCGAGCAGCGAGCGGTCGATTTTTTCCAGGCTCACATAGATCGGCAGGATCGCGAACGCGGCCCAGGCGTGGGCCAGCGTGATGACGACCGCGAAAGGATTGTAGAGCAGGAATTCCAGCGGCTCATGGATGATGCCCAGACTCATCAGCCCGGAATTGATGACGCCGTCGTAGCCCAGGATGATCTTCCAGGCGAAGACGCGCAGCAGATAGCTCGTCCAGAACGGAATGGTCAGAAGGATAAGCCAGAGGAATTTCGATTTCTGCACCCGGAAGGCGACGAAATAGGCCATCGGATAGGCCAGCAGCACCGTCACCAGCGTGACGACGGAGGAAATCGCGATCGAGCGGTAGAAGAGGGCGCGATAGGTGTCGCGCCCGAACGTCGTGCCGTATTGGTCGAGCGTAAAGTGGGTGCTGAGGACGTAACCCTCTTGCGACCAAAAGCTGTAAAGCGCCAGCAGCGCCATGGGGGCTGCGAGCGCCAAGAGCATGATGACCATGGTCGGCGAGAGCAGCGTGTAGCCGCGCAAAGTTTCGGAGCGGCGATAGAGCATGCGCGGCCAGGCGGCGATGCCCGGTGTTTGTCGTTCCCCCGCGCTTCCAACCGCCATGCTTGATCCCCTGACGCAACGGCGTGCTTGAAGCGCGGATTGTTAGGAACTCATTGGCAGGTGCGCAACCTCACACCAACAATCAATTCCATCATCCCAATCCGTCATGGCCGGCCAAGCGAAGCGCGTGCCGGCCAGGATCTCGATGCGATTAGGTTCGCGCGAAAACGATTGACTAGGGCGATCCTGGGTTGGGACAAGCCCGGCCATGACGGAAGTAGGTTGGTTTAGGAGCTAAACGCTGCGAGCCGTTTCTCAAGTGCGGTGCGCACCTGCGGCCATTCCGAAGCGAGAATCGAGAAAAAGACCGTGTCGCGGAAATAGCCCTGCGGCATCCACATATGGCCGCGCAGGATGCCGTCCTGCTTGGCGCCCAGCTTCAGGATCGCCGCGCGTGAGCGCGCATTGCGCGAATCGGTCTTGAGGTAGACGCAGTTGTATCCGGCGTCGAAAGCGTTTTTTAGGAGCAGGAGCTTCGCCTCGGGATTGATCGCCGTGCCTTGAGCCTCGGCCACATACCATGTCGCGCCGATCTCGACTCGCGCGTCGTTCGGCAAGATGTCGAGATAGGAGGTCGAGCCGACGATGGCGCCGTCTGAAAGGCGTCGCACGGCATAGGCGATCCTGCTGGCGCGCGCCGTGGCGGTGTCGATATGCGCGATCCAGTCTTCGAACTTGCTGGCATTGCCGACATCCGGAATGTGTTTGAACAGCGTGGCGTCGCTGCCCGCCCGCTTCAGCTCCGCGTGGTGGCGCGGCTCGATCGGCTCGAGCGCGATAAAGCGCCCGGCGAGGGTGCCTGTATTAAGAGGCGTGACGGCTTTCGCCGCGGTCACGGCACCAACCGCTTGATCCACTCCGGCAGCGCAAAGCAGGCCGCGTGGATGGCCGGGTTGTAGTAGTCGGTCTTGAGCTTGGCGCGTTTGTAGGCTGCCGCCGCGCGCTTGAGGCCGGCCGGCGTGCCGAGCCGCTTGCCCTTGCCGGCCCAGCTGAGCGCCATGAAGCCGCCGATGTAGCTCGGCACCACCGTCAGATAGAGACCCGATTGCGGAAAGAACTCGGCGAGCTCCTTGAGGGCGTCGGTGATCTCCCACGGCTGGTAGAACGGCACGCCCGTCTGGAAGGTGGCGAAGCCTCCCGGCTTCAGCGCGTTCCTCACGCGGTCGTAGAAGGTCTCGCCGAACAGCGCCTTGCCGGGCCCGACGGGATCCGGCCGATCGGCCACAATGAGGTCGAAGCGGCCTTTGCTGGCCGGGCGGCCGAGATATTCGAAGGCATCGGCGATCTCGATGGTGAGTCGCTTGTCCTTGAAGGCCTTGGCGTTGATCTCGGCGAAGTGCTCGCGGCAGCGCTCGACCACCTGCCCGTCGATATCCACAAGAACGACCTCTTTCACGCCTTTGTGCTTGAGCGCCTCGTCGGCGATGGAGAGATCGCCGCCGCCCACCACCATCACGCGCTGGGCTTTGCCGTGCTCGAGCAGCGGCAAATGTGTCAGCATTTCGGCGTAGGCGCTCTCGTCGCGGGTGGTGATCTGGACGATGTCGTCGAGCGTCATGACGCGGCCGTTGGCGACCGTGTCGAAGATTTTAATGCGCTGATATTGGCTTTTTTCGTCGACGAGCGGCTTGCCGGAGAGCTCCATGCTCTGGGCGTAGCCCTTGTGAAGACGCTCTTTGATGAAGCTCGGCATGGCGCTCTCTCCGCTCGTGGACGCGTTGCAAGGCGCGCCTTCTAAGGCGCGACGAGCGGCTGTGTCCACTGCCTCGCGCGCGTGTTCACAGCCTCCTCGCACGGCGCCAAAGCGGTCGAGAGCAATGTGACAGCGCCACACCTTCAGGAAAAATTGACGCTTGGGTGACAAAATTTCTTGCATGAGGAAGCGACACGCATATATTCGCATCGTTCCGGTGACGGGACGAAGCGGCGAGGCGGCCTTCCGTCCGCCGCTTTCTTCTTAAGCAGCGCGTCCGGAAGTCGTGAGGCCAAGGCGCAGGTGTCAACCTTAAAGAAGGGTAGGTGCCCGAAATGGCTAGACTGCAACTGGTAGCCGCGAACAAAGAGGCCAAGGCGCCTCGCGTCCGCACTTCGGCAAGAACCGTAACCGCCGTCGTCCCGCCCAAGGCGAACGACGAACACAAAGATCATTTCATCACCCGCAACGGGCTGACCTTCGCCGGCAGCCACCTGATCATCGATCTGTGGGAGGCCGAAGGCCTCGACGACCGCGATCGTATCGAGCAGGCGTTGATCGATGCAGTGAAGGAATCAGGCGCAACCCTGCTTCATATCCATCTGCACACCTTCACCGATGGCGGCGGCGTCTCAGGCGTTGCCGTGCTGGCGGAGAGCCACATCAGCGTGCACACATGGCCCGAGAGGGGTTATGCGGCGTTCGATGTGTTCATGTGCGGCGATGCGGAGCCTCGTAACGCGCTCGGCGTGTTCAAGCGCGCGTTCAATCCGGGCCGCATCGTGATCGGTGAGCACAAGCGCGGCGTGCTTTAAGTCCACGAAATCGATCTTTTCCGCATTAACCAAGCGCGGAGATGGCCAGTTGCGGCCATTTCCGCCGCTGGGCCGCGCCATTATCCTGGCGTGATAGTTAGTTCTCGTTAACCGCGCCCGAACGGCTTTGGCGGACAATAGGCGCGCGGGAGAAGGCGAGTGGTGGAGCGTTACGACGCGTGCGTTATCGGCGCGGGCGCGGATGGTTTGGCCGCCGCCATCATGCTCGCACGCGCCAAGCTCAAAACGATTCTGATCGAGCGCAGCGAGCGCCCCGGGGGGCGGCTGCAAACGCGCGAATTCCATCCCGGCTTTCGCGCCTCGCCGTTCATGGACGAAGTCGCGCCGATTCCCAACGAGATCTTCTGGTCTTTCGATCTGGCGCGGCAGGGCGCGATTCTCGCTTCATCATCTTCTTCCATCGCGTTATGGCCGGGCTCGCAGAGCGTGCTGCGGCTATCGCAGCAACCGCTCCTGCGCGACGCTGCGGTCCTCTCTCGCGAAGTGATCGAGCGGGTCGCCGATGACGCGCATCAGGCTCCTCCTCGCCGCAGCTTGTTCTCCCGCCCGCTGCCCCCGAGAACCTGGCCGGGCGAGGCGTGGGCGAATCACGCGCTCGCTGGTCTGCTCGCGGAGCAGGCGCGCGACGCCCTGGATGTCCCCCACTTGGCGGCGCTGGCGCTGACGGGCCGTGCCGCCGATCCATACCTCAGCGGCTCAGCGCTGCATCTTCTCGCGCCGGCTACCGGCGGATCGGGCATGCCCATCGGCGGACTTGGCTCGCTCGCCCATGCGCTCGCCCATGCCGCGGAAAGCGAAGGCGTCGCGTTCTCCTATGGGCTCGATGTCAGTGACCTGCGCCACAACAAAGACCGCGTCACCGGCGCTTGCCTCGCCGACGGTACCGAGATCGCCGCCCGCGCCGTGATCACCACGCTCGACCTCAAGCGCAGCTTCCTGTCGCTGTTCAAATGGAATGAGCTGCCCGCGCCGGTGGCCAAGCGCGTGAGCGGTTTTCGCATGGCGGGCGGCACTGCGCGCCTGCTTCTGGCGCTTGAGCGGCCACCCGAACTGTCCGCTGCGAGGCTTGCGGGCGCCGAAATGGCGCGCGGATCCATCCATATCGCGCCGGACATGCGCGCCCAGGCCGATGCCTACGCGGCTTGGCGCGGCGGCACCGTCCCGGAGCGGCCGCCGATCTCGCTTCGCCTCGTCAGCGCCGTCGATCCAAGTCTGGCGCCCATCGGCCAGGCCACGATAACGGTCACACTCGGCTCTATTCCGTTTCGCCTCTTCGATGGCGGCTGGACCAAGGAGAAGCGCGATCAGCTTCAGTCGCGCGCGCTTGATCGGATCGAGGATGTGCTGCCGGGGATCAAGGCGCGTCTTCTCCACGTCGAGGTCATCGCGCCGCCCGACATCGAAGACGCTCTCGGCCTCACCGAGGGCGATCTCTGGGGCGGCGAGATCGCCGGCGACCAGATGCTGGGTCTGCGCCCCTGGAGCGATATGTCCGGCCCGCGCACGCCGATGCGGGGCCTCTATCTCGCAGGCCCGTCATCGGCCCTCGGGCCGCTCGCGACTTGTGCCGCAGGCGTCGCGGCCGCGGGAGCCTTGATCGGCGATGCCAAAGCGGGCCGGCTCAAATGAACGCGGCTCCTAACGCACCTGGCGCTTTCGATGCGCTCATCATCGGCGCCGGCGTCAATGGACTCACCGCCGCGGCAAATCTCGCGCGCCACCGCAAGCGCGTGCTGGTGCTCGAAGCCCGCAACAAAATCGGTGGACGCTGCGAGACCGTGACGCTCGGGGACAGTTTCTCTGCGCCATCGGTCGCTCATCTTCTCTATGCACTGGACCCCTCGGTGGTGAGCGAGTTCAGGCTGACCCATCATGGCCTCAAATTCGCCGCGCGGGACGTTCCGCTCGTGGGTCTGCGCGCAGACGGCAAGCACCTTGTGCTCGGCCGCGACAGACACGCTGCCGTCCGCAGCATCGCCGCGCATTCGCAAGCCGACGCCGAAGCCTGGCCGAAGTTCCAGCGCGAGTTGTTCGAGCTTGGTCGCGTCATGCGGTCCCATTGGTGGGATGCATCGCCCTTCGAGCTGCCGCTGCCCGCGGCCATCAAGCATCTGAAGGTCATTAGCCTCGCGGCGTGGCTCGATTCCTGGTTCGAATCCGATGCGCTCAAGGCGCTCCTGGCCTTCGACGCAAGCGAAGGCGGATGCTCGCCGCTCGACGCGGGCTCTGCCCCGGAGCTGGTCTGGCGCGCCTCGCAGGAGATGAGCGGGCGTCAGGGCGCGGTCGCGTTTGCTTCCGGCGGACCAGCCACGCTTGCACAGGCCCTGTTCGAAGCGGCGCAAGCGGCTGGAGCGGAAGTCCGCACCGGCGCCAGGGTAGAGGCGCTGCTGGTCACCGAGGGAACAATATCCGGCGCAAGGCTTTCCTCCGGCGAAATCATCGCCGCGCCGCTCGTGCTCTCAAGTCTCAACCGCGGGGAAAGCTTGGCGCTCACGCCCCCCGGCGCCGGCGGCTTTGCCCACATGGCGCAAGCGAACTTGGCAAAACCGGCGGTTGCTTCGGCGCAGCTGCTGCTGGCGTTGGATCATCTGCCCCCGTTTGGCGGCGTCACGGTTCCGCTGAACGCCCGCTTTGTCGCGGCGGAACGACTCGAGACATTCATTGCCGCGCACGCTTCGGCGCGCGCGGGAAAGATTGCGGACGAATTGCCATTCGAATTCATCGCGCCCAGCGCCTTCGACGCGGCGCTCGCTCCGGTCGGCCAGCACGTCGTTTCGGTGCTGATCCGGCCGCTGCCGGTGGAAGGATGCGAAAACCGCCGCGAAGAATTGCTGTCTAAAATCGTCGCAACACTCGATCGCTTTGCTTTCGGTCTCTCCAAACACATTGTACATAAAGAGCTGTTGACCCCGGAAAATATCGCGGAACGATACGGATCGCCGAGCGGACCCGGTCATGTGTTGCGTAGTTGGGATTTGCGCGTGCGGACATCCATTCCCGGCTTGATGCTGTGCGGCGCCGATGCGGAACCTATAGGTGCGGTATCGGGGCGCGTAGGCCGCGTCGCGGCCGCTTTTGCGCTTGCGGAGGTTCCGCGATGATCGAGCGCAAGCCTTTCGTAAACGCGACCCCGTTCCATGCCCGCACGGCGGGTGCCAACCCGGACAATTCATGGATCAATCGTAACGGCTTCACGCTGTCGGCGCATTTTGGCGATGTGAACGCCGAAGCGCTTTGTGCGCGAACGCGCGTCGCTGTTTCAGACATTTCCTGGCGTTGGCGCGCCATGTTGGAAGGTCCCCAAGCCGGCGAATTCCTTTCGCGCCTGGCCACGCGCGACGTCGCCAAGCTTGCGCCCGGCGAGGCCCAAAAGGCCTTATGGCTCAACGACGGCGGCGCCGTGCGCGGCGCGGGAGTCTTCGCGCGCTATGGGCGGGAGTCCTTTCTGCTGATTGCCGCTGCAAAGGATGAAGACTGGATCGCCGCCGCCGCTCGGTCCTTCGACGTCGCCCTGCGCGACTGTTCTCTTGCCGAAGGCGGGCTTGCCGTAACCGGTCCTTACGCAAAGCGCACGCTGCTTGCCGCGGGTCTTGAGGTCGAACTCGAGCCGCTGGCGTTCCGGAAGCTTTTCTGGCGCGGCCTCGACGTGACGGTGTCGCGCTGGGGCGAGCAGAATGGCTATGAAATCTGGTGTGCGGCGGATGACGGCATCATCGTTTGGGATCGCCTGATGGCGGCCGGAGCGCCGTTCGGGATCGAGGCCGCGGGGCTGACTGCGATGGACGTGCTGGACATCGAAGCCGGCGTGGCGCGTCCGGGTCGCGATTACGACACCGCTTCGGACGGCTTCGCACCGTCGCCCACGCCGCGTTCGCTGAAGCTCGAACGGCTCATCGAGGAAGAGCACAAAATCTTCAATGGCCGCGCGGCGTGGCTTGCCGGCCGCGATAGCGAAACCAAGACCATTGCCGGCATTGAAATCGATTCCGAAACGCCGGCGCCTTTCACCCCGCTGACGCGGAACGGCGACGACGTGGGCCGCACGCTGAGCGCTTGCTATTCGCCGGTTCTGCGCCGCGCCATTGCGCTTGCCCAGCTCGAAACCGCCGCGGCCGAACCGGGGACGGTTCTTTCGCTGACGCTGCCCCCAAGCCGCGACGTTCCGGAATTGCGCACGGTGTCGGCGCGCGTCGTGACCTTGCCATTCGCCCCGGCTCCTGATCCCATCGCGGCATGAAACATGCCGGTTCCGCGGCGCTGGATCGTCTGGAGCCGCTGCTTGAGAAACTGAGAGCCCACGCGGCGCTCAAGGAAAAATCCCGCGGCGCGTTCTATCGCGGCGGCAAAGCCTTTCTGCATTTTCACGAGCATGGCGAGGAATTCTTCGCCGATGTCCGCTTGCGCGACGATTTCGAACGCTTCTGCGCCACATCGGCGGCCGACCGTTCAACGCTTCTGAAAAAGATCGCTGCTGCCCTCGGCGACGGCGCAAAGAAGTGATCGGCGCGATTGTGGAATCCGTTGCGGTGTGACACTGGCGGAAACGAAAGTAATTCATAACCCTGCGCGAATTTCTGTCCACGCGTTGATGATTTGATCCTTGTTTTTCAAGTGCTGCTGAAACGTTCCGCTCTTGAGGAAGGTTTCGACGTCGCGCGCGAGGCCGAGTTCTTCGAACGTCGCATTCGGAACCTTCTGCAATGCTGCTTCATTCGAGGGTTCATCTCCGATCTTGCTGATCGTATACGTCGCCGCGCCGTCGCTCAGAGATGAATCGATCAGCGCCAGCGCCTTGGCCTCGTTTGCGGGATCTTTGTGCATCACCAGTCCGCAGACATAAGTGAACATGCCGCCCGGCGGGTTCATGTAAGCCACCTTCCTGCCTTCGCGGTGCAGCGTCGCGTAGGTGATACGCCACGTCATCGCGGCGACCAGTTCGCCGGAAGCCAACCCTTGTGCTAGCGCGGTGTCGTCGCTCGACACGAAGCGTGTCTGCTTCACCACGTCTCGCAGCTTGGCCTGAATTTTGTTCCATTGATCCGGCGTCATCGTATAGGCGTTGATGCCCATCATTTTGGCGATGAACGGCACCGTGTCGTCCACGCCTTCCATCACCGAGACGCGTCCTCTGTATTTGGGATCGAAGAGAATATTCCAGCTCGGCTTCTTGACGTATTCGGGCGCGAGGTCCGTGCGGAAGGTGATCGAGGTGTTGCCCCAGTAGTGCGGCACGAACCACACTTTGTTGGGACCGGCGCTGAGGCCCGGCAGAGCACGCAGCGTCGGGGAAAGCTTGTTCCAGTTCTTCAGCTTGGTGATGTCGATCGGCTGCAGCAATCCCGCATCCTTCCAGCGGGGGAATTCGTAGTAGCAGGGGCCCATCACGTCGGGCTTGTAACCCGCGCGCATGGTCGCGAAGGCTTCGTCCTCGTCGGCGAAGATCTTGATGTTGGGCGTTTCCTTGAATTGCGCCTTGTAGTCGGCCAGGAACGGAGGATCCATGTAGTCCTCCCATTGAAACAGCGTCACCGCGCCGTTTGCCGCCATCGCCCGGTCCGCGTGCGGCGTCAATACGATCGCGGCGGCGCCCAGGGCAATCGCCGCCAAGGCCAAACCCCGTCTCAGCAGCATCATTCGCTTCACTTGCCTTCGGAAAAACCCCAGCATGTTCCCTCGCAAAGGACGGGGATCGGTGCCGATTGATCCCAATGCCTTTACACTCGGTTCAAGGTCTTAACGGTAAGGTTTAGAGGGCCGAACCGCAATCTTCGGTCGAAAACTGCTGTGACTTCCGTGCTTCGAGCCGTCCTCGTAAGATGGCTGCTCAAGCTTTGAGCAGAATTGAGACGTTTTATGAATCAACAAACGGCCGCGCCCACTTTCTTGCGTCCCGCCTTTGTCGCGGCGGCAAAGCAGGAATTCGACGCGCTCGTGAAAGCGTGTCCCGATCTTCAATATGTCGATGCGGTGCTCGCCGACGTGCTGGGCGTGCTGCGCGGCAAGCGTCTGCCGATCGCCGAAGCCGGAAAGATTTTCGATTCCGGTATGCAGATTCCCCATTCGCTCTATCTCATGGATGCGAAAGGGGAGATGACCAATCCTTTTGGCAAGGGCTTCGGCGATGGCGATCCGGACGGAACGGCGTGGCCGATCCCCGGAACGCTGACGCCCGTGTGGGGTGAGGGTGCGGCGCGTGTGCAAATCCTCATGACGTTGCGCGACGAGAATGGCCATCCCAATCCCGCTGAACCGCGCGCTGCGCTGGAGCGCGTGCTGGAGCGCTTTGCCGAATGGAAGCTGACGCCGGTTGTTGCGCTCGAACTCGAATTCTATCTGATCGATCCCGAGCGCACGGCCGAAGGTGCGCCGCAGCCGCCGCTCTGCCCGCGTAGCGGCAAGCGCGAGCGCGCCGTCTCCGTCTACGGCATCGACGATCTCGACCGCTACAAAGGATTCCTCTCCGCGCTTAACGAGGCGGCCAAAACGCAGAACGTGCCCGTCAACGCGACGAGCAAGGAGTACGCACCCGGACAGTTCGAAGCGAATTTGCGCCATCAAGCCGACGCACGCGTCGCGGCGGATCATGCCGTTCTTTTGAAACAGATCGTGAAGGCCGCCGCCCGAGCCAACGGCTTCGAAGCGACGTTTATGGCAAAGCCTTACGGCGCGCGCGCCGGCAGCGGCTTGCACATCCATATGAGCCTGCTTGATGCACAGGGCCGCAACGTCTTCGACAACGGCTCGCCCGAAGGCTCCGACGTTTTGCTCCATGTCATCGGCGGGCTTCAAGCGTTGATGCCGGACTCCATGGCGCTGTTCGCGCCGAGCGTGAATTCCTACCGCCGCTTTCAGCCGGACATGTTCGCGCCGGTCAATCGCCGCTGGGGCGTTAACAATCGCTCCGCGGGTCTGCGCGTGCCGGTCGGCCCCGGCGAAGCGCGCCGCGTCGAACATCGCGTCTCGGGCGCCGACGCCAATCCCTATTACGCGCTCGCCGCGGTTCTGGCCGGTGCGCATCACGGTCTTGCGAACAAGGTCGATCCGGGTGCGCCCGCGCAAGGAAACGTGTCGCGCGAGCCCGATCTGGCGCTGCCTTTCTCGATTCAGGACGCGCTCGCCAAACTCGATCAGAGCAAGCTACTCGCCGGCTATATCGGAGCCGACACGCTCAAGCTCTACGGCGAAACCAAGCGCATCGAAGCCCAGCGCCTCGCACGCATCATCAGCGCCGCCGAGCACGATTGGTATTTGTAACTCTTAATTACCTCTCCCTTGTGGAGAGGTCGAAAAATCCGAAGGATTTTTCGCGTGAGGGGTAAGAATAGAGCTCAATGGTGAGGCTTCCCCTCACCCGAAATTTGCGTTCCGCAAATTTCGACCTCCCCACAAGGGAGAGGTGATGAGGTGCTCTACGCCTTCGGCAAGCGCAGTTCCGCCGATGTGCCTTCGCCGTGGACGCCGTCGAGTTTGAGCGCGCCGCCCATGCGCCGCGCCAGGGCCATCGAAACCGCCAATCCCATGCCGGTACCGGTGGTGGCGCCCGGCCGGTTGAAATGGGCGAAAGCTTCGCCGGCGCGCTTTACTTCGTCGGTCGCAAAACCGTAACCGCTGTCGCGCACGGTGGCGACGATCGCGCCTTCCTCGCTGCGCACCTGCACGCGCACGCTGCCCCCTTCCGGGGTGTATTGCAGCGCATTGGCCAGCAGGTTGGTCAGAATACGTTTGACGGCTTGCCGGTCTGCCACGGCCTTCGCGCTGTCCGGCAATGAAACCGTCAGTTTCAATCGCCGCGTAAAAGCTCCGCCGGCCAATTCGTCGATGGTTTCACGGGCAACGGCCGCGACATCGATGGTTTCGATCACGAGGGGATGCTTGCCGGCTTCCAGATTGGCGAAATCGAGAATGTCGCCGATCTTGCTGTGCAGATGGCGGCCGGCCGAATTGATGTCGCGGGCATATTCCACATATTTGGGATGACCCGGTGTGCCGAAAATTCCCTGCTCGATGATTTCCGAAAATCCGATGATGGCGTTGAGCGGCGTGCGCAATTCGTGGCTCATATGAGCGATGAATTCCGCCTTGGAACGATCGGCTTCGATGGCGCGGCGCTCCGCATCGGCCAAGCGGATCAACAGCCGCGCATCGGACGGATTGGTCGCGCGCAAGGTTCGCATCGCTTCGGATGTCCGCGCCCGGCGCTCGAACTCGCGCACGAACACGACCGCCAACCCCGCCCCCGCCAGCGCCGGACCCAGGATGAAGAAGAGATAGAGCGGCAGCGATCCGTACCAGGCGTCCAGCGCCTCCCCGGCCGCCATCGAAGAACCAACCGTGATAGGCCAGCCCGGAGCTGCGGCGAGCGACACAAGGCGGTTGCCGCTATCGAGTTCCAGCAGACGCGTTTCCTGCCGGCCCGTGCCCAGAGCGAGCATCGCGGAAGGCGGCACCTCTGCCCAGGCCTTGCCGATGACCAGCAGTGCGCCATCGCTCGTCGCGACGACGGCGTTCTCCATGCTTTCGCGCGGCAGAAGGGCGGCGGCATCAAGCTGCACTGCGACGATATGCTGTCCGGCGCGGAAGAGGATGGCGAAGGTCTGCCCATCGCTGGACGGGGCAACAACGCGCCCGTTATGGGCCGCGTCGAACCCGGCGGCGGAAAGCGGCAGCAGACCCTTTGGCGCGCTCTTCAATTCGGAGACCGGGTTGCCGTTCAAATCGAGCAGCACCAGATTGCGCAACGCGGGACCGCCGGCTTCCGAAAGCGCGGCGGAGGTTTCCGCCGTCGCCGAAGAATTGGCGAAGGCGGTGCCGATGGCCGCGTAGCGGTCCAGAACGGTAGAAAGATCGGTCGCAATTTCTCGCGAACGGATGGACGTAAAATGCGCGGCTTGATCGAGTGCATGCGTCCGGTCGAGCCGCATTTGGATGAGAGCCGCGGACGCGAAGCTCCCCGCGATCAACAGAACCGCGAGCGCAACCGTGAGGCGAATTCTGCGCGCGGCCGCCGCGAAAGCGCGCGAGATGGTCCATCTCACGGCTTCGAACGGATGAAGGACGGTCGCCTGCGCCATGAAAGCGGGCTTCCCCGCCGCCTCAACTGATTCGTGTCTTAACGATCATACGATTCGGCGAGTCGGGGGCTAGCGCGTAATTCGACCCTCCCCTTGAGGGAGGGTCGAAAAATTTCAGCGAAGGGAAAATTTTTCGGGGAGGGGTCGTGCCGTGCTCCTCAAGAACCGGCACGACTTGGACGCCGCGGCCTGACCCCTCCCCGAAATCTTCGCTCACTTCGTTCGCAAAGATTTCGACCCTCCCTCAAGGGCCCTCAAGGGGAGGGTAAAGAATTCGCCTCACCCCAGCATCTTCGTGGCCACTTCGAATAGATTGTTCGACAGGTCTTTGAGCGCTTTGGTTTTCTCCAATTCGCCGCGCATCAGCGCCTGGCGCTTTTCGTCGTAGCGCCGCCAGTTCTCGAACGCACCCGCCATCCGCGCGGCAACCTGCGGGTTGATGGCGTCGAGCGCGCGGATGGTTTCGCCGACCAGCGCATAGCCGCTCCCGTCTTTGCCGTGGAAGCGCAGATGATTTCCGGAGAATGCGCCGATCAGTGCCCGCACGCGGTTGGGATTCTTCATGTCGTATGCCGGATGACCGGTGAGTGCACGCACGCGCTCCACCGTATCGGGCTGGCAGGAGCCCGCCTGCAAGCTCATCCATTTGTCGAGCACCAGCGCGTCACTTTTGAAGCGGTCGTGGAAATGCGCATAGGCGTCGTCGCGCTTGGGCGATGACATGCGCGACAGCGCCGCCAGACCGGCGATCATGTCGGTCATATTGGTCGCACTCATGTAGTGCGCATGCGCAAGAGCGGCCGCCCTCTCGTCGTCCGCCGCGGTCAGATAGCGCAATAAGACATTGCGCAACGAGCGCCGCCCGGCCTGTTCGGCACTCGGATCGAAGCGGCTTTTCGAGTCCATGGTGCGGTAAAGCTGTTCGATGCGAGCGCCATGCGCCGCCGCCACGGCGCGGATGAGCGCCGCGCGCGAGACATGAATGGCGTCCGGATCGGCCGGCGACTTGGCCAGCGCGATCTCGCTTTCCAGCGGCGGCACCAGAATAAGCGCTGCATAGGCGGGATCGTCCGCGGCGCGGGCAAGCGCGCCGCCAATGGCCTCGACATAGGTTGAGTCGGTTCCGGGAGCAGCGCCGGATTTGGCGGTCTCCGCCATCTCCAATAGCAATTCAGTTGAGAGTTTCTGACCCGCTTCCCAGCGGTTGAAGGCGTCTGCATCGCCGCTCATCAGCGCGGCGCGCGCTTTTCGATTCGTTGGCGTGTTGAACGTCGCCGGCGCGGAGAAATGGCGCCCGATGGAGAGCAAGGGCTCTTCCGGCACGTCGACGAAGACAAAGCGCTGTTCGCGGTCATGGAGTTCGAGCACGCGCTCTTGCGGTCCGGTTGCGTTTTCGCCTTCCAGGGTCATCGGCAATTTGCGCCCCGACGTGCTGACGAAGCCTGCGCGCACGGGAATGTGCATCGGCTTCTTGGTGGGTTGGCCCGGTGTCGGCGCGAGGGTCTGCTTGAGCATCAGAGCGTAGGTTTTCTTCGCTGCGTCGTACGTGCCTTTGGCTTCGATGGTCGGCGTGCCGGCCTGGCTGTACCACAGGCGGAACTGTTTCAGATCGCGCCCCGTCGCGTCTTCGAAGCACTTCACCCAGTCTTCCACGGTGGCGGCTTGTCCGTCATGCCGCGAGAAATAAAGGTCGGTCGCCTTGCGATAGCCTTCGTCGCCGACCAGCGTTTTCAGCATGCCGATGACTTCGGAGCCTTTCTCGTAGATTGTCGCCGTGTAGAAATTGTCGATGGTGATGTAGCTCGCCGGTTGCACGGGATGGGCCAGCGGCCCCGCATCTTCCTGGAACTGGCGCATGCGCAGCGCGCGCACGTCCTCGATGCGCTTCACCGCGCGGCTGCGCATATCGGCAGAGAAGTTCTGATCGCGGAAGACGGTGAGTCCTTCCTTCAGCGAGAGCTGGAACCAATCGCGGCAGGTGATGCGATCGCCGGTCCAGTTGTGGAAGTATTCGTGCGCCACCACGCTTTCGATGCGGGCATAGTCGTCGTCGGTCGCGGTCTCGGGAGACGCCAGCAGCAGCTTGTCGTTGAAGATGTTGAGGCCTTTGTTTTCCATGGCACCGAAATTGAAGGCGGAGACGGCCACGATCATGAAAATGTCGAGATCGTATTCACGCCCATAGGCTTCCTCGTCCCACTTCATGGCACGCTTGAGCGAATCCATCGCGTAAGCGGATTTGCTCTCGTTGCCATGCTCGACATAGATCCGCAGCGCGACTTTGCGCCCGCTCATGGTGACGAATTCGTCCTTGAGCACGCCCAGATCGCCCGCCACCAGGGCAAAGAGATAGCAAGGCTTGGGGAAGGGGTCGTTCCACACCGCGAAGTGGCGTCCCCCGGCAAGCTCGCCGCTTTCGATGAGATTGCCGTTGGAGAGCAGGACCGGCAGTGCAGTTTTCGGGGCTTCGATGCGGGTGGTGTAGACGGCGAGATTGTCCGGCCGGTCGAGGAAATAGGTGATGCGGCGAAACCCCTCAGCTTCGCATTGCGTGCAGTAGATGTCCTTGGAAACGTAGAGACCAACCAGCGCCGTATTACGGGCGGGCGCGATCTCCGTCACGATCTCAAGCGTGAAATTCGCCGGCACCTTCGCAATCGTCAGGCTTTCTGCGTCGACGGCATAGTCGGTTGCGCTCAGCGCCCTGCCGTCGATGGCGACGGAAACGAGCTTCAGGTGCTCGCCGTTCAGGACCAGCGGCGGGGTTCCGCTCGCGGTGCGCGCAACCTTTGTCGTCGCCGTCACCCGCGTCGCATCGGGATCGAGTGCGAAGTTCAGCTTGATCTGGGAGATGCGGTAATCGGGAGCGCGATAGTCCGCCAGGCGGATGGCGCGCGGTTCTTCGGTTCGCATGGGGCCTCGATGGCAGAAAAGCCTGCCGGTCATAGCCCATTCGGGGACAGGATCGGAAGCACGAAAGTGCGACCGCGGCTAAGCGAAAATTCGATCGCGAAGTTCAGTCTTGTCTGGCGCCACCACCGCTGCCTCGCGTTCCGCTGGAGTCGGGCTTTTCCTGGGGCTTTGGTGGGGGCTTCGACTTGTTGGAATTGTCTCCGCCGCCCTGCGTGCGGCCAGGTTTGGCAACCGGCTTGATTTTGCCGCCGCCTGACGTTTGGCCTTTCTTGATCGGAGTCTTGGTATTCGCGCTCGAAGTTTCGTTGGTGGCGGCCTGGGCCTTCAGCTGCTCGGCCGAAAGGGCTGGCATTGTCTTCGTCGGGGACAGCGCGTGTAGCGGTTTGGCCGCGTGCAGCAGCTTGAACACGCGATCGGAGGTTTGCGGATGCGAACCCAGCCAGCTCGGCGCGCACGCCCTCTTCTTGCAGAAGTTGTCGTCCATGCGCTGCAGAAACCGCGCCAGCGCGGCGGGATCTTCGCCCGCCTTGGCGAGCGTTGCCGCCGCATCGTCGTCGGCCTGCTGCTCGAAGCGCCGCGAATAGGCAGATTGCAGAAGGACGCCGGGTAAAATAGTGGCGATCTGTCCGATCTGGGAAGCATCGCCGGTGACGACGGCGATTGTGGCGGGGATCAGCGAGGCCTGATAGATGCTCTGCAAGCCGTGCTTGTGATTGACGTGCGAGATCTCATGCGCAAACACCCCTTCGATCTCGGCGTCTTCCTTCACCAGCGGCCAGATCTCGTCGGTGACCACGATGGTGCCGTCCGGCAGCGCAAAGGCGTTCGGCCCTATGCCCGGCGCATCGCGGAACACCAGCAGATAGTCGCCCGGCTTCTTCTGCAAATTGGTCATGCGGCCGAACAGAACGATGGCGGCGGATTTCTGTTTTTCCGTCAGCTTTGAAGGCCTGAGCCATGTCCCGTCGAGCGCCTGCAAGGTCTTCTGGGAAACGGTATGGGTCACGCCCGGCGGCGTGACTTGCGCGAGCGAGTAGGAGATTGCCGGAATGCCGTATTGCAGGAAGGCGG
This sequence comes from Pseudomonadota bacterium, assembly GCA_016201105.1. GTDB lineage: Bacteria > Pseudomonadota > Alphaproteobacteria > Micropepsales > Micropepsaceae > Rhizomicrobium. The sequence goes on from JACQDN010000045.1 coordinate 55,146, forward strand.
CACTTGCCAGACCGGTAGTCAGGGCGGCGACCGCAACCCAGCGCCATGAGCGCTCCAGCCGGTCGATGAACGAGCGGCCATAGCCGGTACCGCGCAGCATCGCGTCGAGGCCGTCATTGTCCGCAGTCTCGAAATCCGCGCCATCGGCGAAACGGATGTGGCGCGGAATGTTTCCCAGCCGCTCGGACACGCGCACTTGCTTGAGTGCCGCCTGTGCCAGCAGGCTTCCGTCGGCGCCGAGAACCTGAATGAGGCGATCGCCGGTCAGGACGGCACGCGCCGGCACGAAGCGCGCCGATTTGGGATAGAAATACTGGCCTTCGACGCCGCTCATAGTCCGATCCCCAGATCGAAGAAGCCCGCGACTTCCTCGCCGATGGCGCTTTGAGACGCCGTGACGTCGGCGGTGAATTCGTCGAGATCGGTCGCGGCGATAAGCGACAACCTGGTCGTCTGATAACGCGCGGTTCTCACCCGCGCCCAAGGGTAGAAGAAGCCGATCGTAAGAATGATCAGCACCGTGTTGCTGATCCTGATCCATGCCATGCGCCAGGGCGAGACTCGCGAGCGCAGTTTGTGCTGCTTGTCCAACGCGGTTCCGTTGATGGAGAGATTGAACACCATCACATCGATGAATACGGACATCAGCGAATAGATTGCGAAGCTGACCAAGATGAACATGAAGGGAAGAACCGGCGCCAAGATTTTCAAGTCCGGCAGGGAATGCTGCTTGGCTTCGGCGGCGGCGATCGCCCCAATCGCCATGCTTCCGCCTATGAGAATTCCGAAGAATATTCCGAGGCCGGCGAGGTAGATGAGATAGATGCGGGCGGTCGAGAATTCGGTTTCGAAGAAGCGCCCGCCATAGGTGTGATGATTGACGTAGTAGTAGTCGCGCGCCTTGCGGGCACGCGGATAGAGCAGCCCAAGCGTCGCCCCTCCCACCATAGGCCACAGCACATAAGCGATGAAGGCTTCCACATAGGCGCCGGTGAAATTGAAGCGGATGTTGCGATAGCTCGAATTGCGGGAAATGAATCTCAGGCTCGAATTGATCAGCCAGGGAATGAACGCGGCGAAGATCAGGTACCAGACGAAAACCGCGATGGGGTAGATCGAGGTGCTGAGGCTGTAGGCCAGCAGCAGCGACAGCGCGATGACGCGGCCCAGAAGGATACGCCACGGCGAAGCGTGATAGTCGAAGGCGTGACCGGCGATATAGGTGTTGCCGTAGAAATAGCGCTGCGTTCTCACCTTGGCCCAGGCGCCGTAAACACCCAGGGTCAGCAGCGTCAGCGCGATATTGACGATCCAGATGCGGAAGAATTCGCCGCCCTTGCCGCGAAATTCGAACGCAAGCGTGTGCGGCGCAACCGCAACAGCTGCGGGATTGTCCCCCATGTGTCCCAAGCCGACTTTATATCTTGCCGTGGAGTTTGACTGGCAGAGAAGAAAAGACAACCCGCCTGCGCGAAGCGGAACGTGGTTTATGGCGCGGTGTTGCCGAATTATTCCCGCGCCAAACCCGACAATTCTGTGAAGATATCAGCCTTCGTCGCTGTTGACACGGGCGAGGATGTCTTGCGCCTGATGCGCGAGGTCGGCGAGCGCCGAAGGCATTTCTTCGCCGGACTTGCGCGCCCAATCCACCAGTCCTTCGGCGAAGGATGCGAGCACTGGAGCTTGCGCGATCAATTTTGCCTGGCGCTCCACTTTGACGGGATCCAGATCGTATTCCGCGCCGGGAACACGCCAACCACCCCATTCGGTTTGGCCCGTGACGACGACGGGATAGGTGCCCGGCACCGGATGACGCGCACAACCTTCCGCAGGCTGCCATTTGTTGCGCGCGCGGATCACGCGCCATAATTCGGCGCTGGAATTTTGATCTTCCGCCATGGGCTGCTCGGCCTGCAGCTCGTCGGCGGCGAATTCGCGGCCCAGGCCCACGTCGTAGAAGACCCGCAGCGGTTCATCGAGGCCTTTGGCCCAATGCGGCACGACGCGCTCGACCAGCGCCCAGGTTCCCACCGGCTTTACGTAGACGCGCTGGTTCTTGTGGAACTGTGCCTTAGCCATCGACAGACCCTATCTGTGGAAGATGAAGGATAGCCGTCGGCTGTTAAGCGCCGGTTAAGGGATCGGCCGCGCCTCAAAATCCTCAATGATCGCCGGGTTGTGGCGCGGAAGAGCCTTGCAAGGCCGACCCGATTTCGTCGCGTTGCGGGACAGTTTGTGACGGTACGGACCGTGACGGGGTTGTTTGGGCCGGTGGCGTTGTGACGGCAGGTTGCGACGGCGGCGTAATCACGGCCGTCACCGGGCTTTGGTTCGTCAGCAACGATGGTGCCGTCAGCGCGGACGGGGGCAGCGCTGGCGCCATCGACGAAATGAGATCGAGCGGCGCGCGCGGCACGGTGGCGTTGACGCGGCGCATGACATGCAGGCTCGAAGCAACATCGGGCGCCGTCATGCTCCACACTGTTCCGCAATGTCCTGGCGTGCTGCAGGCAAGTTTGGTTTCGAAGTCGTCGAAGCTCAAACGCGCATCGCCCGCGAGCTCCACGGTTTTGGCGCGGAAGAGTCTCAATCCGTCGCTTTCGAGCTTGGAGAGATAGCGGCCGAAGATGTGCAGGGCGGGCGCGAGGGTCTTTTTGGGCGCATCGGCCACGACCACGGCGGCGCGCATTCCGCTCACAAAACCGGAGCCGTCGCGGAAGAAAGTCGCCTGGGCTTGTGAAATCTGGCTGAGGTTCTCGGTGTCCGCGGAATTGTCGGGATTGAGCGCAACGCGCATCAGTTTCTGGGTTTGTTGGAAAGGCAAAGGCGCCGTCGGCGCGACAGAATCCACAGCGCCCGCCTCGCTCGCCGCCAGCGCCGCCGCGATCTCATCGCGCTTTTTGGCATCGGCGAACAAGGGCAGCACGACCAAACGGGTGTAGTCGAAGTGCGCCGCGCCCGTCAGCCGCGCCAGCGAAACGCTGCCGTCTGCGTTGGTGCGCATGATGAGTTGGCCGACGGATTGGTTTGTGCTGGGATCGTGCAAATCCAGAACCGTGGTACCGTCGCCACTTGTCGTGCCGAAGACTTTGTCGTCGCGCCCAAACTGGCCGAAGAATTCGCGCAACGACACCAGCTGCTGGGGCGTCAGCTGAAGTTTGTCGAGCGCATCGGCAATTGTCGTTTCCTCGGCGGCTTGCGCGCTCGCCGGAGGGAATATCGCGGCGAAGACAAAAGCGGCAGCGGCGAAATGTGAAAAGCCAACCTTCATGACACCATTCTGCGCACCCGCCCCATGCCTGAAACTATCACGTCCGGGAGCGAAAAAAGCCTTTAGGCGCATGAACTTTCCGTAGGGTCAAGGATTGCTGAACGGCGCTTTGCGACACGCCGCGGCACGGTCTATCGTGGCTGACAGCCATACAACGACACAAACAACCCAAAAATAGCCAAAGGGCAGAGGCGCTCATGAATTTCGATTTTTCCGACGATCAGAAAATGCTGAAGGACCAGGCGCGCAAGTTCCTGGCCGAGAAATGCACTACCAAAACGGTGCGCAAAGTCTTCGAAAGCACCGCCGGTCACGACGCTGCGCTTTGGAAGCAAGTTGCGGAAATGGGTTGGACCGGAACGGCGATTCCGGAAAACTACGGTGGTCTCGGCCTTGGCTATCTCGAGCTGTGCGTTGTTGCGGAAGAACTTGGCCGCGCCCTCGCGCCTGTTCCCTTCGCGTCGACCGTCTATCTCTTCGCGGAAGCCGTTCTTGCGGCAGGCTCCGAAGAGCAGAAGCAGAAATATCTGCCCAAAATCGCCAGCGGCGAATTGATCGGGACCTTCGCTCGCGCCGAAGGTCCAGGCGCAGTCATCCCAAAATCGATCCGCACCACCTTCAAAGGCGGCAAGCTCTCTGGAAAGAAGATCGCCGTTACCGACGGCATCGATGCGCAGGTCGCCGTCGTGCTGGCGCGTTCCTCGGACGAAGTCGGCGAGCGCGGGCTTTCCCTCGCGATCGTCGATCTGAAGGGCGCCGGCGTGAAACGCCGCGCGGAAGATTCGATCGATCCCTCCCGCAAGAATGCCGAACTCACCTTTGACAATGCAAGCGCCGAAGCGCTCGGAAAGCCGGGCGAGGCGTGGGGCAACACCTCGCGCGTTCTCGATCGGGCCGCCATCATGACGGCCTTTGAGCAAATTGGCGGCGCCGATGTTTGTCTGGCGATGGCGAAAGACTACGCGCTGACGCGCTACGCTTTCGGCCGCCAGATCGGTTCTTATCAGGCGATCAAGCACAAACTGGCGGACATGTACGTCTATAACGAGCTCGCGCGATCCAACGCCTATTATGGCGCCTGGGCGCTTCACACCAATGCGCGCGAGCTTCCGCTGGCGGCGGCGGCGGCGCGCGTCTCCGCCACGCAGGCCTTCGACTACGCGGCGAAGGAAAACACACAGACGCATGGCGGTATCGGCTTCACCTGGGAAGTCGATTGTCATCTTTTCTACAAGCGCTCGCGCCAGCTGGGCCTCGGGCTTGGTCCGCAGCGCACCTGGAAAGACAAACTCGTCACCGAACTCGAACTCTCCAACGCCGCCTGAGCGCGCAGCGAAGAAGGAACACGCAAATGGATTTCGAAGATACTGCAGAAGAAGCCGCCTTCCGCGCACAGGCGACTGCATGGCTCTCGGCGAACGCCAAGCCGCGCGGCAAGAAGTCGGCCGACGACATGGCCGAGATGGAAAACGGCGCCGCCGCTGAAATGGCGGCCTCCAGGGCATGGCAGAAGAAGAAGGCCGAAGCCGGATACGCGCGCATCACCTGGCCCAAGGGCCAGGGCGGCATGGGCGGAACGCCGATGCAGTCGATCATCTTCGGTCAAACCGAATCCAAATTCGATGTTCCGAGCGGTGGTCCGTTCGCCATCGGTCTTGGCATGTGCATCCCCACGCTGATGGCCTACGGCAACGAAGAGGCGAAAAAGCGCTATGTCGTTCCTGCCGTGCAGGGCGATGAGATCTGGTGCCAGCTGTTCTCCGAACCGGCCGGCGGATCCGACGTCGCGGGTCTTCGCACGCGCGCCGAAAAGAAAGGCGATGAGTGGGTCATCAACGGCCAGAAGATCTGGACGACCGGTGCGCAGTTTTCCGACTACGGCATTTTGCTGACGCGCACCGATCCCAACGTGCCAAAGCACAAGGGCCTGACGATGTTCTACATCGATATGCACGATCCGGCGGTGGAAGTGCGTCCGATCAAACAGGCGTCCGGCGGCTCAGGCTTCAACGAAGTCTTCTTCACCGATCTTCGCGTGAAGGATTCTCAGCGCCTCGGCGAAGTGGGGCAGGGCTGGCAAGTCGCGCTTACCACGCTGATGCACGAACGTCTGGCGGTCGGCGGCGGCACCGGCAGCGGTCTCGACGTGAAAGAGCTGATGGCGCTCGCCCGCACGCTGGAGCTGGAAGACGGTCCTGCGATCAAGAATGCCAGCGTGCGCGAACGCATCGCCGACTGGTATGTGCGCTCTGCCGGTTTGAAGTATACGACCTACCGCACCATGACCGCGCTTTCCCGCGGTCAACAGCCGGGTCCGGAAGCTTCGATCGCCAAGATCGTGGTTGCCTCCAAGCTGCAGGACCTCGCGGCGTTCGGGATGGAGCTGGAAGGCGAAGCCGGATCGCTCAAGGGCGAAGACGCGCCCGCGCATGGTGCCTTCCAGATGGGCTGGATGTCGTCGCCCGGTCTTCGCATCGCCGGCGGCACCGACGAAATCCTGCGCAACATCATCGCCGAGCGTGTGCTCGGGCTGCCGCCGGACGTGCGCGTCGACAAGGACATGCCGTTCAACAAGATGCCGACAGGGCGCTGAAAAAATACCTCCCCCGCGTGCGGGGGAGGGCGAAATGCGAAAGCATTTCGGGTAGGGGTAATTGAATGGCGCTGGAGGCCCTCGAGCACTACACGATCCAATGCGTGGACCTTGAGGGCACGCGCGATTTTTATCGCGATGTGCTGGGGTTGACGGATGGCTTTCGCCCTAAGCTCGCTTTTCCCGGCTACTGGCTTTACTGCGGCGACGTGCCGGTGGTGCATCTTTTGGGCGCCGACGGCGCGCTGCCCGAAAACAGCCATGCCGAACCGGGTGGCGACACGGGCGCGTTGGATCACATCGCCTTTCGTGGCAGCGATGCCCAGGCCACGATTGCGAGATTGAAGCAGCACGGCCTTGCGTTTCGGGAAAACCAGATCCGCGATATCGCCCTGCATCAGGTCTTCGTGCGCGACCCCAATGGCATTATGGTCGAGATGAATTTTCGTGGGTAATGGAAACGAATGGCGAGTAGCGAATAGAGAAAACAGCTTTGCATTCGCCACTCGCGTAACAAACAACTGGAGGAAGAAATGATCGGCTACGTCACAATCGGCACCAACAACTTGGAAAAGTCGAAGGCCTTCTACGACGCGCTGCTCGCCGAACTGGGCGGCAAGCGGGCGTTCGCAAGCGACCGCATGCAGGGTTATTCCAACGGCCAAGGCCCGATGGTGGCGATCTGCACGCCTTACGACGGCAAGGCGGCCCAGCCGGGCAACGGCAATATGGTGTCGCTGGCCGCGCCGGATCGCCCGACGGTGGATAAAGTGCATGCCAAAGCCATGTCGTTGGGTGCGAAAGACGAAGGCGCCCCGGGCGAGCGCATGCCGACGTTCTACGGCGCCTATTTCCGTGACCCCGACGGCAACAAGTTCTGCGTCTTCAAGTCGGGCAAGTGATCGAGACGCCCTGCATCAAAGTTTGCACCATGGACGCCGCATCCGGTCTCTGCACCGGGTGCGGCCGGTCGCTCGATGAGATTGCCAGATGGGGCGGCATGAGCGATCGGGAGCGTGCGGAGATCATGCGCGTGCTGCCACAGCGGACCAGATCTTCAAACCAAAACAAACCTGTCATCCCCGGCGAGCTTCGCCCGCGCAGCGGGTGAAGCGAGGTCAAGGGGATGACAAATGAGTTTGATTTCGCACTCGCAAGCGTCACTCTTTACATAAATTTGTCGCGTATCCGTGTGTTTTGCTGAACACGCTCTTAAAGCGACTCGATTTATCGTTTACGCACCGCGCGATCAGGGGTGGGTTTTTTGTACTATTCCGGCCACACGCAATACGCCAGAAGTCCGTTTCCCGCAGTCTATCGGCGGCGGCGGAGAAAACTTCCGTTCTGGATACCGTGTATGGCGCTGCTTATGGTGGCTGCAGCGACGATGCTCTTCGCGATTTAACCGGCCTTGTTCAGCACGCCACGCTTCAACGGATCGGGATCGAGCAATTTCCCCGTCATCGCGCCGAGCCAATCCAGTCCTTCGCGCAGTTTCACGTTCTCGCCGATCACAAGAATGGCCGGTGCGCTGCTTTCATTCGCGACCCGGCCCAGTTCTCCCAGCGTGGTCACGCGCACATTCTGCTTGACGAAGGTCGCGTCGCTGACGATGGCGGCAGGCTCGCTCGCGTGGCGGCCGCCTTCGATCAGTTTCGCCGCGATCTCTTCGGCATGGGCGAGCGCCATATACAGCACGATGGTGGGCGAACCCTTTGCCATCGCGTTCCAGTCGAGCTTCGGCACGCCGCCGTCCACGTCGTGCCCGGTGACGAACGTCACCACGTGATTGGTGTCGCGATGGGTGACGGGAATGCCCGCGTAAGCAAGACCGCCGATGCCGGCCGTCACGCCCGGCACGATGCGAAAGGGAATGGAGGCGCGCGCCAGCGCGAGGGCCTCTTCGCCGCCGCGCCCGAACACAAAGGGATCGCCGCCCTTCAAGCGCAGCACCCGCAAGCCCTTGCTTGCGCGTGAAATCAGCGTACCGGAAATATCGCCTTGCTTGGCGGATGCCGCGCCGCGCCGCTTGCCGGCAAAAGCGACCTCCGCGCCGGGCCGCGCGAATTGGAGCAAGGTCTCGTTGGCGAGCGCGTCATAAAGAATGACATCGGCCTCTGCGATCGCGTGCAGGCCCAGGGCGGTGATCAGTCCCGGATCGCCGGGACCGGCACCGGCCAGCCACACCCAGCCTTTGTCGAAAGAAGGCAGGGCCAACGCATCCGCCAGCCGCTGCATGGCGGCGCGATCGGCAAAATTTCCAGGAGTTGCCTTGGATTCCATTTCACATTCTCAAACCGTAGAAGCAATTATATCACATATGTCACAGGGGAAAACGATAGACGATTTCCAGCGTGAATCTCAGGAAGCGCGCGACTTTTTCCGGAGCCACCGGTTATAGAAGTCCGCCACTCCAGAATGTCTTCCATGCCTCAAAAGCCTCGCAGCGGCCTGAAGCCGAACACGCTCGACTACGAAACCCTGCCGCTCGTCACCGCGAACGGCTTTCGCGAATACGACGCGCGCTGGCTGTTCGGCAAAGAGATCAATCTGCTGGGCGTGCAGGCGCTGGGCCTTGGGCTTGGCACCTATTTCCACGAGCTGGGCGTGCGCCCGCGCGTTGCGACGGGGCACGACTACCGCTCCTATTCGCTCTCCATCAAGCAGGCGCTGGTGCTCGGGCTGATGAATGCGGGCTGCGAAGTGGTGGACATCGGGCTTGCCACCACGCCGATGGCGTACTTCGCGCAATTCGCGCTCGATTGCCCGTGCGTGGCGATGGTGACGGCGAGCCACAACGAGAATGGCTGGACCGGCGTGAAGATGGGCGCGAATCGTCCTCTCACCTTCGGTCCCGACGAGATCAACCGCCTGAAAGCGATCGTGCTCGGCGGCGAAGGCAAGGCGCACGCCGGCGGAAGCTATACGGCGATCGAAAATTTCCGCGAGCCCTATCTCGAAGAGCTGTCTGGCGGACACAAGCTGTCGCGCAAAATCAAAGTCGCGGTCGCCTGCGGCAACGGCACGGCGGGTCCGTTCGGTCCGGAAGCGTTGCGCCGCATCGGCGCCGACGTGATCGAGGTCAATTGCGATCTCGACTACAATTTTCCCAACTACAATCCCAACACCGAAGATTTGCACATGCTGCACGCCATGGCGGATGCCGTGCGCGAGACCGGCGCGGAATTGTGCCTGGGCTTCGACGCCGACGGCGATCGCTGCGGCGTAGTGGACGACAAAGGCGAGGAAATCTTCGCCGACAAAGTGGGCGTGCTGCTGGCCCGCGATCTTTCCGTCCGTTTTCCCAATGCCAAATTCGTGGCCGACGTCAAATCCACCGGCATCTTCGAGATCGATCCGGTGCTGAAAAAAAACGGCGCCACGACCGACTACTGGAAGACCGGCCATTCCTACATCAAGAGCCGCACCACCGAGCTGAACGCGCTCGCGGGCTTCGAGAAGAGCGGACATTACTTCTTCCGCCCGCCCATCGGCCGCGGCTATGACGACGGCATCGTCGCCGGCATCGCGGTGCTGGAAATGCTCGACCGCGCCAAAGGCCGGAAGATGAGCGAACTCGTCGCCGATCTGCCCAAGACCTGGGGCTCGCCGACCATGGCGCCCTTCTGTCCGGACGACAAAAAATATTCCGTCGTCGCCGCGCTGACGAAGGAATATGAGAACGCCAAGGCGAAGGGCGAGAAAATCCTCGGCCAGGCCATCGTGCGCCTCATCACCGTGAACGGCGTGCGCGTGGTGCTGGAAGACGGAACCTGGGGCCTGGTGCGCGCCTCCTCCAACAAGCCTTCGCTCGTCGTCGTCGTCGAAAGCCCCAAATCGGAAGCCAACATGCGCGCCATGTTCGCCGATCTCGACGCGCGGCTGAAGAAGCACCCGGAAATCGGCGAATACGACCAGAAGATTTGAACGTCTTTTCCAGAGTTCCCCTCCCAGCCGTCATCGCCCGGCTTGTCCGGGCGACCCATCTTCGTGTGAAAATAAGAAGATGGGTCACCCGCATTCGCGGGTGATGACGAACTATTGTAGATTAGGCAATTCCTTGAGGACCCGCGCATGGCTCATATCGAAGAATACAAAGGTAAACGCATCGTCATCCGCAACAATGCGCGGCGCTGCATTCATTCGCGTCATTGCGTGCTCAACACGCCCGAAGTCTTCGTCCCCAATGTCGATGGCCCCTGGATTCATCCCGATGCGGCCGCGGCGGAAGCGGCCATCGCGACGGTCGTCAAATGCCCCTCCGGCGCGCTGACCTACGAACCCGCCGACGATTCTGTGACCGCGGAAAAACCGCCCGGCGTGAACACGGTGCGGGTGTGGGAAGACGGTCCGCTCGCTTTCCTCGCCGAGCTCGACGTCAACGGCGACAAATCCACCTTCCGCGCCACGCTCTGCCGCTGCGGGAAATCCAACCACAAGCCGTTCTGCGACAAAATGCATGTGAAGGCCGGCTTCAAGGCAACCGGCGAGCCGGCCTCCAAAGAGGTCGCAACGCTGGCCACGCGCAACGGACCGCTCAAAGTGACGCCGACGAAAAACGGCCCGTTGCACGTCACGGGCGCATTGGAAGTCTGCACCGCGAGTGGCCGCACGGTCCTGCGCGATGTGGAGATGTGGCTCTGCCGTTGCGGTCACTCCAACGACAAACCGTTCTGCGACGGCAGCCACGAGAAAGTGGGATTCATCGCGCCGGGAGTGGAGGAGTGACTCTCCAAAATTCAAAATAAGTCCGTCATGGCCGCCCTCGTGGCGGCCACCCATGATCTCGATGCTGCAAGATAGTGCGGAATTGTTCGGCAGAGGTGTTCATGGGTGGCCGGGACAAGCCCGGCCATGACGAGATAATTGAAATGTTTTCTTGCTCAACCCAGCGCGTCGTAGAACATCCGCGCGGCGGTGATTGCGATGAATCCCGCAAACACCATGCGCAAGCGCCGGCGGTCCATCGTATGCGCCATGTGCGCACCGAAGGGGGCAGCAAAGAACGACACGGGCGCGATGAGCAGAAACCCCAAGACATTCACATAGCCGAACGAATAGGGCGGCAGATGCGCGACGCCCCAGCCCGCGATGATCGAGCCGATGGTGCCTGGAATGGAGATGATGGCGCCGAACGCCGACGCCGTTCCCACCGCGCGGTGGATCGGCACGCCGCACAAAGTCATCGCCGGCACGCCCACGGTTCCGCCGCCGATCCCCATCATGGTGGAGACGCCGCCGATGCCGGCCGGCAGCAGAAAGCGCCCGAGCCCGGTCGGCAGATGATCCGAAATCCGCTTCGTTTCACCCCAGAACGCGAAATGAATCGCGACCGGCAGTGCGACGCTGGCGAAGAACAGCGCCAGCCACTGCCCGCGCGCGATGCCTGCCAGCGCGCTTCCGATCAAGACGCCGATCACCATCGGGGCGACCCAGCGCCTCAGCAGCTCCCAATCCACCGCGCCTTTCTTGTTGTGCGCGCTGAGCGAGGAGAACGAGGTGGGGATGATGGTGGCGAGCGAGGTGCCGACCGCGATGTGCATGCGGATATTCTCGTCGACGCCGAGCAGAGCGAGCACGTGATAGAGCACCGGCACCACCACGATGCCGCCGCCGACGCCCAGCATGCCGGCGACCAAGCCGCCGACGACGCCCGCGATGACGAGGCCGAGCGCGAAGGTGCCGAGTTCGCCGGCCGGTGCGTAGCCTAGAAAATCCATCAGGCGGCCACGGGCTCGGGCGCGCGTTGCACAAGGGCGAGTGCGTCGCGCAGCGTCTGCAGGTTGGCGCCACGCAGAGTCCCGTATTCGGCAAGGTGCCGGCGGAACAGCCGTGCGCCTGGCCGGCCGTTGAACAGGCCGAGCATCGGTTTGGTGAGTTTGTTCAGGGGCACGCGCTGCTCCAGCTGTTCCGCGGCATAAGCAAGGTAACCTTCCACGGCGGCGTCGAACGAAATAGCCCGTGCACCGAAGAACCGCGCATCCGCGTCCACGAGCATCGCGGGGGAATGATAGGCCGCACGCCCCATCATCACGCCGTCGACGTGATCCAGATGCTTCTCGGCTTCGTCGAGACTGCCGATGCCGCCGTTCAGAACGATCTTGAGCTTGGGATGTTCGCGCTTCACGCGATAGACCAGATCGTAGTCGAGCGGCGGCACATCACGATTGTCCTTCGGCGACAGGCCTTCCAGCCAAGCTTTGCGCGCGTGCACGGCGAACGTCTTCACGCCGGCACGTGCGCACAGTCCAATCAGTTCGCGCAACGAGCTTTCCGGATCCTGATCGTCCACACCGATGCGGCACTTGACGGTCACTGGAATCGAAACCGCGGCCCGCATCGCGGCCACGCACTCGGCCACAAGCGTCGGCTCGCGCATCAAACAGGCGCCGAAGCGTCCGGACTGCACCCGGTCCGACGGACAGCCGACATTCAGATTGATCTCGGCGTAGCCGAACGCGGCGCCGATCTTTGCGGCCTCGGCCAGCTTCTCCGGCTCCGCACCGCCCAGCTGCAGGGCGACCGGGTCTTCACGGCGGTCGAAACCGAGCAGCCGCTCGCGATTGCCGCGCAGGATCGCATCCGCCGTCACCATTTCGGTGTAGAGCAGGGCATGGCGCGTCAGCTGACGATGGAGAAAGCGGCAATGCCGGTCGGTCCAATCCATCATGGGGGCGATGCAAAAGCGGTGGTTTAAGCTATTCATTGGATTGAATAAATTCTATTTGTGTCGAATCTTCAACGAAATTCAACGGCGCACTCGCAAGTAACTGCCTTGCTTATCCGATTTCGCGCGGCCGCGCCGCCATTTTGCCGGAAGTTTCTGCTGGGTGCCTTTGCGTGGTGACGCCTATCTTTGGCGAAAATTCCATCGATCTTTTCTCACCGCTGACGGCAAGCGTCCAAGGACACGCCGGAAGGTTCGGCTCATATGGCTCTGGTCGTAGAAGCCCGCCTCCACCGCGATGCATGCGCTTGGATGATCGGTTTCGCGTAACAGGCGTGCTGCGCGCTCGATGCGAAACCGCGCCGCGGTTTCCAGCAGTCCTTCACCCGTCGCGCGCTTGTAAGCAGTTCCGAGCCACGAAGGATGTCGTCTCACTTCCCCCGCAAGGTCGCTTGCTCTCAGCGCCGTGTCTTCGCTTAGGCGTCGCGCGATCGTACCAACCCAGCTCGGAGAACCGTGCTCGGGTTCGCTGCTCGCTCTTTCCACGAACCGCTGCACGGCCGCGCGAAGTTGCTTTTCGTCTGCTTCCATTGCGCAGAGTCGCGCCAAGGTTCGCGCCTCCGCACCAGCACGTCCACCCAGCCATCGCGAGACGGGAGCACTTGGGACCAGTGCGCGTCCAAGCCAAGCCGGATCGAACTCGACTTCAATCTGCTCAAACCCCGCCGGTCCAATGCTGTTACAATGGGCGGCCCCAGCCCGGTAGAGAATAGCAGAGGGACCGGCGATGAATGTTTCCCCGAGTTCAGTCTGGTTGACATAGTCGCCAATGACAAAAATCGACAGCACGGGCCAATCATGGGCGTGCTCCGCAACGCGGGCGTAGCTGCGATCTATGACCCGTCTAATAGAGACTCCGCTGAACCTTCGCAGCATCTGGCCTGACTCTATCGATGATGAACTTGCTTCAACCTTATCCGCTTCGCCGTTAAGCGACGAGGGGGCCGATCCCGGTCGCGCCTCCCACCTTGAAACGGTCCAATACGGAGCGCGGCGCGAGCGCCACAGTGGCATTCTCGGCCCCATGGTTTTGCGATGCCCCAAATACATCCTTCGGTACTGATGACGATTGGCGCAGAGACGTTCCCAGCGAGGTTGCAATATGACTTGGCGCCCAATTCCTGCGCCCTTCTTGAGACACTGATGCCTTATCGCGGCAAGCTCATCCATGCCCGGTGGAGCGGTGAGGCGTGCTGGTCGCCGCTCGTCGCCACCTGGCTGCCCGGACTGCTCCTTCCGCCCGAGAACGCCACCAGCGATCCTGTGCCGGGCCAGATGCTTCTTTTTGGCGGCGACTTAGGCGAACCCGAACTCCTGATCCCTTACGGACCCTGCCGCTTTGCGAGCAACGCCGGGCCGCTCGCCGGCAACCCGGTGTTGGTGATTGAGGATCGCCTCGCACGACTTGTCGCACTCGGGCGCGAGATTCTTTGGCGTGGCGCAGCGGATCTGCGTATCGAACATCTGGCGGGTCGGTCTTGCGCTACCGACCCGCGCATTCCTTCGAAGGACTGCATTGTAGACCAATCCCTCTTGCCGAAAAACGGAGAAGCAGAACATGCCGATCGATAGATCAAGACCAACGCGTGTCAGAGGCTTGAACCATCTCGTCCGCTGTGGCGCCGCGCTATGCATTTTTCTTCTTACAACGTCTTTCACGCACGCGACGGAAATGCCGGATTGCCACATCGGTACTTACCGGCTGACGGATGGCGGTATCGTCGATATCGCCCCTTCCGATGGCGACACGCTGCGCTGGCGTCGGTTCGACGGCACGACGGGCGCGCTAACTAAGACAGGAGATGAGCAGTGGACCAGCACCTATGGCTGGACCGGGCGGCCCGACGGAAAGACCGTGCGCTTTTCCGATTGCGCGGCGGGCCGTATCGACTTCAATAGCTTGGAAGGCCATCGCATCGCCTTCGACGTGACCGACACCACATTCACGAGCCACGGCGTGACGCTCACCGGGCGGCTGGTCATGCCGAAAGGCGAAGCCGTCGTGCCGGTGGTCGTCCTCGTGCATGGCTCCGAGCACGATTCGGCGCGGAAATTCTATTCCCTGCAGCGAATGCTGCCGGCCGAGGGCGTCGGCGCCTTCGTCTATGACAAGCGCGGGACCGGTGCGTCGGGCGGCAGCTACAGCCAGGATTTCAGCCTCCTCGCCGACGACGATGTGGCGGCAATGCGCGAAGCCCGACGCCTTGCTGGGGCGCGCGCGGGCCGGATCGGCTACCAGGCGGGAAGCGAGGGGGATGGGTGGCGCCGATCGCGGCCAATCGTGCGCATGTCGACTTCGTCATCGTCTGCTTTGGATTGGCCGTGACCGTGCTCGAGGAAGATCAGGAAGAGGTGGGACTCGAAATGCGCGAGAAAGGTCATTCGCCGGCCGAGATCGCCGATGCGCTGAAGGTAGCGCGTGCCGCGGAAACAGTGATCGCCAGCGGCTTCACCAAAGGCTTTGCGCAATTCGATGCCCTGCGCGCCAAATATCGCACCGCGACCTGGTACAAGGATCTGCACGGTGATTTCACCTACTTCCTGTTGCCTTACAGCGAAGCGCAGTTGCGCGCGATGGCGCCCAAATTCCGCTGGGGCACACCGTTCCACTACGAACCCATGCCGACGCTGCGTGCAGACACGACGCCGCAATTGTGGATTCTGGGGAGCGAGGATTACGAAGCGCCGAGCGCAGAAACAAGCCGGCGCATCAAATCGTTAATCGCAGACGGGCGACCCTTCACTCTTGCACTCTACCCCGGGGCCGAGCACGGCATGACGCTGTTCAAAACCAAGCCAGACGGCGAGCGCGTGGATACGCGTTATGCGCCCGGCTATTTCGACATGATTCGCGATTTTGCCCGTAACGACCGCCTGCAGGAACACTACGGCAACGCGCAGATCGCGCGGACCATAGCTCCTATCCATTGAGTGGATCGAGATGAGCGCATCCAAATCGCATTTCATCAGTATACGGAATATACGTAGAAGCCGCTGTGGGCTGTTGCGGGCTCTTTCGGGGGGAACGAAAAAGAACGGATACGAAAGTGAAGGAGACCGATTCCGCGTGATAGCCGCAAGCAAAGGAGACTAAACAGCCAACCCGTTCCGTTGCCGCTGTCACGATGGCCTCGCGAGGCCGCCGCGGTGACGCGTCCCACGTTGGCTTAACATGACCGCCGCTGCACAGCCGCTGGGCAAGCACGGCTCAAATCGCAGCCAGCCCGCACCATTATTGTGCAGTGCAAAAGAAATTTCATCATTGATATCAATCGTCTATTGCATTGCACAAAAAAACTTTCATTGTTGACCGCGTACCAAGCGCCGGCGCGAAAACGCAAAGGTGCCGTACCGGGAGCGGCGCCAATGGCGGCGCGCTTCTGATGATAGCGGAGCCGCAACGGCTCCATCACAGACAACGGCGTCTGAGCGGCGAGCAATCGCCGGTCGGGCGCTTTTTTGTTTTCGGGCCTGGGCCCGAACGAAGGGAATTGGTGATGAGTGGAATCTGGGGCAAGGCCGTCGCGATACGCGGTGCAATAGGTTTGGCCGGTGCGGTGGTGTTCGGATCGGCGGCGCATGCCGAACTGCCGTTGGCTGCCGTCTTGGCGCAGGGAAAAGCGATCATCGACATTCGCGCCCGTTACGAGAGCGTGAACGACGCCAGCAAGACGAAGGATGCGCAGGCCGGCACGTTGCGCCTGCGCCTTGGTTATGAAACCGGCTACTGGAACAATCTGCAGCTTTCTTTCGATTTCGATCAGATCTTTGCGACCAGCGGCAAAAACTTCAACAGCACGCGCAACGGCAACACGCTCTATCCTGCAATCGCCGATCCGGCGATGACTTTTCTCAATCGGGTGCAGCTCACTTACGCAAGCGATTTCGACACCAAGTTCACGGTTGGCCGTCAGCGAATCCTTTTCGGCAACCAGCGCTTTGTCGGCAACTCCGGCTGGCGCCAGCACGAGCAGACGTTCGACGCGGTGTCGCTCGTCAATACGTCCGTCAAGGATCTGACGATCAGCTATGCCTATGTCGACCGTGTCAATCGCGTGTTCGGCCCGGGCGCCGCACCCGTTCCCGTCGCGGCGCAAGTCGACCGCTTCGACAGCAACAGCCACTTGATCAATGCCGTTTATGTCGGCGTCGACGATTTGCGGCTTGAGGCCTACGCCTATCTGCTCGATTTTCACAACAAGGGTTTTGCCGCCGGCCTGGCGCGGAAATTGTCGACGGCAACCTATGGCACGCGCGGCGAATACCATTTCGACCTGTCGGCCGACATAGCCGGGCAGGCCAATGCGGAGTTTGCCCATCAAACCAACTATGCCGGCAATCCCAATTCCTTCGATCTCAACTACTGGCTGATCGAAGGTTCGCTCACCTATGACGGCTTCACCGGTCTTGCGGGTTATCAATCGCTGGGGAGCGGTCTGGTGAGTTCCGGTCCGCTCGCGGGAAAACCGATCGGCTTCTCGACGCCGCTCGCCACGCTGCACGCCTTCGACGGCTGGGCCGATCTGTTTCTGACCACGCCGGCGAACGGTCTGGACTCGTTCTATGTGAAAGCGAGCTATGCGATTCCGGATTTCTTCGATCTCGAATTCAAGAGCATCACGGCGAACGTCATCTACTACGACTTCCGCACCGACCGCTTGGGCGCCGGCCTTGGCAACGAATGGGATGCTTCACTCGACGTCGCCGTCGATAAGCAGGCGACGTTTCTGTTGAAATACGCCTCCTACAACGGCGCCGGGAATGTTTTTTCGCCGAAGGACAAATCGATCTTCTGGGTCCAGACCGCCTACAAGTTCTAGGAGACGTCAAATGACACATAACAAATCGCAGGGGCCGTCGCGGCGCTCGCTTTTGACAGGGGCGGGCACCGCTGCGCTGCTCGCGAGCGCGCGCGTCATGTTGCCGGGTGGCGCGTGGGCGGCGGGCGCCGACACGCCGGAGACCAACACCGTAACGCTCGGCTTCATCGCGCTGACGGACTCCTCGCCGTTGATCGTTGCGAAAGAAAAGGGCTTCTTCGCGAAATATGGGATTACCGATCCCAAGATCAGCAAGCAGGCTTCGTGGGGCGCGACGCGTGACAATATCGAACTCGGTTCCGCGCACGGCGGTATCGACGGCGCGCACATATTGACGCCGATGCCTTATCTGATTTCGACGGGCAAGATCACAAACGGCGGAAAACTGCCCATGTATATTCTGGCTAGGCTGAATACCAACGGCCAGGCGATTTCCGTCGCGAAATACTACGGCGATTTGGGTGTCGGTCTCGACTCGTCGAGAATGAAAAGCGCTTTCGGGAAAGTGCGAATGGGCGGCGGCGATCCCAAGGTCGCGATGACGTTCCCCGGCGGTACCCACGACATGTGGGTACGCTACTGGCTGGCCGCCGGCGGCATCGATCCGGACAAAGACGTGTCGACGATCACAGTTCCCCCGCCGCAGATGGTCGCAAACATGAAGGTCAAGACCATGGAGGCCTTCTGTGTGGGCGAGCCGTGGAACGCGCAACTGGTGAACCAGGGCATCGGCTTCACCGCCTGCGTGACGGGAGAGCTATGGCACGATCATCCCGAGAAGAGCCTCGGGCTGCGCGCCGACTGGGTCGACAAGAATCCGAAGGCGGCCAAGGCGGTGACCATGGCGGTGCTCGAAGCGCAACGTTGGTGCGACAAACCGGAAAACCGCAGCGAGATGTGCCAGATCGTCTCCAAGCGCGAATGGTTCAAGGTTCCGTTTGAGGACATCATCGGACGCACCTCGGGCATGATCGACTACGGAACCGGCAAGACGGTCCAAAACTTCCCCTATCTCATGAAATTCTGGAAGGACCACGCATCCTATCCGTTTCAAAGCCACGATGCCTGGTTTCTCGCGGAGAATATCCGCTGGGGGTATCAGCCCGCCAATCTCGACATCAATGGTTGGGTCAAGAAGGTCAACCGCGAAGACATTTGGCGTGATGCGGCCAAGGCGATCGGGGCCGCCGGCGACATCCCGGCCTCCACATCGCGCGGCGTCGAGAAGTTCTTCGACGGCAAGACCTTCGATGCCGCCGATCCGAAGGCCTATCTCGCCAGCCTCAAGATCAAGCGCATCTGATCGTCAAAAGGACAACGGCTGTGAGCATGACTGGAATTATCCAAACCGTGCGTTCTGCAAGCAAACCGCAACATCGTTTTCGCCTTCCGAAATTGCGTCTGCTGGAACAGCTTCGGCACGCGGCGGAGGTCGTCGTTCCGCCGCTCATCGTGCTTGGCGTTCTTCTGGCCGTCTGGGAGTTGGCCTGCAGCGGCGCGCACCCCGCGTTGCCGCCGCCGTCGAAGGTCCTGCGGGACACCTGGGATTTGATTGTCGACCCCACATTTGATCACGGCGGTACGGACAAAGGCTTGTTGTGGCATCTGCTGGCGAGTCTCAAGCGCGTGGGAATCGGATTTGGTCTGGCGTCCGTCACGGGTGTAGCGTTGGGTGTCCTGATCGGGCAAAGCACATTTGCCTATCGCGGACTCGATCCCATATTTCAGGTGCTGCGCACGGTGCCGCCGCTTGCCTGGCTTCCGATATCGCTCGCTGCATTCCAGAACGCCGACCCGTCCGCGATCTTCGTGATCTTCATCACCGCCGTATGGCCGATCGTCCTCAACACGGCCGTCGGCGTTCGCCAAATTCCCGAAGACTATAAGAACGTTGCGCGTGTGCTTCGGCTCAGCGGGCCGGAATATTTCTTCAAGATCACGCTGCCGGCGTCCGTCCCCTACATGTTCACCGGTCTTCGGATCGGCGTGGGCTTGTCGTGGCTCGCGATCGTCGCGGCTGAAATGCTGATCGGCGGCGTCGGGATCGGGTTCTTCATCTGGGACGCGTGGAACAGCTCGCTGATCAGCGAGATCATTCTGGCCCTGATTTATGTCGGCATCGTCGGCTTCCTGCTCGATCGGTTTATAGGCGCCATCGGCAAGCTGGTTGCCGGCCGTCCGATATAGCGGAGAAACAACTCATGCGCGGTTATCTGACGATCGAGCAGATTGGGATGACGTTCCAGGCGGCGAGCGGCGCCTACCAGGCCCTCTCCGACGTTTCGCTGACCATCGCCGAGGGTGAGTTTGTCGCCATCATCGGCCATTCGGGTTGCGGAAAATCCACGCTCCTCAACATCGTTGCCGGCCTGACGAAGGCCACAACGGGAGCGGTCCTGCTCGCCAACCAGGTGGTGGACGAGCCGGGCCCCGATCGGGCGGTCGTCTTTCAGAACCATTCGCTGCTGCCCTGGCTTTCTGCCTATGCCAACGTAAGGCTGGCAGTCGACAAGGTGTTTCGTTCCAAGCCGGCGCGCGAACGCGACAATTGGACTCGGCAGAATCTCGCGCTCGTGCAGATGCAGGACGCGCTGCACAAGAAGCCGGACGAATTGTCCGGCGGCATGCGCCAGCGTGTAGGCATCGCGCGCGCGCTCGCCATGCAGCCCAAGGTCCTGCTCATGGACGAACCGTTTGGGGCGCTCGACGCTCTGACGCGAGCGCGGTTGCAGGATACCGTGATGGATATTCATCGCACGCTCGGCAACACGGTGATCATGATCACGCACGACGTCGATGAGGCCGTGCTTCTGGCGGACCGCGTCGTGATGATGACGAACGGACCTTCGGCAACGATCGGCGAAATCTGCGATGTGCGCCTGCCGCGTCCGCGCCGGCGGCTCGATGTCGTCGACAATCCAGACTACGTCCGTTCGCGAAAGGCGATCATGCAGTTCCTCTATGAGCGCCACGCCAAGCAAGCGGCCTGATACAATGGCGGAAAAGCTCATCGTGATCGGCAATGGAATGGCCGGCTGCCGTGCCGTCGAAGAACTGTTGGCGCGAGCGCCGGGCCGCTACGAGATTGCGATCTTCGGCAAGGAACCGGAGCTCAACTACAATCGCATCATGCTGTCGCCGGTGCTGGCCGGCGAGAAGAGCTTCGACGACATCGTCATCAACGACGCCGGCTGGTATGAACGCAACGCCATTGTGCTCCATGCCGGTGTCGAGATCGTCGCCATCGACAAGGCCGCGCGCTTGGCCATCGACGATCGCGGAGGCCGCCATTCCTACGACCGGCTGCTGATTGCGACGGGTTCGAACCCGATCATGTTGCCGCTGCCCGGCGCGGATCTGGCGGGCGTGATTTCCTTTCGCGACATCGCCGATGTTCGCGCGATGCTCGCCGCTTCGACGACAGGTGCGCGCGCGGTCGTCATCGGAGGAGGGTTGCTGGGGCTGGAGGCCGCGAACGGCCTGCGAGCCCGGGGCATGGCCGTCAGCGTTGTTCATCTTGTCGACACGCTCATGGAGCGTCAGCTCGACGAGGCGGCGAGCTTCCTTTTGAAGCGCGAATTGGAAGCGCGCGGTATCGACGTTCTGACCGGTGCGTCCACCGAGTGCATCGTCGGAGACCGAGGCGTAAGAGGCGTGCGGCTGAAGGATGGCCGCCATATCGCGGCCGACCTGGTGGTCATGGCGGTGGGCATCCGCGCCAATATCGCCCTGGCGAAGGCCGCGGGGCTCGACTGCGGGCGGGGCGTCGTTGTCGACGATCACATGCGCACGTCCGATCTCTCGATTTTCGCGGTCGGGGAATGCGTTGAGCATGGCGGCCAGACCTATGGCCTCGTCGCTCCGCTGTGGGAGATGTGCAAAGCTGCCGCCGATGCTCTCGCCGGAATCGAGGCACGTGGGTACCGCGGCTCCGCCATAAGCACGAAATTGAAAGTCACCGGCATCGACGTGTTTTCAGCCGGGCAGTTTGGCGGCGGCAACGATACGGAGGACATCGTTTTTCGCGATGCCGCGATGGGCGTCTACAAGCGCCTCATCTTGGCAGGCGGTCGCCTGGTTGGCGCCGTGCTCTACGGCGATACGCGGGAAGGCAACTGGTACTTCCAGCTTGTGAAGGACGCCACCCCGATCGACAGCATGCGCGACAGTCTGATCTTCGGACAGGCGCTTTTTGCAGGAAGCGGTCAGAACCCTAAATCCGCCGTTTCAGCGTTGCCCGACGCAAGCGAGATTTGCGGCTGCAACGGCGTATGCAAGGGCACGATTTTAAGAGCGATCGGTGAGCATGATCTGAAAAGCGTCGAGGATGTGCGGCGCAAGACCAAGGCGTCGTCGTCATGCGGCTCCTGCACCGGCCTTGTCGAACAATTGCTTGTCCTGTCGCTGGGCGATGATTTCGTTCCCGGGGCCGCGACGAAACCGATGTGCCTCTGCACGACATTGACGCATGACGATGTGCGCCGGCTAATCCTGGCCAAAGAGATGAAGTCCATTCCCGAAGCGATGCAGGAATTGGATTGGACGACGCCGGACGGCTGCGGTTCATGCCGCCCGGCCCTGAATTACTACCTTCTTTGCGCCTGGCCGGGCGAATATGTGGACGACAAGCAGAGCCGCTTCATCAATGAGCGGGCGCACGCCAACATCCAGAAGGATGGAACCTATTCTGTGGTGCCGCGCATGTGGGGAGGCGTCACCAACCCGCGCGAGCTGCGCGCCATCGCCGATGTGGCCGATAAATTCCGCATCCCGACCGTGAAGGTGACGGGCGGGCAGCGCATCGATCTTCTCGGCGTGAAAAAGCATGACCTGCCGGCGGTCTGGGCGGATCTCAATGCGGCCGGTCTTGTCTCCGGTCACGCCTACGGCAAGGCGCTGCGAACAGTGAAGACCTGTGTGGGGTCGGAGTGGTGCCGCTTCGGCACCCAGGATTCCACGGCGATGGGCATTCGTCTCGAGAAAATGACGTGGGGCTCGTGGATGCCGCACAAGTTCAAGATGGCGGTCTCCGGTTGTCCCCGCAATTGCGCCGAAGCGACGATCAAGGATTTCGGCGTCGTGGCGACGGAGGCGGGATGGGACCTGCACGTCGGCGGCAATGGCGGCATGAGGGTGCGCGCGACCGATCTGCTCTGCAAGGTGACAACGGATGAAGAGGCGATCGAGTATTGCTGCGCCTTCATTCAGCTCTATCGCGAGGAAGCCCGCTATCTGGAGCGCACCGCGCCTTGGATCGAGCGCGTGGGACTGAATCACGTCAAGGCCAAGCTCGTCGATGCTCCCCAGACGCGCGCCGCTCTCGCCACGCGGTTCCTGCATTCGCAGAAATTCTTTCAGGTCGATCCCTGGGCCGAGCGCGCCGAAAAGCGGCGCGACCGCCGGGAATTCGCCCAATTGATGGGAACAGCGTGACGCCCGATCGCTGGATCGCTCTGGGTTGGCTGCGCGACGTACCGGCACGCGGCGCGCGCCGAATCGTGACCGCCGACGGACCGATGGCGATCTTTCGCACGTCGGACGACCGTGTGTTTGCCGTCGAGGACCGCTGCCCGCACAAAGGCGGACCGTTGTCGCAAGGCATCGTGCATGACAGCGCCGTGACCTGTCCGTTGCACGGCTGGGTGATCGATCTTGAGAAAGCCGCGGCGCGCGATCCCGACAATGGCTGCATTAAATCCTTTGCGGTGCGGATTTCGGCCGGTGTCGTGGAAATACTGCTGCCCCGGATAAAGGCGGCGGCAGAGTAGGACCATGCGAACCACATGCCCCTATTGCGGCGTCGGCTGCGGAATCGTCGCAAGCGCGCGCCGCGATGGCGACGTCGAGATTTGCGGCGATAGCGGCCACCCCGCCAATGGCGGGCGGCTCTGTGCGAAAGGCTTGGCGCTGGGCGAGACCATCGGGCTCGAAACCCGGCTGCTCACGCCGCAAATCGGCGGCGAGCCGGCGTCGTGGGATGCGGCGCTCGATCTGGTTGCGAGCAAGTTTCTTGAGGCTGTTCGCAAGTACGGACCGGACTCTGTCGGCTTCTACGTGTCGGGCCAGCTGCTGACCGAGGACTACTATGTCGCCAACAAGCTGATGAAGGGATTCATCGGCTCCGGCAACATCGACACCAACTCCCGCCTGTGCATGTCATCCGCCGTAGCGGGTCATAAGCGCGCGTTTGGAGCCGATGCGGTTCCCGGCTGCTACGCGGACGTCGAACTCGCCGATCTGGTGGTGTTTGTCGGCTCCAACACGGCCTGGTGCCATCCAGTGCTTTATCAGCGGGTGCTGAAGGCTCGCGCCGAGCGCGGCGTCAAAATCGTGGTGATCGATCCGCGCCGAACCGCGACCTGCGAAGAAGCCGATCTCCATCTCGCCATCAGGGCCGGAACCGATGTCAGGCTGTTCAATGCGCTGTTGCTGCAGCTGTCGCGGCGGGGCGCGCTGGACCTCGCGTTCGTGGAGCAACACACCGCGCAATACGAAGAGACGCTCGCCCGGGCGGCGGCGGACGACTGTTCGGCCCAAGCCGTTGCCGCGCACTGCGAGGTCGAAACGCGAGACGTCGAGACGTTCTTCGCGTGGTTTGCGGCGACCGCGCGCACGGTTACCGCCTTCTCGCAGGGGGTCAATCAATCGACGCGCGGAGCCGACAAGGTCAATGCCATCGTCAATTGCCATCTGGCGACCGGTCGCATTGGAAAACCCGGTGCCACTCCCTTTTCGATTACGGGTCAACCCAACGCCATGGGCGGCCGCGAGGTGGGCGGCCTCGCGAACCAGCTCGCCGCACACATGGACTTCGGCCCGGAAGAAAACGTATCGCGTCTGCAGCGGTTCTGGAATTCCCGCAACGTGGCGCGCCGGCCGGGCCTGATGGCGGTCGACATGTTTCGCGCTGCTGGCGATGACCGGCTGCGTGCTTTGTGGATCATGGCGACCAATCCGGCGGCGAGCCTGCCCGATGCCGGACGCGTGCGCGAAGCGCTTGGCGCCTGCGATTTCGTTGTCGTCTCGGATTGCGTCGCGCAAACCGATACGGCGAAGTTCGCCCATGTGCTGTTGCCGGCGGCGGCATGGGGTGAAAAGGACGGCACGGTCACCAACTCGGAGCGCTGCATCTCCCGGCAACGCGCGTTTTTGGACGTGCCCGGCGAAGCGCGGCCCGATTGGTGGATGATCGCCGAAGTAGCCCGACGGATGGGATTTGCGCGCGAATTCCCCTATCGCGCGCCGGCGGAGATATTCCGCGAGCACGCTGCGTTGTCGGCGTTCGAGAACACCGGGACGCGGGCCTTTGACATCGGCGGCCTCACCGAGCTCAGCGACGCGCAATACGACGCACTCAAACCCGTTCAATGGCCGGTGCCCGTGAAATCGAGAACAGGACCGCAACGCCTGTTCGCCGACGGCCAGTTCTTCACGCCCGACAAGCGTGCCCGGTTCATTGCCGTCGCCGCGCAAGCTCCCGCGCAGTCGTTGAGCGCGCGCTATCCTCTGATCCTCAACACCGGCCGGGTTCGTGATCACTGGCACACCATGACGCGCACCGGCTTGTCGGCGCGGTTGTCCAGCCATCGACCCGAGCCATGCGTGGAAATTCATCCCGACGATGCCGCGCACGCCGGAATCGCCGACGGCGATTTGGCGCGCGTTGCAACGGCATGGGGCTCGACGGTATTGCGAGCGTCTTGCGTCGGCAGCCAAAAGCGCGGCGCCTTGTTCGTGCCAATTCACTGGACGGCGACGAACGCCGCCAGCGCGCTCGCGGGCAGCATGGTCAATCCGTTCGTCGACGCGATCTCCGGCCAGCCCGAATTCAAGCATACGCCGGTTCGGCTCGATCCGTTTATCCAGACGTGGCGCGGCTTCCTTCTGACGCGCACCGAGATCGCGCCGCTCGCCATCGCATATTGGGCAAAACGACGGGTGCGAGGCGGTCTTCTTTATGAATTGGCCGGTGGCGTGGGTGATCAGATGCCGGGTTTCGATGTGTTCGGCAACGCCGGACAGGGCGGCGAACGAGTCGAGATCGTCAATGACAAGCAGTGCGACTATCGCCTCGCACGTATCGTGGACGGGCGGCTGACGCATTGTCTTATCCTCACGCGCTCGGGCAGCTTGCCGCCGCGCGAGTGGCTCTCCTCGCTGCTCGATGGAATCGCTCTGACGCTGGCGGATCGGGTCACCTTGCTTGCCGGGCGGCCGGCGGGCGGCGGCGGCGATGAGGGGCCTCTTGTCTGCGCCTGCTTCGGTGTTTCCAGAACGCGGATCGCCAGAACCGTGCGCGACGAAAAACTTGTCAGCGTGGAGGCGATCGGCGCCGTGCTGGGCGCGGGAACGAATTGCGGATCGTGCCGCGCCGAACTCCGCGGTATCCTCGAGACCGAGGCGTTGCGTGCGTAGGCGCGCTTCGCCCGCAAGCCGATTTGCGAGGCGGCGCCGCACGCCTGCTGCTTGAAACGGCAACCGCCCAATGTTTGCGCACGGTTTGCACAACGCATCGCCAACTTTACCGATGCACATAAGGACGCATGACAATTGGCGTATTCCCATGCGCTGCCATGCACCACCAAGCAGCTCTATTCTGGTGTCGATCTCCGCGCGGCCGGGTGCATGACTTGCCAGCTGAAAATTCTGATTGTCGACGACAATCCGTTGCGTGCGACCATTATCGAAGATGGTCTGCGCGAAGCCGGCCATGACAACGTTGCGCGGCTGCCGGATACGGAAAACCTTCTCACCCGCATTTCCGCCATCGATCCCGACGTCATCGTTATCGACCTGGGCAGCCCCAGTCGCGATATCCTGGAGCAGATG
This sequence comes from Pseudomonadota bacterium, assembly GCA_016201105.1. Classification (GTDB taxonomy): domain Bacteria; phylum Pseudomonadota; class Alphaproteobacteria; order Micropepsales; family Micropepsaceae; genus Rhizomicrobium. The sequence goes on from JACQDN010000045.1 coordinate 81,386, forward strand.
TTTCACATCAGCCGGACGGTCAAGCGGCCGGTAGCCATGTTTGTCGACCAGAGCGATAGCGCTTCCATTCGCGCGGCGATGGATGCCGGCGTCTCGGCCTATGTCGTCGACGGCCTCAAGAAGGAGCGCATCAAGCACATTTTGGACATGTGCATTTCGCGCTTCAACGTGTTCTCCCGCCTGCTGGAGGAGTTGAGCGAGGCCAAGACCGCGCTTGCCGAGCGAAAGGTACTCGATCGCGCCAAGGGCATTCTGATGAAGGCCAATGGCATTGCAGAGGAGGAGGCTTATGCGCTCATGCGCAAGACGGCGATGAACGAAAAGCGGCGGATCACGGACGTCGCGCGCGCGCTGATTACGGCGTCCGATATGCTGGAAGGCGGACGGAGATGAAGACGTTGCGTATCGGTTATATCCCGCTCGTCGACGCCGCCGTTCCGATCGCGGCGGCCGAATTTGGTTTCGCAGAGGAAGAAGGTTTGAATCTTGAATTGGTCCGCGAAGTGTCGTGGGCGAATATCCGCGACAAGCTGATCCTCGATATGTTCGACGCCGCCCACATGCTGGCGCCGCTTGCGATCGCGACCAGTTTGGGTATCGGCCATGTCAAAGTTCCGCTGGCGGTGCCCTTCGTCCTGAATTTCAACGGCAACTGCATCACGCTTGCGGCGCCGATCTTCGAAAAGGTCTGCACAGCCATCGGCCGCATACCTGCCGACGCGCGCGAATCCGCGCTCGGCCTCGCACGAGTGATCGGCGAGGAACGCGGGCGCCGCGATCAGCCGCTTCAATTCGGAGTGGTTTTTCCCTATTCCACGCACAGCTTTCTCATTCGCCATTGGCTGAGACTCGGCGGTGTCGATGTCGATCGCGACGTTCAACTTATCGTGGTCCCGCCGTCCTACATGGCCGCCAGTCTCTCGAGCGGCCTCATTCAAGGTTGTTGCGTCGGCAATCCCTGGAACAGCCTCGCTGTCGATGCGGGCGTCGGAGCGATTGCCGCGCTCGGGGCAGAGATCGCGAGCCGCGGCCCCGACAAAGTCCTCGCACTACCGCAGCGCGCGCTCGAAAAAGACGCCGAAACGACGTTTCGCCTGGTTCGCGCGCTGCGCCGTGCGGCGCTTTGGTGCGAGGTTCCGTCAAACCGTCGCGATTTGGCGCTCTGCCTGGCGAGGCCGAATCTTTTGAATGTCGGTGTCGGTCTGATTGAAGAAACACTTTCGGGCGGGATCCGTGTAACCGGCGACACCTTCCGCAACTGCGGCGATTTCCTCTTGTTGGGCCGCGAAAGCACGAACAGGCCGGACCCACGTCATGCGCGCTGGATCTTCGCCGAGCTTGCGCATGCCGGCCATGTTGCGCTGTCCCCCGGCGGAGCGGCGAATGCCGGCGCGGTCTATCGGCACGATGTCTACGACGCCGCAACGCGCGAACCCGTCGCGCCCATGTCGGGCGACGCGGTGGGTTTGTCGTTTGGGCCGTCGTTCGACGGAGACGATTTGCCCGCCTATCTGGATGCGCTCGATCGTTGAATACAGCGGTGAGGCCGGTTGCGATACTTCGCTGGCGATTCTCGGCGTGCCGTCGACTCTCAAGCCCGACAGCCTTTGTCTGGGTGCCGATTTCTCCGACGATCCACAGGCGACTCTGTTTGTGGACAATGTGTGGGACAAACGCGCGCCGCTGGCCATCAGCACGCGAGATTTGTGTACATCCATTCCATGCGCGGCGTTCAATCCGGCCGTGCCCGCGCAATTGCGGGCGGTGATTGCCCAACCGCGCACAATCCGCCTCACCCTGTCGAAGAAATTCTAGCCGGCAGGCGTCAGCTTCACCGCTGCCGCGCGAAGAAGTCCCAGATCACTTCTGGTCCGTTCGGTTCCGTGGGCGACGGACCCAGCAATCGTGGATGGCGCCGGTATGGCTGGGGGATGCCATGTCCGCCGCCGCGAATGGCAACCAGTTCGACCTCCGCTTTGGAGTCGCTGTGCCAGAGGTCCTGCTCGACTTGAACGCCGTCGGCTACTTGGGTCTCGTTCGTTTCAGGTGTACCGGAGATGTGGTTGAGATCCGCAAAATATTGACCTGACTCGCGCGACGAGCGGACCGTGCCGTTTTTGTAGAACAAACCGAACAGGCTCACCTCTCCGCCCTCGAACGGTACGAGGGGGTCCTTCGTACCGTTCATGATCATGACCGAAGATGTGCCGTGCGCGGCAGGCTTGCATTTGAAGTTGTCGGGCGTCGGCACGTTGGCCGATATGGCCGCGACGGCGCGAAAGCGGGAAGGGGATTCGAGCGCCAGACGAAACGCCATGAAACCGCCGCGGGAACTGCCGGCCGCAAACACGCGATGCGGGTCGACACCGATTTCAGCGATGAGTTTGTCGACCACCGCGCCCAAGAACCCCACGTCGTCGATGCTACGCCCGTTCGCGCCGCCGCCCCCGACGATGTTGCAGGCGTCCCAATAGCCTTCGTACGCATTGGGATAAACGACCGCAAAGCCGTGGTGGTCGGCGAGACGCTCGAACCCATACCCCGTCTCGATGCGCATTTGTGCGCCGTTTTCACCCGCACCGTGCATCACCACGACAAGCGGTGCGTCTTTTGAAAGCCCTCGCGGCACATAGGTCAGATAAGTGCGCTTCAGTCCGCCGACTTGGATGCTCTCCCTGGTCAGCGTGCCGGACAGACGCGGAACCTCGGGTGCAGGCGTGTAGACGAGGTAGAAGAACAGCGCGCCCAGCACACCGATCAACGCGACAATGCCGGCCAAGCTCCAAAGCAGGAAACGTAGGACTCGTCTCATGACGACCTTCCTGTCTTCCTCAGATCCCGCCGTCCCAGCGCGGAGCTATCTCTGCGACTGTTGCGCGAAGAAGGCCCAGATCGCATCCGGTCCGTTCGGCTCCTTGGCCGTCGGACCGAGAATGCGCGGGTTGCGGTAGTAGGGCTGCGGCATGCCGTGGCCGCCGCCGTCGATCGCGAGGAGTTCGATTTGCGGTTTGGAATCGTCGTGCCACAGCGTCTGCTCGACGCGAATGCCGTCGGCGGCTTGCGTGGTGCGGGTGGCCGGTGCGCCGGTGATGTGATTGAGATCGGCGAAGTATTGCCCCGACGCGCGTGAGGAAAGCACCGTGCCGCGCGCGATCAGCCCGAAGATCTGGACCTCGCCGCCTTCAAACGGATTGAGCGGATCCTTGGTGCCGTTGATGATGAGGACGGAGGAGGTGCTGGTGCTTGCGGGCTTGCACTTGAAGTTGTCCGGCGTGGGCACGCTGGCCGAGACCGCGGCTACGGCGCGAAAGCGCTGCGGCGCTTCCAGCGCCAGGCGGTAAGCCATATGGCCGCCGCGCGAAACGCCGGTCGCAAAGACGCGATGCGTGTCGATGCCGATGTCGTGGGCAAGCTTGTCGACCAGCACGGTCAGAAACTTCACATCGTCGATGTTGCGCGTGTTGGCGGCATAATCGCCGACCTTGTTGCAGGCATTCCAATAGCCTTCGAACCCATAGGGATAGACGACGGCGAAGCGGTGCAGGTCGGCCAAGCGATCGAATTCGTAACCGGTCCCGAGACGAATCTGCGCACCGTTTTCGCCTGAGCCGTGCATCACCACGACGAGCGGCGCGCCCTTGGCAAGAGCTTTCGGAACATAAAGGCGGTAGATACGCTCGAGCCCGTCGACCTGCATCGTCTGGCGCGTCATCGTGCCGGAAAGTTGCGGAATGTCGGGCGTCGGCGAATAGAGGAAATAGAAGAACAGCGCGCCGATCGACGCGGCGAGGCCGACCAGGGCGTAGAGGAAGAAGCGCACAATTCTCATCATGGCGGTCCAGCTTTCGACAGGCCGGCTTTCGACAGGCCAGCATTCAACAGGGTCGGGTGCATCACCGCCAGCGATCGCCGGAGGCCTTCACATAGGTGGCGAACACATAGTGCCAGGGAATGACGATGAGCACGATGATCCCCATCAAGCACTCATAAACCGTTGCCATGGTATCCGCGTCCATTTGATGGGCGAACCACAGCGGCAGCGCGACGACGATCAGCCAGATCGCTTTCCAACCCAACTCGAAGAACAGCAACGGCAGCATCTTGAGCGGATACCTAATTCCCAAGACCGCCATGGCACCTATGGCCCCCAGCAGACTCGACGCGACGCCACGCCAGAACGGCCATGCGTTGGCGTGATGAATCAGACTGGGCCAGATATGGAAGGCGAGTCCGACGGCCATGAGAACGTAGAGGGCTCTCATCATATAGAGGCGCAGCAGCGAAACCTCGGGTGCGCCGGTTTGCGGTGTCATGAAGGATCCCATTTCATCTCTACAACCACCTCTCCCTCGTGGAGAGGTCGACGCGCGAAGCGCGTCGGGTGAGGGGAAGCCTCACCATTTGAACTCTATTCTTACCCCTCACCCGAAATTTGCGTTCCGCAAATTTCGACCTCTCCGCGAGGGAGAGGTGATTTCTTGGTGTACCGGTTCGCTTGTGTACCAACGGGTGAGGCGCACGCGGATCAGCCAATAGAACAGCAGCACCAGCGGCGCGAACGCGGGCACGAACAGCCAAGGTGAGTCGTGAAGGAAGCCGGGCATGACTTGCTGTTGTCCAAGGAAGAAGGAGCCCGTGGCGACGAACAGCGCCAGGCACATCCGCCACAGATGCCGCGCGATGCGCGCCGCGCCCGAGATGCCGCCGCGCAGGATGACTTTGATATCCGATCCGGCCGCGATCAGACCAAACGCCAGAAAACCATAGAGGGCTTGCGGCGGCGTGTCGTCGATGGTGCCGGTGGGGGAGTTCATCGCCTGGACGATGAAGATCGCGCCCATGATGCTGGCGACAATGGGAGCGGCCACTGCGACCTTCTCTGTCCGCCCGATCGTACCTTCCTTGCGCTTGACCGTGAGCCAAGCGCTCGCCACCAGATAGAAGGCGAGAAGGCCAGCGATGGTATTGACCTCGCTGCCCATGAACGGCGCGACGAGGAAGGCGACGCCGGTCATCGTCAGCATCGACACGAAGAACACGGTGCCCGCGACGCGGTGCACGGTCTCGCCTTTGGGCGCGATCAACGCGACGGCGCCGGAGAGGATGCCCATGCTGCCGCCTGCGATGTGCAGGAAGAGGAGGGTGTCGAGCCCCGCGCGCACCAGTGGCGAGGCATCGGAAGGCGCGTGCAGATTCATGGGCTTGATGTAAGGAGCACCGGCGGCTTGCACATTGACGCCGCGCGCCAATCTCTTGACCCTAGGCGCCAGGCACAAAAGCAGGGCCAAAAACAGGGCCAAAAACAGGGCAAGCGTGGACCAGGCAACCGTAAGTGCCGGATATCCCAAGGGCTTTCTCGATTTCGCCGTCTCGCGCGGCGCCGACCGGGCCGCTTTGCTTGCGCGTGCCAGCCTGAAAGAAAGCGATCTCGCCGAGCCCGACGCACGCGTCGCCTTGCCCCGTTATGTCGCGCTCATCAAAGCGGGGATCGCGCTGCTGGACGATCCGGCACTCGCGCTCAAGTTCGGCGAGAACGTGCGCATGCAGGACATCTCCATCGTCGGCTTGATCTGCGAGGCGGCCGAAACCACCGCCGAAGTAGGGCGCCAGCTCAATCGCTATTCCCGGCTGATGGTCGACGGCGCCGATACCAGCCCGCCCGACATTATCCGCACGGTGCGTGACGCTGAGGGCCCCTGGATGGAAATCACCAGCGGCTTCTACAACGGCAATCCGCTTCTGATCGAGGCAGAGTTCGCGCGCATTGTGTGGAACGCGCGCGTGATGTTCGCCGGCAATCTCGAATTCGAAGCCATGCAGTTTCCCCGCGCGGTGCGTTTCGCGCACGCCGAGCCGTCCTACCGCGCCGAATACGAGCGCGTTTTCCGGGCGCCGGTCGTCTTCTCAAGCGGAAGGAACGCGCTGTTGCTCGACGAGCGCTTTGGCACGCTGCGCCAGCCGCCCACCAACCGCTATGTCTTCGGCGTGCTCAGCAAGCGCGCCGAGGCGCTGCTCAAGGAGCTTGAATCCGCGAAGTCGACGCGCGCGCGCGTCGAACGCCTGCTCCTGCCGATTCTGCACACCGGCGATGCCGGTATCGCCCCCATCGCGCAGAAGATGGGACTGAGCACGCGCACGCTGCAGCGCAGGCTCGCGCAGGAGGGCGTGAGTTTCGCAACCGTCCTCGACGAACTGCGCCACAGAATCGCGCTGCACTATCTGAGCGGACGCAAAGTGAGCGCCAACGAGACGGCCTATCTGGTGGGCTTTTCCGATCCCGCCGCTTTCGCCCGCGCCTTCAAGCGCTGGACGGGAACGAGCCCGGGGGCGATACGCGAAGCAAGGAGCGAGGAAATCTAAGCCCCAGGTTTCTCCCTCTCCACCGCGCAGCGGGGGAGGCTGCGCGCTGGATCTTTCGATGGGGTTTAGCAGCAGAAGCGCCCGCGCGCCCAACTGCACAATCAAGAACATGAGATACAGGAACGGGATCATCGCGCGGTAGCGGATCAGCGCCACGGCGCTGATCACGGGGAGTATCAGAAGATACATCCCAAGCAGCGCGAACATTGCGATCATGGTTGCGGCAGCCTCGGTGTTGAAACTGTCGAGAGGGATCCCGTCCGCCGTCATCATCACATCACGGGTGTTGACCATGGATACGATGCCTTGCGCTCCCTTTACAAACACGACGGGCACGAAAAGCCACAGACCGAGCCAATGGCCGCGATAGGTGTTGTCGAACTGCTTGGGGAAGATGAGGTTGAGCATGGGGAACTCCTTTGGCATAATAGAGATAATAGAGATGATAATAGAGGGACAGCATACAGAAACCCCTTCGCGAAGGGTTGGATGTCCGCGGTCGGGACGGTCGCCGCGTACACGCCAGCGAAGGGATTCTTTTTCAATCTGGTGAGCGTCACCGTACTGTTCGTGCTCATCATGCATGAGCGTCTGTACCAGTGTATGGACCGTGCTCGGCAC
>JACQDN010000043.1 GCA_016201105.1 Pseudomonadota bacterium
CGCGCGCCGACTTCCAGCGCGCCTGCGATCGCCGCGCCGGATGAAATGCCCACGGGTATCCCTTCCAGCCGCGCTACTTTGCGCGCCGTGTCGAAGGCCGTTTCATTGCCGATGGTGATCACTTCATCGATCACGCTGCGATCCAGGATCGGCGGCACGAAACCGGCGCCGATGCCTTGAATGGGATGCGGGCCCGGTTGCCCGCCGGACAGCACCGGCGAATCTTCCGGCTCCAGCGCGATCATCCACACGCTCGGTTTGCGCTTTTTCAGCACTTGACCGACACCGGTGATGGTGCCGCCGGTGCCGACGCCGGAAATCACCACATCGACTTTGCCTTCGGTGTCGTTCCAGATTTCCTCCGCCGTGGTGCGGCGGTGAACATCCGGATTGGCTGGGTTTTCGAATTGCTGCGGGATGACGGCGCCCGGCGTCTCGGCGACGATCTCATGCGCCTTGGCGATGGCCGCGCGCATACCGCCCTTGGCGGCTTCGGTGAGCACCAATTCCGCGCCCAGCAGTGCCAGCATCTTGCGCCGTTCGATCGACATGGAGTCCGGCATGACGAGGATGAGGCGATAGCCTTTGGCGGCGGCGACAAAAGCGAGGCCGAGGCCGGTGTTGCCGCTGGTCGGCTCGACCAGCGTGGATTTTCCGGGCGTGATGAGACCCTTGGCCTCCAGCGCTTCGATCATCGCCACGCCGATGCGGTCTTTCACGCTGGAGATGGGATTGAAGAATTCGAGCTTCAGAAGAATGTCGGCTTTTACGCCGGCGTCCTTCGACATGCGGGGAATCCGCACCATCGGCGTGTCGCCGATGGTTTCGGTGATGGAATTGTAGACGCGTCCGCGTCCGGGCTTATGCGCCGTCATGAAAGGCTCCGTTATCCGCTAAATGGTGAAGTCCGCCGTCGAACGCCCGCCGCAATCCACGCCTGCGGAACGCGCGCGCTGGCAAAGGTCTTCGATGGAAATCGCGTCCAGCCGCGACATCACTTCGTCCTGCAGCGACTGGATCAGAGGCGTCACGATGCGCGCCCCGAGATCGGAAAGCGGCTTGGCGTTCTCGCCTTCGCCGTCTTCGATGCTTTCGGCCACGCGCACGATATCGCCCACCGATATGCGCCGGCGTTCCTTGGCGAGCCGATAGCCGCCGCGCGGTCCGCGCACGCCTTTGAGCACGCCCGCGCGCACCAGCTGCTGCATCACCTGTTCGAGATAACGCTGCGGCACGCCTTGGCGGGCGGTGATTTCCTTTGCCTGCACCGGTTCGGGGCGGGCGTTAAAGGCGATGTCGATCACCGCTTCGAGCGCCAGCAATGTCTTTCGGGAGAGTTTCAGCATGGTTCAGTTTTGCTTGGTTGCGAGATTGTGAAGGCCGGTCGAGCCGTGTCCGCCCCCACCGCGCCCGGTTTCCGAGAGGGTCTCGGATTCGACGAGCGTTACGCGGGCGTGTTGCGCGATCACCATTTGGGCGATGCGCATGCCGCGCGAAACAACGAACGGTTTGTCGCCCAGATTGATCAGAATGACTTTGATTTCGCCGCGATAGTCGGAATCCACGGTGCCGGGCGTGTTCAGCACGGTGACGCCGTGATTGGCGGCAAGACCCGAGCGCGGCCGCACCTGTGCTTCCACCCCTTCGGGCAGTTCGATCGAAAGCCCGGTCGGTATGACTGCGCGCGCGCCTTGCTGGATGTCGATATCGCCATCCACGGCTGCGTGCAGGTCCATGCCCGCCGATCCTTCCGTCGCATAAGCGGGAAGAGGAAGATCGCTTGCGTGGGGGAGGCGCTGGATGGCGATCTTCACGCGGCTTGTCCGTGCAGCGTTTGGGCGACGCGCTCCGCGAGCCTTGTACCCACTTCGCGCTTGTCGAGTTCCGGCCAGCTTTCCACAGCTTTCGCCGTAATCAGATGAACCGTGTTGCGATCGCCGCCCATCACGCCTGTGTGCGGGCTCACATCGTTGGCGACGATCCAGTCGCAGCCTTTTTTGACGAGCTTGGCCTTGGCGTGAGCGATCACATCGTCGGTTTCAGCGGCGAAGCCGATGACGAGCTGCGGGCGCTTCTTGCCTCGCGAAATCGTAGCCAGAATGTCGGGATTGTGAATGAGGTTGAGCGCACGCGAACTCGTCTCGTCCGTCTTTTTGATCTTGCTGTTCGCCGCGATCTCTGGCCGCCAATCGGCGACCGCCGCTGTGAACACCGCGACGTCGACGGGAAGCACGGATTCGCACGCCGCCAGCATCTCGCGCGCGCTTTGCACTTTGAGGAGCTTCACGCGTGCGGGCGGCACGAGTTCGACCGGTCCCGACACCAAAGTTGTTTCTGCGCCGGCTTCCGCGAGGGCGCGCGCGATCGCGTAGCCCTGCTTTCCGGAAGAATGATTGGAGATGAAACGCACGGGATCGAGCGGCTCTTGTGTTGGCCCAGCGGTCACCAATGCTTTCACGCCGGAAAGTGCGCCGCCTTTCTCGGAAAGCGCGCGCTCCACCGCATCCGCAATCTCGTCCGGCTCTGCCATGCGGCCTGGCCCGAATTCGCCGCACGCCATTTCGCCGTCATTCGGCCCGACAAAGATCACGCCGTCATTTTTCAGCGTCTTCACGTTGCGCTGCGTGGCTGGGTGGTTCCACATGCGCACATTCATCGCCGGCGCCATCAGCACGCGCTTGTCGGTGGCGAGCAAAGCGGTGGAGGCGAGATCGTTGGCGTGGCCGTGCGCGAGCTTCGCCATCAAATCCGCGGTTGCCGGCGCGACGACGACAAGATCGGCAGAACGCGAAAGCTGGATGTGCCCCATCTCCGCTTCGTCGGTGAGGCTGAAAAGATCTTCGAAGACTTTCTCGCCGGTCAGCGCGGACACCGACAGCGGCGTGACGAACTGGCTGCCCGCCGCCGTCAGAATGGCGCGGCTGGAAATGCCTCGCTCCTTCAACCGGCGCACCAGTTCGAGGGACTTGTAGGCCGCGATGCCGCCGCCGATGATGAGAAGAACGCTATTGCCGCGCATGGGGCGAGAGACCTGTTTCGACGGGAAACCCCGTATCATTCGCGGGAAATATACAAAATAACGGACGTGAAGTGTAATTCTTCGCGACCAGGGAGATAAACCTATGAATTTACAGGTAAAATCAAGAGATTTGCCGCCGTTCAAGCCGCTGCCGCAAAAGCTGCCATTGATCGACGTCACCCACAAGCCGGACGGGACAGTCTATCTGCGTTCCAAACATCCGCTCGGCCGGATGCACCGTTCCATCGCCCATTTGCTGGAAGCGCGCGCAGCGTTGCATCCCGACCGCAACTTTATCGGCGAGCGCACGCCGTTGCCTGACGGAAAGCTCGGAGACTGGCGCTACATCACCTATGGCGAAGCCAATGCGCGCGCCAATGCCGTGGCGCAGGCGTTGCTCGATCGCGGTCTCGGACCCGATGCACCGCTAATGATCCTGTCCGGCAATTCCATCAAGCATGCGGTGATGATGCTGGGCGCGATGAAAGCGCGTGTGCCGGTGGCGCCGGTGTCGGTGGCGTACTCCTTGATGTCCGCCGATCACGGCAAGCTCAAGCACGTTTTCGAAACCGCATTGCCGAAGATGATCTTTGCGGAGCAGGGCCCGATGTATGCCCGCGCCCTGGCCGCGTTGCCGCTCGACGCCGCCGAAGTCGTCACTGTGATGGGCATCCCGGATCGCAAGACGACATCGTACGACGATCTGCTCAAGACCAATGCCGGCCCGTCGGTCGCGAAGTCGGTTGAGAAGATCGATCACGGCACGGTCGCGAAATATCTCTTCACCTCCGGGTCCACCGGTATGCCCAAGGGCGTGATCCAGACCCATGGCATGATGTGCGCCGTGATCGCGGCCACCGAAGCGTTGCGCACGGAAGAGGCCGACCCCAACGAGATTCCGCAGAGCCTGGAATGGATGCCGTGGAACCATATCTCCGCCGGCAATATCGGTTTCAACGGCAACATGAACGGGGGAGGCACGGTGCATCTGGACGCCGGTAAACCGCTGCCGGGCATGTTCGAAGAAACCATCCGCAATTTGCGCGAGATCGCGCCGCTGGGTTTCGGCTCCGCGCCGATCGCGTTCGGTTGGCTCGCCGATGCGATGGAGCGCGACACCGTTCTGCGCGATAACTTCTTCTCCAAGCTGCGCATGATGGGTTACGGCGGCGCCACGCTCAGCCAGGACATCTACCAGCGCATACAGGCACTTTCGATTGCCGCCACGGGATTCCGCATTCCGTTGACCACCATGTACGGCGCGACGGAAACGCAAGGTGTTACCGTGGTGCATTGGCTCACCGAACGCGTCGGCCTCATCGGCCTGCCGCTTCCCGGCATCACGCTGAAGCTGGTGCCCAACGGCACCAAGCTGGAAGTGCGCGTGAAGGGACCCACAGTGACGCCGGGCTATCACAAGCGCCCCGATCTGACGGAGGCCGCGTTCGACGCGGAAGGCTATTATTCGCTGGGCGACGCCGCGAAATTCCTCGATGAAAACGATCCGTCGCAAGGCCTCGTATTCGACGGCCGCGTGACCGAAGACTTCAAGCTCGACAGCGGCACTTGGGTGTCGGTGGGTACGTTGCGCGCACAGGCCATCGCGGCCGCATCGCCCCTGATCCAGGATTGCGTCGTCGCCGGGCAGGACAAGCCGTTCGTCACGCTGCTGGTGTGGCCGAATCTGACGGTGGCGAAGGAGCTCTGCGCCGACTCCTCGCGCTCCAGCCCTGAAGAGATCATCCACAGCCCGAAGGTGCTGGCCTTCGTGAAGGAGAAATTTGCCGAGTACAACAAAAACTGCGGCGGCTCCTCGGGTCGGGTGAAGCGCGCGATGCTGATGCTGGAGCCGCCATCGATCGACGGTCACGAGATCACCGACAAGGGCTACGTCAATCAGCGCGCCACTCTCGAGCGCCGCAAGAAACTGGTCGATCTGCTCTACGCGGCAACGCCGCCCGCGGACGTGATCGAGATTCCGTGAGCGGAAAACTCATCGGCATAGCCCGCGTCGCCGAACTGCGCGCGCCGCTGGAGCAGTTGGATCGGGCCTCGGTCACGACCGAGGGCGGCATCGAAGGCGACGTGCGCGGGCGAAAGCTCAACCGCCAGATCACCGTTCTCTTCCGAGAGGGCTGGGAAGATGCGTGTCGCGATGTCGGCGAGGCGCTTCCCTGGATCACGCGCCGCGCCAATCTCTACGTCGAAGGCATGGAGCGTCCGCGGCAAAGCGGCGGGCGCCTCGCCATTGGCGATGTCGTATTGGAAGTCATGCTCGAGACCGAGCCCTGCATGTTGATGGAACGCGCCCACGCCGGATTGAAAGCGGCGCTCGCGCCGGATTGGCGCGGCGGCGTTTGCTGCCGGGTGGTCGGGGGCGGGACCATTCGCATTGGCGATGCGGCAACGCTCTCTTCCTGATCGGGCCGCGATGCCGACTTAAGGTTTCATAAACCAATGAAATGCGCGGACGCGTGCGCCGCCCGCCTTGCGTTAACCCGGCCCTTACCATGCCGCGCGCATGGTCGCGTCCGTCATCGAGCAAGAGTGCCGATCATGGGTGCGAGCGATTTCTGCCAATTGGCAGCCGAGTTGAACGCGGACAACGGTCCCGAAGCGCTCGACTATGCGCGCCGCGCCGTCGTGGCGTTCGAAGCGGACGGCGCCTCCGACCGCGCGCAGTTCTGGTACCTGCTCTCGGTCTTCCTGGACGACATCGTGACCCATCGCCTCAATCCCGACGCGGCGATCACAATCCACTAACGGAGCCTCACCCTCCTTCGGGAGGGTCGAAGCGCGAAGCGCTTCGGGGAGGATGCGCGAAAGTGTGCTCTCTGTGCACATCCTCCCCGAAAAACCCTTCGCTTCGCTGCGGATTTTTCGACCCTCCCAAGGGAGGGTGGACGCCATGTCCGGATTTTTCGACGCTCTCCACCGCGAGGTGATATAAGTACGCGACTCCACACATCGTCACTCGTCACCTCAACCAAGCGAACCCGCATGCCGCTCGATCCGTTGTTGAAAGCTTTTCTCGACCAGATGGCCGCGCAACCCGGTCCCAAGATGTGGGAGATCGAGGCGCCGGTGGCCCGCGAGCTCTTCGTCGCCATGATGGGGCTGGTGGGACCGAAAGACGTTCCCATCGGCAAGGCGGTGAACCACATCATTCCTGCGCCGCACGGCGAAATCCCGGTGCGCATCTACACGCCGGTGGCGGCCGCCGCCGAAGCATTGCCGACGCTGGTCTTCTTTCACGGCGGCGGTTGGGTGATCGGCAATATCGAAACCCATGACGGGCTTTGCCGCATCCTCGCCAACGAATCCGCCTGCCGCGTGATCTCGGTGGAATACCGCCTGTCGCCGGAACACAAATATCCCGCCGCGGTCGAAGATGCCTTCGCCGCTGTGACCTGGATCGAAGCCAATGCCTCGACTTTGGGCGTCGATGCCAATCGCATTGCCGTCGGCGGCGATTCCGCGGGCGGCGCGCTCGCCGCCGTCGTCGCGCAAATGGCGAAAGAGAAGGGCAAACTGAGAATCGCCTACCAGATGCTGTTCTTTCCCGTCACTCAGATCGGCGACGAGACGACTTCCATGCGCGAATTCGCAGAAGGCTTTTTCCTAGAAACGCCGACCTTGAAATGGTTCTACAACCACTATCTCTCAGCGGACGCCGACAGAAACGACCCGCGCGTGTCGCCATTAGCCGTGAAGGATTTCAGCGGTCTGCCGCCTGCCTACATCATGCTCGCCGGTTTCGATCCGCTGCATGACGAAGGCTTGGCTTACGCGGAGAAGCTGCGCACAGCCGGCGTGCCGGTCACCGTCGCGGACTATCCCGACATGGTGCACGACTTCATCTACATGCAGAACGTGTTGCCGCAGGCCCCACAAGCGCTCGCAGCCGCTGCCGCGGCGCTGAAAGGCGCGCTCAAAGCGGGATAAGTTTTCCCGGGTTCATGATCCCTTTGGGATCGAGCGACATCTTGATCGCGCGCAGCACGTCGATGCCGAGCGCGCCTTTTTCATTCGTCATCCAAGGCAGATGGTCTTCGCCGACGCCGTGATGGTGGCTGATTGTGCCGCCGTTCGTGGCGATGGCGTCCGACGCGGCTTTCTTGATCGCCTGCCACTGCGCGATTTCTCCGTCGAGTGCGCGGGGAAAGATGCAAGTGAAATAGAGGCTGGCGCCGTCTTCGTAAGCGTGGCTGATGTGGCACATGACGATGCCGTGCGCGCCCGGTCTCGGTGCCGTGCCGAGGATTGCGTTTTTTAGGGCGGTTTTGACGGCGGCATACAGCGCATCGACTTTCGACCAGCGCACGGCAGTCTCCAGCGTGTCCACTCCGACGGCGCGATTCATCATGGGCTCGCGCAGATAAGGGCCATGGAAGCGTCCCTCGCGCCAGCGCTCTCCCGGCCCGGCGCCCACGCTCATGCCGCCGTGGCGCTTGGCGATCGCCGCGAAACGTTTGCGTCCGTAGTCGACAATCTCCTTCGATCCTTCGAAACCCGCGATCATCGCCGTCATCGCGCCGGAAAATCCGCGCGCGCTTAAATACGCGTCTTCAAGCTTGCCGGAAATGCCCCGTCTCTTTCCGACATGTCCGAAGGCACGATAGAACCGCGTCTCTTCGATATCGGAGAGCCGCAACATCGCCGCCGATACGTCCTCCTGGACGGCCTGGCGGATCGCCGCCGCGCCGCTGGCGAAATCATGAAAGAGATAACCGCCATAATGGCTGGCTGCGGGCGCCGGATGAATCCGGAACGTCGCCTCGGTGACGATGCCAAAGGCGCCTTCCGATCCCGCGATAACATCGGTCAAGCGCGGGCCCGCCGCGCTCGCGGGAAACTCTTCGGTGGCAAGCAACCCGCGCGGCGTCGCCAGTCTTGCCGACACCAGCCAGTCGTCGGCCCTGCCGTAGAGCACGGAGTTTTGACCGGCGCCGCGATGGGCGATCCAGCCGCCCAGCGTGGAGAATTCGAAGGATTGCGGGAAATGGCCGAGCGTGACGCCCTTTGCCTGCAGCGCCTTTTCCAGCGCCGGTCCGTAGATGCCCGCTTCCGCCGTCGCCGTTCCCGATACCGCGTCGACATCGATCAAACGGTCCATGCCGGAAAGATCGACCGTCACCACGGCCGGAAACGACGCGCCGTTCGCGCTCACGCCGCCGACGACGCTGGTGCCGCCGCCATAGGGGACGACCGCGATGTTATTTTCCGCTGCGGTGGACAGAATCGAAAGCACTTCCTCGGTGCCGCGCGGGTAGAGAACGGCGTCGGGCGCGGCGGAGATATTGCCGGCGCGCAGTCTGAGCACGTCATGATAGCTGCGGCCCAGCGCATGGAAGGTGCGCTCAAATTTGTCGTCGCGCACGCGGTCCGCGCCCAGCAGCGACACGAAATTCTCGCGCTGTGCAGCGCTCAATCGTGGCGCGGGAAGTGCAATCTCTTCCAGCGGCCGCGCCGGTGTTGCGAGCAGGCTCGGCATGCCGAGTTCGTCCGCGAGCCATAGCCACAGCTCCTCGCGCGAGGCCAGCTCGTCCTTCGCGGCAGCCCAGCCCCAGCCGTTCCACTGGATTTTCGCCCGATCGACACTCATGGAGGAACGCTAGCAGGGGAGAGGTTTTGAAGCGAAATTGGTTGGTTAATCACTCCTACCCTCCCTCGGGAGGGTCGAAATTTGCGGAACGCAAATTTCGGGGAGGATGTGGAAAGGGATAACAAGCTTTCCCGATCCTCCCCGAAAAATTCTTCGCTGCGCTCCGAATTTTTCGACCCTCCCAAGGGAGGGTGGGCGACGCAAAAACTCAACACCGCAAATTCAGCGCCCGCGGCAGGATCTCGAATGTCGCGGGCAATTGGCCGGCGCTTTCGCCGTCCACTTCGATCAGAACCGGGCGATGTTTGGTTTCCGCCACAGGGGCAGCCATCACCTTGCGCCCGCGCAAGGCGCGCACATTGGGGTTGTTGAGATGCTCACCGGTGTAGATCAGCTTCATGTCCTTGAGCGCTTGGCCCTTGGGTGCGCCGCCCATCACGATGACATCGAACACGCCGTCGTCGGGCCTCGCATTTGGCGCCACGCGCATGCCACCGCCGAAGGAGAGGCCATTGGCGATCGCAACCGTGGAGATGCTCGCGATTTCGTCGTAGTCGAGATCGACCCGGATGCGCACGGTCCGATCGCGATAGGACAGCATGGCGAGCGCGCTGTGAAACGCGAACGCAAACTGCCCGCCGAACAGCTTGGCGATGCGCGCGCGGTTGACCGCATCCACGATCACGCCCGAAAGACCGAACGAGGCGATGTTGACGAAATACCGCGTCACCGGTTCGCCTTTGCGCGAAACGCAGGAGAGCTTGCCCACATCGATGGGGCGGGGGCGCGCTTCCTTGAGCCGCGCGATCGCCGCCGCATAACCCTGGGCGACGTTGAAGGTCTTGCGGAAATCACCGCCCGTACCGCTGGTCACGAAACCGAAGACGGCATCGGGCGCGACGGGAATGTCGGAATCGAAGAATCCATTGACGGCTTCGTTGATCGTGCCGTCGCCACCAACGGCGACGACTTCGTTGTAGCCTTCGCCAAGCGCACGGCGGACGAGAGCCGTTGCTTCGCCTCGCGCAGAGGTCATCGCCACGGTCATCTTCGGATAGGCGCCGCGCAGGCCCATCTCGATGCTCGACCACTCGCGCGCCGTGCGTCCGCCGGCCGAGTGAGGATTGACGACGATGAACGCGCTCATGCGGCTTCCTTCACCGTTTCGAAATTCTTCGCGATGGAGGCGATTTCCGATTGGCGCCGCGCGTCGCTCCAGCTCAATTCCTTTGCCATCAAAGCGGCAGTGGTTTCAATCGCGGCCGGGCCGGGATTGCCGAGCTGGCCAATCCCCGTGCGCCGCATCACCACGTCGTCCAGTGTCAACGCCATTTCTTCGCGCATGGCATAAAGCACCTGCGCGCCGATGTCCCCGGAAGCGGAAAGCGATTGCGTTAGCTCCGGCCGGTTGCCGGCAAGATCGAGAACAGCCTCCAGCCTTGTGCCGTACATCTGCGCCAGATGTCCGAGTCCGGGCAGGCTTTCGTGCTCGCGCTTCTGCCGAGCGGCAAAATCGGAGAATCTGGCCATGCCGCCGAACATCAGTGTCGTGCGCGTCGTGCACGGCCGCGCGCCCGTCCCAAGTTTGGCCACGATCGCGTTGACGGTTTTTTCGGCCAGATCGCGCGAGGTCGTCCATTTGCCGCCGATCACCGAAAAAAGCCCGTCGATCTTGTCGTCCTTGCTGTGATCGATCATTTCTGCGCGCCGGCTCGCGCCATAGGTATCTTTCGAGCCGTCGTCGACCAGCGGCCGCAAGCCCGCGTAGTAGTGATTCACGTCGCTGCGCTTCAGTTCGGCCGAGGGTAGATATTTGTTGATGAAGGCAAGAAATTTCTCGATATCGGATTCCGTCACGCCGACGTCGTCGGGGTTGCCGGGAAATGTCGCGTCGGTGGTGCCCAGAATGCAATGGCCGCGCCACGGCAAAACGAAGAAGTGTCCGCCGCCCGCAGCCACGGTCAATGCCGCGTCGCGCGTCATGGCGGGTACGATCAGATGAATCCCCTTGGAGCGCAGCAGTTTGTGCGAGGAGGCATGGCCTAGCGCGCGCGAAAGAAAGATATCGGCCCAGGGACCGGCAGCCACGATGGTCAGTTTGGCGCGCACGTCGAAGCTTGCATCGCTGAACGCATCGCGCAGCGTGGCGCCTTCCACGCGCCCGTCGCGCAACAGCAATGTCTCTGCCTCGAGATGATTTGCGGCAACTGCGCCGTGCGAGACGGCGTCCGCCACGCATTCCAGCGCCAGCCGTTCTGGCGCATACATTTGGGCGTCGTAGTAGAGAAACGATCCTTCGAGCCCGGGCCCTGCAAGTCGCGGTTCGCGTGACAGTGCGGCGCCCTTGTTCAGCCAGGAATGTCCCGGCAGACGCTGGGCGGGATCGTCCAGCCAGCCGCGGTCGTAGGAAAGAACATCGTAGAGCGACAATCCCGCCTCAAGCGTCGCGCGCGCTTTGAAGCCGCCGCCATAGAGCGGAACGAGAAAGGGCAGGGGATGCACCAGATGCGGCGCGATGCGCTGCCAGATGCGCCGCTCTTTCAAGGATTCCCGCACCAGTCCCAGCTCGAAATTGCGCAAGTAGCGCAATCCGCCGTGAATGAGCTTGGAATTGTGTGCGCTGGTGGCGTGCGCGAAATCGTTTTTCTCGATGAGCACCACCGAAAGTCCGCGCAAAGACGCGTCGCGCGCGATGCACGCGCCGGTGACGCCGCCGCCGATGATCAGCAGGTCGAAGGTCTTGTTGGCGAGGGAGTGAAGATCGCGGCGCATGAATCGTTGGAATGGAACGTCCGGCACTCTATCCGTCCGCAGCGAATAGACGAGATGCCCGGATTCAAAAAGAAGATGTGTCGCGCCTTCTTGGCGGGCGGGATAATTCCTCTTTGTAATCATGGTCTTAGGGAAAGGCGGTGGGCCCGTAGACCGGCTGCTGGAGGCGCACTTAGTATCGCAGCGACGCAATTGGCCAATCGACAAAGGAAGGAAATCGCCATGCCTCAGGCAAAAGCGAACGGCATCACGCTTGAATATGAGAGCTTTGGGCGCGAAAGCGATCCCGCCATTCTTCTCATCATGGGCTTCGCGGCCCAGATGATCGTCTGGCCGGTCGCGCTCTGCCAGGGTCTCGCCGCGAAAGGCTTTCGCGTCATCCGCTTCGACAATCGCGACGTCGGCAAGTCGACGCATCTGGCTGAAATGGGCGCTCCCAATGCCGGCGAGATGATGACCAAGATGATGTCCGGCCAGCCGATCGAGGCGCCCTATGTGCTGAACGACATGGCGAAGGATGCCGCGGGCCTGCTCGATGCGCTTCATATCAAGAACGCTCATATCGTAGGCGCGTCGATGGGCGGCATGATCGCCCAGCTGGTGGCGGCCAATCATCCGGGCCACACCAAGAGTCTCACCTCGATCATGTCGACGACTGGCCGCCGCGATCTGCCGCAAGCCAAGCCCGAAGCGATGATGGCGATCACCCAGCCGCCGCCGAGCAACAGCCGCGAAGACCGTATTGCCACAGCTAAAAAAAGCTGGCGCGTCATCGGCAGTCCCGGTTATCCGGCCACCGACGCCGAATTGCACGCCATCGTGGAACAGCAGGTGGATCGCGTGCCTTACGATCCCGCAGGCGTTGCGCGTCAGATGGCGGCAATCTTTGCGTCGCCTCCACGCAATGACATGCTGAAGACCGTACGCGCGCCGTCGCTGGTCATTCATGGTGCCGACGATCCGCTGGTGCCGGTCGAAGGCGGCAAGGATACGGCTGCGTCCATTCCCGGTTGTCAGATCGTGATCGTGCCGGGCATGGCGCATGATTTCACCGCTGCGCTGGTGCCTGTCTACCTCAGCCACGTCGGCGATTTCATCGCCGGCGTCGAAGCCAGAGCAAAGGCGGCCTGATATGTCCAAACTGCGCGCCAACGGCATCGAGATCGAATACGACGAACTCGGCCCGAAAGACGGCATACCGTTCCTGATGATCAACGGCTTCGGCAGCCAGATGACGTCCTGGCCGGACGAATTCCGCCAGGCGCTCACGGGAGCGGGCTTGCGCTTCATCCGCTTCGACAACCGCGACGTCGGCCTGACCCAGAAATGGGACGGGATCATCCCGGACGTGCGGGCGGTTGCGGCTGCGGTCGCCCAGGGCAAGAAGCCGGACGTGCCCTATGCGCTGACGGACATGGCGGCCGACGCGGCGGGCGTGCTCGATGCGCTCGGCATCAACAGCGCGCACATCGCAGGAGCTTCGATGGGCGGGATGATCGCCCAGCTTGTGGCGCTCAATCATCCCCAGAAGACGCGTTCGCTGATCTCGATCTTTTCGACCACCAGCGATCCGTCGCTGCCACGCTCAAGCCCCGAGGCCCAGGAAGCGCTGATGACGCGGCCGCCGTCGACGGATCGCGAGACCGTCATCGCGCATTCGCTGAAGGGCCGGCGCACTTATGCGACGACGAAGTATCCGTTCGACGAGAAGCGTTGGGGTGCGTTGATCGGCGCGAGCTATGACCGTTCCTATTATCCCGAAGGCACCTCGCGCCACTGGGCCGCGATCATGGCGTCACCCCCGCGCACGGAGCGTCTCAAGTCGCTGAAGGTTCCGGCGCTAGTGATGCACGGGACGGCCGATACGCTCATTCGCTGCGAAGCGGGCCGCCACACCGCGCAGTGCATTCCCGGCGCCGAATATCACGAGATCGAGGGCTGGGGCCACGACATGGCGCTGCCGATGATTCCGGAGATCACGGCGCTCATTCTTCCTTTTGTGCAAAAAGTGGAAGCGGCGCGGAACGCGCGCGCGGCGGCGGAATGATCCTTCGGGGCTCCCCGGACCATGTCCGGGGTCGCACCTCAGGATGACGGGATTATCTCAAATTTCGTCATGCTGAGGTGCGCTGCGCAGCAGCGCCCCGACCCGCCTACGCTAAAGCTTCGGCGGGCAAGAATGGCTGACGAGTCCGCCGGAGCCTTGGCGAAGGCGGAAGCACAACAAAAAACCCTGCCACGTTTCGCGAGGCAGGGTTTTGAATTCGTGCCGGACGGGCAGGCTTACTTGATCTTGCCTTCCGTGAACTCGACGTGCTTGCGCAGAATCGGATCGTATTTCCGCACCTTGAACTTCTCGGTCATGGTGCGCGTGTTCTTCTTCGCAACGTAGAAGAAGCCCGTGTCGCCCGAGCTGTTGAGCCTGATTTTTGACGTGGTGGGCTTCGCCATGGGCGCCGCTCCTTGAAGAATTTCGCCGAAGGGCCGGTAACCTACTGACCGGACTTGCGAAGTCAAGCCGGCGCGTTTTTGGGCCGTCTAAGGCCCTGGAATCCCCCACAAATCGCGTGAATCCGGTCCGGGGTCACCGACAAGCGGCAGGGATTCTACAAATCCAGCCCCATCGCTGAGGACGTCACCGCTCACAAATAATCGAGACTGGCTTGATTGCGGCGGAAGCGGAAGAACGGCACCGGCCGCGACACGTCGGGCCCATCATCGGCGCGCAGTTCCACTTCGTCGAGCACGCGGCGCGTGATGCTGGGCAGATCCAGCACGCGCGCTTCTTCCAGCGTCACCCAGCACGGCGTCAGCAATTCGTCGTTGTCGTTGGCCTTGAGCACGTGAGCGATTTCATCGCCGCTCGCCATGAAGAAGCGGGCGTCGAAGCGGCGGGTGCGGTTGGGCGGCGTGATGGCGCGCGCGATCATCTCCAGCCGGTCGAGCCTGGGCACGACGCCATGTTCGAAGAAGCGCTTCCAGGCTTCGGTCTTGGTGCGCGGCTTGATGTCGGTTTTTTGCCCCACCAGCACGCCCGCTTCCTCGAAGGTCTCGCGGATGGCGGCAAGGGCGAGACCGCGCGCCTTTTGCGGCGAGACGTGCCTGGTCAGCTTTTCCAGCACATGCGGCTTGAGGTCTCCCCCAACCGCAATCCGTGCATCGCCGGGATCCATGCGGCCGCCGGGAAACACATATTTGTTGGCCATGAAGGCCATGCCGCCGTGGCGCTTGCCCATGAGCACGCGCAAGCCATCGCTCTCGCGTTTGACGAGAACCAGCGTCGCCGCATCCTTGGGACGCAGCGCGCCGGTGACGATCTTCTCATTGTCGGTGTCGAAGGGGACTGTGTTCAAAGGCAAATCCAAATAGCTGTCGCAGCGATTGTAGCAGGCGCAAGGTGGCCGAAGGCAAGCTGATGTCCACCCTCCCTCGGGAGGGTCGAAAAATTCGCGAGCGTCAGCGAGCGGGTTTTTCGGGGAGGATCAGGAATTGAGATCTCCCTTTCCGCGTCCTCCCCGAAGCCCCGCCGCGCTTCGACCCTCCCAAGGGAGGGTGGAAGCCATCCTAATACTTCTTCCGCTTCGTCCACTTCCGCGGCGACTCCGATTTGAATTTCGGCTTTGAAGGCGCACGCTGCGAAGCTGAAGCATCGGCGAGTTCGAAGCGCATGCCGCCTGTCAGCGGTGTTGCTTCCAGCAGACGCACCGGTAAGTAGTCGCCAAGATGATATTTCGTGCCGCTACGGTCGCCGATGAGGGCGTGTTTGCGTTCGTCGTGGCGGAAATACTCGGCGCCAAGCGAACGGGCAGGGACAAGGCCCTCGGCTCCGGTCTCTTTCAATCTCACGAACAGACCAAAGCGCGTAACGCCAGTGACGCGCGCTTCGAAGGTGGCGCCGATGCGGTCTTGCATGAAAGCGGCGACATAACGATCCGTCGAATCACGCTCCGCCGCCATGGCGCGCCGCTCGGTCTTGGAGATGTGGTCGGCCGTTTCGCCGAGCTGGCTCACCTCTTTGTCGGTCAATCCGCCGTCGCCAAGTTTCAAAGCCCGGATGAGCGCGCGATGCACGATGAGATCGGCATAACGCCGGATCGGCGAGGTGAAATGGGCATAACGCTGCAAATTCAATCCGAAGTGCCCGATATTCTCCGGCGCGTAGATGGCCTGGGCCTGCGTGCGCAGCACTACGTCGTTCATGACTTCTTGGTGCGGGCCGTCCTTGGACTGCTTCAAGATGCGGTTGAAGATGCCGGGCTTGAGCACCTGGCCCTTGGCGAAACTCATCCCGATGGTGCGCAGATAATCGGAGAATGCGAAGATCTTCTCTTTCGAGGGTTCTTCGTGGATGCGGTAGATCAAAGCCTGCCGCACTTTTTCGAGACTTTCGGCCGCCGCGACGTTGGCCAGGATCATGAATTCCTCGATCAGCCGCATGGATTCCAGCCGCTCGCGATAGGCGATGGATTTCACCTTGCCGTCGTCGCCGATGAGAATGCGCCGTTCGGGCAGATCCAGATTGAGCGGATCGCGGCGGTCGCGTGCTTGCGCCAGCGTTTGATAGGCGTTCCAGAGCGGCATCAGTGCGTGCTTGGCGATCTCGCGGTCGCGTGCTTCGGGATGGCCGTCGAAGGCGAGCTGCGCGCGCTTGTAGGTGAGGCTTGCCGGGGAGCGCATGATCCCGCGCAGGAATTCATGCCGCTTCTTGTTGCCGAGCTTGTCGAAAACCATGCGCACCGCAAGGCACGGCCGGTCTTCGTTCTCCATCAGCGAACAGAGATCCGCCGAAAGCCGCTCCGGCAGCATCGGCACGACGCGATCGGGAAAATAGGCCGAGTTGCCGCGCTTCAAGGCTTCGCGGTCGAGTGACGAGCCCGGTGTCACGTAATGCGCGACATCGGCGATGGCGACGATGGCGATATGGCCGCCAGGATTGGCAGGATCGTGATCGGGCCCGGCCCATACCGCATCGTCGTGATCGCGGGCGTCTTCGGGGTCGATGGTGAGAAGCGCATATTTGCGCAAATCCGTGCGTCCGCGTGGATCGGCCGGCCTCGCGTGTTCGGCTTCGTCCAGTACCGATTTGGGAAATTCGGTCGGAATGCCATGTGCGTGAATGGCGATGAGGCTGACGGCTTTGGGCGCATCCATGCTGCCCAGCCGCTCGATGATGCGCGCCCGCGGCAGGCCGGACGCGCGCCCCGATAAGGGTTCGGCCAGTACCAATTCGTTGGGCACGGCACCGTTTCGGTCATGCGCATCGACGATGAATTCGTTCCTGGTCTTGCGGTCGATCGGCGAAATCCGCCCGCCGCGCTCGCTTTGCACGTAAACGCCGAGCACGCGATGCACGCTGGCGCCGAGCCGCTTGATGATTTTCGCTTCGTAGCCGTTGCGCGTTTCGGTCAGCCGCGCGAGCACACGTTCGCCGCGGCCGAGCGAGGGCCCGGATTCTTCCTCGCGGCCGGGCACGACGATGATCTGCGGCGGCTCCTCCTCGCCTTCCCAGCGCTGCGGCCGCGCGAGCAGTTCGCCGTCGTTGTCTTGTCCGGTGATTTCCAGGACGCAGACGTCCGGCAAGCCACCGGCTTTGGAGTAGCTGCGCTTCTTGCCGCGCGCGATCGTGCCGTCTTCTTCCAGCTCTTTCAAAATGCGCTTCAGCGCGATGCGTCCGTTGCCGCTGACGCCGAGCGCGCGCGCGATGTCGCGCTTGGTGCCGCCGGGATGCTTTGCGAGCGCGTCGAGCACGCGCTCTTTGCTGAGGGTCTGGTTTTCGCCGGGCTTTTGCTTCTTGGCCAAGACTTACGAACTCTCCGCGGCAACAGCTTTACGTTTCGGCGCGGTTTTTTTCCTGGCCTTCTTCGACTTGGCTTCGCTTACTTCAACCTCCGGCACCTTGGTCTTTGCCGCCTTGGGTGCCCTAGTTCTGCCG
This sequence comes from Pseudomonadota bacterium, assembly GCA_016201105.1. GTDB lineage: Bacteria > Pseudomonadota > Alphaproteobacteria > Micropepsales > Micropepsaceae > Rhizomicrobium. Next base: position 17,329 of record JACQDN010000043.1, read on the forward strand.
TTAGCCTTCTTCGCAGGACCCTTCGCGGCGCGTTCCGCCAGCAGCGCGACCGCCTGATCGAGCGTCACGGACAGCGGATCGGACTCGCGCGACACGGTGGCGTTGGTGGTGCCGTCGGTGACGTAAGGACCGTAGCGTCCACGCATCAGCTTGATCGGCGCCTTGCTCTCCGGATGCGGACCCAGTTCCTTGAGCGCTTCGGGTCCGCGCGGCGCTCGCGATTTTGCTTTCTTTTCCGCGATGATGGTGACCGCGCGGTTGAGGCCGACCGTGAACACTTCTTCAGGCGAATCCAGCGACGCGTACGAGCCGTTATGCGCCACGTAAGGCCCATAGCGGCCGAAGTTCGCGGTGATCGGCTCACCGGTTTCGGGATGCTTGCCCACTTCGCGCGGCAGCGAAACGAGTTTCAGCGCCAACTCGAAGTCGACGTCGTTTGGCGAAGTGCCTTTGGGAATGCTGGAGCGCTTGGGTTTCTCGCCTTCGCCCAGCTGCACATAGGGCCCGAAGCGTCCGTTGCGCAACGAAATCGGTTCGCCGGTTTCGGGATGATTGCCGAGAATTTTCGGTTCGCCCGGACCTGCATCTTCCGCCGATTGTCCGAGCTGACGGGTATAGCGGCATTCGGGATAGCGAGAACATCCCACGAAGGAACCGAAGCGCCCGAGCTTCAGGCTGAGTTCGCCTTCGCCGCAGTTCGGGCATTTGCGAGGATTGGAGCCGTCCGCGGTCGCCGGGAAAATATGCTGTCCGAGGATTTCGTTCAGCTCGGTGATGACTTGCGAAATGCGAAGCTCCTTGGCTTCGCCGATGGCAGCGGAGAAATCGCGCCAGAACGCGCGCAGCAATTCGCGCCAGTCCAGATCGCCCGCGGAGACTTCATCCAGCTTTTCTTCCAGGTCCGCCGTGAAGCCGTATTCCACGTATTTCTTGAAGAAGGTGGCGAGGAACGCGGTGACGATGCGTCCCTTGTCTTCCGGAATGAAACGATTGCGGTCCATGCGCACATAGGCGCGGTCGCGCAAGGTCGAAAGGACGCTGGCATAGGTGGACGGCCGGCCGATGCCGAGTTCCTCCATCTTTCGCACCAGGCTGGCTTCGGAATAGCGCGGCGGCGGTTCGGTGAAGTGCTGTTCGGGCGTCACCTTCTCGATGGTGGCGGAATCGCCTTCCTTCACGCGCGGCAGCCTTGCGCCGTCCTCGTCGGATTCGTCGTCCTTGCCTTCCTGGTAGAGCGTCAGAAATCCATCGAACAACGTGACGGATCCCGTCGCGCGAAGGACGACGTTCTTGTCGGTCGAGACGACATCGATGGTGGTGCGCTCAAGCTCGGCGCTTTCCATCTGGCTCGCCAGCGCCCGCTTCCAGATCAGCTCGTAGAGCTTGATCTGGTCGGAATCGAGATGGCGCGCGACCTGCTCCGGCCTGCGCGCGAAGCTGGTCGGGCGGATCGCTTCGTGGGCTTCCTGCGCGTTCTTGGCTTTGCTGGTGTAGAGCCGCGGCGATTTCGGCAGATAGCGATCACCGTAATTCTGGCCGATCTGCTGGCGCGCTTCGGCGATGCCTTCGGGCGCCATCTGGATGCCGTCGGTGCGCATATAAGTGATGAGGCCGGTCGTCTCGCCGCCGATGTCGACGCCTTCATAGAGCTGCTGCGCAACCTGCATCGTGCGCTTGGCGTTGAAGCCGAGCTTGCGCGCGGCTTCCTGCTGCAGCGTGGAAGTGATGAAGGGCGGAGCAGGGTGGCGTTTGCCCGGCTTGCTTTCCACGCTGCCGATGGAAAAGCGCTGCGCGTTGATCGCATCGACCGCGCGCTTGGCCTCGTCTTCCTTGGGAATCGAAAGCTTGTCGAGTTTCTTGCCGTCCAGATGCGTCAGATGCGCGACGAAATTGCCTTCCGGCGTGCGCACGTCGGAATCGATCGTCCAGTATTCCTCCGACTTGAAGGCTTCGATCTCCGTTTCGCGTTCGCAGACCAGACGCAGCGCGACCGATTGCACGCGACCGGCGGAACGCGACCCCGGCAATTTGCGCCACAGCACGGGCGAGAGCGTGAAGCCGACGAGATAGTCGAGTGCCCGGCGCGCCATGTAGGCGTCGACCAGTTCTGCATTGATGTCGCGCGGGTGGGCGATGGCCTCGAGGATGGCGTTCTTGGTGATCGCGTTGAACACCACGCGCTCGACATGCGCCTTGCCCAGCGCCTTTTTCTGCTTGAGCACTTCCAGCACGTGCCAGGAAATGGCTTCGCCTTCGCGGTCGGGGTCGGTGGCGAGGATCAGCTTGTCGGCGTTTTTGAGCGCGTCGGCGATGTCCTTGAGGCGCTTCTGGCTCTTGGCATCGACCTCCCAGGTCATGGCAAAATTGTCGTCCGGTTTTACCGAACCGTCCTTGGGGGGCAGGTCGCGGACATGGCCGAAGCTGGCCAGCACCCGGTAGTTGGACCCCAGGTACTTGCTGATGACTTTGACCTTGCCGGGTGATTCGACGACGAGGACATTCATGCGAAAAGGGCGGCTTTCTCTAGATTCCGGACAGGCTCAAACCCGTTCGGCTGCGGTATGTGAGGCTCGGGGTAGCGGTTTCAAGGGGGCGGAAACTGCGCGAACGGGTGGAGTCGTGTCAACTTCGGCCCTCCATGGCGCGTACGAATAGTTGTATCGACTGTTCAAGAGGTCGCCCAAAAATCCCCATAAACTATTGTTTTTCTGAGCGAATACGGTCTTGTGTGAAATAATGTTACAACTTATAGTTGATTTTCCAAATGAGGACAGGATCGGTCCTCGCCCCAAAGCTTTGTCCTCATGAGCCCTTCGGCCGTTCCCCGCATCTCCCTCCGCGATACCACCCTTTATACAAAGGAGATGCTGGTCTCTCTGGAGAAGATCGCGGCCCAGCAAAATCAGGCCCGCTTGGCCGAACTCTTGCGGGCAGCCGCTCTCGAAGCCGACAGGCTCGCCAGGGATTTGGCTACCCACTAGCGAAGCGCCACGCGGTTGCCGGGTTGGCGGTTCAGCTTGCCCGCCAACTCCAATTCCACGAGCACGGCGAGAATGGCGGGCGCCGGCGACCCGCATTGACGCACAAGTTCATCCACTTCGACAGCCGTCGGACCGAGCAGTTCGACAATGCGTCCGCGAACCTTGTCGGCTTCGACATCCAATGTGCGCGGATCCAGCAGCAGTGGCGTTCCGTTCGTCTCGCAGAAACGGCTTGCGAGAATGGGCTGCAATCCGTTCAACACGTCGTCGGCGCTTTCCGTCAGCGTGGCGCCGTCACGGATCAACCGGTTTGTGCCTTTTGCGCGCGGATCGAGCGGCGAGCCCGGAACGGCAAAGATCTCGCGGCCCTGCTCAAGCGCGTAGTTGGCGGTGATGAGCGAGCCGGACCCTTCGGCGGCTTCTACGATCACCACGCCGCGCGAGAGGCCGGAGATGATGCGGTTGCGGCGCGGGAAATGGCGCGCTTGCGGCGACTGGCCGAGCGGCATTTCCGAAACGACGAGACCCTCGTGGGCGACGCGATCGTAGAGACCGCGGTTCTCGGGCGGATAGACGATATCGATGCCGCCGGCGAGCACTGCGCAAGTGCCCGTCGCCAGCGAGCCTTCATACGCCGCGGTATCGATGCCTCGTGCCAGGCCCGAGCAAACGACTAGGCCCGCGCTTCCAATATCGGCGGCAAGGTGCTGCGCGAATTTTCGGCCCAAGGCGGAAGCGTTGCGCGCGCCGACGATGCCGACCATATCGCGGACAAGCAATTCCCTGCAGCCGAGCGCAAATAGAACGGGCGGCGGTGCATCCAGTGCGGCCAGTCCCCCCGGATAGTCCGGATCGGCCGACGCAACGAGATAGCCGCCGAGCTTTGCCAGCGCCTCCATTTCCCGTTCCGCATCTCGCACGGAAGGAATCCGCAAGGACGAGGATACGCCGCCCCGGCGCGCGAGAGCGGGCACGGCATCGATCGCTTTCGCCGCCGTGCCGAAGCGTTCGAGCAACGCAAAAAAAGTCACCGGCCCGACGTTTTGCGTGCGGGAAAGGCGAAGCCAGTCGCGTTTCTCGGCTGCGGAAAGTGTCATTGAAGTCATCGATTGGGTCCGCATTACCTCTCCCTTGTGGAGAGGGCGAAATTTGTTCGCGGTGCTCACGAATTTCGACCTCCCCACGAGGGGGAGGTAACTACGATACTGATTTTGCGCCGATGCGCGGCTCTTGGCCCTTCAGCAGGCGCTGAATGTTGTCGCGATGCATAACGAAAATGAGGATTGCGACAATTGCCGACAATATGGCGGCGTTGCTGTGGCCGAAGAGCAGCATGAAGAGCGGCGAGAGCGTGATCGCGATCAGCGCGGAGAGCGATGAAATACGCCAGATGAGCGCCGCCGCGAGCCACGTTGCAGCCGTCAGCAATCCCACCGGCCAGAACAGCGCCAGCAGGACGCCCAGCGACGTCGCGAAGCCTTTTCCGCCTTTGAAACCAAGCCAAAGAGGAAAGAGATGGCCCAGGATCGCGCCCAAGGCAGCCACCATCGCGGCGTCTTCGCCCCACAATTTGCGCGCAAGCAGAACCGCAGCCGCGCCTTTGCTGGCATCGAAGATCAGCGTCGCGGCGGCAGCCCAGCGTTTGCCGGTGCGCAGCACATTGGTGGCGCCGATATTTCCCGAACCGACCTTGCGCACGTCTCCTGCGCCGGACGCCCACGTGAACAGCAATCCGAACGGAATCGAACCCAGCAGGTAGCCCAGAAGCAAAGCTTCCGCGCTGCTGAACCCAAGGATGTTGGCGAACGTCAACGCGGTATCTCCTGGCTGTAGACGCAGATCCCACCGACGAAGGTTTTCAATACGCGACCCTGAAAGCGGCGATCTTCGAATGGGGTATTGCGCGCGCGCGAGTGAAGTTCTGTCGGATCCACAAGGAAGGGTTCGTCGGGATCGAACAGCATCAGGTCGGCCGGCGATCCTTTTGCCAGCGAACCGCCTTCAAGACCCAGAATGCGGGCCGGCGCGGCCGTCATCGTTTCGAGCACATGCGAAAGGCTGGCGCGCCCGCTGTGATAAATGGTGAGCGCCGCGGGCAGCAATGTTTCTAGTCCCACGACACCGAAGGCGGCCTGCGCAAACGGCTGGCGCTTGGTGTCGGCGGCTTGAGGGTCGTGGCTCGACACGATCACGTCGATGTCGCCGGAGGCCACGCCTTCCACCATCGCGGCGCGATCGGATTCCGAACGTAGCGGCGGCTTCACCTTGCGGAAGGTGAAATAGGCTCCGACGTCCAGTTCGTTCAGCGAAAGATGATGCGCCGATACTCCGCAGGTGATGGGAAGTCCGCGGCCCTTGGCATCGGCAATGGCGTCGAGCGACGCGCGGCAGGAGATCTGCGCGAAATGATAGCGCGCGCCGGTCAGCTCCACGAGGCGGATGTCGCGCTCCACGATGATGGTTTCCGCCATCGAAGGTGCCGCGGGTATGCCCAGCCGCATGGCGAATTCGCCTTCATTCATCGCGGTGCCCGCGGAGAGCTCGGGGTCTTCGGCATGGCCGACGACGAGGGCGCCGAAGGTATGGGCGTAGGCGAGGCAGCGCCGCATGACGCGGGCATTGGCGATGGTGCGGTCCACGTCGGTGAAAGCGACGGCGCCGGCTTCCTTCAGAAGACCGATCTCGGTCATCACTTCGCCGGCCAGCTGTTTGGTCAGCGCCGCCATCGGCACCACGCGCACTTTTGCCGTTGCCGCGGCGCGGCGTCCGATGAAATCCACCAGCGAAGGCTCGTCGATCACCGGATCGGTGTTCGGCATGACGACGATGGTGGTCACCCCGCCCGCTGCCGCGGCGTGGCTGGCCGATTCCAAGGTCTCGCGGTGCTCGCTCCCGGGCTCGCCGGTCGAAACCCGCATGTCGATGAGGCCGGGCGAGAGCACGTGGCCGCCGCAATCGATCACTTCGGCGTCGCCGGGCTTGCCGTCGCGGAACAGACGCGCGCCGAAATCGCGAATAAGGCCGTCCTCCACCAGCAAGCCGCCGGTCGCATCCAGCTTGCTTGCCGGATCGATCAGGCGGGCGTTGATGAAAGCGAGGCGCTTCATCGTGCGTTGCGCCCCCCGGCTGCAAGACCGCGCGACAGCGCATCCAGCACCGCCATGCGGATGGCCACGCCCATTTCCACTTGTTCCTGGATGACGCTGACCTCGATATCGTCGGCCACAGCGGAGTCGATTTCCACGCCGCGGTTCATGGGACCGGGATGCATGACGAGCGCGCCGGGCTTTGCGTTTTTCAGCTTCTCGGCATCGAGCCCGTAGAAATGGAAATATTCACGGGCGGAAGGCACGAAAGCGCCGCTCATGCGCTCGAGTTGAAGACGCAGCATCATCACGATGTCCACGCCTTTCAGTCCTTCGCGCATGTCGTGGAAGATCTCGACGCCGAAACGATCGGCATCGGCGGGCAGCAGCGTGCGTGGCGCGATCAGCCGCACGCGAGCGCCCATCTTGCTCAAGAGGTGGATGTTGGAACGCGCCACGCGGCTATGCGCGACATCTCCGCAAATCGCCACGACCAGACCTTCGAAGCTGCGCAGATGGCGCCGGATGGTCAGCGCGTCCAGCAAGGCTTGGGTGGGATGTTCGTGACTGCCGTCGCCGGCATTGACCACACAGCAATTCAGCTTTCGCGAAAGAAGTTCGGCGGCGCCCGAAGCCTGGTGGCGCACGACCAGAATGTCGGGGCGCATCGCGTTCAGGGTGGTCGCGGTGTCGATCAACGTCTCGCCCTTGGAGACCGAGGACGTCTTGACCGCCATGTTGAGCACGTCGGCGCCCAGCCGTTTGCCGGCCAGCTCGAACGAGCTTTGGGTGCGGGTCGATGCCTCGTAGAAGAGGTTGATCAGCGTGCGCCCCCGCAGGAGCGCACTCTTCTTCTCGGCGGACCGGTTGAGGGTGACGTAGTGCTCGGCCAGATCGAGCAAGCCTATGATTTCGTCCACCGAAAGCGCTTCGGTGCCAAGAAGATGGCTTGTCTGGAGAATCGGGCCTTCGTCTAAAGCCGCGCTGCGCATTTGAAGATGGGCTTATAGGGGGCAGGGGCGGGGCCCGCAAGCGTTACTGAATTCTCCCTCTCCCCTTTCGGGGGAGAGGGCCGGGGTGAGGGGGTGTCCGAAGTCAGAACACGGAATTCCAACTTGGATGCGATAAGCGAATACCAAGCGCTCGTAGCGTCGATCTTCACGGGCTCGTCGAGACCCCCACACCCTGACCCTCTCCCCCGAAAGGGGAGAGGGAAGGTTCCGCACTAATCTCCTCCAGCGTTCGCCGCGCCGGTTCGGGCAGACAAAGGATCGCGATCAGCGAAATCGGAATGAGCGCGAGGGGCAGCGAGATGGCCGGACCGTGGGCGCTGAACCAGTCGTAAAAAACGCTCTCAAGCGCCAAGCCGATGGCGCCGCCCACCACCGAGAAGAAATAGCGGATGCCCCCAACCGTTGCCCGATAGGCGGTCGGAAAGATTTCCACCGCGACGCCGGCCATCAGCGCGTCGGCGGACAGAAATCCGAACAGCGCGAAGATCCACGACGCGGGCGCTTCCCAGCCGTTGATGCCGCTGTAGAAGAGGGCAAAAAACAATCCGCTGAGAAGTACGCAACTGAAGAGCACGCGCTTGCGGCCCAGCCGGTCCGACAATCTTCCGGCCGCGATGCTGCCTGCGACCGAGAGCAATCCACCGCCGACATAGGTCATGGTGACTTGGAATGGCGCGTAGTGCAGGCTCGATTGCATGTATTTGGACATCAGCACTGTTGCCGGCCCGATGCCGAAGCCGAAGCAGAACACCGCGACGACGAGCGCCGTGAGCCGGCCGGGAAACTCCCTGAGCAACCGCGTGACGGCATCGGCGGTAGCCCTCGTTTTCGAGCCGAGCGCGGCGAGCTCCCGCTTGCGGATTTCGAAGCGTTTCGTCTCCGGAAGCCAGCGGCGGTAGTAGGCAAGAATAAGAAGCACTGCACCGCCGATGAAATACAGCGCGCGCCAGCCGTAAGGCAGAATCGTGACCGCCGCGAACGCCAGAGATGCCAAACCCGCGCCGGTTGCGCCCATCGCACCAAGCGTTCCGGAGGCCCAGCCGCGTACCCGTTCATCGACTTCTTCGGCGATCACCACGAAGCACAGCAGTTCTTCGCAGTAGCCGAAGATGCGGGTGAGCACCTGCAGCAAGACGAATTGGTTGTAGTCCTGTGCAAAGGAGCTGGCGACCGTGAGCAACGCCTCGCCGAATACGGTGAACAACAGCAGGCGCCGCCGCCCGAAAATGTCCGCCGTCAACGCCAACAGCAGCGCGGGCAGGGCGGCGATGCGAAATAGCGACACGGTTGCGCCAATCATGTTCTCTGGGATGTGCAAATCCTTTTGAATCTGCGGCAAGGCGAGGCCGTAAACGTTCAAGTCGTAGCCGCTGAACAGCAGAGTCGTGCCGACGAGCAAGAACACCAGCTCTTGGCGGCGCGGCAGCGGCACGGGAGGGCGCGCGCCCGGTGGCAGCCACAAAAATCGCCCCGGGCGTTCGGACATTTCGGTCATGCGGTTCGCAGATTGCGGAGCTGATCGAGCGCACCTTGCAGGATGTAAGCGGCTGCCATCTTGTCCACCACTTCATCGCGGCGCTTTCGCGAGGCATCGGCGTCGAGCAGCGTGCGCGTCACGGCTGCGGTGGAGAGCCGTTCGTCGCAAAAATAGATCGCGATGTCGCGCCGCGCCGCAAAGTTGCGCCCGAAGGCGCGCGCCGATTGCGCCGATGGTCCCTCGGTCCCATTCATGTTCAACGGCAGGCCGATGACCAGCCCGGACACGCCATGCGTGTCGATCAGTTTCTCGATCGCTGGGGCATCGGCACTGAACTTCCCCCGCTTCAGGGTCGTGAGCGGGGTCGCCACCGTCAGCAGCGTGTCGGAGAGCGCAAGGCCGATAGTCTTTTCGCCGAGGTCGAATCCCAGAAGCCGCGCGCCGGAGGGCACGGCTGCTTTAAGCCCGGCGAGGTCGACGATCGCCAATCGCTATCTCTGCCCAATCTCGATGCGGTTGCCGGCCGGATCGCGGATGAAGAAACGCGACAGCCCCTCGGCGACACTCTCTTCTTCTATGGCGATGCGACGGGTCTGGACTGCGGCTTTGGCTTTGGCCAGATCGGGGACCAGAAAGCAGATATGCCGCTTGCTCTTGGGGCCAATACTTTGGGGGCTCGGCTCGGGATCAACCCCGATATGCATTTGCAGCGGGCCGACTTGGAACCAAGCGCCGCCGCGCCCGCGCAGCTCTTCGGGCTTGGGGATTTCGCTGAAAGCGAAGACTTCGCGATAGAAGCGCAGGCACTCGGCTTCCAGCGCTTTGGGTACTGCGATCTGGACGTGGTCTATACCGGTAATCTCTAGCGACATTTGATATTCTTGGCTCCGGAATGCTCGGCTTGCCACCCGCCCGATCGGTTGGTAGCAAGGCGCGAACCCTTACCACATAGAGCGGCCCCATGTCCGTCGACAAGGACACCGTCCGGCGTATTGCCAAGCTTGCCCGTATTGCGCTCCCGGAAGAGCGCGTGGAACCCATGGTGCGTGAGCTCAATGGCATCTTCGACTGGGTCCAGCAACTCAACGAAGTCGATGTGGCGGGCGTGGCGCCGATGACCAGCGTCGTCGAGCAGCGCCTGAAAATGCGCGACGACGTGGTGACGGACGGCGGCAATGCCGAAGCGGTCGTCGCCAATGCGCCGCTCACCGAAGATCGCTTCTTCCTGGTTCCGAAGGTGGTGGAATGACACTTCCCTCCACACCCACCGATTTCACCTTGGCCGAAGCGCGCGATGCGGTGCGGGCCAAGAAGATTTCCTCCACCGAGCTGACAAAGGCTTTCGTCGCGGCGGTCGAAAGCGCGCGTTCTCTCAACGCCTTCGTCACCGAAACGCCGGAGCGCGCCATGGCCATGGCCAAAGCGTCCGATGCGCGTCTGGTCAAAGGCGAGGCAGGCGCGCTCGAAGGTCTGCCGATCGCGATCAAGGATCTGTTCTGCACCAAAGGCGTGCGCACGACCGCCGGCAGCAATATCCTCGGCAACTTCGTGCCGCCTTACGAATCCACCGTCACGCAAAATCTTTGGAACGACGGCGCGGTGTTGCTCGGCAAGACGAACATGGACGAATTCGCCATGGGCTCGTCCAATGAAACCAGCTACTTCAAGCCCGTCCTCAATCCCTGGCGCGCGCGCAATTCGAATGAGGGTTTGGTGCCGGGTGGCTCGTCGGGCGGCTCCGCAGCCTCCGTCGCGGCGAACCTTTGTCTGGGCGCCACGGGCACCGACACCGGCGGCTCGATCCGTCAGCCCGCGGCCGTGACAGGAACGGTCGGCCTCAAGCCGACTTATGGCCGCTGCTCGCGCTGGGGCATTGTCGCCTTTGCCTCCTCGCTCGATCAAGCCGGCCCGATGGCGCGCACGGTGCGCGACGCTGCGATTCTGCTCAAGTCGATGGCGAGCGTGGATCCCAAGGACTCCACCAGCGTCGACGTGCCGGTGCCGGACTACGAAGCGATGCTGGCCGGCGGCGTGAAGGGTTTGAGAGTCGGTATTCCCAAGGAGTACCGCATCGACGGTGCGCCGCCGGAGATCGATGCTCTTTGGTCCAAGGGTGGCGAGTGGCTGAAAGCGCAGGGTGCCGAGCTGGTCGACGTCAGCCTGCCGCACACCAAATACGCCCTGCCGGCTTATTATATTGTGGCGCCCGCGGAAGCCTCCTCGAACCTGGCGCGCTATGACGGCGTGCGCTTCGGACACCGCGCCGCCGGCATCCACGATGTCCTGGAACTCTATGAGAAGAGCAGGGCCGAAGGCTTTGGCGCGGAAGTCCGCCGCCGCATTCTCATCGGCACCTATGTGCTTTCGGCCGGTTACTACGACGCCTACTATTCCCGCGCCCAGAAGGTGCGTGCGCTGATCCTTCGCGACTTCACCGAAGCCTTCAAGAAGTGCGACGTGCTGCTGACGCCCGCGACCCCGGGGCCGGCCTTCGCCATCGGCGCCAAAACCTCCGATCCCGTCTCTATGTATTTGAACGACGTCTTCACGGTGACGGTGAACCTGGCCGGGCTTCCGGGCCTTGCCGTTCCTGCAGGTCTCACGCGCGATGGCCTGCCGCTCGGCCTTCAGGTCATCGGCAAGGCGTTCGACGAAGCCACCGTCCTGCGTGTCGGCCAGTCCATTGAAACGGCAGCGAATTTCGCGGCCAAACCGGCCACATGGTGGAGGGCCGCATGAGCGCCGCCCCTGAAAGCCCCAAGGAACGTTCCAAGCTGATCAATGGCCAGACGGGTCCGTGGGAGATCGTCATCGGCCTGGAAGTCCATGCCCAGGTGCTCTCCAAAGCCAAGCTCTTTTCGGGCGCCAGCACCGCTTTCGGAGCCGAGCCGAACAGCCAGGTAAGCTTCGTCGATGCGGGCATGCCGGGCATGCTGCCCGTCATCAACCGTTATTGTGTCGAGCAGGCGGTGCGCACCGGTCTTGGCCTTAAGGCGCAGATCAATCTCACTTCGGTGTTCGACCGGAAGAACTATTTCTATCCCGATCTTCCTTCCGGCTATCAGATTTCGCAGTACAAGAACCCCGTCGTCGGTGAAGGCGAAGTTTTCATCGATCTGCCTGACGGCGAAACCGTTCGCGTCGGCATCGAGCGCCTGCATTTGGAACAGGATGCGGGCAAAAGCCTGCACGACCAGCACCCCGATTATTCCTACGTCGATCTCAATCGCTCCGGCGTGGCGTTGATGGAGATCGTGACCAAGCCCGACATGCGCTCGAGCGAGGAGGCGGCGGCGTTCCTGCGCAAACTGCGCGCCATCGTGCGCTATCTTGGCACTTGCGACGGCAACATGGACGAAGGCTCCATGCGTGCCGACGTGAACGTTTCGGTGCGCAAACCCGGCGCTCCGCTCGGCACGCGCTGCGAAGTCAAGAATGTGAACTCGATGCGTTTCGTGGCGCAGGCGGTGGAATTCGAGGCGCGCCGCCAGGTCGATATCTTGGAATCCGGCGGCTCGATCAAGCAGGAGACCCGGCTTTACGACAACCGCGCAGGCGAAACCCGCTCCATGCGCTCCAAGGAAGAAGCGCATGATTACCGCTATTTTCCTGATCCGGACCTGCTTCCTCTGGTGCTCGAAGACGCCTGGGTGAAGGAGATCGCCAAATCGCTGCCGGAACTTCCCGACGAGAAGAAAGCGCGCTTCATGAAAGCGGGGCTTTCCGCTTACGACGCCGCCGTTTTGGTGTCGGAGCGCGAGACCGCGGATTACTTCGAAGCGATGGTGCGCGACGGTGCCGACGCGAAACAGGCGGCAAACTGGTTGAACAACGAATATTTCGGCCGTCTCAACAAGGCGGGGCTCACAGTATCCACGGGCCCGGTATCGGCGACTGCCAACAGCGCCATCGTTCAGGTGGTTGCAGCCAACGTGATCAGCGGCAAGATCGCCAAGGATCTCCTGGATATTGTGTGGACCGAAGGCGGCGACCCGCGCGCGATCGTGGAGAGCCGCGGGCTTCGTCAGGTCACCGATACCGGTGCGATCGAGAAGGCGGTCGATGAGATCATCGCCGCCAATCCCGACAAGGTCGCCGAAGTGAAAGCCAAACCGAAACTTGCCGGTTGGTTTGTCGGTCAGGTGATGAAGGTGACGGGCGGAAAAGCAAATCCGCAGGTCGTGAACGCAATTCTGAAGGAGCGTTTGGGAATCACCGAAGAGGGGTGATTCGTACAAAATGCGCCTCTCGGGCGATTTGGCGTCAACACTTGCGAAATAATACTCCGCTTACGGACGATAGCGGATAACATAGATAAAATAAGGATTTTTCGGCGCAAGCGATTTTTCAAAAAATGTGCGCCGATGCGACAGTATTGCGTCGCTAACCTAAGTTCCTCATATTTCTCAATGTTTTGGGGGGTGCGAGTCGCACGGCCCGAAAACACAAGAGGAGTCGTTTGACATGCCAATGACTGCAAAGAAGAGAAAGACGAAGAAGCGCGCCACCAAGAAGGCGGCGGCGAAAAAGGGCGGACGCAAGACGAAGCGCCGCCGCAAAGCGAAAAAGTAGAACGCTTCGCTAACGCAAAGCGTACCATGAACGTCAATCTCGCTTCGGCGACGTAGGGGCGGAGCATGGTAAAGGCAAAGGCCGCGGTTTCACGAGCTGGGCGCAAGCGCGCCTCTCGGGCAACCGCGGCCAAGCCATTTAAGGGCAAGCGCCGATCTGCGCGCTCTGGAAATTCCTCGAAATCCAAACCGGGCAAATCCAAGCAGCGTCCCATCGAGCTCTACTACTGGCCGACGCCGAACGGCTGGAAGATCTCCATGATGCTGGAGGAGTGCGCCCTGCCTTACGAGCTGAAGGCGGTGAACATCGGCAAGGGCGAACAGTTCACCTCATCGTTTCTCAAGATCGCGCCCAACAACCGCATGCCCGCGATCGTCGATCCCGACGGCCCCGGCGGCAAGCCGATCTCGGTCTTCGAATCCGGCGCCATCCTGCAATATCTCGGACGCAAGACCGGCAAGTTCTATCCCGCCGACGAGCGCAAGCGCGTCGAAGTCGACGAATGGCTGTTCTGGCAGATGGCGGGCCTCGGTCCGATGGCCGGTCAGGCGGGCCATTTCCTCAACTATGCCAAGGAGGGCAACGACTATGCGCGCAAGCGCTATGTCGACGAGGTTCACCGCCTGCTGGGCGTGATGAACAAGCGCTTGGCCACGCGCAAGTTCCTGGCCGGCAGCTATTCGATCGCCGACATGGCGTGCTGGGGCTGGATCATGGCCGCCTCGCGCAGCCAGCCGATGGACGAATTCCCCAACGTGGTGGCATGGCGCGATCGCATCCGCGCGCGCCCGGCGACCGAACGCGGCTACCGGCTGGGGCGCGAACTGCGCCAGGCGCAGGACAACGATCCCAAAGCGCAGGAAGAGGCCCGCAAAATCCTCTTCGGCCAGCGCGCCCGCATGTGAACCCACCCTCCCTCAAGAGGGTCGAAATTTGCGCAGCAAATTTCGGGGAGGATGCCCGTCCCTGAATCTCCGTATGGTTTACGCCGCTTAACGATTGATGAACGTCAACGTTAAGCGCGTTAACCCCGCTTTAGTTATCCCCCATCACGATCTCGATGCGCGCAGGGCTGTTCCTGTGGCGTCGATGGGGAGCGGACCTTGGTCGGTCCGCACAAAAAAAGGGGAGGCTGCGATGGCGTGCATAGATGTCGATGCGCTGACGCAATTTGAAACTGACGCGAAGAAGGGTCGTCCGGACGCGCTCTACAATCTCGGTCTTGCCTATTCCACAGGTCAGGGCGTGGGCGTGGATTATGTGGCAGCACACAAGTGGTTCAATCTCGCCGCGATGAAGGGCAGCGAAATCGCCAAATCCTGGCGCGCCCAGATTTCCAGCGAGATGACCTCGAACCAGATCGCCGAGGCCCAGCGTCTGGCGCGCGAATGGCTTTCGATTTTCCGCTGAGTTGATTTACGGAGCCACCGTTTCCTCGCGTCCGTGCCGCGGACGCGGCTTGGGCGTCGGTACGGTTTCGCCGGGCTCCGTCGCCGGCGGCACATATTGCAGCGGCTTCATATTCGCCGCATTCGCTCCATAGACATCGCTCAAGATGCGCAAGGGCTCGTCGCGTCCGGTGATCCGGCTGCGATAGACATTGGTGTTCTCGATCACGCGCTGGACGTAATTGCGCGTTTCGCTGAAAGGGATCAGCTCGATCCAGTCGATGGGATCGACGGTGGGGCTTCTGGGATCGCCATTGGCCGCCACCCATTTGGCCGCATTGTTGGGGCCGGCATTGTAGGCGGCGGACGTCAAAACCAACGAGCGGCCCCAGTCGGCAAGATCGCCCGAGAGTTCGGCCATACCCAATTGCATGTTGTAGGTGGGATCGGAAACCAGATCGTTGGGCCGGTAGGGCAGGCCCGCATAGTTTGCCGAGTGCCGCGCGGTGGAGGGCATCAGCTGCATCAATCCTACCGCGCCCGCGCCGCTCACGGCCGTGGGATCGAATTCGGTTTCCTGCCGGATGATCCCGTAGACAAAGGCGGGCTCCGGCGCCGGCGCAGGTCCGGTATAGGCTGGCAACGCGATCATGGGATGCGAATAGGCGGCGATGAGAACGCCTTCATAGCTCGCACCCTTGGCGATGCGCACGGCGACTTCACGAAATCCCGACTGCACGAGCATCTCACCCAGGAGCTTGATGTGTCCGGCGTCGGGATGTTTTTCGGCGCTGTCGAGCGCGAAGGTACGCACCAGACTGACGATGCCGACATCGGCCAGCACGCGGACGGCGCGCACTTCGTCGTCCTTGTCGAAATCCGCCTTCACCGAGGCGGTGTCCGCCACTGCCTCGCGCAGATGCATATGCGGCGTCGCATCGACCTTGGCGAGCGCGAGCTGGCCGTAGAATGTGTCGGGATAGGCGGACGCCGAGTGATAGTCCTGATAGGCGGAAGCCTGATCGCCTGACGCTTCTTCGGCGCGGCCCTGCCAGTAGAGCGCCCGCGACTTGCTGATCGGACGCGTCACGCCTTTTTCCAGGTTCTCGAAATGCGTCAGCGCGGTTTTGGCGTCCTTCAAATAGGTGAGCGCGATCCAGCCGGCGAGGAACTGCGCTTCGGCATATTCCTGGCCCTCGGTGAGGCCGGTCCTCGACGCCATCCAATAGGCGCTGCGGTAATTGCTGTCCTTGATCGCCTGGCGGACGGCGAGGTTGACCTCCGCCCACCATTTGGTTGCGCCGGCCTTGGCGATCTCGCGCACCGGCGCGGATTCGATCACCGGCGGCACCTCGTCGACACGGCCCTGGCGTCTGAGCGCGCGGGCACGGTCGAAGGTGAGGCCTGGATCGTTGCGCGATGCGCCCGGCAGGTTCTCGAACATCTTGAGTCCGGCGCCCGCACCGCTTTGCAGCGCGATACGCGTCTGGCCGACGCGCTGCACGTCCGCCGTCACGCGCGAGATTTCGCGCCGCGCGCCGGCGAGATCGTTCGCCCACAAGAGCTGGTCGAGGCGCTGGCGGTCCACCTCCGGCGTCAGCAGACTGCCGTGGCGCTGCGCGATCATGAGTTCGTCGGCCGGCTCGAAGCTGCCGGTGATCCATCCCTGGCGGATGTACTCATTGCCCTTGGTGATGCTGCCGGTTGCAACAAGCGCTTCGCCCAACCGGACGCGGCCCATGCCGGTGGTGGGTTCGCGATCGCCGAACCACGAAACGACCGCGTGCGGATCCATCGCCGGATCCATCGCGCGTTCGGCACGGGCAAAAAGCGTGTCGCGCGAGGGCCAGTCGGGATTGGCGCGGAGGAAAGCGCTGATCTCGGCAAACGCTGCGCCGCTGTTCTTGTCCAACAGATAGCGCCACTGGATCAGGCGGCGGGCGATCGGGTCATGTCCCTGGTCCGCGAGCGCCCGGGCGGCCGTCCAGTCGCCGCGGGCCGCCGCATCGAAGGCTTTGGTATAGAGGTCGTGGTCTTGCTGGCTCAAAACCCGGATTGCACTGGGCCTGCGCTCGGAGGTGATAGTCGGGCCCCGCTCGGCCGGGCTGTCGGAATCCGAGATCGGCGCCATCGTGATGACGGTGCCGTTCTGGATGACGCCGGGCGGCAGCGCGCTCTGGGCGAGGGCGAAACCGCCCATCGCGCTCGCGGCGCTCGCCAGCAGGGCCAGGCGAAAAAAAGACCTCTCGGGTACCACCGGATCAACAACCTCGACGGATTTGGGCTGGAGAAGAAAACATACCTGCCATAGTTAAGGGATGCTAGCGATCATGCCTTGCCGCTTCGGTAAAGCGCGCGTTATTTTGTGTGACTAACTATTGGCCAAAAGCTAACCAGAGAAACCGGCCGAGGAATTGGATCATTGATGCGCGATGTGCGCGAACGGCTGAAGGGTTCCATCCCGGACCTGATTACCCCCATGAAAAAAGGCGCCGTGGACGAGGCGGCGTTCCGCAAACTTGTCGCATGGCAGATCGCGGAAGGCTCGCACGGGCTGGTGCCCTGCGGCACCACCGGCGAATCGCCCACGCTCAGCCACGAAGAACACATGCGCGTGGTGCAAATCTGTGTGGAAGAGGCAGCGGGGCGCGTGCCCGTGATCGCAGGCGCTGGCTCCAACTCGACCGCTGAAGCCATCGCTCTCACGCGCCACGCCAAAGCGGTGGGCGCCGATGCCGTTCTCTCCGTCACCGGTTATTACAACAAGCCCTCGCAGGAAGGCCTCTATCGCCACTACGCGTCGATCGCCGAGGCGGTCGATATTCCGATCGTGCTCTACAACATTCCCGGACGCGCGATTGTCGAGATTTCGGTCGACACCATGGCGCGGCTTTCCAAAATCGCGAACATCGTCGGCGTGAAGGACGCCACCGCCAATCTGATGCGCCCAAGCCGCGAGCGCGCAGCCTGCGGCAAGAATTGGCGCCTGCTCTCCGGCGAAGACGGAACCGCGCTCGGCTATATGGCTCACGGCGGTCATGGCTGCATTTCGGTGACGGCCAACGTCGCGCCGAAACTGTGCTCGCAGTTCCAGGAAGCCTGCATGCAGGGCGCCTTCGAAGCGGCGCTCGCGATCCAGGACAAACTGGTACCGCTGCATGATGCGCTGTTCTGCGAGCCGAGCCCGGGTCCGGTGAAATATGCTGCGTCCCTCCTTGGCCTCTGCAGCGATGAAGTGCGCTTGCCGATGATGGCGGCGACGGAAGGCGCTCGCACGCGGGTACGCGACGCCATGGCCCATGCAGGCCTGAAGGTCTGATCCATGGCAAAGAAAAAAGGCGACGACGAACGAAAGATCGTCGCCGACAACCGCAAGGCGCGTCACGCCTATGCCATCGAATCCACGCTGGAAGCCGGCATCCAGCTGATGGGCTCGGAAGTGAAGGCGCTGCGCGGCGGCAAGGCGACGATCGGGGAATCCTACGCCACCGCCAAGGACGGCGAGATCTTCCTCGTGAACGCCTATATCCCCGAATACAAGATGGCCAACCGCTTCAATCACGAGCCCAAACGCGCCCGCAAAGTGCTGGTGCACAAGGCCGAAGCGCGCAAGCTCGCCGCCGCCGTGCAGCGCGAAGGCATGACGCTGATCCCGCTCAGGCTTTATTTCACGCCCAAGGGCATCGCCAAGCTGGAGCTCGGCATCGCCAAGGGCAAGAAGCTGCACGACAAGCGTGAGACCGAGAAGCAGCGCGACTGGCAGCGCGACAAAGCGCGGCTGATGCGGGCGAAGGGTTAGTCATGTCCGACGACGCTCCCGAGGATCCCGCGCTGATCGGCCCCACACTTGTTGGAAAAATCAAAGACAAGCTCATTCATTCCAAGGAAAAGTGGGCGGACGAGGGCAGGCTCATCACCGGCATGCCGGACGAGGCACATCTGGGCCGCCTGCCGCCGGGACAAAAGCAGGTGACGAACTGGCCGGTGCTCGATCTGGGCGTGCAGCCCGACGTGAAGAAAGAGAATTGGCGGCTGCAGATTCTAGGGTTGGTCGAAAATCCGCTCGCGCTGAAGCTGGATCAGTTTTTCGCCCTACCGCAATCCGAAAGCGTCAGCGACATCCACTGCGTCACCGCCTGGAGCCGCTACGACAATCATTGGCAAGGCGTGTCGAGCCGCACGCTGCTCGATCTGGCGAAGCCGAAGCCCGACGCCAAACACGTCATCTTCCATTGCTATGACGGCTACACGACCAATGTGAAACTGGAGGTCTTCGCCGACAGCGACGTGCTGCTCGCCCATAGCTGGGAAGGAAAGCCGTTGCCGCGAGAACATGGCGGACCGGTGCGCGTCGTCATTCCCAAATGGTATTTCTGGAAAAGCGCCAAATGGGTGACGCGGATCGAGTTCTCGGCGAACGACAAGCCGGGCTTCTGGGAAGTCCGCGGCTATCACAACGAAGCCGATCCCTGGAAGGAAGAGCGCTATAGCTGAGAAACTACCCTCCCCTTGAGGGAGGGTCCAAATTTGCGGAGCGAATTTCGGGGAGGGGTCATGCCGAGGCCTATCCAAGTGTGACCGGCACTCGACCGCGCACGATTTTGCGCATCACGGCATGACCCCTCCCCGAAAAATCCGCTCGCTGCGCTCACGAATTTTTCGACCCTCCCTCAAGGGGAGGGTAGTCAAGACTTTTGCGCCATCACCCAAAGAAACTGCGCGTCCTCACCCTTCAAATCCTGTTTGACGATCTCATGCGCGACGGGTGCGAAACCGGCATCGGCCAACAGCTTTAGGTTTGTCTCCGCATTGTGATGGCTGAAGAAGTTCGGTTTGCCCAACCAGTCGTCTTCGATCGCGTCATCCGATGCCGAAGCGCCGAGGCTGGCAAAGAAAATCCCGCCCGGTTTCAGCCAGTGGAAAATGTGCCGGAACAGCTCCGCGTGTTCTTCCCTCGGTACGTGAGTGATCGCGTAGAAAGCTGCGACGGCGTCGAATGTTTCGGCACTGAACGCAAGCGTCATCATGTCGGCGCAGAGAAACTTCGCGCCAGGCACGTTCTTTTCGGCAAGCGCGATTTGTGCGGGCGAGATGTCCACCGCAGTGACCGATCCACGCTCCGCCAGAGCCTTCGTCACCGGCACGCCCGCGCCGCATCCCAGCTCCAGCACGCGCGCGTTCTGCGGCAGACGCGCGAGCAGATTCTGCAACTGCCGCAAGCGCACCTCGGATCCGCCCGACCACGCCAGATAGTCCTGCGCAATCGCGTCATAGGCATCGCGAACGATCTGCTTGCGCCGGTCCTTCATAGCAAGCCGCTCATATCTGCGGCATGGCGGTGATTTTCGCCTCTTTGACCGCCGCGTCGAACATCGCAGGCGTCAGCACGCCCGTATTGGTGTTGTAGCGCGAGCAGTGATAACTCGAGACCAGCGTGAGTTTGCCGATTTTGTATGCCGCGCCGTGCTTGAAAGGATGCTGACTCTTCTTGGCGTTCAGCGCCGTCAAGACGCTGTCATGTGCGATCTTTCCCAACGCCAGGACCGCGCGCAAATGGGGCAGTGCCTCGATCTGCGCGATCAGGAATTGACGGCAGGTGTTGATCTCAGCGGGCAGCGGCTTGTTTTCGGGCGGCACGCAGCGCACGGCATTGGCGATCGCACAATCGATCAATTCCAGGGAATCGTCGGCGCGCTCATCATAGCGCCCGCGCGCCAGTCCATGTTTGAGCAGCGTCGCGTAAAGCAGATCGCCCGCATAGTCGCCGGTGAACGGACGTCCCGTGTGGTTGGCGCCATGCAGACCCGGCGCAAGCCCCACGATCAGCAGCCGCACATTGCGCCCTTCGAAGGTCGGCACCGGATCGTTGAAATAGTCCGGATAGGTTTTTCTGTTCGCCGCTCTAAAAGCAGCCAGTCTCGGACATAGCGGACAATTGCGGGGCGGCGTTGCACTCATCCCCCCACACTACCCTCGACGGTCCCCACAAGGGAGTGAGAGAATCTACCCGCCGAAATCAACCAGCCTGCGCGTATTGGCTCTGCGGCGGTGGCGACTGCTGCTGCATAGCGGCGGAGCGCGGCCCGCCCTCACGCGCGATCATGGGCTTGAGCTCTTCCAGCTCGATGAAATTGTCGGCCTGGCGGCGCAGTTCGTCGGACACCATGGGCGGCTGGGTGCGGATGGTGGAGACCACGCTCACCCGGCGGCCCTTGCGCTGGGCGGCTTCCACCAGCCGGCGGAAGTCGCCGTCGCCGGAGAAGATCACGATGTGGTCCACCTGATCGGCCATCTCCATCACGTCGATGGCGAGTTCGATGTCCATATTGCCCTTCACGCGACGGCGGCCCTGCGAGTCGGTGAATTCCTTGAGCGGCTTGGTGACGACGGCGAAGCCGTTATAGTCCAGCCAGTCGACCAGCGGGCGCAGCGGCGAGAAGTCCTGATCTTCGGCCACGGCGGTATAGTAGAAGGCGCGGACCAGAAGACCCTTGCGCGCGAACAATTCGAGCAGGCGCTTATAATCAATGTCGAATTGCAGACCTTTGGCGGCGCCGTAGAGGTTTGCGCCATCGATGAACAGAGCCAGCTTTTCCTGCGGATAGAACAGCATCTCAAACTCCTGAAAAATATATGCGCCAAAACCTGTTATTGAACGCGTTATAGTCGACCCGAACGTGAGGCGGTTTTAGGACATTGGCGGACGCCTGCAAGAGAAATCGCGCGAAATTTCCATGATTGTGATTGCCCTCGGATCGAATCTCTCATCGCATGCGGGAACTTCGCGACAAACCATTGACGCCGCGCTTCAAGCGCTCGCCAATAACGCGCTAGTCCCCGTGAAAGTTTCGCGACATTATCAAAGTCCCGCATGGCCGGATCCGAATGAACCGAAGTTCGTAAACGCGGTTGCCCAAGTGGAAACGTCTCATTCACCACGACAACTCATGGATATCCTGCATGAGGTCGAGAGGTCTTTCGGGCGGAAACGCGGCATTCTTAATGCGCCGCGCACCCTCGATCTCGATTTGATTGACTATGACGGGCGCGTGGAGCGCGGACCGCCGGTGCTGCCTCACCCGCGCGTGCAAGACCGTGCCTTCGTCCTTTTACCACTCGCGGACGTTGCACCGGCCTGGGTCCATCCCGTGACCCGACTGTCGCTCCGGCAGCTCATTGACCAGCTGCCGCAGAAAGATCGCGAGGCGACGGTCGCGTTCTAGGGAACAGCCAGCTTCAGCGAACGGCGGATACGGTCGAACGTGGCGAGCAATGCCTTGCGGTCGAATTCCCTGACCGTGCCGGGGTCGTAATTGCCGATGTTCGTCGAATGGATGAGATAGCGCACGCCCAGGCATTCGCCTCTCGTGGACAGTGCGAACACGGTGGTTTCGTAGAAATTCCCGGCAGCTCCTTCGCCGCTGTCGGCGACGGACCACGTCCTTCCGTCCTGCTTGAGCACATGGAGGTTCTGGGCGTCAGGCAGGAAGCGCGTCGCATCGCAGCTATTTCCCGGCGCCACGCTCTCGACACTCACGGCGGTGAGGCTCGTGGAAAGATTCGTTCCTTGTGCCAGGCTCTCGGGGATGGCGAAGGCCACGCCGTGGATATCGTGATCGGGGCCGAAGCCGGAATAGACGTAAGCGGTATCCGCGTTCCAGGTCTTGGGAGTGGAAATCGAATAGCCCAATTCGGGGTTCTTGTAAGTGCTCCAGTCTGCCGAAGCTTTTGGCGGAGCTTTGGATTTCGCCGCTGGAGCCGCGCCGCACGCCGCTCCAAACATCGCCATGCAGATCACGCCTGCGAGTATCGGACTGCTGGAGAAATTGCGCATGGCTTGCAACCGTCGAAACGGATTTCCAACCAATTTTTCGCTACTTGAGCCTACCGTGCAACCCTCCCCTTGAGGGCCCCTTGAGGGAGGGTGGTTTTCGTGAACGATCATTGGCGCGCCCGCGCCGATCCGTTAGCGTCCCGCCATGCCCAAGGATCTTGCGCCCTATATCGCGCCCATCATCGTGCTTGCGCTGATCGTCTGGCGCGGGGCGAGGGCGAAACCGAGCCCGGTGCGGCTCACCCGGATGTGGATCAGGCCGGTAATCCTCGCGGCAGCAACCGTCGCCACGCTCGCGCTGACGGCGAAACCGAATGCGGCCGTGATTGCGGCCTTTGTCGCGGCGGGCCTGGCCGGCGCCGGCGTCGGCCACCTGTTCGGCCGCCATCTCGAACTCTCCATCGATCCGGCGACGGGCGCCATCTCCAGCAAGGCGACGCCGATCGGGACTTTTCTGGTGATCGGACTCTTTCTCATTCGTTACGGCCTCAAGCTCGTCTTTCCGCAGCTCGCCGCGCAACCCGCCGCCCGTCCGAGCGCGGACATCATGGTGTGGACGGACGGCGCGCTGGTTTTCGGCTGCGCTCTTATTCTTGCGCAAGTTCTAACCATCTGGCTGCGCACCCGTCCGCTCATCGCCAACCATGCGGCCGGCACCGGCAAGACCTGACGCCTCGCTTTCCCTCGCAATTGGCGCGATGATCTTGGAGCCACTTCGATGGGGACGATCATGAACGCTGCTTCCCGCACTTCGCTGCTTTTCGCCATCGCGCTGGGAATTTCCGGCTCGGCCTGCGCGCAAGGCTACGGCGGAACGGACGACAGCACGGCGCCTTCCGGTGGCGTCACGCTTGGCGTCAAATTTCCTGCGGAAGTCACGCTCAACCGGCAGCCGGTGAGCGATCAGCGCCAAACCGAAGAAGCCACGTTCACGTTGACCAACACGATGAACAAGGACGTGACGCTGGAAGCTTCGAACGATTGCACGTCTCACACCTGGTACATCACCGATACCGGCGGACAGATGGTGGACGACGAGACCATGTGTCCCATGATCTACGAACCGGTGTCGCGCACGCTGAAACCGGGCGAAAGCTACAGCGATACGCGCCAAGTGACGCTCATCAAGGTAAAATACGCCGACGGCGCGAAATACACGTTGCATGTGAGCTTCTGGACGATCGCGGGCGAGACGACCTTCACGGCGAAGGTTGTGCAGTAGCGCTGTTCAATCGCCTCTCCCTTGCCGCCTACGCTCCGCTTCGGCGTGGCAGGTGCAAACTCAAGGCACGCCGTAGCTCTAGCGAAGGCGGCGAGGGAGAGGCGATTTCAAACCGCTTCCTTCCAGCAAAACGCAATCACCCACACCCCCAACACCAGCGTCCACACATTGATGACGAGTTCGAACTTCATCGCATCGTTCGCCGCCAGTTGGGCGTAAAGCCCGTTCTCGATGTTGAAGGTGATGTCCATTCCGGCCAGAAAGAGCAGGGCGGAGCCGGCGAGCAGCCCGAAGCGCGCGCCCCAAATGCGGCCGCTCCACAATCCAATTCCGGCGAGCAGCGAGGTGAGCGCCATCCAGCCGTCGGAAACCGGAAAGGCGTCTTCGAACGCGGAATACCAGCGCGCATCCACCACGCGCACGTCGCCGCCGGTGAAATAATTCGCCCAGTAGGCGACGGTGGTGACCGCCGTGAGGATCAAAAGTGTGCCCAGGACCTTGCGCATACAGATATCCGTTCGCTGCAACCTGTTTCGATGGTAGGAATATGTTCTATCCGGTCAAGCCGCGAGTCGGTCATCTACGAACGCGGGACGGCGGGAAAGAAGCCTAAGTCCAGCAGGGCGCGCATGAATTTCGCGTGCTTACAAAAGACCTCAGCCAAGCATACCTATGGATCCAAGGCTGGTGCACAGGAGACAATCATGGGCCCGCTACTCATCGCAGTCGCTATTATCGTTTTCCTCGGCATCAGCGGCTTTCGCATCGCACAGCAATACGAGCGCGCGCTCGTCTTCCGCTTCGGCAGCTATACCGGGCTGAGGGGCCCGGGCCTCTTCTGGATCATTCCGCTCGGCATCGAAAAAGCGATCAAGGTGGACATGCGCGTGCTCACCGACGGCGTCGAGCAGCAGGAAGCGATGACGCGGGACAACGTGCCGGTGAAGGTCAACGCCGTCATCTGGTATCGCGTAGTCAAGCCGAACCTTGCCATCATCGAAGTGCAGAATGTGCGCAACGCCGTCATCCAGGTGGCGCTGACGACGCTGCGCAACGTGATCGGTCAGCACAGCCTCGACGATGTCTTGAAGGAACGCGAAAAGCTTTCCGGCCTTCTCAAGGAGCGCGTCGATTCCATGACGGAAGCCTGGGGCGTGGAAATCCAGAACGTCGAAATGAAAAACGTGGAGATTCCCGCCTCCATGCAGCGCGCCATGGCGCAGGAAGCCGAAGCTTTGCGCGAGAAGCGCGCCCGCATCATCAAGGCGGAAGCCGAGATGGACGCGGCGGTGAAGCTGCGCGAAGCGGCCGACGAGATCATGAAGACGCCTGCTTCGCTCGAACTGCGCCGCATG
Source organism: Pseudomonadota bacterium (assembly GCA_016201105.1). Lineage (GTDB taxonomy): Bacteria > Pseudomonadota > Alphaproteobacteria > Micropepsales > Micropepsaceae > Rhizomicrobium. Next base: position 42,257 of record JACQDN010000043.1, read on the forward strand.
CAGATGCTGACCGAGATCGGCGCCGAGCAGAACACCATGACGGTGGTGATGATGCCGAGCGAATTCGTTTCCGCCGCGCGCGCTTTCGCCGAAGGCGTGCCGGTGCTGCCGAAGGAGAAGCTGTAACGCTCGGAAAAACTTTGGGGGGACAAAACCGATGCACAAGGACAGTAACGGCGCTCTCACGCGGCGAGGGCTGGTTGCCGGCGGGATGACGGCGATTGGTGTCGCGGCAGTCGCGATGCCGAGTTTGGCCGCACAAAGCCCGGCGCGCGGCATTCGCAAAAACGCGTTCGCGATCCATCAGGAAGAAACCTTCAACGCGACGCCAGATCGCATCTTCAGCATCCTGGTCGACGCCAAGCAGTTTGCCGCCATGAGCGGCCTTGCCGTGTCGATCGATCCTGTCGTGGGCGGAATATTCTCTTTGTTCGACGGCGTGATCTTCGGGGTGAATCTGGAGATCGTGCCCAACATTCGTCTCGTCCAGGCGTGGAGCGACAAGGGATGGCCCAAGGGCCTCTATTCCATCGCCCGTTTTGCTCTGCAGGCGCGCGAAGCGAAAACCTTGCTGGTCTTCGACCACACCGGTATTCCGCAGGACGCGAAAGAAGCCCAAAACCTCGCGCGCGGCTGGCCGGAACATTATTGGATTCCCTTGCGCAAATATCTGGGCTGAACCAGCCATGTCGCTTACGGATATCGCCGCCGTCGCCGGCCTCGTCAGCAGCATCGCGGTCGTGCTCTCGCTGATCTATCTCAGCATCCAGATCCGCCAGAACACGCGCCATCAGCGCGCCTCGATGCAGCAGGGCCGGGCCGCGCGCCAGGTCGACTTGCTCGCGCGCACCGGCGAGCCCGGTCTCGCCCCGATCATGCTGCGCGGACGCAACGCGGATCCGCAGCTCACTCCCGCCGAACTGGAACAGTATCTCCGCCTGATGACGGCGCTGTTTCTCAACTTCGAAGACGGATTTCTTCTGCGCCGCGCCGCCATGCTGGACGACGCCAGCGCCGCGAGCGACGGCGAAGCGCTGAAGAACCACATCTTCAACCAGCCGGGTTACCGCGCGGCGTGGACAATGCTGCGCTCCGGCATGCAGCCGGCGTTTCGCGACTACATGGATGCGATCATGCGCGAAACCGCGCCGCTGCCCACGGGCGACCGCCACGCGGCGTGGAAGTCTCTGGTTGCGGAGCAGGCGGCGCCGAAGTGAACGCGCCCTGCCATGGCGGCGGGAGTTTCTGATAGGCTGTGGACGCTTGAGGAACCGGTGGAGCCGATTTCTGGATGACGCCCGTCGAGGCCCACTCACTCACCACCGCGATAGCGGATTGGGTGCGTGCTCAATCTGACCTTAAAGCGCTCGGGTTGGCGGGGTCTTGGGCGCGCCGGAGTGCCCGGCCGGATTCCGATATAGATTTACTAGGGTCCGGACTCAATTAAAGCCAGTATGCGACGAGGGCTGCGAGGTGGACAGCGGCGAGAAAATTGCTGGCGAGTTTGTCGTAGCGAGTGGCGATCCGGCGGAAATCCTTAAGCCTGCAGAAGCAGCGCTCGATGA
>JACQDN010000044.1 GCA_016201105.1 Pseudomonadota bacterium
AATTTCGGGGAGGATGCGGAAGGTATTTCTGCACTATCTCGTCCTGATCCTCCCCGAACGATTTTGCTTCGCTTAATCGTTCGACCCTCCCGAGGGAGGGTGGTCTTCAGTTCCCCAACGCAAACGCCACGATCTGATCGCCGCGTTTGGTGTTCGCCATGGCATGACCGCCCGCGGCGATGATCACATATTGCCGCCCTTTCCAGACATAGGTCATCGGCGTGGCTTGGCCGCCGGCGGGCAGGCGCCCTCGCCACAGCTCCTGGCCGGTTTTGGCATCGAAGGCGCGCAGATAGTTGTCCATCGCAGCTGCGATGAAGACGAGACCGCTGGCCGTCGCGATCGGTCCGCCGAAATTCGGCGTGCCGGTGTTGCCGAGGATATATTCGGAGAACGGCGCGAGATCTTCCGTCGTGCCGAGCGGCACACTCCACAATTCGTGTCCGTCATGCATGTCGATGGCGTGCAAGAGGCCCCAGGGCGGGGGATTGCACGGCATGCCGAGCGGCGAAACGAGGATGTCGCGGCGCATGCCGAAAGGCGCGCCTTCTTGCGGGGAAATTTCCTTGTTCGGTTCGGCGCGCTTGGCAGCGGCAAAATCCTTCCGCGGAATAAGCTTCACCGTATGCATCGCGCTCGAGGTGTTGACGTAAACGACATCGCGCGACGCGTCGAAGGAGAGCCCGCCCCAATTGATGCCGCCGCCGGTGAAGGGATAGAGGATGGTGCCTTGCGTGCTGGGCGGTGTGTAGAAGCCTTCGCTCTTCAGTCCGGCCATCGCCTTGCGGCAGGCCGCGCGGTCGAACCACAGAAGGCCGAAAGCATCGTCAAGTTTGATGTCGTGCGGCGCCAGCGGCTTGGGCGCAATCGGAAACGGTTGTGTCGGTGAGAGCTTTTCGCCGGTTGCCGCATCCTGCGGCACTTTTCGTTCCTGCACGGGAATGAACGGCAGCCCGGTATCGCGGTTGAGCGTGAAGATGAGGCCCTGCTTGGTGCCCTGAATGACAACGGGCGCTGTCTTTCCTTTGTAAGTGACGGTCGCGAGCGTCGGCTGCGCGGGAAGATCGTAGTCCCACACATTGTGATGCACGGTCTGAAACGACCACGCGATCTTTCCCGTCTCCACATTCACGGCCACCACAGCGCCGGCGTAGCGGTCGTCGCCGAGGCGCAGGCCGCCAAAAAAGTCGGGGCTCGGGCTTGTGGTGGGAAGGAACACCAATCCGCGCGCATCGTCCGCCGAAATCGGTGCCCACACATTGGCCGAGCCCGCCTTGAACGGCGCGCCAACGAGCGGATCGAAACTCCATTTGGGCGCACCGGTCTCGGCATCGAAGGCGTGCACCGTGCCGGGAAGCTCGTGCACTCGCTGATTGTCGTCCATCGAAGAGCCGACGACGACGATGCCGTGCGAAACCACCGGCGGCGAGGTAAATCCGATCTCGCCGCGGTGAAAGAGCTTGCCGCCGGGATCGACGTGGATCGTTCCGTTCTGGCCGAAACCCGCACAGGGCCTGCCGCTTTTCGCATCGAGCGCGATCAGCCGCATGTCGTTGGTGGCCAGAAAGATCCGCGATGGGCAACTCGCGCTCTGGGGTTTTGTGGCGCGCCAATAAGCGACGCCGCGGCAGTTGAAGCTGTTGGGATAATGCACGCTCAAATCCAGTTTCGGATCGAAACGCCAGATTGGCCTGCCGGTGCCGGGATCGAGCGCGCTCACTTCGTTGAAGGACGAGCAGACATAGAGCCGCCCTTCCGCGAGGATCGGCGTGTTCTCGAACGCCGCGCGCTTGATCTCGGAATGGACGAGATCGCCGGTCGAATAGGTCCAGGCGACTGCGAGATCGTTCACATTGGCCGGTGTGATCTGTTGGGCAGCGGAATAGCGCTGCCCGCCCTGGTCGCCGCCGTAGTAGAGCCAGCTGGTATCGGCGCCAAAGGCACGACCGGCGACCAGCAATGCGGCGACTGCCACAAGACAACGCGCCGTGAACTGGGAACGGAAGTTCATCATCGCTCTCTCACTTTTACCTCCCCCTCGCGGGGAGGTCGAAATTTGCGAAGCAAATTTCGGGTGGGGGGAAGAGGCGAAGAACAAAACTCGTCTGGCACTTCCCCCTGCCCGAAAAATCCTTCGCGGCGCTCAGGATTTTTTGACCTCCCCGCAAGGGGGAGATGAAAGTAAGGGATCGCAAACGCATGTGTACTATTGCTTTCCCACGCGCGTGAAACCATCGGCGCTCCACGCTTCACTGCCCACGCCATGATGCACGAAGAACAGTCCGCCCGGATCATATTTCGCTTTGACCGCCTGAAGCCTTGGATAGTTGGTTCCCCAAAAGGCCCTTTGCCAGATCGGATTGAAGTAGTTGCTTTCCGACACATAGGACCCGCCATCCGGCGCGATTTTGCGTAGCTCGGCCGTCGCCAGATCGATCAGGCGCGCATCCTTGTGGGCCGCGTCCAGATCCATGGCCGCACCCGTCTGGCCTTTGTAAGCAGGCCCCTCGCCGTCGGCGATGATGGCCAGTGCGAAGGCATCCAGGACGGCAGGGTTTGTCGCTGTGTCTTTCGCCGCCGCGATGACGTCCAGCGGCGCGCCCGCCAGCCCCTTGTTGAAATGCAAATCGATTTTCTTGTAACGGCTGCCTGCGAACAGCGCGTCAGCGAGACGTTGCCGCTGATTTCCCAGCAACAAGGACGCGGGCAGCCACAGCGAATCGTAGCCGTGGAGAAAGGCGCCCACCTGTCCTTCATCGCCTTCCCACCAGCCGTGATAATTCGGGGCACCGTCGCGTTTGTCGGGGATCATCGAAGGGTTGCCTGCAACGTCCCACCAATGCCGCGCGTTCGTGGCGCCGGCGCCGAGTTTGTCCGTCACGGAAATGTCGTGCGGCAATGCGCTCACCCAATCGAAAAACGGCTGCCAGGCTTGCTTGGCTTGCTGCTTGGTGAGTCCCTGGCAAGCCATGGAGAGCTTGACGGTGTTGTTCGGCAGAATCGAAATCTGTTCGCCCCAATGCGGATTGAAAAGATTGTCGGCGTAGAAGTCGATGACATGTGCCAGCAAGTTGCGGAATGCGTCGTCCGATTTGGCTTTGATAGTTCCCCATGCCGCGCCAAAGAATTCCGGCAGATCGTATGTGCGCAAGGTGAGTTTGGTGACGACGCCCCAACAGCCGCCGCCACCGCCTTTGATGGCCCAGAAAAGATCGGGATCGCTGCACGCATTGACGGTGCGCGTCACGCCGTCGGCGGTGACGATTTCGGCTTCCAGCAAACTCGATGCCGCCGTGCCGAAACCCTTCGATGAACTGCCGAAGCCGCCGCTCTGGATCAGCCCGGCCACGCCGACATCGGTGCAACCGCCGCCTTGCACGTAGCGTCCGGCCTCCGTCGTCACCGCGTGATAGAGGTCGATCCAAACCGCACCGGCCTCCGTTGTCACCGCCGGAACAGGCGCCACTTTTCCCTCGCAGCCTTTCGGCACGAAGCTGTCATGCAGCGTCACCGCATTCATGGCGCGTGTCCAGACGAGGAGTGAGTCCGCCGCATTAGATGTGCCTTGATAGGAATGCCCGGCGCCTTTGACGACGAGACGCAGATTGTTGTCGCGGGCGAAATTGACGGCGGCGACAACGTCGGCGCTGCTGCGCGCCTTGACGGCGTAGACGCTCGGCTCCGGTGTCCACGCATCCAGCCAGCCGGAGACCTGCGTGCCTCCGGGTTGATCTCCGATGTAGAACGGATTGCCGATGCTCTTTGTGGCGTCGAGACAAGCGGCGCCCTTGGGGTCGGCCTCGCATGCGCCGAACAGCGAACGAACCTGAATGAGGTTTCCGCCGACAGCGTCCTTCAGCCTCTTCCACTCCGCGACGCCCGGCCAACCGGGATCGGAGGGCCGAACCCGGCGCATAACGCCCGAGAGCTTTGCTTGGGCGGGTAGCACCAGCGTCAGGCCGGCGAGGGCCGTCGTTGCGGCCATACCCTTCAACAGGGTTCGTCTGCGCATGGCTGTCCTGTTCATTCCGTCCTCTCCCGACCGGCCGGTCCGACCGGCTATGCTCAGGCCCATGTCCGGCCCCGACCCCACACAATCTGAGTCTTCGCCAGCGCGACTTAAAGCGCCGGGGGATGGAGCGCGACGGATTGGTGATCTTTGGCAATGGCTTGGGATGAGCGGCGATGAGCTAGGGACGAGCGGCACGCGCCGGCGCACCCTCTTCTATGCACTCTCAGCCGCCGCCTGCCTCGTCGCCGTCTTCAACACCGTCAACGTCATCACCATCCAGCATGAGGAGCCGAGCTACGGCTTGGCGGGACCTATCGTTTGGGAGGGGACGAGCTGGGTCACGCTCATGCTGTTCTTCTGGATTGCCTGGATCGGCTATCGCGTGGCGCCGCCTTGGAGCCGGCCGCGCTGGCGGCTGCTGGTCCACATTCCCGCCGCGCTAATCTTCTCGCTGGCCCATGTCAGCGGCTTCGTCTTGCTGCGCAAGCTCATCTATCGGCTTGCCGGCGCCCGCTACGACTTCGGCTCGTTCTGGCCGCACTTCTCTTATGAATTTCGCAAGGACGTGCTCGGCTATGCCTTGTTCGTCGCCGGCTGCGCCATGATCGAGCATCTTCTGCGCCAGCAGCAATTGATCGAAACCCCGGGACAGACACTCACTTTCGATATACGCGACGGCGCCAGATTGACCCGCGTCCGGCTGGAAGACGTTCTCGCGATCGCCTCGGCGGGAAACTATGTCGAGTTCGTTCTGAAAGACGGCCGCCGGCTCCTGATGCGCTCGCCGCTCTCTACACTCGAAGGCGAACTCACGCCGCGCGGCTTTCTGCGCACGCACCGTTCCTGGCTCGTCAACGCCTCGCGCATGACGGCGCTGAAACCGGAAGGCTCCGGAGATTATTCGGTGGAATTGGGAACGCTCAAAGTGCCGCTGTCGCGGAGGTATCCGGACGCGCTGGTGCGGTTGCGTCGTCCTTCGGGGGCCGCTGGCGCGGCCACCTCAGGATGACGATCTACAGACCTCGTCATGCCGAGGCGCACAGCCCGCCGCTAGCGCGGCCACCTCAGGATGACGATCTACAGACCTCGTCATGCCGAGGAGCACAGCCCGCCGCTGGCGCAGCTACTTCAGGATGACGATCTACAGACCTCGTCATGCCGAGGAGCACACCCCGCCGCTGGCGCAGCCACTTCAGGAAGACGATCTACAGACCTCGTCATGCCGAGGAGCACAGCCCGCCGCTGGCGCAGCCACTTCAGGATGACGATCTACAGACCTCGTCATGCTGAGGTGCGACCCCGGACTTGTTCCGGGGGAGCCCCGAAGCACGAACCCCGAACTGGCGCAGCCACTTCAGGATGACGATCTACAGACCTCGTCATGCTGAGGTGCGACCCCGGACTTGTTCCGGGGGAACCCCGAAGCACGCGCTCACTTCTTCTCCGCCATGACCTGATCGCCGGCCAGCCTCATCATCTCTTCCATCTTGGTGCGGATGAGATGATCGCTGCGCGCAACTTTGCGCGCGTCGAAATCCTTGCGGATCTTACGGAAGACGTCTTCGTCGCCGGCCTCTTCGAACTCGGCTTGCACGACCTGCTTGGCATAGGCCTCCGATTCGGTGTTCGGCAGGCCCATTTCCCTCGCCGCCCACTGGCCCAGAAGCTTGTTGCGGCGGGCGATCACCTTGAAGCGCAATTCCTCGTCATGGGCCCATCTGTTCTCGAAGCCCTTCTCGCGATCGTCAAATCCGCCACCCATTCCATAACCTCTTGAAAAGCAAGGAAAAGACCCAACATCTGACCTTACCATAACGCATGCCTCCTGGCGAAGGAATCTGGGATTGCGCCGCAGCAGAAAACGTTGCTGCGGGCCTAGGGCTTCCGCTAAGTTCAGCTCCCAGCGGGGTCGTGCGTTGCGGCCCCGTTTCGCGTTTTCGAGCGGCCCGAAGGATACCCACCATGAAACGCCGCCGCATGATCTATGAGGGCAAGGCCAAGATCCTCTACGAGGGGCCGGAGCCGGGCACCTTGGTCCAGTATTTCAAGGACGACACCACCGCCTTCGACGCCACCAAAAAGGCGGTGCTGGACGGCAAAGGCGTGCTCAACAACCGCATCAGCGAATACCTGATGACGCATCTGAACGCGATCGGCGTGCCCACGCATTTTGTGAAACGCTTGAACATGCGCGAGCAACTGGTGCG
>JACQDN010000013.1 GCA_016201105.1 Pseudomonadota bacterium
CATCCTTGACCGCGCCTGCGCGCGGCGCTGCTCCAAACTCTGGTCGGGACGAAAAGGCGATCCTTCGCGGGCAAACAAAGCTGCAAACTTGTTGCTATCCACTAGCTTGACTACCTAACCCTCATGTGAGGGAGGGTGGGACTCTCAAAATCTCCTCGCGCACCACGTCCGGAAATTCCATCGGCAGGAAGTGGCTCGCTTCGGCGACTTTTACGATGCGGGTGTTGCCGTGGGCGCGTGCGAAGGAAGCCGCATCGGCATCGCGGCAGGTGCCGCCCGATTTGCCGCCATGAACGATCGTCACCGGACATTTGATCTTCGCGCCCAGTCTGGGGATGCCGAGCGGCGTGGAGCGAAAGTCCTCGGCCTCCCAAGTTGGCTTGCACGCGAGACGCATGTCCGTGTCGTTTCCCGTCGGCACCAGCCCACCCTTCAGATAGTCGCGAACGACTTCCTCGGGCCAGGATTTGAAGGCGCCCCGTCCGAGATAGGCACTCAGCGCCGTTTCGAAAGAAGGAAAGACGTCGCGCCGGCGTTCCGCGCGCTCCGCGAGATCGGGCACTGGCGGCTTGAGGGCGACAGCGCGCATGGCGTGGCTGATCAGCCAAGGCCAGGTCGGCACGAAGACGGGCTCGATCAGCACCAGCGCACGCACGAGATCGGGACGCATGGCGGCCGCCATTACACTCGCCGTTCCACCCATGGAATGGCCTCCAAGAATCTTGGGCTCAGGGCCCAGCGCGTCCAGCAGCTGCACCAGATCGTCACGAAAGATGCGCCAACTCTTGGCGAGGCCCGGCGTGGTGGGCAGTGTCGTAAAGCCGTGGCCGCGCGCATCGCTGGCAAGAATGTGGAAGCGATCGCAGAGCGGCTGCAGCAGGACACGATACGTTTCGGCATTGAACCCATTGGCATGGGCAAAATGCAGAACCTGCCCCTGCGTCATCCATTCGAGCGTGGAAATATTGCCGGCGCCGAGGGCAATGGAGTTTCGGGCTGGTTCGGTCATCACGTCGCGATTACAAAGGAACTAGCCGTTCTGGGGGCCGAAGCAAGACCTGTCAACGCGGCGGTTTGCGCGTGCGCTCGCATTTCGTAAAGTCACCTATCGCTATCGAAACTCGAGGTCCGTCCATGCATCCCGCTGTCGTCGTCGGCAAGACGCCCGACAAGCCCGCCATCGTCATGGCGGCGACCGGCGAAACGCTCACCTACCGCCAGCTCGAGGACCGCTCCAACCAGGGCGCGCACCTTTTTCGCAAGCTTGGCCTCAAGCCTGGCGACGGCATCGCCATCTTCATGGAAAACAACATCCGCTATCTGGAGATCTGCTGGGCGGCGCAGCGCGCCGGACTCTATTACACCTGCATTTCGTCGCGCCTCACTGCTGGCGAGGTGGAGTACATTCTGGGCGACTGCAACGCCAAAGTACTGATCGTTTCGCACGGGCTGGCGAAGGTCGCGAACGAGCTGTTGGACGTCCTCAAATGGGTGAAGGTCTTCGCCGTCGGCGGTGCGGTCGAGGGCTTCAAGAACTATGAGGACGCCGCCGGAGATTTGCCCAAGACCCGCATCGGCGACGAAATCGCCGGCGCCGACATGCTTTATTCCTCGGGCACCACCGGACGCCCCAAGGGCGTACGCGTACCGCTATCGGGCATGCCGATTGATGCACCAAATCCGCTGCTGACGATCGTGCAAGGGCTTTTCGGGTTGAGCGAACACTCGATCTATCTCTCGCCCGCGCCGCTCTATCATGCCGCACCGCTGCGCTACTGCATGACCGTTCATCGCCTCGGCGGCACGGTGGTGGTGATGGAACATTTCGAAGCCGAGGAAGCGCTCAGGTTCATCGAAAAGTATCAAGCCAATTGCAGCCAATGGGTGCCCACGATGTTCGTGCGCATGCTGAAACTGCCCGACGCGGCGCGGTCAAAATACAACGTGTCGTCGATGAAATCGGCCATTCACGCAGCTGCGCCTTGTCCCATCGAGGTCAAGCGCAAGATGATCGAGTGGTGGGGCCCGGTGCTGCACGAGTATTACGCAGGTACCGAAGGCAACGGCTTCTGTTATGTGGGCAGCGCCGACTGGCTGAAACATCCCGGTACTGTGGGAAAATCCTTGCTCGGCCCGATTCATATTTGCGCCGACGAAGGCAAGGAAGTGCCGATCGGCGATGAAGGCACGATCTATTTCGAAAGCCAGACGCAATTTGAATATCACAACGACAAGAAGAAGACGGCCGAGTCGCGCCATCCCGAACACGGCAACTGGTCCACGTTGGGCGACGTCGGCAAGCTCGATGCGGAAGGCTATCTCTATCTCACAGACCGCAAGGCCTTCATGATCATTTCCGGCGGCGTGAATATCTATCCGCAGGAAGCCGAGAACCTGCTCATCAACCATCCCAAGGTGGCCGACGTCGCCGTCATCGGCGTGCCCAACGAGGACTTCGGCGAAGAGGTGAAAGCGGTGGTGCAGCCGGCCGATTGGTCGGACGCCAATCCCGCGCTTGGCGAAGAGCTCATCGCCTATTGCCGCCAGCATCTTTCACCGATCAAATGCCCACGCACGGTGGATTTCGAGCAAGAATTGCCGCGCCATCCCACTGGAAAGCTCTACAAACGGCTGATCCGAGACCGTTACTGGGGCAAGCGCGACAGCCGCATCGTCTAGAACTCAAATTGGAGAACTGCCATGAAAACCGTTTCCTATGATGACGTCGCGAGCCTGGTTGGTCAGGAGGTCGGCGTCTCCGATTGGGTGCTGATCGATCAGGACCGCATCAACAAATTTGCGGACGCGACTGGTGATCATCAGTGGATCCATGTCGACGTCGAGCGCGCGAAAAAGGAAATGCCCGGCGGCAAGACCATCGCACACGGCTATCTCACGCTCTCACTGATCCCGATGTTGGGTGCACAAACCCTGCGCATCACTGGCGTGACACGCGGCATCAACTACGGCTCCAACAAGGTGCGCTTCACCGGAATGGTGCCGGTGGGAAGCCGCGTGCGAGGACGTCAGAAGCTCGTGTCGGTCGAAGCGAAGGGCGCTGGACTTCAGCTGATCAACGAATTCACCATCGAGATCGAAGGCCAGGAACGCCCCGCCTGCGTCGCCGAAACGATGAGCCTGATTTACAAGTAGAACCTTGGGGCACAGGCACACGCAATTCGACGCGAATCTTGTTCTTCGATTCCTCGAATTGGTTCGAAGGACCCTCCGATTCCCGATGTGATACTTGATACGTATCACGGACTGTGGTAATGGTCTCTATTAGATGATCCGCTCATTTTGCTGCAAGGAGACGGAGAAGATTTGGAACGGATTTTTCAGTTCCAGGTTTCCACGCGATATCCAACAGCGAGCTTTGCGGAAGCTACGGCAAATTGACGCCTCGGCAAGCGCCGCTGACTTGAGGAACCCACCGGGAAATAACCTTGAAGCTCTCAAAGGAGACCGAAAAGGCCAGTACAGCGTACGCATAAACGGCCAATGGCGGATTTGCTTTCGCTGGAATGCGGCGGACGCGTTCGATGTCGAGATCGTGGACTATCACTAAGAGATACAGCTGCCATGAAACAGATTCGAAATCCACATCCAGGTGAAATTCTTCGGCACGAATTTCTGGACGAACTCGGGCTTAGCCAGAACGCTCTGGCTACTGCGATCTCTGTCCCGCCCAACCGCATTCATGCGATCGTAAAAGCGCAGCGGGATATCACGGCGGACACCGATCTTCGTCTCTGCCGTTATTTCAATCTGTCCGAAGGCTATTTTCTGCGCTTGCAGAATTCCTACGATACGCTGGAAGCCAAGCGCCGCATCGCCCGTCAAGTCGCGCGCATCAAGCCGTATATTGAGGCTGCAGAGTAACCTCACAAGACCTTGAAGTGGCCGGCGATCGTCCAAAGGCCGATCGCCACGAAGCCGATTCCGGCGATCAGCTTCAGCGGCAAAACGGCCAGATGTCGTTCCGCCGCCGTGCCGAGCATCACGGCAATTGCCGTGGAGAGCACCAGCGCGCTTGCAGCAGCGACGAAGACGCTCAGAGGCGACATTTTGCTGTCGGACGCGAACAGCAGGGTCGCCAGCTGCGTCTTGTCGCCCAGCTCGGCGAGGAAGACGGTCGCAAAAATCGTGAGCAATTCGCGCATGAGGCCTCGCGGGATGGCGTTCGCTCCGAACGCACCATGCGACGATTCAAAAGAAAATGCGTCGAATGCCCGCTCTCGGACTCAAGCCGCGGCCTTTCGTGCCGTGTCCGCAAAACGCTCCTTCACGAAACTGGCGATGCGGTGAATGGCGACGCGCGCCTCGGGCAGGATATCCGCCGTCACTTGCCAGACGTGGAACACCCGCGGCCACAGATCGAGCGTCACCGACACACCGGCGGCGCGCATCTTTTCGGCCATGCGCACGCTGTCGTCGCGCAGCATTTCGGCGGCAGAGGCCTGGAACAAGGTCGGCGGCAGGCCGCGTACGTCGCCGCGCAGGGGCGAGATCAGCGGATTGGCGCCGTCCTGGTTCGGCCAGTAGACCTTGCGCACCGTCGCGAAGATGCGCGGATCGAACATCGCGTCCGAATTTTTGTTGGAAATATGCGAGGGCAGGGGCTCGACCAATTCGGTCGCCGGCGAAAGACAGACAAGTCCTGCCGGCTGCGGCCACCCGAGCTGCTTGAGCTTCAGCGCAAGTGCCAGGGTGAGATTGCCGCCGGCGCTGTCGCCGCCAACCACGATGGAAGAGGCCGCAATGCCCTTGTCCAGCAAAGCGCGATAGACACCGACACAATCGTCGAGGCCCGCGGGAAACGGATGCTCGGGCGCAAGCCGATAGTCCGGCGCGTAAACCGGCACGCCGGCCTGGTCGGCCAGCCGCCACAGGAGCGCAATATGATTGGTGGGCGTTCCCGCCACCCAGCCGCCGCCGTGGATATAAAGCAGGGCCCGCGTCTCATCGGCGCTGGCCGCGCGAAACACTTCCGTGCGTACGCTTCCAAGGGAGGTTTCCGTCTTGGCGATACGTGGCGGAATCTTTGCCGGCCGCCTCGCGATCTCGCTCATGATAGCGCGCAATTCCATCACATGTGGCTTCTTGCGAAACCGCCGCTTCATGGAAAGGCGGATCAGTGGATTGAGGAAGAAGAGTTGCAGGCTCATGGGAGGGACCGAAAGAAGAATGGCGAACCCTTAGGGTCGCCTCTCCCCGAGCCAAAATCCAGCGGCGGCTATAGGCAAATGGTCGGAGAGAGAGGATTCGAACCTCCGGCCCCCACGTCCCGAACGTGGTGCTCTACCAGGCTGAGCTACTCTCCGGTGCCCAAAAGAGGCGCCCTTATAAAGGCGGCCCTGCGATGCCGCAACCGGCGTTGCAGGCTTGGGTTACCTGCCGTAAGGGACGGCCATGATCTTGATCGGACAATACGATTCCCCTTTCGTACGGCGGGTGGCGATCTCGTTGCTGACCCTCGGCTTTGCCTACGAGCACGATACGCGCTCAGTGTTCGGCGACTTCGACGCCATGCGCAAAGTGAACCCGCTGAGGCGCATCCCCTCGCTGATGCTGGACAGCGGCGAGGTGCTGATCGATTCCGCCGCCATCCTCGACTGGCTTGACGAAACGGTGGGGCCGGAGCGCGCCCTCGTTCCGCGTCAGGGCGAAGCACGGCGCCAGGCGCTGCGCACGATCGCGCTGGCAACCGGGGCCATCGATAAGATCGGCTGGGCCAACTACGAGCGCCTCATTCGTCCCTCGGCCTTTCGCTGGCAGGATTGGATCGAGCGTTCGCTGATTCAGTTCCACGGCGCACTCGCGGCCCTGAACGACGTGCATTGGCCGCGCAACGAAACACTCGATCAGGCGCAGATCACCACGGGCGTCATGCTCGGCTATGTGAAGGTGACCGATCCCTCGCATCTCGCGCCCGGCCGCTATGCGAATCTCGATGCCCTGTGGGTGCGGCTCGAGCCGCGACAGGAATTCCAGGCGACGTCCTTCAGAGAATATGCGGTGCCGAGGGCCGAATAGGCCCGTTTCGCCGCGCCTGTGCGGTGGCGTTGAATCCTGGGGGGCGGGTAAGTATGGTCCGCCGCCCGCGCGAGCAGCGGCCAGCATTGGGGCGTCGCCAAGTGGTAAGGCACCGGATTTTGATTCCGGCATTCGGAGGTTCGAATCCTCCCGCCCCAGCCAACCTTCGCTCGCGAAGCGAGTGAAGGTTGCCCTCCGAAGCTTTAGCGTAGGAGGGCTGCGAAACACCCGCGAGCTTCGGTTGGCTTACGCCATCCCATCTATCCGCCCATACTGCTTTCGGAGCCACACGCCATGACGGAATTCGCCACTCTATCGCGTCGGCGCAAGTTTCGCTTCTACGGCTGGGGTTATGCCGACGACGTATTGTCGCCCGACGAAGAAGCGCGAGTGCGTGGCACCGTGAAGCGTTTCGGCAGTGCTGCTCCTGTGGAAGTGTCCACGCCGAGCGAGAGCGATTTTCACTTGCGTGCTCCACGTGTCGCCGTTCCGGCCGCTCTTGCGCCGATCATTTCAGTGACGCCCTACGACCGGCTGGTGCATAGCCTTGGAAAGTCCTTTGGCGACATCGCGCGCATGTTCATGCGCGACGTGCGCCACCCGCCGGACGTTGTGGCTTTTCCGAAATCCGAAGAGGACGTCGCCGCCGTTCTCGACTGGGCCTCGCGTGCCAATGTCGCCGCCATTCCCTTTGGGGGAGGTTCGAGCGTCGCCGGCGGTGTGGAACCCGACGTCGGCGACTCTTACGCGGGAACGGTTTCGATCGACCTGCAATACCTGCACAAAGTGCTGGAGATCGACCGCACCAGCCGCGCCGCGCGCATCCAGGCCGGCGCACTCGGGCCCGAACTCGAAGAGCAATTGAAACCCCATGGCCTCACGCTGCGTCACTTCCCTCAGAGTCTGCAGCTTTCGACGCTGGGTGGTTGGATCGCGACACGCAGCGGCGGCCATTACGCCTCGCTCTACACCCACATCGACGATTTTGTGGAGTCGACGCGGACGGTCACACCTGCCGGCACCATCCAAACACGGCGACTCCCCGGTTCGGGCGCGGGGCCATCGCCCGACCGGTTGATCATCGGATCGGAAGGAATTTTGGGCGTGATCGTGGAGGCCTGGATGCGGCTGCAGGATCGCCCTGTGCACCAGGCCTCTGCCAGCATCGCATTCGGCACGATGGCGAAGGCCACGTCGGCCGTGCGGGCGCTGTCCCAATCGGGCCTCTTTCCGGCCAATTGCCGACTGCTGGATCCCGCGGAAGCGCGCAACAACGGCGTGGGTGATGGAACGTCGGCGATCCTGGTCCTCGGATTCGAATCCGCCGACCATCCGCTCGACGCGTGGATGAAACGCGCGCTCGAGCTCGTCGCCGATCACCAGGGCCAATTCGACGCCGACGCCGTGGCGCGATCGCTGGCACCCAAGGGCGGAGCGGCCGAGCATCGCCAGGGCGCAGCCGGGCAGTGGCGCAATGCCTTCATTCGCATGCCGTATTACCGCGATCTCATGATTGCCCTCGGCATCATCACCGACACGTTCGAAACTGCGATCACCTGGGATCGCTTCGAACATCTCTACGAAGGGGCGCGGGAAAAAACGGGAGCGGCGATTCGCGAAATCTGCGGCCACGACGCAACCGTCTCCTGCCGGTTTACCCATATCTATCCCGACGGTCCTGCGCCCTATTTTTCTTATGCCGCGCTCTGCACCGCGAGCGGAAAGCTCTCCGATTCGCTGGCGAAGTGGCGCGAGATCAAGAAGGCGACCAATGAGATCGTCGTCGCGCTGGGGGGAACGGTCACCCATCACCACGCCGTCGGACGCGATCACCGCAGCGGTTACGAACGCCAGTCCCCGCCTTTGTTTCGCGGCGCGCTCGCCAGCGCCAAGAAATCGCTCGATCCCGCGGGCATCCTGAACCCGGGTGTCCTGATCGATCCCGCGGATCGTATGATCGGCATTCGTGGGGCGTTAGGTTAAGCAGCGATCTTCATTGAAGTATCTTTCGCTATCCAAACGCAAGGTTGTGAGCCATGACCAAAGACGAACTGACGGCCTGGGCGCTGAAGAACGGTTGGCAAGAGATCGCCGGTCACCTCAGCCTCACCAAGCCGTCGCGGCCCGCCGAAGCCATCGTGCGTTTGGTGCTCAAGGGCACGGTGGCGAATCTGGAAATCAAGAAGCCCGCCGGCAAATGGGAGAAGGTCGCCAGCGCGAGTTATTCCAAGCTCGAAGCCGACCCGGACACCGGATTTCCGCGCGGCCTCGGCCTCGACACGATCTCAGGTTTTTCGATGCTGATGGAAGACAACAAGAATCGCGCGGTGTTCGCGAAGATGAGCGCGCCGAAGTCAGGCAACTGAGACATGCGCGACATCGCACTCTACATCGCCGGCGCGCTCGCTGTGTTCATCGCCATCGTTCACGGCGTGCTGGGCGAGACCAAAGTGTTTGCGACCGCGCGGATCGAACCGGCCGCGACGCGCCGCTTGTTACGTCTGGTGTGGCAGGCTGGAGCGGTAGCCTGGCTTGCCGGCGGCATTCTTCTTCTGGCGGCGCCATCGATGGGATCTCCGCCCGCGCGTCACTGGATCATCGGCGCGGCGATCCTGATCTACGGCACCGCTTCTGCCTTCAATGCGTTTTCGTCGCGCGGCCGCCACTTTGGCTGGCTGGTGCTCGCGGGTGCGGCGATTTTCGCCGTGCTGGGCTGGTAGCGCGAACCGCAAGGTTCCGCGGCCGGCCCCTTGTCCATTCAGGGCATTTTTTTCCGGCAGAGCTGGAACCACGGAACTCGTTCGCGCGCGCGTCGTTTGACATCCATCGATGGCGCGTCACCGGCACCTGCGTGCGAGGCCCCAAAAGGCACTAAGGAGAAACCCATGTCGACATCCTCGAAACCCGTGCGACACTTGATGCTCTGCGCCGCCGGCGCGCTCGGCTTAGCGCTCGTTGCCTCGCCGGCGTCCGCGCAGCCTCGTGACAGCGGCCGCTATTATCAGAGCGGGGACGACAGTGTCGAAGTCACCGCGCCGCGCTATCACCCCGGGCGGAGCGACATCGGCGCGCCGATCCGCAATGTGGCGATGCAAGAAGAAGTGCGCTTCGACGATCTGGATCTTCGCACAAATCATGGTGCGCATGTTTTGCAGAGCCGCGTGCGGCAGACCGCCCGCAATCTGTGCAGGCGCCTCGATGCGGTCTATCCCGTGACGGCCGACGGCAGCCCCGATTGCTACACCGTTGCCGTGAACAACGCGATGAGCCAAGCCAACGCCGCCATCGACGGCGCGCGCAAATACAGTAACTAATATCTATTGCGAGAATGCGGCCGCTGCCGAATCTTCGACGGCGGCCGCAGTGCGTTAGGCGAAGGCGTTCTTCCGCGCGATCTCGCCCAGCCAAGGGTCGGTGAGGCCGCCGCGGCAAGCGCCGAGTTCAACGAAATTGCGCGCAAAGATGTCATGCTGCGGCCCTCACGGATGTGGGACCAAGGTGCCGGTTGCCAAGCTTGCCGCCAGCCCGAAAAACGAAAGCCCGCGCTCGAAGCGCGGGCTTAGGCTAAATGCCACTGCAGATCGGGCTCAGAACAAGATGCCGGCTTCCAGCATCAACCGGGCCTGAGACGTCTTGTTGAACGTCGAGCCCAATTCGAAGCCGGGTGTGCCGCCGCCGATCGTGACATAGGAAGCATCGGCGCGAATGTAGAACGTCTTGTACTGATAGGTCGGTGTGACGGTAAACGACCACGCTCTGCTTCCCGGACCGTAAATCAAACTCGGCGCACCGTTGCTGAGTTTGCCCGTCGAACCGATATATTCGACGCGGCCGGCCAGGCTGAAGTTCGAATCGAAGGCGTAGCTTGTAAGAATCGCAGCTCCAAAAGTGGTCGCCGAGTGAAAGATGCCCAGCTTCGAACTCGACGGAACGTCGGTGTACTGCAAGTAGGGCGAGAAGACCCAGGGCCCATCGGTATGCGTCCAGATCAAATTATAGATCTGGCTGTTGTTCTGGAAATACGGCGTTGCCAGGCTCGCTGTCGTGGTATGGCCGAGGTTGCCCATGCCCACGGCTGCAATCGTGTCGGTGGATGTGACGGCATAAGAGACCAGGGCCGACAGCCAGTTGTATCGCTTGGAATAGAATCCGTCGTTCCACGAGACCGAGAGCGACAGCGGGCCAGCCGAATAATTCGCCTGCACGCCGTTGTTCACGGCGTTCTCCTGATTCCAGAGCAGACCGCGCTCAATGTTCATGTTCTCGAAGCTGAAGGTGTATTCCGCTCCAATCAGCGTGGGAAGCTTGCCTGCCTCGATGGAGAAGCTGCCAGTCGGGGCGATTTTCACAAACGCTTGCGGCACGATGCCGTAGAAGTCAGGCGTTGCCTTGGACGCTTTGATGTATGAGGCGCCCAGATCCGGGAGCGAATAGGCACCGGCCTGCACGAAGAATTGGATCAACCCGTCCGTCTTCTGAATGAAGACCTGTGCGTTGGACAAATCCAATTCCGATCCGCTGTCTCCGGCAAAGAGATGCGCCGGATGGCTTTGGGTGAACGCCAGTCCACTGACGACGCCGGTGACAAAGACATTGCCGAAGCCGGCGTCGAAGGAGGTCGGATTCGGATTGGCCGTCAGCGGGCCCGACATTGCGGGCATTGTCATAGGATCGGCTTGCGCCGCCGAGCACAGCGCCAGTGCCGCGCTCAAGGCTAGTCCGAGTGTCGTGAGTCTCATTGCGCAACCCCTTTATATGGTTCGTCACAAGTTCGCGGCGTGGGGCTCGCGAACTCAATACCGCCAAGGAGGGTTTTCTAAGAGAAATCAGCGTTCAAATGCGGATTCCGGCGACCGTTGTTGCATTGCAACATGGTATTGCCCGGTGCATAGGCAACCCGCTGCCTTGTTGGGCAGCTGTCAGCGCCGCGCGCCCGCCATCACTGCCAGATGTAGACCGCTGTCGACGACCAGGAACTCGCCGGTGATGTGGCGCGACTCAGGCCCAGCCAAGAACAGAACCGACTCGGCGATCTCGTCGGCGGTGGCCGCGCGCTTCAGCGGATTGCTGCCTGCCTGTTCGTCGGTGATGCGCTTGAAGGCTTCATCGCCGAAACGGTTCTTGAACCAGCCGGTCGCGACATAACCGGGGCACACCGCGTTGACGCGGATCTCGGGCGCAAAGGCGCGCGCCAGCGACAGCGTCAAGGTGTTGAGCGCGCCTTTCGAGGCTGCGTAAGCGATCGACGATCCCACGCCGGCGACGCCAGCGATCGAAGACACGTTCACCACCGCGCCGTCGCCATGCGCTTTGAGCGCACCGACGCAGGCGCGCATCATCTGGAACGGTCCGATGGTGTTGACGGCGTAGATGTTCTGCCAATCTTCGGCGCTCAACGCCTCAAGGTCGGTGTGCGCGGCGAACTTCGTCGTGCCGGCGTTGTTCACCAGAATGTCGATGCGGCCCCATGTGTCGAGTGCGGCTTTCGCGAGCTTGCGACAGTCGGCGTCGACGCCGACATTGCCCTGCGCGACCAGCACGGCCGCACCCGTCGCGCGCACGGCGTCGGCCGCTTCGTGGGCCTCCTTCTCGCTCTTGGAGTAATTGACGATGACGCTCGCGCCACGCCTGCCGAGGCCCTGAGCCACCGCGGCCCCGATGCCGCTCGCCGACCCGGTCACGATCGCGACCTTTCCCTTCAAATTGCCCTGTTCCATCACCCGTCCCGTATCCCTATGTTGTGGCGTTATAAGAGTGTCGCGGACCCGGCTTACAGGGCGCCGCCAGAAAGCCGGAGCGATCCTACGATTCCCGCATGACGCCGCAAGGATCACGTACAGCCGTCGCCGACCTTTCCGCGGTGCCCCAGCCGGAGACCCCGCTGGAGGTCCAGCCGAGCACGGCTGCGCTGCGCGTCATTCTCATCCGCCACGGCAGGCCTGCGATTGCCACTTCTCCGCGCACGTCGCACAGCGAATTCCGCGACTACATCGATGCCTATGAAGACGCGGGCCTTGATCCGGAAAGCGCGCCACCGGAGGAGCTGCAGGATCTACTGAAGGAGCTGACGGCCGTCTTCACCAGCGGCCGCAAGCGCTCCCATGACAGCGCCAAGGCGCTGGCCCCGAAAGCCGAATTGATCGCCGATCCCTTGTTCGCCGAAGCGCCTCTCGCAAGCCCTCGCATTCCGCTGCTGCGGATGAAGGTGCCCAAGTGGGCGGTGGTCGCGCGCATCCTCTGGTATGCGGGCTATCACCCCGGACTCGAGAACTTCCGCCGTGCCAAGAAGCGCGCGCTCGAAGCGGCGGATATTTTGGTCGCGCGCGCCAATGCCGAAGGCGTCACCGCGCTGGTGGCGCACGGCTATTTCAATTTCCTGATCGGCGCCGAACTGGGCCGCCGCGGCTTCGAAAAATCCGGCTCGCACCGTGCAAGGTTTTGGAACGCTGTGATCTACGAAAAGAAGGATTCAGCTATTTCAGAAGAGCCTCGTTCGCCTCGGCGTAGAAGCCGAAGAAGCCGGGCGCGTCCGACGGTGCCGTAGGCGGTCGCTACAGCGCCGCCGCCGCATACGCTCTTGTGAGTTCATCGTCGCCAGTCACAAGTTCGATGCGGAGCCGGAGCGCGAGCCAGAGATAGCTTGCGTCGTAGGCAGACAACTTGGACCGTTCGGCCATGCCGACAACGCCCACATAGTCCACGGGCACCAGCTGTATCGGCATCTGCAAGGACGACGCATATTGACTGAGAATCAAATCGCGTTCGTTTGGCCGTTCGCGGATTTTCTTGATACAGACATGCGCCATCTCGAATCTGAGCAGAACGGGCGCAAACAGGTTCTGACCGCGCAAGCTCGCCGCCATAGCAGACGCTCGCGTCTCCAGGAATGTCACCGCGGCGAGCGCGGAGGCATCGACAACTCTATCGGCCATCGCGGAGTTCGCGAATCCAGCGCGTGGCTTCGTCCGGCGTGCTCAAACCCAATCGCCGTCCGCGCTCGCTCAGTTCGTCGATCGTGATCGTCTCGCCCCTTGGCGGTTCGACGCCAATGGCTTGGTCGATAAGTGCCTTGATCTCACCCTGCAGCGAGCGATGATTGCGTTTGGCGCGCTCGCGAAGCCGCTCCACTTTTTCAGGCGCGATATCCTTGATCGAGAGATTCACTGATAATACTCCATTTCTACTCCAAAGTGGAGCAGAAATGGAGCCAAATTGCAACCCGTGCCGGAGTGCGAGAACCGCTAAGAAGCGGTTGAGAGGTTCGCTCCCAGCATCCGATGAGTTTCCATGAGCAATGATCTAGTGCCCGAATTGGACGTGTCCGATCTCGACGCTTCGCTGCGCTTCTATGTCGGTGTGCTCGGCTTCACCGTCATGTTCTCGCGGCCTGAGGAACGCTTTGCCTATCTTGCGCGCGAAGGCGCCGAGCTGATGCTGGAAGAGGCTGCAGGCCCCGGCCGCCGCTTTCGTACCGCGCCGCTGGAGAAACCGTTCGGACGCGGCGTGAATCTCCAAATCAGAGTGAGTGCTGTCGAACCGCTTCACGATGCCGTTCGGGCCGCAGGCTACCAGCCGCTCATTCCGCTCGAAGAGCGCTGGTACGCGCAGGACAATCGTTCGGCTGGCAATCGCCAATTCGTCGTCGCCGATCCGGACGGATATCTGCTGCGGTTCTTTCAGGACTTAGGCTGGCGTTAAAGCATTGCCGGAATGACACGATCCGGCGGTTTATGCCCGTCGGCGAAGGTCTTGATGTTCACGATTACCTTCTCGCCCATGTCCAGGCGCCCTTCCAGCGTGGCCGAGCCCATATGCGGAAGAACGGTGACGTTCTTCAGCTTGAGCAGTTTGGGATTGACCGAAGGCTCGTTCTCGAACACGTCGAGCCCGGCGCCGGAAAGCTCGCCGGCAGCCAGCATGCGCACCATCGCGTTCTCGTCGATCACTTCGCCGCGCGACGTGTTCACGATATAGGCGCCTTGCTTCATCATCTTCAGCCGCCGCGCCGAAAGCAGGTGATAGGTCGCCGGTGTGTGCGGACAGTTGATGGAAACGATATCCATGCGCACCAGCATCTGATCGAGGCTTTCCCAGTACGTCGCCTCAAGCTCCTGTTCGATGGAAGGATGCACCGGCTTTCTGTTGTGATAATGGATCTGCAGGCCGAACGCCTTGGCGCGGCGCGCCACCGCTTGGCCGATGCGTCCCATGCCGACGATGCCGAGCCTCTTGCCCCAGATGCGGTTGCCCAGCATCCAGCTCGGCGACCAGCCTTTGAAGTGGTCGGCTTCCAGTTCCTTCACGCCTTCGACGAGGCGGCGCGGCACCGCCAGGATCAACGCCATCGTCATGTCGGCGGTGTCTTCGGTGAGAACCCCCGGCGTGTTGGTGACGGAGATGCCGCGCTCCAGCGCCGTCTTCACGTCGATATTGTCGACGCCGGCCCCGAAATTGGCGATCAGCTTCAGTTTCTCGCCGGCGCGCACCAAAACCTTGGAATCAATGCGGTCGGTGATGGTGGGCACCAGCACGTCGCACCTCTGCACGGCTTCGATCAGCTCGGCCTGGCTCATCGGCTTGTCGTCGAGGTTCAGCCGCGTGTCGAACAGCTCGCGCATGCGTGTTTCGATCGCATCCGGCAGCTTTCGCGTGACAATGACCAGCGGCTTGCTCGCAGGCACGGTTTTTCTCCAAGAACGCGGCCGGGAGCGGCCCACCGCCTTCGCTCTTAGCAGATGGCGGAAACCGGTCAAAGCTGCGCAATGACACACTTTTGGTTCTCGATTGTTGCGCGGCGGCTCAAGTCGCTACAACGATGGCCCCATGCGATTCTGCCCCAAGAAAGTATGGATGTGCGCGGCAATGGGTGGGACGAGTTTTGGGCCGAAATTGCGTGCGGCGCTGGCGCTCGGCTTGCTGGGCGCGACGCTGATGGGCGCGATGCCGGTGCTCGCCGGTCCGAAGGCGCCGCTCGGTTATGCCAGCCTCAACCGGGACAAGGTCTATCTGCGCGAAGGTCCGACCTATCGCCACCGGGTGCTGTGGGTTTATCGCCGCAAGGGCCTGCCGGTCCGCGTGCTCTCCAAATACGACGTGTGGCGGCGCGTCGAGATGCCGGACGGCGCTGCGGGCTGGCTGCACAATACGATGCTCTCCGACGCCCGCACCGCGCTCATTACGGCGAAGAAACCCGCACCCCTTCGTGAACAGGCCGCGGCGAATGCGAAGATTCTGGCCTTGGCGGCGCCCGGGGTAATTGCGAAGCTCGATGCTTGTCAGGTCCGGGCCTGCGAGGTCACCGCCGACGGCGTGACCGGTTGGGTCGATAAGAACAACCTCTGGGGAGTGAGCGCGGGTGACATCTTCTGACCGCCAGGCGATGGCGGACGAAACCATTGCGACCACCGTGGGCGAGCTGTCGGGTGATCCGGCGGCCAGCATCGCGGCGCAAGCGAGCGGTCTTGCTGCCTGGTTGAAAGAACCTCACGAACTTTCCGCGACGGGCGATCGCGCGGCCAGCCGCCTGGGCCAAGTGTCGTGGGCGGTTTTCGAATGGGCGCGCAATCCGTATGTGCTGCTCGTCACGATTTATTTGTTTTCGCCATACTTCTCGAGAGTCGTTGTGGGCGATCCCGTACGGGGACAAGCGCTTTGGGGTTCCATTGCCGCGGTCGGTGGCCTCATCGTCGCCGCGCTGGCGCCGTTTCTCGGCGCCATTGCAGACGCGGGTGGCCGGCGCAAACCCTGGATAGGATTTTATGTTGTCATCCTGGCCACGGGCTCGTTGCTCATGTGGTTCGCCAAGCCGCATTCGACCGGTTGGGATTTGTTTTTTGTGGGCGCGCTGGTGGCCTGTTCCAATGTCGCCTTTGAATTCTCCGCGGTCTTCCACAACTCGCTTCTGCCCACCATCGCGCAGCCGCGAAACGTCGCGGGCTTGTCTGGCTTGGGCCTCGCTCTCACCAACGCGGCGGGCGTGCTGCTGCTGACGATTATGCTCGTATGCTTTGCACTGCCGGGCGAAGTGCACTGGAGCTTTATTCCTGCCAAACCGCTCTTCGGAATCAGTCATGCGCTGCATGAGCCGGAGCGCTTGTCGGGGCCGGCTTCCGCGCTGTGGCTCCTCGTCTTCGCCATTCCGCTGTTTTTGTTCACGCCCGATCGTCCGAAAGGAAAAGTAAAGCTGTTCGTGGCCGCGATCGCCGGCGTGAAATCGGTGATCGGCACGGTCAAAAGTCTTCGCAGCTATCGCAACGTCGCCGCTTATTTGATCGCGCGATTATTTTTCAATGACGGCATGACCGCGGTTCTGACCTTCGGTGGAATCTATGCGGCAAGCACATTCAACTGGGGGCCGGTGCAGATGCTGCTCTACGGCATCGAGCTCAGCATTTTTGCGGTGCTGGGTGGCTTTCTGGGTGGCTGGCTGGACAATCGCCTGGGTTCGAAACGCGCGATTTTCGTTAGCATCGGGGGGACGACGATCATCGGTCTGGTGACGCTGACGATGGGACCGGATCGCATTTTCTGGGTCATTCCTTACGACGTGCACGCGGCGCCCATCTGGTCGCTGCCCTATTTCAACACTTGGCCGGAGGTGATCTTCCTCGGCATCGTCAATTTCACCGCGGTGCTGATCACGGCCGGTTACGCCAACAGCCGCACCATGCTCGCCCGCATTGCACCAGCCGAGAAGATGACGGAATTCTTCGGGCTCTATTCGCTTTCCGGCACCTCCACCACTTTTCTGGCGACGGGCTTCGTAGGGTGGCTGACCGCCGTCTCTCACAGCCAACGCATCGGCCTGCTCGGCGAGACCGCATTTCTGCTGATCGGGCTCGTGCTGATGTTCTTCGTCAAGGAAAACCGCGCCAGCGCCCGCTGACATGAATCAGGAACAGCCGATCATCCCGGCGAGCCCGGCGGAGAATCTTGTCGCGGATGCCGAAGGCCTCGCGGAGCTGTTTCACGCGCCGAAGGGGCAGGTGGGGGACGAAATCTCCGCCGAAGGCGGACGCGCCGCATCGAAAGCGGGGCAGTGGGGCTGGGCGCTTTATGAAGCGGCGCGCGACCCCAATGTGTTATTCCAGATCTATATCATCTCGCCTTTCTTCGCGACCGTCATGATGAGCGATCCGGTGCGCGGCCAGATCGTCTGGGGCCAGATTACGACTTATAGCGGCTGGATCGCCGCCGCGCTTGCGCCATTTTTCGGAGCCATCGCCGACAAAGGCGGTCCGCGCAAACCGTGGCTCGCCGTTTTCAGTGCTTTCATGGTTCTAAGTTTCGCGGGGACCTACATCGGCGTCCCCAATTCCTCAGAGACTATGATCTTGCTCGTCGGAGCGATCGTTGTTGTCAACAATGTAGTGTTCGAGCTGTCCAATGCCTTTCATGCATCAATGCTCTCGGGTATTGCATCGCATTCCCGGATCGGTGGGCTATCGGGACTTGCCTTCGCGCTCGGCAATGCGTCAGGCTTTTTATTGCTGATACTTTTCTTCGTCACTCTCATGGCACCGGGAGCGCAGTATGGAAACTGGCTGCCGTCGGCGCCGATGTTCGGTGTAGACGCTACCACTCACGTGCCCGAGCGACTTGCCGGTCCCATTTCCGCAGTCTGGATGTTGCTGCTCGCTATTCCGCTATTTCTTTTCACGCCAGATCGGCTGCGGGGTACCACGACGTGGTGGCAGGCGATGAAGGGCGGGGTGGGATCGCTGCACCGTACCATCCGAAGCCTCCGGCACTATCGCAACGTCGCGCACTACATTGGCGCGCGCGCGATATTCAATGACGGCATGACCGGCGTTCTCACCTTCAGCGGCATCTATGCCGCGGGCACGTTCGGCTGGAATGCGCTCGATATGACGGCCTACGGTATCGAACTCAGCATATTTGCGGCGCTCGGCGGTTTCTTTGGCAGCTGGCTCGACGACAATGTCGGCTCGAAACGCGCGCTGTTCATTTCCATTGGTGGTACGGCAGTCTCGTTCGCGCTGGCCCTTACCATGGGGCCGGATCGCGTCTTCTGGTTCTTTCCCGTCGATCCACAGGCGGCACCTCTGACGCCGCTACATGTCTTCAGCACTTGGCCCGAAATATTCTATCTTATAATGTTGGATGTCACCGCGTTTTGCATTGTCGCGGGTTACGCCAATACGCGCACCATGATGGCGCGCATCGCACCAG
This sequence comes from Pseudomonadota bacterium, assembly GCA_016201105.1. GTDB lineage: Bacteria > Pseudomonadota > Alphaproteobacteria > Micropepsales > Micropepsaceae > Rhizomicrobium. Next base: position 18,229 of record JACQDN010000013.1, read on the forward strand.
CTGAGAAAATGACCGAGTTTTTCGGACTGATGTCGTTCTCGGGAACTGCAGCGACATTCCTGGCACCGATGGCGGTGGCGTGGCTGACCTGGTGGACCCAAAGCCAACGCGGCGGGATGATCGCGGTGGTGGCACTCCTCCTCGCCGGCCTCGTCTGGCTCAACTGGGTCAAAGAAGAACGCGCGGTTGCGGTGTGATTTCCTACCCTCCCCTTGAGGGAGGGTCGAAATTTGCGAAGCAAATTTCGGGGAGGGGTCACGCCGCGGCTTCTAAAGAGATTGGTGGTCCAACAGCGCGAATTATTTTCGCTGGCACGGCATGACCCCTCCCCGAACGATATCGCTTCGCTCAATCGTTCGACCCTCCCTCAAGGGGAGGGTAGACCAGTGTCGACGCCCAACCTGATGTATCATCATTGGTGTCATGCGCTTGCTCGTAACTTATCTTGAACAGCTTCGAGAGCCGGTCGTTGCCGAGCCGTCTTCAATCGGCAGAGCAGAAGTAGGGCGCGAATTCCCGGCGCGTGACGACTACCTGTCCCTTTACCGCGCGGTTGGTGCTCCGGTGCATTGGGACCTACGTTTGCGCCTCGACCCGACCGAGCTGCAACAGCTGCTGCACAGCAACTCGTTTGTTCTGTTTGTCCTTCGGGTCGAGCGTCGTGCTGTCGGACTTTGCGAGTTCGAAGCGAGACCGAACAACGAGTACGAGCTGGTGCATTTTGGAGTCGTGCCACACGTGCAGGGGCAGGGGCTCGGGAAGTTTCTGTTGCACCGCTCCTTAACGGTCATTTGGAAGATGAATCCAGCACGCGTATGGCTTCACACCGATACCAATGATAGTTCGCGCGCAGTGCCGCTCTATCTTCAATTTGGCTTTCGTCAGTTCGCCCAGAAGTTTGAAGAGCTCCGTGACTGACGCTAGTGGCCAAAAAATGCCTGATCCCGTGAACGCCAGCGCATGCCTCGTCATCCTGAGGTGCGAGCCGAAGGCGAGCCCCGAAGGACAGCGTTGAACTCAGTGCCTGAAATGCCTGATCCCGGTGAACGCCATCGCCAATCCGGCATCATCCGCCGCCTTGATCACTGCGTCGTCGCGGATCGAGCCGCCGGGCTGGATCACCGCCGTCGCGCCGGCTTCGGCCACCGCCAGCAATCCGTCGGGGAACGGAAAGAATGCATCGGACGCCGCGGCCGAACCTTTGGTCAGCGGTTCGGGCCAGCCCGCGGTCTCAGCCGCTTCGCGCGCTTTCAGCGCCGCGATGCGCGCGGAATCCACCCGGCTCATCTGACCCGCGCCGATGCCGGCGGTCTGTCCGCCTTTGGCATAGACGATGGTGTTGGATTTCACGTGCTTGGCGACGGTGAAGGCGAACAGCATGTCCTCGATTTCCGCCTCGCTCGGATTGCGCTTGGTCACGATTTTCAATCCGTCGCGCGCGATGCGGGCGTTGTCGCGCGTCTGCACCAGGAAGCCGCCCGCCACCGTGCGGTAGGTGAGGCCGGTGCTCGCTGGATCGGGCAATCCACCAGCGATCAGCAAGCGCAGATTTTTTCTCGCCGAAAGGATGCGCCGCGCGTCGGCGTCGGCGTCCGGGGCGATGATCACTTCGGTGAAGAGCTTGGAGATCTCTTCCGCCGTCGCGCCGTCGAGTTTCCTGTTGAAGGCGAGAATTCCGCCATAGGCGCTGACGGGATCGCAGGCGAGCGCCTTGGCATAGGCGTCGTTCAAGGTTGCGCCCAAGGCCACGCCGCAGGGATTGGCGTGCTTGATGATGGCGCAAGCCGCCGACGTTTTCGGATCGAACTCCGCCACCAGCTCGTAGGCGGCATCGGTATCGTTGATGTTGTTGTAGGAAAGTTCCTTGCCCTGCAGCTGCTCGGCCGTGGCCACGCCAAAGCGCTTTTCGCCCGTCACATAGAAGGCCGCTTCCTGGTGCGGGTTTTCGCCGTAGCGCAGAGGCTGGCGCAGATGGCCGGCTAGCGCGCGGCGGCGGGGCGGGGCCTTCTCGCCGTCTTTCGCAAGCTCGCCTTGGAACCAGTTCGAAACGGCGGCGTCGTAGGCCGCTGTGCGCGCGAACGCGGTTTGCGCGAGCGCGCGGCGGAGCTTGGAAGTCGTGGCGCCACTGTTTTTCCCCATGTCGTTCAGGACTTTTTCGTAGTCTTCGGGTTCGACCACGACCGTCACCCAATCGTGGTTCTTGGACGCCGCGCGGATCATCGCCGGCCCGCCGATGTCGATGTTCTCAATGGTCTCTTCGAAGCCAGCACCTTTGGCGACGGTGGCCTCGAACGGGTAAAGATTGGAAACCAAGAGGTCGATCCCCTCGATCCCGAGATCCTTCATCGCCTTGGCGTGATCCGGCTTGTCGCGCAGCGCGAGAAAGCCGCCATGGATTTTCGGGTGCAGCGTCTTGACCCGCCCGTCCATGATTTCGGGAAACCCGGTCACTGCGGAAACGTCGGTCACGCTGAGCCCGGCATCGCGCAACGCTTTCGCGGTGCCCCCGGTCGAGATCAGCGCCACCTTGTGTTTGGCGAGCGCCGTGGCGAATTCGACCAGCCCCGTCTTGTCGGAAACCGATAGCAGCGCGCGGCGGATAGGGCGGAGCGTCATGAACCAACTCGGGAAAAAGGGGTGCTGGCCGCTCTTACTTCCGCAACAGCCAAAAGAGAAGGGTCAGAACGACGCTGACGACGAGCGACGTCATCAAAGGCACGTAGATATGGACGTTTTGCCTGTGGATGGCGATGTCGCCGGGCAAGCGCCAAGGACCACTCAAGGGGTCAAGCCGCGAAAACCAAGGCCATAAAAGCCCTACACCTATGAGGATGATTCCCGCGACGATGAAGAAACGGCGCCAGAAACCGAACATGTCCATCTGCGTTACCGCAGGAGGGACAGGTTATCGTGTCCCTGCGAGCTGCAACACGCGTATGCATCGGGACACGATAACCTGTCCCCCCGGCGCCCCGCGATTGATCTCGCAGCGATAAATCTATATCGCCTTCGCTCCTTGTCGGTGAAGCACATACAAAACGCGTTGGGTAGGTTCATGGCGTCGTACGATTGCAGCAAATGTCCCGGTTATTGTTGTTCTTATCCCGTCATCCCGATCACCAAACGCGACGTGCAGCGTCTCGCCGATCATTTCGGCCTCGGCTTCGCCAAAGCCCGGAAGAAGTTCACGGTTAAAGACGACGAGGACGACTACGTATTGCGCCGCAAGGCCGACGAACATTTCGGCAAGGTCTGCCGATTCTTCGATACCGACAAGCGCCGCTGCGGCGTCTACGAAGCGCGGCCGTCCACCTGCCGGCAGTATCCGGCAGCGTCTCGCTGCGGCTACTACGACTTCCTGAAGTTCGAACGCGAGCTGCAGGAGGATAATGAGATGGTGGCGACGACGGACAATCGGTGAGCACTCATCTCACACTCAAACCGATCGTCACCATCAACACTCCCGTCATGGCCGGGCTTGTCCCGGCCACCCAAGATCTCGAGGACGAAAATCGCATGCAACCCGTCGGCAGAGTGATCATGGGTGGCCGGCACGAGGGCCGGCCGTGACGAATGATTTTGAGATTTAGCCAAGCCCCGAGCGTCACGCATTTCTGCTTTCTAATTACCCACCCACCCATTTATTGACGCCCCCAGGTCCCTGGCTATAGTCCCGCCCCTCCATTCGCATTTTCGAACGTGCCCCTGTGGCGGAATGGTAGACGCGGCAGACTCAAAATCTGTTGCCTTCACGGGCGTGCTGGTTCAAGTCCGGCCAGGGGCACCACTTTCATTCGCGTGGCGATGTAAAGTGCCGCGGCGTGTTCGCAAAGCGAACGAAGAGGGGCCCGGCCGTTACGCCAGCGTTGATCGCGAACCGATCTCGTCTATTGATTGAAGACGCTGTAAGCCGCCTGGGAACTCACGAGCATGCGGCCAAGCCTGGCCTTGATCGTTGAGGCACGGCCCAGCGATGCGCTTATTTTTCTGAGACTGGTGGCGGCGTTTCCGCGCCGCTCAAGCTCATCCAGCTGCGCGACTTCCGACTGAGCTTCCGTGGCATTGTCGGCCAGCGTCTGATAGGCATCCTTGCGGGCGCGCGATGCGAGCAGCCAAGGCTTTTTGACTCTTCCATATGAGATCACTTGGACCGAAATGTTGCGTGCAGCAGCGGCCAGCACTGTGAAATCGCTGCGCCGCGCCGAAATAAAGAATGGAGCCGCAGCGTCGCCGGCTTTGTCGAACGCGTCGTAAGCGGCCAGAGCCTTCCTGGTTGCCTTCAGCGAAAGGCTACCGTCCTGCGCTTGCTGAGCAGCAGCAATCGCGTTGTCGAGATCGGTCTTGGCCTTTTGTGCATTGGCAAGCGCGGCGGCTGCGTCTGCGGCGATCGACTTGCCCGGCAATTTTTGGAGGTCCTGCCACGATTGCGCACCGGCGCGATCCAGCGCCGTCGCTTCGGTGTGCGACATGTCGACGGCCAGGTTTTTCATGTCGGCCAAGAGCGACTGTACCTTTGTCTTGTCGCCGGTTTTTGCACCCAATCCATGCAGCTGCGAGGCCATGGCCGCGATCTTGGTATTCGAATCCGTCAGACCGTCAATTTCTTTCTGGGGACGGTTGAGAAGTTGCGCGTCCGCGAGCAGCGCACTGGACAGTGCGTCCAGAGCGGTGACGTTGGCTTTTGTCGGCGCGACGGTCGGTTTTGGGCTTGTATTGGTTTGGCGGGCCGGGCTCCGCGGGTACGCGGAGTATGCCCAATAGCCTCCTGCGAGCGCGAGCAACGCCAAGACTGCGACGGCGGATTTGACCAAGTGTCCACGAGGTATGGACAGACGGGAGAGGGCCGCGACGGCGGATTTGACCCATAATCCGGGAACCAGGGACGACTTCTTGCGAACGGGCAACGCGCCATCGTCTTCGGTCCCCGCGATGGTAAAAGTGCGGACCGGTTGTGGGATGTTTTTGAATCGACGCTCGCCAAGCGATTCGATACTCAGAGAAAGCTTGTTGCGGATCTGGTCATAGACGCTGCCTGAGATGCATATTCCGCCGGGCTCGGCCGCGCCCTGCAATCGCGCGGCGACGTTGACGCCATCGCCAAGCAAGTCGGAACCCTGCATCATCACATCGCCGAGGTTGACACCGATGCGGAACCTGACTTGACGCGCGCGCGGGAGCAGATCGTTGCGGGTGCGCAGTGCCGCTTGAATGTCGGTGGCGCAGCGAACGGCTTCGATTGGGCTGGTGAACTCTGCAAGGAGCGCGTCGCCCGCGGTGTTGAAAATCCGCCCATGGTGCATATCGACCAGAGCCCTGAATGTCTGGCTATGCTCGCGGAATGTCCGCAGTGTCTGCTCCTCGTCTTCGGCCATCAGGCGGCTGTATTCGGCAACGTCGGCCGACAATATCGTCACCAGCTTGCGTTCCACCACCGACGAATGTCGATCCGCTTCGTTGGCCATAGGCGTCCCCTTGGTCTTTCATGACGTAACTTACGATATTAGCGTGCAACCAGTGACGGGCAACATTGGTCGCTTTTCGGACAACTTCCGCAGGTCGCGCGACCGCTACCCCGGTCAGATTCCCGCGAACTGAAAGGGCGTGTCCGAACAATTATCTCACGCGCTGACTTACACACCCTCATCTATGCAGTCAAAAAATGCAGTATTGCCAGATAGATACAGCTAGTCTACCCAGACTCAAAATCTGCTGCCTTCACGGGCATGCTGGTTCGAGTCCGGCCGGGGGCACATTTCATTCGCGCGGCGAATGAAATGTGGTGCTACGAGTTCGCACCATGTCTGACAGTTTCCTGCTCACGCTGTTCGAACACAAAGCCTGGTGCAATCGCCAACTCGTCGAGGCCCTGCGCGCCGTTCCTTCCGATGCCGATCGCGGACGCATGACTGTGATTCTCTTTACGCTCGACCACACGTCGAAAGTGGACCAGATCTTCAAAGGGCACCTGAGCGGTACCGAACACGGTTTGAACTCGGTTCTGGCGAGCCAGCTTCCGGATCTCGACGCGCTGGCCGCGAAACTCGGCGAAGTCGACGCGTGGTACATCGATTACGCCAAACGCGTCTCATCCGCGGAACTGGAGGCCGTAGTGGAGTTTTCCTACGTAAGCGATGCAGACACAGGCCGGATGACAAGAGCCGAAATGCTGGCCCACGTCGTCACGCACGGCGCCTCGCATCGCGGGGCCATCGGCAAGATGCTGGAAGGCATGGCGCTGCCGGGAGCGGCGGATATGGTCACGACCTTTCAGCGCCAACGCCTGGCGGCGCGTGACGATGGAGATCCTCTGCCCTAAATCAACTGCTGGGCCCACGGCACCAAGTCTGCGAAGTCCAAAAAAAATAGCTTAGCGGTTGCAATACCCTAAGAAGCGCCGTTCCGGACAAATCTGTTGGTTTGGCGGGTGCGCTGGCCAAAGTGCGACCAACGACATCGCGTCCGATTTAGTTTTTTGTTAGTCGAATTGAAGGAAGCTAATTCCGCAAAAGAATGGCACAATCTCGCCAACGCGACATGAAAAGAGAATCGAGCAACAAGATACGCTGGTTCATGGAGGATATCCTTCCTCCGGTCGTGCGCGACAGCAAACCATTCGCGTGGCTCATGGGCTGCGCCCATCCGCTGGTGCATAAATTTGCCAGCTTCCGACACCGTGCCCACGAATTGAACGTGGAAGAATACGCTTCGTTGTATCGCCGGATCGGCGGAATGAAAAGAATCCATGAGAATACCGACAACTCCGCCGCCGTTTTGGAAGAAATTCTGAGGAGCGTCATTCCCGGCAGAATCATCGATGTCGGCTGCGGCACGGGCTTTACGCTGAGCTTTCTCATGCGACGCCTGCAGGACAATGGCTCGCGGTTTACCGGCGTGGATTTTCAAATCGATCCGCGCGCGCGTGAGCAATTGCGAAACGTGGATCTTTTGGAACACGACATTTTGCGCCTGCCGATCGGCGACGCCTCGTTCGACACCGTGCTGTGCAGTCATACGCTCGAACATATCTTGGATGTTCGTGCCGCCGTCGCAGAGCTGCGGCGCATTTGCGCCAAACGTTTGATCCTCGTGGTGCCGCGAGAGCGCGAAGGGCTATATACGTTCAATCCGCATTTCCAGTTCTTTCCCTACGTTCACAGCTTTCTCAGAGTGATGATTCCGTTGCCGAAGAAATACTCGTGCTGGAATATCGGAAGAGATATTATTTATATCGAAGACAAAGATGTGGCCGAAGCTTCGAACGCTTCCGACTTTGTAGAGCCTTTGCGCAAGACGAACGCCGCTCCGTTCGAAAGGCGCGAGACATACGAGCGCGGTGAAATCCGGCTATGATGGATGCGGGGGGCCCTTCGCGGCCCCTTTTTCATCCCCCGCGTTTTGCTGTAAGTCCGTGCGAGCAATCGTTGCCGGATGGATGTCATGCCGCTGGAAATGCGAGAGAAGTGCGAGCGATGCGAAACGCCGCTCGGCAAGGATTCCGACGCAGCCCATATCTGCAGCTATGAATGCACCTTCTGCGCGAAATGCACCGGGGAGATGGGCGGCCGCTGCCCCAACTGCGGCGGCGAATTGCTCCGCCGGCCGCGCCGCATACCGCGCACGTAGCTCATGAACTATCGCCACTCTTATCACGCCGGAAATTTTGCCGATGTGCTGAAGCATGTGGCACTCGTGTCGACCCTTCTGCATCTGAGAAAGAAGGACAAGCCCTTCGCCGTGATCGACACGCATGCGGGCAGGGGGCTGTACGATCTTGGCGGCGCCGAAGCGGAAAAGACCGGCGAGGCGGAGTTTGGCATCGAAAGACTGCGCGGCCTTGCGACCGGCAATGCCGCGCTGTCCACTTATCTCGACATCGCGAAAAGTTTTGGCGCCGATCGCTATCCCGGCTCGCCGTTGATTGCCGAGAGGCTGCTTCGCACCGGTGACCGCCTCGTCGCCGTCGAAAAACACCCCGAAGAATTCGCCGCGCTCTCCGCCGTGCTCAAAGGTGCCAAACCGGTGCGAGCTGACGGCTATGAGCGCTTGCCTGCGCTGCTCCCGCCGCCCGAACGCCGCGGCCTCATCCTCATCGATCCGCCATACGAAGCGCCGGACGAATTTGAGCAACTCGCGCGCGCCTTCGCGTCGGCCTATCGCCGATTCGCAACCGGCATTTACCTTCTGTGGTATCCGCTCAAAGCGCGGCAGGACATCGATTCGCTCGGCGGTGAACTTCGTCATGCCGGCGCCACCAGACTTCTCGCGTTGACACTGGATGTCGGCAAGCAAACAAACGCGCCGGATGAGCGCCTGTCTTCCGCGGGCCTGTTTGTCGTCAATCCGCCTTTCGGCTTCGATGTGGAAATGCGCGGCGCGATGGAGGAGATTCTGCCCCTGCTGCGCCAAGGCCCGAAGGCGAGCGCCCGGGTGGATTGGATTGAAGGCGAAGCTCAGAAGTAGTGTGGAGTGGCGGACAGGGAGGGATTCGAACCCTCGATACGGTTACCCGTATGCCGCATTTCGAGTGCGGTGCTTTCAACCGCTCAGCCACCTGTCCGTTGGGGGCGGGACCATATAGACGCACCTTTTTTCCTGCAAGGCGCGTCCAAACGCAATTGCCAAGCCATCTGCTTTAGGTCGTAGAATTCTCGACTTCGCCGTTCCTACCTGTCTGAGGACCCCACATGGATTTCGAACTCTCCGAAGAACATCGGATGCTCAAGGATCTGGTGCGCCACTTTGTCGACGACGAATTGATGCCGCTGGAAGCCGGCGTTCTGGCGCGTGAGGCGGCAGGGCAGGGCTTGGGCATTGGGCTGGCGGAGCACAAACGAATCGATGAGGTTTCCAAATCGCTCGGGCTTTGGGGGCTCGATGCGCCGGTGGACGTCGGCGGGACGGATTTGCCGGCGGTAGCGCTGATCGGCGTCAACGAAGAACTCGGCCGCACGGTCACGCCTTACACGCTGCCACCGGACTCGCCGAATTTACGCATGTTGATGGCGACGGTGACCGAACGCCAGCGCGAGGCCTATCTGGCGCCTTACGTGCGCGGTGAAACGGTGTCAGCGATCGGCATTTCCGAACCCGGCGCCGGCTCTGATCCCGCCGGCATGACGACGCGCGCTGTGCGCGATGGCGAGGACTGGGTGCTCAACGGGCGCAAGATCTGGATCAGCCGCGCCGATCATGCCGACTTCACCATCGTCATGGCGCTCACCGACAAGGAGAAACGCGCCCGTGGCGGCATCTCGGCGTTTCTCGTCGACAAAGGCACGCCGGGATTCAACGTGCTGCGCCGCATTCCCATGATCGGGGGCGCGGCCACCTATGAAATCGCGCTCGAAGATTGCCGCGTGGAGGGGTGGAAGCTTCTGGGCACCGAGGGCCAAGGCTTCGCGCCCATGCAGATCCGGCTTGGCACGCGCCGGCTCGAAATGGCGGCCTGGTCGATCGGCATGGCGCAGCGCGCGCTCGACATGATGTGCACGTTCGCGCCGCTGCGCGTCACCTTCGGCCAGCCGCTGTCCGAGCGTCAGGCGATTCAATGGTGGGTAGCGGATGCGGCGACCAAGATTCACGCCACGCGGCTGATGACCTACGATTGCGCGTGGAAACTGGATACCGGCCGCGACGTCCGTCTGGAGATCTCCATGATCAAAGCCTTCGCCACCGAGATGGCTTATGAGATCGTCGATCATGCCATGCAGGCGCATGGTGCCATGGGCATGACCAAGGAGCTGCCGTTGCAGCTCATGGCGACCAAGCTTCGCACCATGCGCATCTATGACGGCCCCACCGAAGTGCACAAATGGGTGGTGGCGCGAAACCTGCTGGGGGCCAAACGATGATCAAGGGAACTTATGGCGAGGTCTCGCTCGCGCGCGACGGCCATGTGGCCATCCTTGAGATCGACCGGCCACCGCACAATCACGTCACCGTGGAATTGATGCGCGGTCTGGCCGATGCGCTCGCCGACATCGATGCGGAGCGGGAATTGCGCGCGAGCGTGCTCACCTCCGCGGGCAAGTCCTTCTGCGCCGGCGCCGATCTTGTCGCTCCAACGGGGCTCGCCAACGCGGGCGGCGGAAGCGGCATCAACGCGCTTTACGTCGAAGCCGTGCGGCTCTTTTCCGCCAAGAAACCGATCGTTGCCGCCATACAGGGCGCCGCGGTCGGTGCCGGCCTTGGTCTCGCGCTGGTCGCGGATTTTCGCATCGCCGCGCCGGAGGCGCGCTTTACCGCGAACTTCGTCAAGCTTGGTTTTCACCCGGGGTTCGGAATCACCCATACGCTGCCGCGCGCGATCGGCGAGCAGAAGGCAGCGCTGATGTGCCTCACCGGCCGCAGAGTTAAAGCGGAGGAAGCGCTTGCCTGGGGCTTGGTCGATGAAATCGCGCCGCTGGAGTCGCTCAAAGAGGCGGCGCTGAAGCTCGCGCACGAGATCGCGGAAAATGCGCCGCTCGCGATTCAGTCGACGCGGGCCACGATGCGTGCCGAACTCGCGTCAAAAGTGAAAGCGCAGACCGATCTCGAATTCGCGGAACAGAGCGTGCTGCGCAAGACAGCGGATTTCGCCGAAGGCATTCGCGCGGTGGCGGAGCGCCGGCCCGGCAACTTTACCGGCGCCTAAACATGCCATTGGGTTCGACCCCAAAGTTGATTGGAATCGGCGCAATTGTAGTTGCACTTGGAACGGCTGTGTTTCTGCTTTTCAACTCTACCGCGCAAACGGTGGTCGATCGCCCAGGTAAGTCGCTGAAACCGCACCATGCAGCAATCGCCAAATCCACGGTTGTAACGCGAACGGCCGTGCGCAAGCCTCAGCCCTCCGCTTTCCAGTCCGAACAAGCCATGACATTCCGCCAACGCATGGCGCGCTGGGATCCTTACGTCGAAGAAGCTTCACAGCGTTTCAAAGTCCCGCAAACCTGGATCCGCGCGGTGATGCAGGCGGAAAGCGGCGGGCGCACGATGCTGCAAGAAGGCAAACCAATCACCTCCAGCCAAGGCGCCATGGGGCTCATGCAACTCATGCCGGAGACTTATAAAGAGATGCGCGCGGCTTATGGCCTCGGCAGCGATCCTTACGATCCGCACGACAACATCCTGGCCGCCGGCGCCTATTTGAAAATCCTGAGCGCGAAATACGGCTATCCCACGATGTTCGCCGCCTACAATGACGGGCCGGGAAATCTGGAGGACCGGTTGTTCGGAGCCGGATTGCTGCCACAGGAGACCCGTGACTATTTGAGCAGCGTCACGCTCGCGGTGGAAAAAGGAATCGGCAAATCGGGGCGCAATCTTGCCCGCCTCACGCGCCCTAACGGAGAACCCGCCATGATCGATGCCGCCTCGGTGGTGTCCGTGCGCGCGGCCTTCGCGGGCGAATACGCGCCTGGCGTCCAAACAGTCATCACCATCGGCAGGAAAAGGCAGGGTGTCGTCGAACCGCTCGCCCGTGCCAAAGCAATTTTGCGCGCGCATGGCGCGGCGGTGTAGCGGTCGTGGCGGCGCGTTTTGGCCGATGGCGAACTCATCGGCCGCGAGATATCGAAAATATCTCATCCCAAGATCGCATCTGCGATGGAGCGTTCTTTGATTATCCACCGCTATAATCGTACCATGTGGTGAGCGCAGAGGCTGTGCTCCAACCCTGGTTGACGTCTTCACGATTGAGACATTTGATCTACTCGAACGCTGCAGTACGGAAAGAGCATGCAACCCACCCCAGAGAACGCGCAGGCGCTCGCCCGAGCAGGGCAAGATGCTCTGCGAAGAGGCGATGCGTCCGGCGCGCGCGAACTTTTCTCACGGGCCGTGGCTGGAGGGCGTGCCGATTCGAACGCCTGGTTTGGTCTGGCGATGGCGTGCCGTGCTCTAAACGACGATTCCGGCAAAGTCGCCGCGCTCGACCGAGCTCTCGAAATAGACCCACGAAATATGCGCGCGTTGATGCTTAAAGCGGACCATTTCGCAAATAGCGGCGATAACCGCGCCGCAGCGTCTTTCTATCGCATGGTCCTTCGGGTTGCACCACCGCCGGCGCAACTGCCGCCCGATCTCGCTCAAGACGTGCGCCGCGCGCAGGCGATGAGCGATCAATATGCAGGAGAATACGCGTCCTTTCTTCGAGAGCATCTATCGAAGAAAGGATTCGACGAGAAGCACTCCAGCAGTCGCTTTACGCAATCGTTGGATTTGATGCTCGGCAAGAAGCGGCTCTATCTGCAAGAACCGCGAGTCTACTATTTTCCTGAGCTTCCCCAAATTCAATTTTATGATCGCAAGACATTCCCGTGGCTGGATGCAGTCGAAGCGGCAACCGCGGATATCCGCGTCGAGCTTCTCGAGGTCCTGAAAATTGGGAATGCTTTTTCACCCTATGTTGAAAGCAATTCCGCTCGCCCAATGTTGGACGATCATGGAATGGCAGGTAACCCCAATTGGGGCGCTTTCTATCTTCACAAAGACGGCATGATCGTGACCGAGAACGCCGCGCGCTGTCCCAATACTCTTGCCGCTCTTAAAGATGCGCCCCTTGCGAACATTAAGCACCGCACGCCCTCGATTATGTTTTCCATGCTGCGTCCAGGCGCCAGAATTCCGTCACACAATGGGTTCATCAACGCCCGTTTGATATGTCATTTGCCGCTGATTGTCCCTGGAAAGTGCGGCTTTCGAGTGGGAAACGATGTACGTGAATGGGAGGAGGGCAAGGCTTGGGTCTTCGACGATACAGTTCAGCACGAAGCCTGGAACGACAGCGACAAAATTCGCGTTATTCTGCTTTTCGATATCTGGCGGCCGGAGCTTTCGGAAGAAGAGCGCTCGCTTGTTTCCGCAATGTTCGAAGTAATAGATTCATACGGTCAAAAACAACCGGCGTGGGAGATGTGATCTGAAATGGTGGTGAAATTGCGATGAAGACACCCATGCAAGCAATCATCGCTATCCGAACATCGTGTGGATGCCTCAAGTAAGTTGACAAGCGCGGCAGTCCGCGCAAGTGAATAGGCGTTCTCGGGAGCAAAGATCGATGCGGGTTATAGCAATAGCCACGGCCATGATCGCGGCGTTCGGCGTATTCGCGCTGGCAGGCTGCGACAACAACAAAGACAGCAAAAAGGAGATCGCGGACGTGCCGCAAGCGAATTACGACCTCAGTGCTGCGTCCAACGCGAAATTCCTGAAGGACAATGCCGCCAAGGCGGGCGTGACGACGCTGCCCAGCGGCCTGCAATATCGCGTCATCAAATCGGGCAGCGGCAAGTCTCCACGCGGCGGCGATCTCGTCACCGTCACCTACAAAGGCTGGCTCATTACCGGCAAGGTGTTTGATCAAACACAACCCGGCCAGACGGCGCAGTTTCCCGCCAACCGCTTGATTGCCGGCTGGGTCGAAGCGCTGCAGCGCATGAAAGAGGGCGACGAGTGGGAACTCGTCATCCCGTCCGAGCTTGGTTACGGCGAGCAAGGCGCGGGCGCCGACATTCCGCCCAACCAGGTTCTCGTCTTCGACATGCAGCTGCTGCAAGTGACGCCGGCGCCGCAATAACCAATGCCCGGTTTTTCCATAGACAATATATGGATTGACAGCCGCGTGCTCATCGCGCCGATGACGGGCGTGTCCGATCTGCCGTTCCGCCGCGCGGCATCGAAACTGGGCGCCGCTTACGTCGCCACGGAGATGGTCGCCTGCGAAAGTTTTGCGCGCGGACGCCCCGATGTCGTGCGTCGTGCCGCGGTCGGCGACGGACTTCCGTTGATGGTGATTCAACTCGTCGGACGCGAGCCGCATTGGTTGGCGCGAGGCGCCAAACTTGCCGAACAGGCCGGCGCGCACATCATCGACATCAATATGGGATGTCCCGCAAAGGAAGTGACAGGCGCGCTTTCGGGATCGGCACTGATGCGCGATCTCGATCTTGCCGAACGCCTGATCGAGGCAACCGTCAATGCCACGATGTGCCCCGTGACATTGAAGATGCGGCTTGGCTGGGACGATGATTCCAGAAACGCGCCGAAACTTGCCTCGCACGCCCAACGCCTCGGCGTCAAAGCGATCACCGTGCACGGCCGTACGCGTCAGCAATTCTATAAAGGCGCGGTCGATTGGCGCGCGGTGGCCGAGGTGAAGGCCGCCGTCGGAATTCCAGTCATCGTCAACGGCGACGTTGTCGATGACGTCTCCGCGCGCGAAGCTCTTCGACACTCAAACGCCGATGCGGTGATGATCGGCCGTGGAGCCTATGGCCGTCCCTGGATCGCCTCCGCGATCGATCGCGCACTGCAAACCGGTACCGCGATGCTCGAACCCGATCTCACCACGCGCCTCGCCATCGCGCTCGATCATTTGCAGGACAGCTTGCGCTTCTACGGCGACGACTTCGGCCTTCGCATTTTCCGCAAGCATCTGGGCTGGTACATCGAGAACGCCCCAACGGCTCGTGCTCCCGAGACCCGCCGCGCCATGAAGGCCCAGCTGTGCCGGCTGACGTCCGCAAAAGAGTTGGGAATAGCTCTTAATGCCTTGTGGCGAGACGAAAATTTGCCATTGGCTGCCTGACCCACAACGATCCGATGGAGCTCATCAAAAAAGAGTGCGAATGACGATGGCCGAAACGTTCGACGATCTTCTAAAAAGTTCGGAACTGCTCATTCTGCCCGGCGCTTTTGACTCGCTTTCCGCGCGCCTTGCCGTACGCGCGGGCGCGCGCGCCGTATATATGACCGGCTTCGGCGTTGTCGGCGCGAGTTTCGGCGTGCCGGATATTGGCCTCATCGGTCCGGAGCAGATGACCGAGCGGGTTTTCTCCATTGCGGCTTCCATCGCCCCAGTCCCCCTGATCGCCGACGGAGACAACGGTCACGGCAACGTGCTCAATGCTGCACCGTTTGCGCAGGCTTACGAGAAGGCAGGCGCGCAAGCCATCCAGCTGGAGGACCAGGTCTCGCCCAAACGCTGCGGCCACATGGAAGGCAAGGAAGTTGTTCCTGTTGCCGATGCAGCGGCCAAGATTCGCGCCGCGGTTTCCGCCCGCGCGAATACGGCATTCAAGATCATCGCGCGCACCGACGCGCGCGCCACGCACGATCTTGCAGAAGCTCTGCGCCGCGGCGAGGCCTTTCTCAAAGCCGGCGCAGACGTTCTCTTCATCGAGGCGCCGCAATCTGAAGGCGAATTGCGCAAGATCGGCGAGACGTTCAGGGGAACGCCGCTGCTCGCCAATCTGGTGGAAGACGGCAAGACGCCTTGGGCGACGCCGGCAGCGCTAAAAGCCTATGGCTACAAGATCGCGCTTTATCCGATTTCCGCTTTGCTCGTGGCGGCGAAACGCCTGGAAGTATTTTATGCCGCGCTGCTCTCGTCGCCAGCGCCTGAGCCGCAAAAGGATCGCGTCAGCTTTGCCCACTACAACGATATCGTAGACCTTCCGGAGCTCAGAAAACGCGCCATCGCGAGCGAATTCGAACTCTAGCTGTCTTGCGACTCGAACAAGTGACGGGCACACTTCAACGCATGGAGGCGCGGCTTTCCAAAGTTGTGCGAAGCGTCTTGAGAGCCAGCGCACTATCGCTGGCCGCGATGCTTTTGTTCTTGCTCCCGGTCCGAGGCCAGACCGTCTATTGGGAATTGGAGCCGACCAAGGACGCGGCTGCCAGCATCGGAACATTCACCGCGGTGGGCGGCAAGACCACGCCGGACGGCGTGAACTTCACGCTCAAGAACAACAATATCGGCATGCCGCTTGTGATGACGCTCATTTCGAAAACCGCGTCGTCCCGTTTGCATCTTTCGGCTTTCAAGGAAGCAGAGCCCTTCCTGGAAAAGGACACCGATAGCTCAGGCCGCCTCGTCGTCAAATTCCGCACCGGCGACGACATGCGGTTCAGGATCACAGGGCCTGCCGGCGCGGACTATCAGCTATCCGTCTGGCGCGGGCCCGAAATCAAACTTCCGGAGGCAACGCCGGTTGTGTCGATGGATTCGGTCATCGGCAAGAACGCAGCCGAGGCGGCACCGAACACGATGGTGAACCGTACCGACGTGCAGTCCCCGCAGCGCTCCACAGCAAACGAAGAGAAGGCTTCGGGCGGCTCTGGCACGCTGATCTACGTATTGCTTTCGGCCATTCTTGTTGCTCTGGGCGCGATCGCTTTCCTGATCTATCGCGGCCAAGCGCTCAACCGGAACAAGGGGAAGCAGGAATGATCTCCGTCCTTCGAGCGACAGCCATCGCGGTATTGCTCGCGCTTGCCGGGTCGCCGGCATTTGCGCAAGCCAACAATATCGACACCCGCCCCCACAACGTGGCCGCCGCAGACCGCGATCCGCGCCTAGCCGAGGACATGCAGGGAGAGATCGACAAGCTGAAAGACCTGTCCGGAAAGCTCGACAAGCTTGCGGACATCGTCAAGACCTTGACCAACGGAAAGGTCAATATCGACACCAAGACGCCCTTCGATTTGAGCGGCTTGAAATCCCTGGGGCTCAAGAATTCCCAAGTCGATCCCATCGCGCTTCTTCAGACCGCGCTCAATCTGATGGAAGCCTTCAACGTCATCGATCCGCGCGAGAATTTTCTGCAACCCGACTACAATCCCAAAGGATTGCCGCCGCTGCCCTCGCGCGCGGTGAAGGACGCCACGCTCTCGCCTGAGGAATACGGCGAGTTTCTCGGCCTTCAACGCGATATCAACCACGCCAAGGAATTTCTGGAGAAGAACTTTATCGTCCTCAAGCAGACCGAATTGAAGACGAAACGGCTGGAGGACCTCGCCGACAGCGCAGGCTCGATGAGCGGTATCGCCGGCATGTACTGGGCCAATGTGAAGGCCAACCCCAACGATCCGATGAACAAATCGAAGGCTGCATTCTACGCCAAATACGACCAGGGCCAGAAATCGGGTCTCGATTTTCTCGATGCGGCATTGAAGAAGATGAGCGATTTCGAATACAAGAAATATGGCGATCGCAACTGGTATCTCTACTTCGGACTGCCGTACTACAACTTCATGGTCGCCCGCTACACCAGAGCATAGTTCTCGCATGCCAGGCAGTCAGGATTTTGCCTCCGATCCGCGCAACGCGCGTGTGCTCATCTATCTGAACGGCGCGCTGGTGCCGCGCGATGAAGCCAGGGTCTCGATCTTCGATGCCGGCTTCGTGCTGGGTGACGGGGTGTGGGAAGGCTTGCGTCTGCACAAGGGTAAATTGATGTTCCTCGACGCACATCTCGGCCGCCTGTTTGAGGGTGCAATGGCCATCGCGCTCGACATCGGAATGAGCCGCGAAGAGATTATTGCCGCGCTTTATAAGACGACTCAAACCAACCAGATGGAATCGGGCGTGCATATCCGGTTGATGGTCACGCGAGGGGTGAAGGCGGCGCCCAATCAGGACCCCCGCAATGCCCTGGGTCAGCCCACCGTCGCGATCGTGGCAGAGCACAAGGAGCCAAGCCCTGCCATCGTCAGCAATGGCCTCAACCTCGCGACGTCCTCTATTCTGTGCACGCCGGCCGAGATGTTCGACATGCGGCTCAATTCTCACAGCCGCCTCAACCTCATCCGCGCACTGCTGTATGTCATCAAGGTCGGCGCCGACGAAGCGTTGATGCTGGATCCGCACGGCTACGTCTCCAGCTGCAACGCCACCAACTTCTTCATCGTGCGGAACGGCGAGGTGTGGACATCCGTCGGCGACTACTGCTTCAACGGCGTGACGCGCGCCAACGTCATTTCGCTGTGCCGCAGCAATGAGATTCCCATCCATCTGAAAAACTTCAAGCTGGACGATGTGTACGCAGCACAAGAAGCCTTCGTCACGGGCACGTTTGGCGGCTTGACGCCAGTGCGGGAAATCGACGGCCATGCTTTGCCCGAAACGCTTCCCGGTCCCCTGACCAAACGGCTGCGCGAGCTTTATGCCGCCTTGAAGGACGCAGAGGCTTCGCGCCGATGAGCGAGCCTGTTGATGGCGCAATTCGCATTGCGATGTGGTCGGGCCCGCGCAACATCTCCACCGCGATGATGCGCTCCTTCGAGAACAGGTCCGACACGGCCGTCATCGACGAACCGTTCTACGCCGCTTATCTCGCCAAAACCGGTCTTGACCATCCCTTGCGCGACGAGGTTCTGGCCGACCAGCCGAAGGATTGGTGCGATGTGGTGCCCGGATTGCTCGGACCCGTCCCGAAGGGGCGAGAGATCTTCTATCAAAAGCATATGACGCATCACATGCTTGCCGATTTCGGCCGCGATTGGATTTCCAGAATGCGCAACGCTTTCCTCATTCGCGCGCCGGAAGCCGTTCTCGCTTCTTACACGGAGAAACGCGCCGAGGTCACGCTGGCCGATATCGGGTTTGTCCAACAGCGTGAACTGTTCGAAACCGAATGCGATCGTCTGGGTCATGCACCGCCGGTAATCGAATCCACCGATGTGCTCGAAAATCCCCGTGGTACGCTTTCTGCCCTTTGCAAGATGCTCGGCATTGCATTTTCGGAAAAGATGCTCGCCTGGCCGGCGGGTCGCCGCGATAGCGACGGGGTGTGGGCACCCGTGTGGTACGGTTCCGTGGAGCGTTCCACCGGGTTTTCGCCGCCGCGCGACAATGAACCAAACTCGCTGCGCGACGATCTCAAATTCATCGCGGCGGCCGCACGACCGCACTATGAACGCCTGGCGTCGTTCAAGCTCCAAGCGATCTAATGCGAATCATCGCGAAATTACGCCGTCGTAACCTAGTTTCGCCGTGCAACGCTGCTTTGCCCAAAAAAAGGTGCTGCGAAATAGCCGCGGGCCACGCGAAGTTGAACTGGCCGCCAATCGAGTATTTCCACTCTCACTTGCCCGATTGAACCGGGCAGCCTAACCCTTAGATCAAGATCGCAAATCTCGGGGGGAGTTCATGTTCGATCGTCGCAAAATCTTGTTGTCGGGTGCCGCCACGGCCGCAGTGGCCACGATGAGCGCGCCTTTCGCGCTGGCCGCAAAAAGAACGGCTGCGCCCGTCGCCGCCAAAACGGCAACGACAAATTCCGCCGCCGCAAAGCTGAACGCGCTTTTTGATTCCTTCGTCAGCGAAGGTCTCGATCGTTCACCGGAATTTGCGACAAGCCTCGGCATCGATACCGGTGACCGCGCCTATCAGAAAGCCATGCTGAGCGACCGTTCGCTGGCTGAAGTCGCGGCGCAAAAGGCCCTCAACACCGATCAGCTGCGCCGCTTGAGAGCGTTCGATCGCAACTCTGTCGGCGGCATGGACGCCATCAACTACGACGTGGTGATGTACGGCCTCGTCACGCAGGAAGACGCCAACAAGCGCTTCTCTTATGGCGGCGTCGGCGTGGGTGCGCCGTATATCCTGAGCCAGCTCACCGGCGCCTATCAGGGCACACCGGATTTTCTCGACAATCAGCACACTATCGCCACTAAGGTCGATGCCGACGACTATCTAGCGCGTCTCTATGCCTTGGGAACGGTGTTCGATCAGGAATTGGAAGTCACCAAGCACGACGTGGCCATGGGTGTCATTCCGCCGGACTTCGTTCTTTCCCGCACGCTGGAGCAAATGATGAAGCTGCGCAGCACCGCCGCGGACAAATCTCCCATGGTCGACTCCGTTGCCCGGCGTGCCAAGGAAAAGAAGATTCCTGGAGACTATTCGGGCCTCGCCACGCGGACCATGGAAGAAAAGGTCTATCCCGCGCTCGATCGCCAGATCGCTTTCCTCAAGAGCCTGCAGCCCAAGGCCGTGCACGATGCCGGTGTATGGCGGCTGAAGGACGGCGATGCGTACTACCAGGCTTCGCTCACTGCCAACACGACCACGACGATGAAGCCCGCCGATATCCACAAGATGGGCCTCGATATCGTGAAGGATCATACCGCGAAGATCGACGCCATCATGAAGTCGCAGGGCATGACGAAGGGCACGGTCGGGCAGCGGCTGCGCGCGATGTTCACCGATAAACGCTTCCACTACGAGAATACCGACGCCGGCAAGGAAAAGCTGCTGGCCGATTTGAACAAGCAGGTGAAAGCGGTCAAAGCGAAGTTGCCGCAATATTTTGGCACGCTGCCGAAAGCCGATGTCATCATCAAGCGCGTCCCCAAGGCCATTGAGGCCGGCGCGCCGGGTGGCTACTACAACAATGCCTCGCTCGACGGGAAACGCCCCGGTATCTATTGGATCAATCTGCGCGACACGGCGGAAAATCCAACCTGGACGTTGCCGACGCTCACCTATCATGAGGCGATCCCCGGCCATCACCTGCAGCTCAGCATCCAGCAGGAAGCTCCGTTGCCGCTGATCCGCAAGGTCTCGGGCTTTACGTCCTATATCGAAGGCTGGGCGCTTTATACCGAACAGCTCGCCGAAGAGATGGGTATGTACGAAAAGGATCCACTCGGCAAAATCGGCTTCTTGCACGATGCGATGTTCAGAGCCGTCCGTCTCGTCGTGGACACCGGCATGCATTCGATGCACTGGAGCCGCGAGCAGGCGATCAAATACTTCGTCGACATGCTGGGCGATCAGGACGCTTCGGCCACGACCGAAGTGGAGCGCTACGTGGTGTGGCCGGGTCAGGCTTGCTCCTACATGATCGGAAAACTCACCTGGCTTCGCCTGCGCGACAAAGCAAGGAAGGCGCTCGGCCCGAAGTTCGATATCCGCAAATTCCACGATGCGGGTCTGCTGGCCGGCGCGTTGCCGCTCGATGTCCTGGAGACGGTGATCGACCGCTACATCGAATCGGCGAAAGCCTGATTTCCAATGCATCGCAAGAAACGGTGGCCCTGGGCCGCCGTTTCTTTGTGAACGCAGCTGGTTCGTTGCCGGTAACCTTGACCAAGCTTGTTAGTGAGGATTGGTCGGCACGCGCTCGGCGGATCGATCCAGTGCGCCCGGCGCGTCCCAACGGCCTTCGGGCCGCACGATCAGGTAGGGATCGCTCATCAGGGTGATCGCCTCCGCATGGGGCGTAACCTCGGCGGACATCTCGACATATTCGTGATCGGAATAAACGAGGGGAAAGTTCTTCGCGAGCGGCGTAAAGCCAAAGCGCGACCAGAATTTCGTCAACCGCTTCTGCGCGTGGCCATAGAGCCTGCGGTAACCCTTGCGGCGCGCCACCTCAATGCCGGCTTCCACCACTTTGATGGCGATCAGCGTGCGGCGAAAGCGCGGCAGCACGGCGAGCCGCTCGATTTTCGCGAACTCCGCGAAATAGCGCACGCGCAACACAGCGGCCGGTTCGCCGTTGATGGTGCCCAGAATGTGCGTGGCGCAGAAATCGTTGCCGTCGAATTCTTCCTCGTAGGGGCAATCCTGTTCGACCATGAACACGGCCGCCCGCAGCGCGAACACCTTCGCGATGTCGTCAGGTGTCGAAACAACGCGCGTTTCCAAAACGCTACTCATGAGGCCTCTTTCGCTTGCGAAGAAGGTTTGCGCGGACTGGGATCGAGGCGGAACAGATGTCCCAGCCCCACATCCGCCGGCCGCGCGCCGCTGAAACCGTTTTGTTTGATGGAGGACAGACCGCCGAGCGTGCCCGCCGTCGCGTAGATCGGCACGCCGCCATAGAGCTTGGCGCCAAGTGCCCATGCGACCAGTGGTGTCGACAATCGCGCCACTTTGCGCGCCACCAGCGCCCAAACGTAAATGGCCGCCGGTCTTTCGCCGTGGGGCACGAGCAACCTCAGATCGACATCTTTCGTGTCGAACTGATTGCGCTCCAGCGCCTCGCGCCCAGCCTGCGTCAGATGAAGGAAGCCGTAATATCCGATAAAGCGCGTGTCCGAGCGGCTACTGTCGGACGCTTGGTAGATTCCCCAAAAACTATCCTTGTTGTGTTTATGCACTGTCTGCACAACGTCTAGGGGGGCGACGGAGGGGGAAATCTCCGTCACGGCCATGCCCGAGATCTCGACGATTTCGGCATCGTTGGGGTGCTTCACAAAAATGATCCCCCCGTCAGGAAGCGACGTCCACGGCTCCACGTGCGCTGTTTCGGGAGCTACATCTATGATTTTCTTAAGCTTTTCACTCATTAACGTTACTCACTCCAGTTGCTTTCTACACGTATTCGGGGAAAATTCGAAGCTAATAAGATTGCAAGCTTATTCAAAATTGCATCACCGGGCGGGGATCGGTAGTCCACATGAATGAATTGCCTTATGCAGAAATCTCAGAACAGATCATTCCGGACAGCATCGACTGGGACGACTTCCGCGTCTTTCTCGAAGTCGTGCGTTCCGGAAGCTTCAACCGTGCGGCCGCCCGCCTGAAGATGACGCAGCCGACGGTCAGCCGTCGGCTGGTGCGGCTGGAACGGTCGATCGGCGTGCGGCTGTTCGATCGCGACCGCCGCGGCCCGCGTCTCACCTATGAAGGCCAACGTATCTACAACGAAGCCAATGCCGCGCAGGTCGCGCTCACGCGCGCCGCGAACCAGGCATCTTCTTCAGCGAACCGCGTCGAAGGCGATTGCAAAGTGTTCATGGGCGACGGTGTCGCATCCTACTGGATGACGCGATTCCTTGCACCGTTCTACAACCGCTATCCCAACATCGAACTGAAACTGTTCGGCGTGCACGATTCCTCATCGGACAAGCGTGAGATGTTCGATCTTTCGGTCCACTACTACGAACCGGTAGACGCCGATCCCATTGCCATTCGCATGGGCACGATGCACTTCGTGCCGATGGCCTCGCGCGATTATTTGCGGGTCCACGGCATTCCGCGCAGCGTGGACGATCTCGGCCGTCACCGGCTTCTCGATCTGGCGGTTTATCTCGCGGACATGGGCTCGTGGGCAAGCTGGTCGCGCGAAGACGACACGAACGCCCACACGGTGCTGTTTACAAACCTCAGCGCCGTTCTTGCCGAAGCTGTGCGCCACGGCGCCGGTATCGCGCTGCTGCCGACCTATGCGGTGCTGGTCGAAGATTGCTTCGTCCCGCTGGAGATCGGCGTGCGATTCCAGGCGCCGATCTATGTCAGCTATCAGCGCGACGCCGCCAAGAAATGGCCGGTGCGCGCGACGATCGATTTTCTGCGCACCTGCGTGTTCGATCGCAAGAACATGCCGTGGTTCCGCGACACTTACGTTCACCCTGCCGAGGATTGGTACAAGCGTCTCAACTCGCTGATGGAGCAGGCCATGTCGCGCGATGCCGAGCGCGAAGGCTCAAAAGGGCGCGCGCGCGAAGAACTCTGGGAGCTTTGATCCAATCTCGGACAGTAGACCCGACGATCACAAGCTGTGCGCCGTTTTCACGCCCGGTTTGCTGATTTGGCGAACCATCGCCGGCATGCCCGGCTGAAGCTGGTGGGATCTCGATAGCCGAGCCGCTCGGCGATTTCATCGCGCGAAAGCTTTTTGCTGCTCAGGAGATTTTCAGCGCGCGCCTTGATCTCGCCGTCCAGCAGATCGCGGAATTGCGTGCCGGCTTCGCTAAGCCGCCGCGTCAGCGTCCGCCGCGAGACGCCTAGCGCACGCGCGACATCGTCCGCGCCCAGCCGGCCGTCCGGCATGGTTTGCAAAAGCCGCTCCACTTGCGCGTGCAGGCCGACGGGGTCGTCAAGCCTTGCCAGCGTGGCCTGCAATTCGGAAAGCGCATTGCGATAGAGGGCACTGTCTGCGCCCGTTGCGGCGACGCCCATCCACTCCTTCGGCAAGACCACTTTATTGATGGTGCTGTCAAAGCTCACATGCGGGCCGAGCGCCGAGCGCACCTTCTCGGCGTAAGAAGGCTTTGGCGCGGCAAAAAAGAACTCCGCTTCGACCGGTGCGCGGCCCAGAACCGCTTGAATGAGCGAACGCACGGCCACGAAAGCGATTTCCATCATCGGTCGCCACTGCGCCTCGCTCAGCGCCACGCTCAGCTCGTAGTCGAGAACAACACGATCGCGCTTCGATGCGATGTGCATGCGGAAGAAGGGCGCGCGGACATGGCCATACCGGCGCAGCACGTCGATGGCATCGCCTAGCGTCGGTGCAGACAACATCGCCGCCGCGATGGCGCCGTGCGCGGACGGACTCCACAGCTCGGGCTGCGAGAATGCCCAGCCGGGGCCGTACAAGGCATTCACGTTTTCCACTTGCCGCA
Source organism: Pseudomonadota bacterium (assembly GCA_016201105.1). Taxonomy (GTDB): domain Bacteria; phylum Pseudomonadota; class Alphaproteobacteria; order Micropepsales; family Micropepsaceae; genus Rhizomicrobium. Next base: position 42,355 of record JACQDN010000013.1, read on the forward strand.
CTTGCTGGAAGAGACTGATCTCGGCGGCAGGGTTGCGCAGGTCGCTTTCGCTGACACCGGTGTCCTTCAGCACGGCGGCGCTCCGCTCCGCGCCGCCGCCGAAACAGCGATGGATGAGCCGGAAATAGCCCATCGTCATGGGCAGGCGCTCGAGCGTGGGATTCGCCATCTGGCTCAAAATGCCACAACTTTGGCCGCGGCGGTAGTCGCTTTCGACTGGGGCTCGCGTAGTGTCCTTCCAAACGGGCGGCAAAGCCGCCGACGGCATCTGGGAGGATCGCTATGACATCCGTGAAACAGCTTTACGCGCTGGGCACCGAAGGCTCGACCTGGTCGGTGAAGCAGGATTTCGACGCGGTCTTCAACTGGGACTACGACGATGGCCGCGTCGGGATGATGGGTCTCTATGCCAAGGGCAAAGAGATGCAGTGGGACGCCGCCACCCGGATCGATTGGGACCAGGAGCTGGGCGAAAACAATCCCGAAGGCATGCCCGAAGAGTCGCTCCCGATTCACATGGCGCCCTGCTATCTCAAAATGAGCGAGAAGGAGAAGGGGCGCGTTCGCAGCCACTTCCAAGCTTGGCAGCTATCGCAGTTCATGCAGGGCGAGCAGGGCGCGCTGATCTGCGCCGCCAAGATCGTGACGCAAGTACCGGATGCGGATTCGAAATTCTACGCCGCCACGCAAACCATCGACGAAGCCCGTCACGTCGAAGCCTACAAGCGTCTGCTCACCAAATTCGGCGTCGCTTACCCGATGACCAAGCCGCTCAAGGAGCTGATCGATCAGACCTTGCGGGATTCGCGCTGGGACATGACCTATCTGGGCATGCAGGTGGTGATCGAAGGTCTGGCGCTCGCGGCCTTCGGCCAGATCCGCGATTATGCCCAGAATCAGCTTTGCGCGCAGGTCAATGCCTATGTAATGCAGGATGAATCGCGTCATGTCGCGTTCGGCCGTCTGGCGCTGCGCGACTACTATCCGCATCTCACGCAGAAGGAGCGCGACGAGCGCGAGGAATTTCTGCTCGAAGCCTGTTACCTGATGCGCGATCGCTTCGATGCCGTGGAGCTGTGGCAGAATCTCGGTCTTCCGATCGAGGAGTGCGCGCAGGCGATGTATGAGAGCGGTTTCATGGAGAAGTTCCGCAATTCTCTCTTCACGCGCATTGTGCCCATCGTGAAGGACATCGGTCTGTGGGGCGACACCATCCGCAACGGTTACCAGGAGATGGGCGTCATCGACTACGCGAAAACCGATGTGCAGGCGCTGCAAGACGATGACGAAAACATCGCCAAGCAGTTCGACGCCCGCCGCCGCGACATCCAGCGCGTGATCGACCGGGCCCAAGCGGCGGAATAGTCCCCGGGACCCTGCCGGGACGTTCGTGAATCGATGCCTCTTTGCGCTATCGTGGCGCAATGACACTATCCCGCGCCGACTTGGAAGAACTTGATCGCAAAGATGCGTTGCGCCAATTCCACGCGCGCTTCGTCTTGCCCGATGGCGTCATCTATCTCGATGGCAATTCTCTGGGCGCGTTGCCCACGGCCACGCCCACGCGGATCGCGTCTTTGATCGAGAAAGAATGGGGCCGCGATCTCATCCGCAGCTGGAACACGCATGGCTGGATCGACATGCAGGCGCGCGTCGGCGGCAAGATCGGCCGGCTCATCGGGGCGGGCGAGGGCGAGACCATCGTCTCGGATTCGACCTCGATCAACGTCTTCAAAGCGCTCTCGGCCGCGCTCGCGCTCAATGCCAATCGGCGCTCGATTCTCTCCGAGCGGAACAACTTTCCGACCGATCTCTACATGGCGGAAGGGTTGCTCGGCCTGCTGGAGCGCGGTCATTGTTTGCGATTGGTGGAACCGGATGAGATCGCCGGCGCCATCGACGGTGATACCGCTGTCGTCCTGCTCACCCAGGTAAGTTATCGGACCGGCCGCGCTTACGACATGGGCGCAATCACTACGGCAGCGCACGCGAAGGGCGCTTTGACGGTCTGGGATCTCTGTCATTCGGCAGGAGCGATTCCGGTCGATTTCTCGGGGGCGAATGCCGACTTCGCGGTCGGCTGCGGCTACAAATTTCTCAACGGCGGCCCGGGCGCCCCGGCATTCATCACGGTCGCGCACCGTCACCAAGCACGTGCACGCCCGGCTCTTTCGGGCTGGTTCGGCCACGCCAACCCTTTCGGGTTCGAGGAATCTTACGCCGCGGCCGATGGTATCGCGCGATTTGCGGTGGGGACGCCGCCGGTGTTGAGCCTCGCCGCGCTTGAAGTGGGCGTCGATCTGATGCTTGAGGCGTCCATCAATGCGTTACACGCGAAATCGCTGAAGCAGTTTGAGATCTTCCGCGCGCTGATGGCGCAGGAACTAGGCGTGCACGGATTTTCGCTGAGTTCGGTCGATGGCCCGGGCGGGCGCGGCAGCCAGATCAGCTACGCCCATCCCAATGGCTGGCCAATCGTGCAGGCGTTGATCGCGAAGGGCGTCATCGGAGATTTCCGCGCGCCGGACATCATGCGCTTCGGCTTCACGCCGCTCTATCTGGGATTCGCGGAGCTGTGGGACGCGGTGACGATCTTGCGCGAAATTATGGACACACGTCTTTGGGACGGGCCGGAATATCACCGCCGCAACAAAGTCACGTAGCGCCGCAACTGGCGAAGAAATTCCGCCGCCTGTCGGCCTTGAGCAATCTGCCAATTATTCGGGCTTGGTGCCTTCCGGCATGATGCCGCAACAACTCCTGTTGCACTGTGGTTGGCTCGTCACCTTGGGCCCGCACGGAAAGCAGAAGTAGTGGCGGGGATCGCAGGCGGTGGCGTTGGCAGATGTTGTCAGCCCAACATTCGCGACGGTGCTTAAGCTCAGCATCAGGGCGACGGTCGCGGCGAAATTTCCCGCCACGGCCAACAAAGTCACAACTATGCGCACGTGAATCTCCTCCAAAAACTTATTCAGGCTTGGTGCCTCCGGGGGTCATTGTGCAACAGCCTTTGCCGCACCTGGTGTCGATTACCTTCGGCCCGCACGGAAAGCAGAAATAATGGCGTGGATCGCATTCGGTGGCGCTTGCCGGTGCGGTCAATCCAACATTTGCGGCTGCACTGAGGCTCAGCAGCAAAACCACCGTTGCAGCGAAGTTTCCGGCTACGGCCAGCAAAGTCATGACAATCCGCATGTTGCATTCCCCTCAGAAGTTGGTCCCGCGCGAAGTCCCGATCAGTCTTCAACCGGGTCGCCGCGAGCAAATGCTTTGGCCGACTTCCGATTAAAGAGTCATCCTTTAATTATGCTAGCACGATTGTCGGGCTGGACGCCATTTTCGGTCGCGCCACAGGCCGCGGAGGGCTTCAATTGTTGGGAAAGGGCTTGCGTGACGCCATGTCATCGCCGGGCGAGTTCGCCAGCTTGGCCGCTACATTGAGATAGGTCTGCCGCAACCGGAGCAGTTCGGCGCGGATCAGTTCATCCTGCGCCAAAGACGCAAGGCGGACGCATTCCTCAGCCCGCTGCGCGTATCTGCCCGGCATGCCTAGAACCCCAGCGTTGTCCTGGCGCAGTGTTACGGACCCTGCCGGGGCCGAATAAGTACGGAAAACTACCTAGGCCGTAGCGGCCGGCTCGGCCGGGGTCATGGGACCGGGAAACCGCCTGGGAAGGGATGGCGGCCCTCGCGGCGCCTTCTCTCAAAGACGCGGCGAGGCGGGAGACAGGGGAGGTCTATTTCTTCGGCTTGCGGAATTTGTAGATGAACTGATCGGTCTTTCCGCGAATCGAAGGATCGAACACCAGTTTGTCGTGCGGGTCCCGGGGATTTCGCAGCACGTTGCTCTCGCCGGCGAACTTGAAGCCTGCGGCCGTCACTTCGCTTTTCACCGAAGCAGGATCGATGCGGTGCAGCGTGTCGGTATCGCGCAGGCCCGAACCTTTTTGCGCGACATGATCGAGCACGACGAACGCGCCACCGGGCTTCAGCGCTGCGAACACCGCTTTATTTGCGACGGCGAGATCGACGGGTCCGGTGAAGGAATCGTGCAGATCGTGATAGTTCTGCGATGTCCACACGACATCGGCGTATTGCGGGATCGGAAAGTTGGCGATCGAAGCGTGAATATAGGTCACATTGGGATAGTTGGGATCAGTGCCGGTCGGGATCGGAACGTTGTTCTTCTTGAACACGGCGTCGAACTCGGTCGGAATGAAGGCGTAAACATGTCCCTTCGGACCAACGGCACCGGCAAAGATGCGCGTGAAATATCCTCTGCCGGGAATGAGATCGACAACCACCATGCCGGGCCTGATGCCTGCGAATTTCAACATCTCGGCAGGTTTGCGATCGGCGTCGCGGGCCGTGTCCTTTTCGGGCCGGTTTTTGTCCGCAATCGCCGCGGCGATATAGGCCGGTGTCTTTGATGTGGCCGCCATGCCGGCGCCAACGCCCGTCAAGGCAACAACGCCGACGGCCAAAGCCAAAATACGTCTCATGAAATTGTCCTCCCCTGGGCGGATACACTCAGCCGCCGGCCGGAGCCTAGCATTCGAGGCGCGGGGAGATAAACGCGAGGTGCTGACGATACCGTGATGGCGGTCATGCCGCGCAAGCACGGCTTCGATGGACAAATGTTTACCTTGCAGCGGGCTTTCGCCAGCCGTCATGCTTGCTGGCTTAATTCCTTGTCTGACGGCATATTTTGCGTCCGGGGGGAATTCGATGTCTGGTTCAGTTGCTCGCTGTGGACGATTGGTGGCTGCCGTCGCCGTCGCCGTTGGCGTTACATGTTTGGCGTTTGCGTCATCAAGCCGAGCTGCCGAAAAGATCGAACAGGTCGTCGTCACGGGCATGCGACCGTTTCCGGCGGTGGGCGCGAAAGCCTTCTCAATGGTTGCGCTCGATGCCGACGCGCTTTCGCGGACCGACCGCCTTGACGATGCGCTCAAGCAGGTTCCCGGACTTTCGCTGTTCCGCCGTTCCACCAGCGTCAATGCCAATCCCACAACCCAAGGCGTATCGCTGCGCTCCATCGCGCCATCCGGCGCGGGGCGCGCGTTGGTGTTGCTCGATGGCGTGCCGGTCAACGACCCGTTCGGCGGCTGGGTCATCTGGTCGGCGCTGCCTTGGGAAGATTTGGGCGGCGCGCAAATTCTGCGCGGCGCCGGCACCGGGCCTTACGGCGCGGGCGCGCTCACCGGCACGATCATGCTCGACGAGCGCGAAAACACGCGCGGGATTTCCGTCGCCGACGCCGAAGCGGGAAGCCTCGGCACCTATCGCGCCGGTATCTCGGGCGGTGCGTCGCTCGACGATGTCGATTTCTTCGGTCATCTCTCGGGCGAACGAAGCAACGGCTGGATTCCCGTTGACGCCAACCATCGCGGCGCGGCCGACAATCATCTGTGGCTTGATTCCGCGTCCGGTTCTTTGCGCGCCCAAACCATGTTCGGCGATGTGGCGGCGACGGCACGCATTGGCTTCTACGATGAGGCGCGGGGGGCGGGCCTTGTGGGGGCCGAAGCGAAAGCGCACGGAACCAACGCCAGTCTCACGTTCAAGCGCGACCCGGACGCGAGCGCTCTGGGCTGGCGTATCCAGCTCTGGATGATCCAAAGCGGATTCTCCAACACTTCGGTTTCCGTTCCCGCAAGCCGCGCCTTCACAACCCCGGCAAACGACCAGTACGCGACCCCCGCCATGGGATACGGACTCAACGCGTCGCTGCTCGACCACACGGATGGTCCCGTCGCCTGGGAAATCGGCAGCGATATCCGGGTCAGCGACGGAGAGACGCGCGAATTGTTTCGCTTCATGAGCGGCGCTTTCCGCAACAACCGGCGCGCCGGCGGAAAACTTGTAATCGCCGGGCTCTACGGCGAAATCTCATACGACGCCGGCCCTTGGCTCTTCACCGCCGGCGTACGAGGCGACTACTGGGCGACCTCTCAAGGCCATCTGGTCGAGAAATTGCGTTCGACCGGTGCGATCACTAAGGATCAGGACTTTGCCGATCGTGACGGCATTGTGCCCACCGGGCGCCTCGGACTGCGACGCGCGGTCGGTGACGGCGACTATCTGCGTGTTGCCGCCTACAACGGATTCCGTCCGGCGACATTGAACGAACTCTATCGTCCGTTCCGGGTCGGCAATGACGTGACCAACGCCAATGCCGGGCTGATACCGGAAAGGCTCTACGGTGCCGAGGCTGGCTGGGGCGGTCAATGGAACGGTTTCACGTGGAACACCACGCTATTCTGGAACCGGCTTCACGACGCGATCGCGAACGTCACCATAGGTGTCGTGCACTGCGGACCGGTTGTTTGCGGCGTGCTGCGCCAACGCCAGAACGCAGGCGACGTCGATGCGCTTGGCGTCGAGGGAGATGTCGGGGCCCGGCTGAACGATGCAATCTCATTGCACGGGGCGTTTTCGGTAACAGACGCACGATTTGTTTCCGGCCAACTCAATGGCAAACGCCCGGCGCAGGCTCCGCGCATCACTGTCACGGGTAGTGCTTCATGGCAGGTGAGGGACGATTTGGCATTGGACGCCGATGTGCGTTGGGAAAGCTCGCGATTTGAGGACGACTTGAATTCGCTGCGGCTGGGGTCCGCTCTGGAAATCGACGCCCGCGCCATGTGGAAATTCGGCGATAGCTGGGCCGCCTATCTCGCGATAGACAACGCCCTGGATGCGGACATCGCGACGGGTGAAACTACGGGCCATGTAGTCAGTTTTGCCTCGCCGCGGGTCTTGCGCATCGGGCTGACTTATTCGCCTTGATTGGCGCGTCCTAACGGGGATCGCCGATCGCATCCAATCATTTAAGCGCGGGTCAGGCGGAACTGTCCAACGTCGATGGAGCCCGCGCGGAATCCACCCTCGCAAGAGGCGAGGTAGTAGATCCACATCCGCCGGAAACGTTCGTCGAAACCGAGCGGCGCGATCTTGGCCCACTTCTCTTCGAAGGTTTCGCGCCAACGCTTCAAGGTTTCCGCATAGGAAGAGCCGAACGTGCGAACGGTCTCGAAACTCAGGCCTTGTGCGGTCGCAGCCTTCTTGAGTGCGCCTGGCGAAGGCAACATGCCCCCGGGGAAGATGTATGTCTGGATGAAATCGGCGCGGCTGCGATAGCCGTCGAAGCGGTGCTCGTCGATGGTGATGACCTGCACATTGGCCATGCCGCCAGGCTTCAGCCGGTCATGCACCACCCTGAAGTAGTGCGGCCAGTTTTCCTCGCCCACGGCTTCGAACATTTCGATGGAAACGACGCGATCGAAAGTGCCTCGCACATCGCGATAATCGATCAATTGGATATCGACCAGATGCGACAGCTGTGAACGCTCGATTTCCGCCCGCGCATAGTCGAACTGTTCCTGCGACAGCGTGATGCCGGTAACGTGGCATCCAAATTCGCGCGCCGCGTACGTGGCAAAGCCACCCCAGCCGCAACCGATTTCCAGGATATGGTGGCCGGGCTTGAGGTCGAGGGTCTCGGCGATGCGCTTCCATTTGTTGCGCTGCGCCTCTTCCAGGCTCATACCGTTGTGTTCGAACACGGCGGATGAGTAGGTCATTGTCGGGTCGAGCCACTGCGAATAGAACGCGTTGCCCAGATCGTAATGCGCCGCGATGTTCTTTTTGGCGCGAGTGCGGGTGTTCGCCTTCAGTTTGTGCCTCAGGAAGTTGAAGGCGCGCACTGGCGCGATGCCGTTCAATCCGCCCATCAGGCGGTCAAGATTGCGCATGCCGAATTCGAAAACTTTCGCCAGATCCGGGCTCGTCCAATCGCCGTCCATATAGGCTTCGGCAAAACCGATATCGCCGCGCGTGATCATGCGCCGGAACGTGCGCCCGCGCGCAATGTTGAGAACGGCGTGCGCGCCGTCCTTGGCGGCCTTTAGTCCGCGCTCTGCCCCATTGGCAAAGCGGATCACGATCTAGCCTTCGCCGATGTTGGAAAAGCTGCGCAACATGGCGCGGCCCCAGGCCGGCGGGCTCTTGGAATTCAACGCCACTGGTACGGCACGCGTCTCACGATCGACCATGTCATCCCTCAAATCTTGGCCGGTGCGCTCGCCTCATCATGCCCGTGATGGGGCACCCCCTTCAACCACAGACGTAACGCCTCAAAATGGATCGCGGCTACGACTTTCAGCGTCATGAGAGGGTAGCGCAGCAGGGCGGAGGCCAGGGCAAACCGGGTCAATGCCTTCTTTTTCCCCGAAAAAATCGCGGTCAGAACGGGGGCGCCGGATTCGGTCTCGCGGATCGCGATCCGCACGTCATCGCCCGGCGGACGGATGCGAAAGTCATAGGTGCAGTCCATCGAGAGAAAGGGCGACACGTAGAAGTCTTTGGCGCAACCGTGCTGCACAAGCGCTCGGTTTCCTTTGGCTGGCATCGCATAGGCATGCCTTTCGCCGAAGGTGTTGTGGACCTCATAAATGATGGCGGCGAGTTCGCCGTTGCTTGCGTGACAGAACCACACGCTCAAGGGATTGAACACATAACCGAAGAGCCGGGGATAGCAGAGCAGGCGTATGGGACCGCCGGCAGCAAGGCCCGCGCGCGCAAGCCTGTCGTCGACCCAGTCGCGCAATGGCCGGCCGTCGCCGTGATCCTTGTCGTGAAAACTCATCACCGCACCCCGGTTGTGGGCGAACAAAAACTGCGAGCGATCGAGAAGACCGAGTTCGTCGATATCGAGAAGCAGGGAAAAGACGCGATAGCGGAAACGGTGATGCGCAGGCCGCGCGCGGCTGTGCGTTACCCAGCCTTCGTAGAGCGAAGACGCGAGGGTCATGCCGCCACCGCTATGTTGCTTCGCGCGATCACGACGCGCCCCGACTCGTTTTCGATATTCCACGGTCGGCGGACCTGGCCCGCATCTTCCGCGGCGGCCAGGCCGGCCTGCAAGCCATCTTCATGAAAGCCTGATCCGAAATAGGCGCCGCAGAACCATGTCCGGCGCAAGCCCTGCAGGTCCCACAGGCTGCGCTGTGCGGCCATGGCATCGGTGTCGAAGATGGGATGCGCATAATGGAATGTGCTGTAGACCAGCTCCTCACGCGGCATTTTCGGCGGATTGAGCGTTATGAAGAGCGGCGCGCGCCGGTCGATCGATTGCAGCTTGTTCATCCAATAGGTCACGCAGAGATCGTCATTTCCTCGCGTGTTGCTCTTGCCGATATAGTTCCACGCAGCCCAGGTGCCGCGCGCCTTCGGCATCAATGAGGAATCGCTGTGCAACACCGCTAAGTTATCGCGATAGCGAAAGCGGCTCAGAATTGCGCATTCCTCGTTGGTCGGTTGGTCCAGCATGGCCAAGGCCTGATCGGCGTGAGCCGCGATCACCACCGCATCGTGACGGTGACGCTCGCCGGTTTCGTCGACGATTGTAACGCCATGGCTGTCACGAAGAATCGTCTTTGCGCCATGCCCGGTAAGGATGTTCTTCTCATAGGACGCCGTCAGCTTGCGCACATATTCGCGTGAACCGCCACACACCGTGCGCCATTGCGGGCGGCCCTTGAGCTTCAGCAAACCATGATTGTCGCAGAAGCGGGCGAAGGAGAGAGCGGGATAGTTGCGCATGTCGTTGAGCGATGACGACCAGATCGCGGCGCCCATCGGCAGGAGGTGATAGCGGATGAAGGCGTCCGAATAGTTGCCCCGCTTTACGTATTCCTCGAGGCTGATGCGTTCTGCGTTCGGTTCGTTCAAGAGCTTCGGCGTCTCGCGGTAGAACCGCAGAAGATCGCGCACCATCTGCCAATAATCGGCGCGAATGAGGCAGGCGGGCTGCACAAAGCCTGGAAAATTGCAGGAATATTCGAAACCGCCCTCATCGAGCGAAACCGAAAAGAACATGTTGCTCGGCTTGGTTTGCACGCCCAGATGGGCGAACAAGGCGGTCAGATTGGGGTAGTTTAATTCGTTGTAGACGATGAAGCCGGTATCGACGGGAATGCGGCCGCGCGGTGTATCGACCTCGACCGTATTCGTATGGCCTCCGATTCTGCCGTCTCGCTCGTAAAGCGTCACACGATGCTTCTGGGAAAGCAGCCAGGCGGCAGACATGCCGGAGATGCCGCTGCCGACCACGGCGAAGTCGCGCGGCGTGGTCCGCGATCCCAAAACTGGTTGATGCACGCTGTTCTCCTGCCCCGGTGATGCGCAAAATACGCGGCTCCAGGGTGGGCGGATCATTTCCCTTTAGCTGTGATCCGGTGGATCGCGGTTAGCGTAAATGAGGCTATGATGGCGAATGCGTCGCTTGCTGCCGAACCGTGGCCGAGTAGCAGCCCCGCCTGGACACGGGGTCCCGGCAGGCTGGCGCATCGCCATCTGTCACTTCTGCGGGCGCGAGTGATGGACCAGGAAACGGCTAGCGCCGTCCGTTTGGACGAGTTGCTGGTAGCAGTGGGTCGCTTGCGCGACCGCGATGCCTTTCAAACCCTCTTTCAGCATTTCGCTCCCCGTATCAAAGGCTATTTGTTGCGGCTGGGCGCAGGCGCTTCCTTGGCCGACGACTTGGCGCAGGAAGCCATGCTGACCATGTGGCGCAAGGCGGCGCTGTTCGATCCGGCGAAAGCTTCGGCGGCAACTTGGATATTCACCGTCGCGCGCAATCTGCGCATCGATGCGATCCGGCGCGAACGCCGTCCGGAGATCGATCCCGAGGATCCCGCTTTGGTTCCCGATGCGGAGCCCGCCGCCGACGCCCAGATGGCGCAGGCCGGCGACGAATCGCGGCTGCGCGAAGCCTTGAAAGTCCTTTCGCTGGAGCAGGTCCAGGTCATCGAGATGTCTTTTTTTGCCGACAAGCCGCACAGCGCCATCGCGAAAGAACTCGGCTTGCCGCTCGGCACCGTGAAGTCGCGTATGCGTCTTGCCATGGCACGCATCCGCACCAAACTGGGAGATCTGCGATGAGCATCACGCACCATCCCGGCGAAGAACTATTGATCGCCTATGCCTCCGGTACCGCCGATGAAGCGGTATCGTTGATCGTGGCCACGCATATTGCACTTTGCCCGCAATGCCGCCGAGCCGTTAGAGCCGCCGAGGCAGCCGGCGGTGTCTTGCTCGAAGATTTGAAGCCCGCACGGATTTCGGACGGCGCTCTGAAGGCTGTGCTGTCGCGCCTCGATTCTCCGGTTGCGACGAAGCCGCCAGTTGCAAAAGCGGTCACCGATTCGAATGTGCCGGAACCCTTGCGTTCCTATATCGGCGGCTCGCTGCAGGCCGTTTCCTGGATTCCGGTGGCGCGCGGCCTTGCCTACAGGCCGCTGTTTCGCCGAGGTGCGTCGAGGGCCCAGCTTGTCCGCAGTGCGCCGGGCGCGGGGATCGCCATGCACACTCATCGCGGCGAGGAATTCACGCTGGTGCTGGAGGGCGGTTACGGCGATACGACCGGCCACTACCTGCGCGGCGATTTGCAATCGGCATCGGCCGAGATCGAACATCGTCCGATCGCGGACGAAGGGGGCTATTGTTTCAGCCTCGCCGTGGTCGATGCACCGCTCTCGTTTCGCAGCAGTGCGATCGCGCTTCTCGCAAAAGTGATGGGTCTGTGATCTTCACTTCAGATAGATCAGCGCCGTTTCGCCGTCGTTGACCCCGCCTTTCTCTTCGGAAAAGCGCGACAGGATAAAGCCCGACGCGCCGACGAACACGCCGGTTCCTCCGACGACTTTCCACACGACGTAGCCGCTGTTTACGCCCTTGATCTTGGATGGCCCGATACGGCCAGGACCGGCGGATTGAACCATCACGGTGCCGCCGCCGAAGGTGATTGTACCCTTTTCGCTAAATGTACCCTTGGCGCCGACCGTCACGAGCGTGTTGACGATGACGCTGTTCTGCCCGCCGGAGACAGTGCTGTCGACGTCGCTCGGGAGCGTCGCGCTTTCCTTCACGGTGAGATGCTTGCCGCTCTTGTCCGGCACTGCGTCGCCCGTGAAAGCCAGAAGGTAGCGCACCATTTTCGGGCTTGAAGGTGCGGCGGTGTCCGCCATGGCGCCGTGAGCGGCATAGAACGCGAAAGCCAGTCCCGAAAATGCGACAGCGAGTTTGCGCATGTTTTCCCCTATGTAAGCGGGGAGCCTAACATCAAGGCGGGCTACGGCCAATGCGATAGCCACTGCCGGTTAAGCCGTCCTATGCTGATCGGCAGAGAAGTGGAGGACGCCATGGAATACGTAAAGCTCGGGAACACCGGCCTCAAGGTCTCGCGCATCTGTCTGGGCACGATGACCTATGGTTCGCCGAAATGGCGCGATTGGATCCTGGACGAGGAAGCAAGCCGTCCTTTCATCAAGAGCGCGCTGGAGGCGGGGATCAATTTCTTCGACACCGCGGACGTCTATTCCATGGGCGCGAGCGAAGAAGTGCTGGGCCGAGCGCTCAAGGATTTCGGCCCACCACGCGAGCAAGTCGTCGTCGCCACCAAAGTGTTCAGTCCCATGGGCGCTACACCCAACGAGGCAGGCCTTTCACGCAAGCATATCATGCATGGCATCGATAATTCCTTGAAGCGCCTGGGCATGGATTATGTCGACCTCTATCAAATCCACCGCTTCGATCCAACGACGCCGGTCGACGAAACCATCGAGGCGCTGCATGACGTGGTCAAAGCGGGCAAGGCGCTCTACGTCGGCGCGTCCTCGATGTATGCCTATCAATTTGCGAAATATCTCCATCGCGCCGACGCGCTCGGCAAGACGCGCTTCGTGTCCATGCAGAACCATTATAATTTGGTCTATCGCGAAGAGGAGCGTGAGATGATACCGCTCTGTCGCGAGGAAGGCATCGCCGTCATTCCGTGGAGTCCGCTGGCGCGCGGCTTCCTCGCCGGCAATCGCCGCCGCCAAGACAAGGGCGAGACCACACGCGCCAAGAGCGATGAGTTCGCGCACATGATGTACTACAACGACGGCGATTTCGCGGTGGTCGACAAGCTGAGTGAAATCGCGCAAAAGCGCGGCGTATCAAACGCGCAAGTCGCGCTCGCCTGGCTCTTGAGCCGGCCGGGGGTTACGGCCCCCATCGTCGGGGCATCGAAGATGCCTCATTTGCAAGACGCCATTGCCGCAGCCTCGCTCAAACTGGAAGAGACCGAGATCAAGGCGCTCAACGAGCCGTACACGCCCCATCGCGTGCTGGGCCACCGCTAGGGTGATCAGTGCTGCGGTTTCTGGTTTTCCGGCGGCGTCTGTTCCGGCCCGGGAGTGGCAGGAACGGGCGCTACGGGTGAGGGCGTAGGCGCCGGCACCGCCGAGGTCGGCGCAGTGGTCGTTGCAGCCGATTGCGGAATCTTCTGTGTCGCATCGTCCGGATTTTCGGACCAGCCGCCGCCCAGCGCGTTGTGCAGTCCCACGATTGCCTGGATGCGCGCGAGCTTGATCTGCACTAGGCGGTCTTGCGCGGTGAACAGCGTCTGCTGCGACTGCAGCACTGTGAGCAGGTCCGCCACGCCTTCGCGATACTGGATTTCCGAAATGCGGAAGGCTTCCGCCGCCGCGTTCACTTGTTCGGTCGTCAGACGGTCCTGTTCAGCCAAGCTGGAGACCTGGCCAAGCGCGATTTCCACATCGGAGAACGCGTTCAGCACCGCCTTGCGGTAGTTCGCGATCAACTCTTCCTGGCGCGCGCGCGCCTGGCGGCTTTCCCCGATCAAGCGGCCGCCATCGAAGATCGTCTGCAGCAATGAGGCGCCGAGCGTGTAGCCGAAACTCGAACTCTTGAAGAGCGTCGACAGCGCCGCGCTGGTCACGCCGCCGGATGTTGTGAGGTTGATGATGGGGAAGAATGCCGCGCGCGCCGCGTCGACATTCGCATGCGCTGCGGCGAGATCGGCTTCGGCCTGTGCCACGTCGGGGCGGCGGCGAAGCAGTTCGGACGGAATTCCGGGGGCAACGACCGGCGCGGCAATGCCGTCGAGATTCTGCGCGTTGACGTCAAAACCCTCCGGCAAACGGGCCAAGAGCAGGGCGAGAGCGTAGCGCGCCTCGCGCTCTTGCTGTTCGAGGGCCGGAATCTGGGCTTTCTGTCCGGAAAGCAGGGCCTGTTGCTGCGCAAGATCGAGCCGCGACGAAACACCATTGGTCACTTTGGCTTCGGTGATGGCAAGAACGCGCTCGGCGGCAGCGATGTTCGCTTTTGAAATCGAGACCCGCTCGCGAAGCGCCAGAACGTCGAAATAAGTGTTGGCGGTATTGGCCGTGACCGTCAGGGCGACGATCTGCTGGGCGAAGTGCGAGGCTTTCAACGTTTCATTTGCGGCACGCAAATTGGACTGTGCGAGACCCCACAGATCGAGTTGATAACTGGCGTTGAGCGACGCCCCAAACGTGGTGTGTCCGGGGCCGGTTTTCTTGCCGGTGCGTTGAGCGTTTCCACCCAAATCGATCGAGGGGAAAAGCGCGGATCCGGCTATGTCGGTCTGCGCGTCCGCTTCCAACACGCGTGCGGCAGCCGCGGCAAGATCGAGATTGTTCGTCTGGGCGCTGGCGATGAGCCCGTTCATCTCGTCGCTGTTGAAGCCTTTCCACCAGTCGGTTGACGGCCACACCTGTGCACCCGGCGTGACGGGGCCCACGAAACCCGAGGGGATGTCGTTGTCCTTGAGGACAATCGGGACGGGCGTGCACCCGGCGGCAACCAGCGCAAGTACGGCTATGGACGAGGTGCGGAGCAACGCATTCATGGGGACTACTCGCTCGCGAGCGCGACCACAGGATCGAGCTTTGCCGCTTTCATAGCGGGTGCAAAGCCGAAAACAAGGCCCGTGGCCACGGCTCAGGTGAAGGCAAGAATCATAGGAACTGCCGCAAACGATATCGGCGTGCCGAAGGCTGCAATCAATAGGCCGGCGCCCACGCCGGTCAAAATGCCCAGGACGCCGCCCAAGGCGCAACCACGGTCGCTTCCGTAAGGAAATGCTGGAGGATATCGCGGGTACGGGCTCCCGTAGGCATGCGAATCCCTATTTCGTGAGTCCGTTCAGTAACGCTGACAAGCATTGTGTTCATGACGCCTATGCCGCCCACGAGGAGTGAAATAGCAGTGACCGATGCGAGCAAAATTGTGAGCGTATTCTGCGCCATAGTGGCAGTTTGCAGAATCTCGGCCATGTAGCGGATGAAGAAATCTTCATTCCCGCTATGCCGGGCCTTTAATGTTGCGGTCCCGTTGTCTTGGACCGAACTCGTTGTATTTCGATTGCTGACGGCGATGGTGATGAACCGCGTGTCGTGCTGCCAGAACACGTGCAACGTGCCTGTGGATAAGGGGATGAGGATGACGTCGTCGGCGTCAGCGCCGCGCGGTCGTGCCGTTGCTGGACATCTCCCCGATGACCGAAAGGGCACATTGTTCACCAACTGTCTTGGTCAAACTTCTTTTTGCGGGCACCGTGAAAAAAGAACGCGGCGCAAGGGCTGCGCCGCGTTCCGAAAGACGGCATCGAGGGTAACGGGGGACTACATGCCGTCGTTCTTCTGGCGAACAACCTTGAAGCGGGAGAGCTGTTCGCTTGCCAGCGTAAAGTCCGGTTGCAGCGCGACAGCTTTTTTGTAGTCTTCATAGGCGCCGCGGACATTGCCCAAGGCTTCATAGGCGATTGCACGGTCGTAATAGGCGACGTGCGGACGCTTGGCGTTCAGCGCGATGCCCTTGTCGATATCGGTGACCGCGTCGTCGTAGCGCTTCATGACGATGTAGGTCGCGCCGCGGTCGATATAGCCTTCCGCCAATGCAGGCACCTGGGTGAGACCTTCATTGTAGTCCGCCAGCGCTCCGTCGTGATCGCCAGCGCGGGAGCGAAGAATGCCGCGATTGATGTGCGTGGCCGCCCGGTCTGACTTTGTCAGCGCTATGTCATCGAGCGCCGTCGTACACGTGACGATGCCGTCCCTGGGATTGCCGCCGTATTCGGCGGCTTCATAGCAGCTTTGTGCTAGGCCGGCACCCAAGACCGTTACCGCCGCGTGTGCCTGCGATGCCGCCAGCAAGCCGAGGCTCAACGCGCCACCGGAGCAGATGATGAATTTGCGAATTTGCATATTGCCCTCTCCATTCGGAGCGTTCCAAGTTTCGCACCGGGGCCCCCAATCGTCCATGGCCAAACGTGCACGAATCCGTTACGGACAATATTCTTCACCACAGGGGAAAACGCTGGAAAGCTTTATGAATGAAGGGTTTTACGCGATAACCGGCCTCGTATCCCGATCCCTGCAACTTCACTTCGCTGTGAGGCTTCGATGACCTGGACCTTTGTTACGCCTGTCTTGCTGCTGTGTGTTTCCAACGTCTTCATGACGTTTGCCTGGTACGGGCAATTCCGCTTTCCCACGACACCGACCTGGATCCTCATCCTCGCGGGCTGGAGCATCGCGCTTCTGGAATATTGCTTCGCCGTGCCGGCCAACAAGATCGGCCACCAGGTCTATTCGGCCGCGCAGCTGAAGACGATGCAGGAGGTCATCACGCTCACGGTCTTCGGGATCTTTTCCATCACATATTTGGGCGAATCGTTGAAATGGAATCATCTGGTCGCGTTCGGATTTCTTATCCTGGCGGCCTATTTCGGAGTGTCGAAATTTCCTTGAATCGTTCCAGAGCCCGCCAGCGAAGCCGTCAGTTCTTCCACGGGTCGTCGCTGAAGTCCGACACCGAGTGCATGGGAATCTTGATCACCTGCGTGCCCATGTAGACATAGAGCGTCGCTGCGTTGTTCTTCGGGTTCCATTCGAGTTGCGGCGCGACACCGCCGGGTTTGCGGAATATCTTGCCGTCGAAATCCATCTTGCGCGGTGCCACCGCATCCCAGCCCGATGCCAGTCCCCTGGCCAACCGTGTGCGGATGGCTTGGCGCTCGTCGTTCTGGACATTGGCAATGCCGACGGCATCGGGTGCGCTCAGGCGGACCGAAGCATCCGCCTGGGTTTCCACCCGGGCCACGATCAGCATGTCTTGGGATTCATAGATGCCTTCCCACCGCCCGGCCGGCGCCTTTTGGGCAGAACAGCCGGCAGCAGCGATCAAGCAGATCGCGGCGATCGTGAAAACCGCTGCAGCGCGCATGGTTGCAGTCCGCCCAAGGTGCTCCGCGCAATCTAGGCCCGCAGAATTGAAAAAGCGTAACAGCAAACTTAAGCCCTGCATCCAAGGCATTTCGGATCGGCGGCTGGTCGGCGGACTTGTTGGCTCCCCCGCCTCTTGATACTGAATATTTTTAACGCGAAAGGCGTGATTCCGTGACCGCGAAGCCCAGCCAAAGCCTGCCGAAGGGCTTTCTTGCCGATGCCTTGTGGCGCATCCAGCCCTCGCCGACGATTGCCGTGACCCAGAAGGCGCGCGATCTGAAGGCGGCCGGGCGCAATGTGATCGGGCTTGGCGCCGGCGAACCCGATTTCGACACGCCCGACAACATCAAGGATGCCGCCATTGCCGCTATCAAGCGCGGCGAGACCAAATACACGGCTGTCGAAGGCATTCCGGAATTGCGCGCAGCGATCGCGCGGAAGTTCAAACGGGAGAACGATCTCGACTACACGCCCGCGCAAACGTTTTCCGCCCCGGGCGGAAAATCGATCGTCTATACCGCGCTGATGGCGACGCTCAATCCGGGCGACGAAGCGATTTGCGTCGCGCCCTACTGGGTGAGCTATCCCGATATCGTGCTGCTCGCGGGCGCCAAGCCGGTGATCGTGGAAACCAGGATTGAAGACGGTTTTCGCCTGACGCCGCATGCGTTGGAAGCTGCGATCACACCGAAAACGAAGTGGCTGATCTTCAACCAGCCGTCCAACCCGACAGGCGCTTGTTACGCGCGCGAGCAGTTGAAGGCGCTCACCGACGTGTTGCTCCGACATCCGCAGGTGTGGATCCTCACCGACGATATGTATGAACATCTCGTCTATGGCGGCTTCAAATTTCACACCATCGCCCAGGTCGAGCCGAAACTTTACGAACGCACGCTGACGATGAACGGCGTGTCGAAGGCCTATGCGATGACGGGTTGGCGCCTGGGCTATTGCGGCGGTCCCGAGCCGCTCATCAAGGCGATGGCGAAGCTGCAATCGCAGGCCACCACCAGCGCGTCTTCCATCACGCAGTGGGCGGCGGTGGAAGCGCTGAACGGACCGCAGGATTTCATTCCGAAATTCCAGAAGGCGTTCGAAGAGCGCCGCGATCTGGTCGTATCCATGCTCAATCAGGCGCGCGGCATCGAATGTCCGACGCCCGAAGGCGCGTTTTACGTCTATCCCACGATCCGCAAGCTGATCGGCAAGTCGGCGCCCTCAGGCAAGACCATCCAGAGCGACGAAGATTTCGCGTCCGAATTGCTGGAAACCGAAGGCGTCGCTGTCGTTCATGGCGCGGCGTTCGGCCTTTCGCCGTTCTTCCGCATTTCCTACGCCACGTCGAATGTCGTTCTCGAAGAAGCGTGCAGGCGTATTCAGCGCTTCTGCGGAAATTTGCGTTAGAGCTTGTCGCCTACAACCCGGAAGATTTGAAGCTCTGGCGTCGACGCTGTCATGGGCGTAAGCCAGTGCGGTACGTCGTGACGCTGCAATCGTGCGATCAATCCGTTTCGCTGCCCATAGTACGTATAGTCTGGCGACGACGGGCAGACAACGACATAGTCGATACCGCGTTGCTCCAGGATTTGTCGAGCCTGCGCCTCTCTGCCGGCGAAGATCGTGTACGTGTCGATGATACCGTTTGCGCCGCGATGGTATGGCCCGGCAACCACCGCATGCTTCGTATAGGCAAGGATACCCGGACCTTGATCGATGAAGGCCGCGATGCGTCCTGGCGGGAGTGTATCCAGCACTTGCAGCGTGGCCGCTTGGAAGCAGGTAAAACCGCTGTGAGCAACGCTCTGTTCGTCTTTCGCGGAAGACGCAAAAGCACGACTGGCGAACTCGAACGCGACATTGCTCGCCAGGAACAGCGCGATTATGACGACGCCGGCGCGCCCGAGGGACGAAAGCTTGCTGCTCTGAATTCGTGCAGCCGCCATGGCGACAAAGCCGGCCATGCCGGGCAGGCCGAATAGAATCGCGAAATTCATGCCGCGAACCTCAGCGGTCGCGATGGCAAGCGCCATGGCGTTGAACAATGCCAGGACGATCCATGGCGCGCGCAATTCCCTGGAGGCGATTCCGGCCGCGGCCAAGGTCGCGAGGAAGCAAGCCAGCGCGTAGAGATAGCCGCTGACGAAATATCCCGGCTCCAGGAATGCAAAGCGCCATGCCGGTTGCACTTCCTCGATCCTGGAAAGCCAGATTGCGTCCAGCTGCGCATCGATGGTGCTTAGGGGGCCAGCAAGGCACTGAGGATTGATACTTGCCGCCAGCGCCACCAGCACGATCGCCAAGCCTGCAAAGGCAAAGGCGCGGTCCCGCAGCGAGGTCATTGTGATGGTGCCCATTGCGACCAAGCCGATCCCGCCCGTCATCGCCAATGGCGCATAGAAGAGCGAGTAGGTGTCGCAGGACGCCGTGACACGTTCCGCTGTTGCCGTCGCAGCGAAGAAGAGGATGGCCGCGGCGCCAGCGAACACGCCGCCGAATACACGCATCGCCGGCTTTAAGGGGCTGCCTTGGATCACCCAGATGACGCCAACGACTGCGCCTGCGAGCAGCACGTAAGGCAATGTCTCCAATCCGATCGCAAGGCTGAACGCCGCCAATCCGCCAGCAAGAGCCATGCCCTTGGGTTCCTTGTACTCGATCAGGCAAGCGACCATGGAAATGCCGAGCGCCAGCTGGAGATTGTGATGATCGATTCTTCCCGGCTGAAAAATACCCAGCAGCGCCAGACAACTAACGCCTAACAGCAGAACAATGGCCGCGCCTTCTCGTCCGGCGAGCCGCGCGCCGATAGTTCGAAGTGCGAAAAACGCGGGCAGCAATGTCAGCAGCGGCCAGGCCCACAGCGCGCCGGTCTCTGCCGTTTGCGTGTTGGCGAACATTCGAAACAACAGAATCAGAGCGGCGATGCCCGCGTCGACGACGTGGGACCAGTGCATCGCCACGCCGAAGGGCACATTCATCCGCTGTTGCGTGAGATCGAACCAGCCTTGGCCGGCCAGCAAATCTCTCACCTCCGTGAGCCGCATGGCGTCGTCGGTCGAAAGAAAGAAGGCTTGGGGGTGAAGAACCGTCTGGACGATCGAAAGCCCCGCGACAAAGGCCCAGGCCGCGAGCGCAAGCCAGCGATCGCTCAGAAGAGCGCGGTCGGCTGCAAGAGCCGGTCCGGTTGTGGAAATAGCCATGCCGAACCGTAAGCTTGCATCATAAAAAGGCTGTAAACGCTGCCGGCCACAGCCTGTTGATGGCTGTTTGCAAGCGGAAAATCACAGCAGTTCCGTCTTGCCACCGGCCCTGAAATGGCGCGAGCATCGCTTCCTGCGGGGCGCGTGACGCGGCCCAGGACACTGGGAAAACAAGCGCCCGCCGCGCCTCGACCCCATGATTGAGCGGGGTGATGGAGGCGATTTATGTCCAAAAAGAACGGAGGAAGTGGGCCACGTACAGTGGCCTTGGTGGGACCCTATGGCAGCGGTAAAACCACTCTTCTTGAAAGCATCCTGATGACCACCGGCGCGGTCCAACGAAAAGGCGCCATCCCCCAGAAGAACACCGTCGGCGATTTCAGCCCCGAAGCGCGCGCCCGCCAGATGAGCGTGGAAGTGAATTGCGCGACGGCGAAATATCTCGACGAGACTTTCACCTTTCTCGATTGCCCCGGCTCCATCGAATTCCTCCAGGATTCGCTCAACGTGATGCAGGGCGTCGATGCCGTTGTCGTGGTGTGCGAACCCGAAGCGGCGAAGGTGCAGATGCTGAAGCCGTTTCTGAAACGCCTCGACGATCTCGCAATTCCACATTTTCTTTTTGTGAACAAGATCGACAAGGCCGGCGGCGCTTTGCGCGACCTGCTCGGCATTCTGCAGGACGCGAGCGACAAGCCGCTGTTGTTGCGCCAGATTCCGATCTGGGAAAACGGCATCGTCACGGGATTTGTGGATCTCGCGCTCGAGCGCGCCTTCGTCTACCGCGAACACGCGCCCTCCGAATTGATCGAAATGAAAGGCGATGTGAAGGATCGCGAAAAAGAAGCTCGATTCCAGATGCTCGAACGCCTGGCGGACTACGACGAACATCTCATGGAAGAGCTGCTCTCCGACGTCGAACCGCCCCGCGATGAAATATTCTCCGACCTCGCCAAGGAGCTTGTCGAAGGGCTGGTCGTTCCGGTCCTGATCGGTTCGGCGGAACGCGACAACGGCGTGCGGCGCCTGCTGAAGGCGTTGCGCCATGAGGTTCCGGACGTGGCGGCGGCCGCCTCGCGGCTGGGCGTGAAGAGCGGTTCGGAGACCGTCGTACAGATTCTGAAAACCTACCACTCTTCGCATGGCGGCAAGCTGAGTTTGGCGCGCGTGTTGACGGGCAGTTTGAAGGACGGCGCCGTGCTTCATCGCCGCGACGGGGGAGACGCGCGCGTCGGCGGCATGTTCGCACTCAAAGGTGACGCACAGACAAAGCTCACCGACGCCAAAGCGGGCGACACCGTCGCCCTCGGCCGATTGGAAGGCGTGCTGACGGGCGAATTGCTATCGGGCGCCAAGGGGACGGCTCTGCCCAAGCTCGACATCGAGCAGTTGCCGCCGGTCTATCGCCTTGCGATCGAAGCGTCCGACCGCAAAGACGAAGTGAAGATCACCGCCGCCATCGGAAAACTGCGCGAGGAAGATCCGTCGTTGCACTTCGAGCAGAACGCCGAATTGCATGAAATGTCCTTGGTCGGGCAGGGCGAAATCCACCTGAAGGTCGCCGTCGAGAAGCTCCTCAGCAAATACGGTCTGCATCTGAAGACCAGCCGTCCCCATGTCCCCTACAAGGAAACGATCAAACGACCCGCATCGCAGCGCGGCCGGCACAAACGCCAGTCCGGAGGGCATGGCCAGTTCGGCGACGTGGTGATCGATATCAAGCCGCTTCCGCGCGGGACGGGGTTCACGTTCGAGGATTTGATCAAGGGCGGCGTGGTGCCCCGCCAATTCATTCCGTCCGTGGAAAAGGGCGTCATCGAATATCTCAAACAGGGACCGCTCGGCTTTCCGGTCGTCGATGTTTCGGTCGCGCTCACGGACGGCTCCTATCACACGGTGGATTCTTCCGACGCCGCGTTTCAGACCGCGGCACGTATCGCCATGACCGAAGGCATGCCGAACTGCGCACCGGTTCTGCTCGAACCGATCATGCATGTGAAGGTCCACGTACCCAGCGATGCCACCGCCAAGGTGAACGGCGTCGTCAGCGGGCGGCGCGGTCAGTTGATGGGCTTCGACGCGCGCAACGGGTGGAAGGGTTGGGATACGGTCGAGGCGCAAATGCCGCTATCGGAAATTCACGACCTCATCATCGATCTGCGCTCGCTGACGCAAGGTGTGGGCACGTTCGATGTGGCGTTCGATCACTTGGCCGAATTGACGGGCAAGTTGGCCGAGCAGGTGGTGGCGACCCGAAAGACAGCAGCCTGAGAATGGTGTTTGCGCGTCCCCGGCCGGACGGCGGTCCGGCCGGTCCTTTCGACCGGAGCAAGAAGACATGAGCGAGCAAGCCCTCGACTTCACGCTGTTTCACACCAAACTTCACGCCGCCAGCCGATCGTTGCTGGGCTTCGGTCTCGCCATGGCTGCCCTTGGCGCGGCGGCGATCGCGTTCCCCATGTTCTCGACGTTCATCGCAGCGGGTCTCGTCGGCTGGGTGTTTTTGATTTCGGGAATCTTGATGTTTTTGAATGCCTTCTCGATACACGGCACCGGTCCGTTCTTCGGCGCGTTGCTCATCAGCCTGCTGTCGGTGGTGGCGGGTGCGTTTCTCGTATTCAATCCGCTCGCCGGCGAGGTCGGCCTCACGATCGTGATGGGTGCGGTGTTTCTGGTGCAAGGCGCCTACGAAATCGCCTTCGCGATGGAGATGCGTCCTCGCAACGGCTGGTTCTGGATGCTGATTTCGGGGCTCGCAAGTCTTGTGCTGGCCCTGGTGATCGCGGCCGGACTGCCCGCGATCTCCACCATCGTGCTTGGCATTTTGCTGGGCATCAATCTTTTGACCACGGGAATTGGCTATACGTTCATCGGCCTCGCCTTGCGCCAAGCCAAGTGAGCCGATTCAAAAAAAGCCTGATGCGATCCCAGCAGTTCGCCACGCAGCTCAAAAAAAAAGCCGGGGCGATTTCTCGCCCCGGCATAGGCTGCTTGGGTTGCAAGCGAACCATTGCTGGCTCGCAAGCAGCTTTCCGACCAAGGGGGTTGGCAGAAAGCCGGCGAAGGGGGTCCTTCGCAAATGGCAGACCATGGGGGGACGGTCCTGCCACATCCGTTAAATGGGGTGCCAAAGTTTGCTTTTCAATGCCGGCGTGATAGCGCCTAACTTCCTGAAACTACGGGGAATTTTAACACTCCTGTCGCGCACAAGCGCAACGACTCAGAAGTGCCATTCTCTCGCGGCTCTCACGACGAAGTCGCGGAAGGCGCCGACGCGCTTGGATTGGCGCAACGCATCGGGATAGGCCAGATGCACATCGAAGCTCGGCCCTTCCAGATCGGGCAGGATGCGCACGAGCGAACTGCGCTGTGCCGCCACATAGTCGGGAAGGGCGGCGATTCCCAAACCCGACTCGGTTGCGTGCAGGATTCCCGTGAGATTGTTGATGCGCAGCGCGCTGGCGCAACCGCCCGGACGCAACCGCCGCGTATAGTCGATCAGCCAATTCACGTCGCGGATTTCTGGCGCCGCCGTCTCGCCGTAGGAAACGATGGTGTGATCGCACAATTCTTCCGCATTTTGCGGCATGCCTGCGCGTTCCAGATACTGCGACGTCGTATAGATGTGATAGTGCACGGTGAAGAGTTTGCGCTGAATGAGATCGGCCTGTACCGGTGCGCGCATGCGTATGGCAATGTCCGCTTCGCGCTGGGCCAGATCGAGTTCGCGGTCTTCGAACACCAGATGAACCTGCAGCTCCGGAAATTCGCGCACGAATTCCTGCAGCTTCGGCAGCAGCCAATAGGTGCCAAGCCCGTGGCTCGTGGTGACCTTGAGCGAACCACGCGGGGCTTCCTGAATATTCTTGAGCGCTTCTTCGACAGCGCCGAGACGCGCCAGCACGTCCGTTACGGCCCCGTAGAGAAGCTCACCCTCATCGGTGAGGGTCAGTCCGCGCGCATGGCGTTGAAAGAGAGGCGTGGAGATCTCTTCTTCCAGTGCGCTGATCTGCCGGCTCACCGCCGATTGGCTTAGCGTGAGCATCTGCCCGGCATGCGTAAAACTGCCGGCCGATGCGACGGCGTGAAAGATGCGAAGTTTATCCCAATCCATGACGGCCCTCCCGCAGGCGCCGCACCATCAATGCCCGCCCGCCAGAAACTTTTCGGCTTCAAGCGCGGCCATGCAGCCCATGCCGGCCGCGGTCACGGCCTGGCGAAACACCTTGTCCTTCACGTCGCCGGCGGCGAACACGCCAGGCACGTTCGTGCGCGTGGAATCCGGCACGGTACGAATATAGCCGTCCGTATCCATATCCAACTGGCCTTTGAACAATTCCGTAGCCGGCGAATGTCCGATCGCGACGAACAGGCCGTCTATATCGAGAGTGCTGGCGGTGTTGGTCGCGACGTTGCGCAATTTCACCGCGGTCACACCTTTTGGATTATCGCCGCCCACGACGTCGTCCACGACCGTATCGTAAACGACGCTGATCTTCTTGTTGGCTGCAAGGCGCATCTGATTGGTCTTGTCCGCGCGCAATGCGTCGCGGCGATGAACCAGCGTCACATGTTCGGCAAAATTGGTGAGAAACAGCGCTTCCTCGACGGCCGTGTTGCCGCCTCCGACGACGGCGACCTTCTTGCCGCGATAGAAGAAACCGTCGCAAGTCGCACAAGCCGAAACGCCAAAGCCCTTGTATTTCTCTTCCGAGGCAAGGCCGAGCCAGTTGGCGCTGGCGCCGGTGGCGATGATGAGCGTCTCGGCAATGTAGCGATGCCCCGAATCCCCAATGAGCGTGAAGGGGCGTTTGGCCAAATCGGCCGCAGCGATCGTGTCGCTGATGATTTTGGTGCCGACATGGCCCGCTTGAGCCTGCATCTGCTCCATCAGCCAGGGGCCCTGAATGACTTCGGCGAAGCCAGGATAGTTTTCCACTTCGGTGGTGATCGTGAGCTGGCCGCCGGGCTGCAGACCGCCGATCATCACCGGTTCCAGCATGGCGCGCGCGGCATAGATCGCAGCCGTCGCCCCGGCAGGGCCGCTGCCGAGAATCACGACCTTCGCATGCGTGGAACCTGGTTCAGACATACGCACTCGATCGAAGACGAAGGAGCTGATCGCGAATGCGATCATTAAGACCCCCTCACATCTTCATATCGGGACGTGACGCGAAAAGGTCAAGCAGGCGTTGGATTTCCTTGGCGGCACGGCCTGTTTCATCGAGCGGGGGATAATTCCATTGCTCGATTCGGCCCTCAAACTGACGTGCGATTCCTTTCTCCTCGAGCAGTTTGTGAAATCGCGCGAATTTCGCGCTGCCACCAGGCAGTGGAAAGATATGAACGGGCTTGCCTGTGACGGCTGCCTCGCAGGCCATGTTCACCGAGTCGGACGTCGCCAGAAAGGCATCGGCCCAGGCCAGAATACCGAAAAAGGGGCTTTCGCCGGTACCGTTCCAGAAGTAGGCGTCGGTGCCTTCCAGAGATTTTTCGATGCGGTTCAAGTTCTCCGCTCCGGTGCGCCGCGAAGCGGTAACCATGAGACCGTAGGCGCTGGAAAGATGCGCGAGCGTGCGGCCGATCGCTTCGGCTTCACCGCGATCGAACGTATAGGCCTTGCTTTTGCCACCGATCAGGACGCCGAGCCGAGGCGCGCGCACTCTGTGAAACTGTTGGGCGTAAGCATCGCGGGCCGTGTTCAGCTTTGCGCGCGTGATCCGGTTTGGACTGCCGATGATGGGAAAGACATTGCGGCCCGTGAGGCCGTCATGTTCCGGGGGAATCACCAGATCGAAGCGCGCGGGATTCACGCGGGGATGCTGGCACTGCACCGTCAGCGTGCGCCCGCCGCTCGCCCGCTTGATCGCCTCCACGAAGGGAATGCTTTGTCGGCCACACCCGATGACCAGTTTCGGCCAGGGCGGCGCCAGGGCACTGGAGGCAGCGCTCGCCTTCGCGAGGGGGTCAGGGACAAGTCTTGGGGCCAAAACGCGCCACGGCCAGTCAAGCCCTACGTGCTTGATGCTGATGGGCAGCGCGAGCCGCTCGGCCAGACCAAGTGCCTGATTTTCCATGCCAATCAGGCCTTCTGTTACCACCCAGCAGGTGTTGGCGAGAGGCTGTAGGGCGCTTTCAGACACAATCGTACGAGGCCTCGAAATTTTATTGCTCGACCGGGGGGCGAGGAGTTAAATGCGCCGCCCTCATTTACCGCAGGCTGTCATGAATCATCACAAGCTCGACTCCATCGACATTCGAATTCTGTCCGAATTGCAAGCCAATGGCCGCATCACCAACGTCGAGCTGTCCCGCCGGGCCAAGATCACCGCCCCGCCTTGCCTTAGAAGAATGCGGGCGCTGGAAAAGGCTGGCTACATCAAGGGCTATCACGCGGACCTCGAATCCAAGTCTTTAGGCTTCGAAGTCACCGGCTTCGTCTTCGTGGGGCTTTCCAGTCAGTCCGAAGCGGACCTCAAGCATTTCGAAGAGCAGGTTCGCAGCTGGCCGACAGTTCGCGAATGCCACATGCTTTCAGGTGAAGTCGATTTCATCCTGAAGTGCGTCGCGAAAGATCTTTCGTCCTTCCAATCCTTCATCACCGAAACGCTGACGGCGGCCAAGAACGTGGCCAGCGTCAAGACGGCGCTCGTCATCCATCCGAGCAAAATGGAACCCGGCGTTCCGCTCGACGCCAAGTAGCCGGCGATCAGATCTCGCGATCCTTCGTTTCCGGCAGGAACAGCAGCGCGGTGAAGAATCCTATCCCGGATATGATCACGGGATACCAAAGTCCCGCATAGATATCGCCGGTGGCCGCCACGATCGCGAAGGCAGTGGCCGGCAGAAACCCGCCGAACCATCCCACACCGATGTGATAAGGAAACGAAAGCGCCGTGTAGCGGATACGCGTGGGAAACAGCTCGACCAGATGTGCCGCTTGTGGGCCGTAGAGGGCCGTGGCAGCCAGGACGAAGATGATAAGGACGACGAGCGCGGTATTCTTGTCGATGGCTCTCACATCGGCGCTCGACGGATAGCCGGCCGTAGTAAGCGCGGTCTTCAAGCGTTTCGCGAAGTTGGCTTTTGCCGCTTTGAGATCGGCCGCATTCATCGTGCGGCCATCCGGACTAGGCACATCCTGGCCGCCGACATTCACATGAGCATAGGCTGTAGACGTGGTCTCATTGCTGTACGGAACGCCGGCGCTTGCGAGCGCGCTCTTCGCGATGTCGCAAGACGTCACATATTGGGCCTTGCCGATAAGATCGAATTGAAACGAGCAGTCGCCTTGCTCGGCCACGACGGTGACGGGCGAGCGCGCGGCGGCACTTGCGAGCGCCGGATTGACGGCTTCGGTCAGCACCTTGAATCCGGGCAGGAAACTGATCGCTGCGAGGGCGAGCCCGAACAACATCACAGGCTTGCGGCCGATCTTGTCGGAAAGCCAGGCAAAGAAAACATAAAGCGGCAGGCTTGCGACGATGGCCGTCAGCACCAGTTCATTCACAGTTGCGCCGTCCAACTGGGCGACGCGTTCGAGAAAGAACTGGGTGTAGAACATCGCTGTATACCAAACGACGCCCTGTCCCATCAGCACCGCAAACAGAACCAGCAGAACCGTCTTCAGGTTCTCCCAGCGCAGGAACGTCTCGGAAAGTGGGGCTTTGGATGCTTCACCCGCTGCGCGCAGGCGCTGAAACGCGGGAGACTCGTTGAGCCTCAATCGGATCCACAGCGAAATCGTCAACAAGAAGAGAGAAACGGCGAAGGGAATGCGCCATCCCCAATCGTCGAAAGCGGCTTCGCCGAGCATCTTGCGAATGCCCAGAATGACGATCAGCGCAAGAAACAGCCCCATGCCCGCCGCACACTGAATCCAGCCGGTGGAAAGACCGCGCCTGCGTTTGCTCGCGTGCTCGGCCACATAGATCGCGGCGCCGCCATATTCGCCGCCGATGGCAAAACCCTGCAGCACGCGTATCGCGACCAGTGCGTACGGCGCCGCCACGCCGATGGCGGCATAATCAGGAAGGAACGCGACCGCGAAGGTCGCCAAGCCCATGACCGTAATGGTCACAAGGAACGCGCTTTTGCGGCCGATGCGATCGCCGAAGCGGCCGAAGAACAGGGCCCCGAAGGGGCGTACGAAAAAGCCGGCCGCGAAAGTGAGCAGGGCGAAAAGATAGGCCTGCGATTCGCTGACGCCCACAAAGAAATGCTTGGCGATAATGGACGCGAGCGATCCGAAGATAAAGAAATCGTACCACTCGAACACGGTGCCGGCCGAAGAGGCCGCGATCACCAAACCCATGCTTGTCGGCTGCTGCGCTGCCGCAGCGTCAGTTGCAACGGCCATGGCGAGTTCCCCCTAGCCAGATTGCTAAAGGACGGCGAGGCATCCCGCAAGCGTGGCGGAACTTTCAGCGCGGCGTTTGCAGCAGTTGTCCGCCGTTCGCCTTGGCGATCTGCCGGGCGATCGCGACTTCGTGCGTGTCGAACACGAAGGCGTGCAAAATCACGTTCACGCTTTCGCCGTCGTCGGACAGTGGAAGGTAGATCGAGTCGAATTTCTCGAGCCCCAGATCGCTCCAATCATCGTGGCCGTAGCAACGCAGGATGAGCTTGTCGCGGGCCACGGCGCGCAGAATGGCGAGTACGCCGTCAATCGCGTCCTTGCCTTGGGGCGCCCAGGCCTGGCTGACCGTCAGCCCGGTCGAGTCGATATTGAAATACTGATTCACGCGCGTGCCCACGAGCCGGTAGCGGAATTCCTCCATGCCCGGCAGCACGTCGAGCATGACAACCCAACCAAGATGATCTTTGATTTCGGAGGGAAGGATGTCCTTGCGAGAAGGCATCTTTCGCTCGCCGCGCTTGTCCTTCCAGTATTGGTAAAGAAAAGACAATGTCGGATTCTCGAAGCTTGCGGGATTTGCCTCGAACTTCACGCGTGGAAACTTGTGCGCCATCGTAACAACCCCCAATAAGCTCAATCTAGAACTGGCGGGTTAACGCTCCGTTAGGAAATGTCCGACTCATCGCGCCGCTTGCTGCGCAAGACGACTCTGAGAAGCGCCGTAGAGAAAATACATCAGAAGTCCCGCCGCATTCCACAATAAAAACCATTCCTGCGTGAATTGCGGAAGCCCATTCAGAAAGAGATAGAGACAACCAACGATGCAGAACGGGCCCACGATCCAGGCAAGCGGCGAGCGGAAGGCGCGCGTGCGGTTGGGTTCGCGCAAACGCATCACCAGCATGCAGGCCGCCACGGCCACGAAAGCCCAGAGCGTTCCTGCATTGGCCAGCAATGCGATCTTAGCGAGGGGAACGACGGCTGCAACGGCGGCGACCACAATGCCGGTCGCAACCGTCATCAGCACGGGCGTGCCGCGCGTCTTGTGAATGGTTGACATGCCTTGCGGCAGCAATCCGTCGCGCGCCATCGCGAAGAAAATGCGGCTCTGGCCGTACATGAGCACCAGGATCACGGTTGGCAGGGCGACGATGGCGGCGCCCGCCACAAGCTGTGCCTCAAAGCCGTGATGGAGATTTTCCAGAATGTAGACCAGCGGTGCACCGCTTTTGGAGAAATCGAGATACGACGAGGCGCCGAGCGCGCTTGCCGCCACCGCGATGTAGATGCCGGTGCACAGCACCATCGAACCGATGATTCCGCGCTTCAGGTCGCGGTTCGGATTCTTGGTCTCTTCCGCGGCAGTCGATACGGCGTCAAAGCCATAAAACGCGAAGAACACCAGCGCCGCGGCAGCAAGCACGCCTCTCTTCACCCCATCTGCGTCTACATGCGCCATGAAGCCGTAAGGCATCAGGGGTGTGAAACGCGAAGAATCGAAGGCCTGCCCTGCGAGCACCACGAACAGCACCAGCGCCGCCAATTTGACGCCCACGAGGATAAGATTGACGGTGGCGCTCTCGCGCGTCCCAATGACGAGTAGAAGCGTGACAACGCCCGAGATGATGATGGCCGGCAGATCGATCAGCCCGCCCGACATCCACCCATGCAAAAGCTGGTCCGGAACTGGCCATCCGGCGGCGTGGATGAACTCAGCCACATGCGACGACCACCCAACCGCCACCGCCGACGCGGCCACCATATATTCAAGAATGAGACTCCAGCCGACGATCCAGGCGAGCAATTCGCCAAGCACCGAATAGGTGTAGGTATAGGCGCTTCCGGCGGCCGGGATCATCGTGGCCATCTCGGCATAGCAGAACGCGGCACAGGCGCAGATCAGCCCGCACAGCACGAACGAGAGAATGACGCCGGGTCCGGCAAGACCTGCGCCGATTCCGGTCAAAGTATAGATACCGGTTCCGACGATGGCGCCGACCCCGAGCGCCACCAGGTGCGGCCAGCTCAGTGTTGCCTTCAGCCGTTGCTCGGGTTGGATCTCGGCGGCAGCGTCGATCGACTTGCGGCGGTTCCAGAATGCCATGATTTTCCCCGGTAAAGACGAGCCGTGCGACTCACGCGCATGTGTTCGGCGCGAGACTCATCATAGCCGCCGTTAAGGGCTCGTAAACCGAATACAAAGCAGTGGGTAACTAGTTTGACCTAATCTTAAACGCATGGGCACCAAACTCGTTTGCACGGTTTTTGCCGTGGTCTTGCTCGCGTTCGCTCCCGCTATTGCAGGCACGGTCGACATCGAAGTCGTGGACGGCAATGGCCGGCCCGCCGCGAACACGGTGATCGCCCTCTCGACCGCAGCGCCGGCGGATGCCGTCCAGCTGTCGCGGCTCCCCGCCGAAGCGATCATCGATCAACGCGCCGAGACATTCCTTCCGCTGGTCAGCGTGATCCGGCGCGGCGGTCGCGTGATTTTCACCAATCACGACACGACGATTCATCAGGTCTATTCATTCTCGCCGATCAAGCAATTCGAATTTGAAATCGACGAAGGCCAACGTTCCGCGCCTGTTGTATTCGACAAGGCCGGCGTCGCTTCCGTCGGCTGCAACATCCACGATCACATGATCACCTATGTCTATGTCGCCGATACGCCCTGGACGGTCATGACCGATAGTCGCGGTCACGCGACGATCGCCGACATCCCCGCGGGCCGCTATCGCGGCGTAGTCTGGAATCCCAATTCTATGCCCGGAAGCCGGATTCCCGATGCCGATGTGAATGTGACGAACGGCGAAACGAAGCTTGCGCTGGCTGTGCAACTGCTCTCCACAATGCCCGGCATGAAACACATGCACCGCGGGAGCTACTAGGCGGGCCATGAGTTTTCGTCATCGCCTCGCGCTGTTTCTGATCGTCACGCTGGTGGCGGTGCAGACGCTCACGGCGGTTTCCGCCTACATCTATTTGCGCCAAAACCTCATTGAGACCGGAAAGCGCGAACTCGCCACCGCGATGAATGTTTTCACGCAACAGCTCAATTTTCTCTCCGAACGCGCCGGCGACGGCGTCAGAGTTCTGTCGCTGGACTATGCACTCAGAGCGGCCATTGCGCAGCACGATCACGGCACCGAGCTCTCGGCGATGCGCAACCACGGCCGGCGCATCGGGGCGCGGCGGATGATGCTGATCGATCTTCAAGGTTCGACGGTGGCTGATACGGCGGCTCCCAACCTGGCTGCCGCGGCATTTCCATTTGGTGCCTTGCTGCAATCCGCAGCGATGCGCGACACCGGCACGGCGCTCGCAAGTCTGGACGGCAAGATCTATTGGATCGTCATCGTTCCGGTGCGCGCCCCCGTTCCGATAGCATTCATCGCAGCCTTTATTCCGGTCGATACGGCGTTGCTCGAAAGGATGCGGACGATTTCGATCAAACAGCGCTCGGTCGTTCTTGGAACATGGGTCAAAGGCGAGTGGCGCGTTGTCGCCGAAAGTGCAACGCCCTATCGCGTCGATCTGCAGACTTTCGCCGGCGCCGGTCAAAAACTGCAGACAGAGGTCAGCGCTCATGACGGCTCCGAATATTTGACGGCGGCGTCCCGGCTCGCAACGACGCCGGGCAGCGCGCCTGTCGTAGCTGTTCTCGGCTATTCGCTGGACGATATTCTTGCTCCCTATCGTTCCGTCGTCTGGCCGATGGCTTCCATTTTCATGCTCGCATTGCTTGCCGCGATGGGCGGTGCCATGTTCATCGTGCGCAAGACCGCAAAACCGATCGAAACTTTGGCCGCGGCCGCGCAACGCATCGCGGCCGGCGACTACACGCCGCCCCAAAGGCTCGCGCAGCGCGATGAGCTCGGCAACCTTGGCGACACGCTGATTGCCATGACCGAGGCGATCGCCGAACGTCAAGCGCGGCTCACACGGGCCGTCGAAGCGACCGAGATCGCGCGCGAAGAGGCCGTACGCGCCAACAATGCGAAATCGCAATTCCTGGCCAATATGAGCCATGAGCTGCGCACACCGCTCAATGCCATTGTCGGATTTGCGCAGATGCTCGAGCAGGAAGTGCTCGGACCGCTTGGCGTCGCGCGCTACCGCGACTATGCGAGCGACATCCACGAGAGCGGCCGTCATTTGCTCGGTCAGGTAGAGCGTATGCTCGATCTGGCCGAATCCGAGGCTGGAAAACTTGTGCTGATGCACGAGCATGCGTCCCCCGGCGTGCTGCTTCTGGAAGGCTCTGTATTGCTGCGTTCCTTCGCACAGAAGTCCGGCGTCGTGCTTTGCGTTCCGCAAGAGATCGCGGAGTGGCCGCAAATCGAGTGCGACCCGGCACGCTTGCGGCTCGCTTTCGTCAACATTATCCACAATGCCATCAAATTCACGCCGGTCGGCGGCCTAGTGACGGTCACGGGCCGCGCTGCACCGGGTCAGCTTTTTGTGCGAGTCGAAGACACGGGCGTCGGCATCGAGCCGGAACTTTTGGGTCTGGTGACGCGGCCGTTCCAACGGCTTCGCTCGGCCCTGGACGGCCAGCACCAGGGTGCCGGCCTCGGTCTGCCTTTCGCCAAGGTCGTCATCGAGCGCCACGGCGGCAGTGTCGTTCTGGAAAGTAATGTTGGCGTTGGTACCGCCGTCTCCATCATATTGCCGCTGGAAACCGGTGCGGTGAACAGGGCCGCATAGACGATGCGCAAGACTCTCGCTCTCGCATTTCTTGTGGCATGCGCGATGCCGACGCAGGCTGCAGAGTTCAGATTTGAGGGCTATGCGGATTTTCGCGCCGTAGCCCCGTCGGATCAGCGCTCCTGGATGCAAGGGGGGCTCGGCAAACTGCGCTACGGCGACGGCGATTCCAATTTCCAATTCGCCGAAGCTCTTGGCGAAGGCCACCTGTTGCTGACGCCGGAGATTCTCGCCGTTGCCGCAGTGCGCATTGAACCCAGGCAGCGCACGTTTCTCGATGTGACCGAAGCCTACATCCGCTATCGCCCCGTCTCGACCAATGCCTGGCGCTGGTCGATCAAGGCCGGCGCGTTCTTTCCCCCGTTCTCGCTGGAGAACACCGAAATCGGCTGGACGAGCTACTGGACGCTGACGCCTTCGGCAATCAACAGTTGGTTCGGCCAGGAATTGCGCACGATCGGCGCGGAAGGCACGCTTGAGTGGCGGGGCGAGCAAGGCACACTCACCGCGTCTGCTGCCGCTTTCGGTTGGAACGATCCGGCCGGTGTGATGATGGCGGAGCGCGGTTGGACATTCGACGACCGCCCTACCGGCCTCTTCGATCATCTGCGCGAACCGGATGCGACCGTGATCCTATTTGGCGACACGCCGCCAAAGCGCACACCCATCTTCGAGGAGATCGATCGCCGCGTCGGCTGGTATGCTGGTCTGTCGTGGGACGATAGCAAGCTTTGGCATGCCGAAGTCGAATATTACGACAATGGCGCCAACGCCTCGCGTGATATTCACGAGATTTATGCCTGGCGAACGCATTTCTGGAATGTGGGCGCCTCGGCGCACTATGAAGAGTTCACGGCCATTGCGCAGGGTGTCACCGGTAACACGGTCATCGCGCCGTTCGCCGGCTTTGTCTCCACCACGGATTTTTCCAGTGCGTATCTGCTCCTGGGCTGGGAACGCAACAACTGGCGTGTGGCCCTGCGTGGCGATGTCTTCGATACGACCAACGTCACGACGCTTGGATCGTCGATCCTGGGAGAGCAGGGGACGGCGCTAACCGCGGCTGTCAGCTGGTTGCCCAACGACTGGTTGAGATTGACCGGTGAAGTCTTGCGTGTGAACAGCACGCGCCGTGAGCGGATCGTAGAAGGGCTGGCACCGATGCAAGACGAAACGCAATTCCAGCTTTCGGCGAAATTCTTCATTGACGGCTAGTGCCTTTCCGCCAGCAAGGCGCGGGAGGAAAGTGCACAATAGATCGCCTCAAGGCCTGCACATTTCCCCGCTCGCTTTTTGCGTTCCTGTGTGCCGCTCGGCCATGCTACAGTTGTCCACCGCTATCGTGGAGACAACAATGTCGCGACCCAAGAATCCGGAATTCGATTTTCAAGGCATCAATCATCTGGCGCTCGTCTGCAAGGATATGGACCGCACCGTGAAATTCTATCGCGACGTGCTGGGAATGCCGCTGATCAAGACCATCGATTTGCCGCGCGGCATGGGTCAGCATTTCTTCTTCGATCTCGGTCACGGCGATAGCCTCGCCTTCTTCTGGTTTGCCAATGCGCCGGAAGCGGTCCCGGGCGTCTCATCGGCCAAGCCCGGCCCCATGCCCGGACCTTCGGCGCACGGCTCGATGAATCACGTCGCCATCAATGTGGCGCCGGAAAAGATCGATGAGTACTACGAGAAGCTGAAGTCCAAAGGCATCGAATGCACGCGGGTGGTGAACCATGACGATTCGCCGATGCAGGCGAGCCTGGAACTCACGCCGACCACATTCGTGCGCTCGATCTACTTCTACGATCCCGACGGCATCGCACTCGAATTCGCGGCCTGGACGCGCGAGTTGCCGAAGGAAGGCGATGTCAAGCACGCGCCGGCCAAGGCCTCCGATGTCTCCAGGTATCGCGAAATGGCTCCAGCGAAATAGATACACGACGGCACTGTAGAGTTCACAAATCCAAGCGCAACGAAATAGTTGAAGCCTATCGGCTAGGAAGAGCCAGACGTGAAACCGCTCTATTTGCTTTTGGGTCTCTGCGTCGCCTTTCCCGTTTTCGCGCGATCTGCGAAAGCGTGCGATCTGCACCCTGTTGGCTTTTTGCTCGGGCACTGGAAAATCAGTGACGGCCGCGTCTTCATTTGGGGCGCTCGGCCCAATGGAACTTTGGATGTTACAGCAGAAGAAGACGGTAGCTATCTTGTAAAAGACAAGCACGTCCTGGTTGGAGTCGAAGGACAAGATATGGGCTCTCGTGACGCTACCACAGTCATCCGTTGCGATGGCGATGTCATCCGCGCCGAGTCCAAGATGGGTGCTTCTGTTATCCAATATACTATAGAACCCAGAGCTGACGGTCGCTCAGCGACGCTCACAAGTTTCGGCACGCAAGGTGTGGCATATCGGATCACTTACGAGATGCATGACCAAGACACGCTGGCCTTCACGTTGGAAAGCAAACAGCTGTCCGCCAAGGACTTCGTGTCGTTTGAAGTGCAGACATTAACGCGGGACAAATGAAGGCCGGTCAGCTGACCATCGAGCCTCTACGTTGGCGAGCATCAGATCTTTGAGCCTGAGGAGCTCTTTCGCAGTCTGTCGCACAAAATCCTTGTGAGACTCCGCCGTCAGATATTCCACCGGTGATTTACCCTCGATGCGCGCCAGCAGAAACGCGCTGAGGAGGGCGGCCACGCGGATGTCGAGCGCGCGCGGCTCCTCCCATGTCGCGCCAGCGAAGTAGGCGTGTCTGAGTGCATCGAAGGATTGCATATAGAGCTGCGTATTCTCCGGATGCCAGACGCATTTGAGCAGAAGATGATTGAGACAAAAGGCGAGATCGAACGCCGGGTCGCCGTAACAGGCGGTTTCCGCATCCAGGAACACTGGTCCCCTCGGGCCGCAGAGAATATTCTTCGGGCTGACGTCGCCTTGCATGAGCGCGATACGCGCCTTTGCAACGCCGTCGGCAATCTCGCGGATGCGCGGTGCGACGTCGGAATGCCGGTCGGCGGTGAAATAGAGATAAGGCTCCAGGCGCAGCGCGTGAAATTGCGCGCCGTTGTCGAACGCGCGCGCGAGGTCCTGGCGTCCCGCCGTTGATGCGTGGACACACGCTAGCGCGGCGCCGACTTTCGCTGCGAAGCCCACATCTACCCAGCCGGCCGCCAATTCTCCCTTCCACACCGGAAAGGTCTCGGGGGTCAAGAATTCCATGACGAAGAGGTGCCGCGCGCGGTCTTCTCCCAAGATCTTGGGAACCCAGTCGGGATTGATCCCGGCCACAAG
Source organism: Pseudomonadota bacterium (assembly GCA_016201105.1). Lineage (GTDB taxonomy): Bacteria > Pseudomonadota > Alphaproteobacteria > Micropepsales > Micropepsaceae > Rhizomicrobium. Next base: position 79,018 of record JACQDN010000013.1, read on the forward strand.
CCTGATCCATGCCACTTCCGTGGCCGCGCGCTCGGGCGGCGCGCGCCAATCGGCCTCCACGCGCAATTTCGGCAGAGCGCGTTTCACGCAGACCGGCCCGCGGTCCAGCTGCACGCGATAGACGTCGCAGGAGACGCCGCCCGAAAGCCGGCTGATGGCGAATTGTTCGCCCGCGGCGAGCAGACGCATATCGCCGAGGGCGCGCGCGATCTCGCTGAATTCTTCGATGTCGGATTTGCTCATCTGGCGCGCTGTCTCGATAAGAGCCAATATGCCTGTGTCATCCATTCCCGCAAATAGCCGCCGAAGGAGAACGCCGTGAAAGCTGCCGTCTACTATGAAAATGGTCCGCCGTCGGTCTTGAAATACGAGGACGTTCCCGATGCACAATGCTTTCCCGGCGGCCTTCTGATCCGGGTCGAAGCCGTTAGCATCGAAGGCGGCGATACGCTGAATCGTTTTCACGGCGCGCTCATGAAACGCCCGCACATCGTGGGCTATCAGGCGGCCGGCGAGGTCATCCAGGTCGGCGAGGGCGTCGACAATTTTAAAGTCGGCCAGAAGGTGGTGACGGTGAATGGCGACGGCTCGCACGCGGCCTTGCGCGCGGTGCCGGCGCGCGTCGCCTGGGCACTGCCCCAAGGCATGAACGTGCAGCATGCGGCCGCCATTCCGGTGCCGTTCGGCACGGCGCATGATTGCCTCTTCGAATTCGGCCGGCTCAAGAAGGGCGAGACGGTTCTGGTGCAGGCGGGCGCCGGCGGCGTCGGCGTCGCGGCCATCCAGCTCGCCAAGCGGGCCGGCGCGCGCGTGCTGGCGACGGCGTCAAGCGATGCGCGGCTCGAGAAACTCAAGACTTTCGGTCTCGATCACGGCATCAACTACAAGCGCGACAATGTCGTACAGCAGGTGATGAAGATCACCGACAACAATGGCGTGGATCTCGTCGTCGATCCGGTCGGCGGATCGACACTGCAAAGCTCCATCGCTTCGCTCGGCTATCGCGGGCGTATTTCACTGGTGGGACAGGCGGGCCGCGAGGAGAGCAAGGTCGATGTTTCGCCCTTGATGGCGGGAAACCGTTCGCTCACCGGCGTTTTCCTTGGCGCGGAGATCGCCACCGATCGCGCCCACAACATGATCCAGCAGTTAATTGAAGACGTGGCCAGGGGCGATTTGAAAGTTTCGATCGACAAGACCTTCCCGCTCTCCGAAGCTGCGGCCGCGCATGCCTATATCGAAAGCCGCCAGGCTGTGGGCCGCGTGTTGATGATTCCGTGAGGTGCAGATGGCTCCGAAATCGAAGAAGCACCGCGAAGAACTGCTGGACGAGGCGCTGGACGAATCTTTTCCCGCGAGCGACCCGCCTTCGATGACGGAGCCGATGGTCAGCATCCGCGCGCGGACGCGGCGCGGCGTCAAGGCGCAGAAGCCGGCGAAGAAGAAGGCGGCGGCTAAAGCGAAACGCGGGAAGAAGAAGAGGAAGTAGTCGATACTCGCCCCGCGCGATCATTCCCCACATCAATACATCTCCCCCGGAGGGGGAAAGGGAGTCTCTAGCTCTTACGAGTGGGAAGACTCTCTCAACAACTCTTCCAAATACTGTTTCCACACCACCGCCCAAGTATGCGTGCCGTGGCCGTGGGTTTGGTCGCTGATCGGGATCAGCACGAAGCGGCCCTGTTTCAGCCGTTTGACCTGTACCTCGGCGATGCCGAGCTCCGGTGGATTGATGAAGTCGTCGGCCGAATTCACCCACATCACCGGCGCGACGATCTTCTCCAGGTTGGGTGACGGATCGTAGTTGCGCGACGCGTTCACTTGATAGAGCAGATCATTGGCATCGAGTGAGGCCAAATCTTGCTTGGTGCGATCTTCCACAAATTTGTCGGCCATATCGCGGGTTGGTGTCGTCTTCTGTTGCAGCAGCGGTGCGCCTCCCGCGATCGCCAGCAGATCCGACGCGGTGCGCAAGCCGGAGAGCGGTTCGGAAGTGTATTCCCCACCGTTCCACGCGGGATCGGCCTTGATCGCGTCCATCGTCATCTTGCGCCACATGCGGTTGCGCCCCGCGATCTCAACCGGCAAGCAAGCGAGCGGCATCAGCGCATCCATGAACTTGGGGTAGGTTTCGCCCCACACAAAGGAATGCATGCAGCCCATCGACGTGCCCATCACGAGACGAAGATGGTTCACGTGCAGACCCTTGGTGAGGAGTACGTATTGGGCTGCGACCATGTCGTCATAGTCATATTGGGGAAAATGCGCGTGCATCCCGTCGCTGGGCTTGGAGGATTTTCCGTGTCCGATGCCGTCGGGCAGGATGATGAAGTATTTTGCCGGATCCAGAAGGCCGCCGGGCGCGAAGAGCACGTCGGCGAATTGTGGGCGCAGGAACTGCTGGCCGGTTCCGCCCGTGCCGTGGAGGATCAGCACGCCATTGATGACCCGGCCCTTGGCGTCGCGTTTGGGCGTGCCCAGCGTCATGTAGTGAAGCCGCAGCTCGGCGAGCGTTTCGCCGGAGCGGAATTTGAAATCCCGGGCGACATAGTCGCCCTCTTTCGTCTTGAGCGAAGCGCTCTGGGCGTGCGCGCCGGTAGCGCAAGCGACCAAGGCGCCCAGCGCGAGAGCAGCGAAACGCGAAAGTTGTGTTCTCATGCCCGCAATTGTCTCAGTTATCGTGAAAATGCGCATCAAAAATTCGAAAACTCTCCAACAATTCGATGAGATTGCCGCCTTTGCGCTTCATCGCCCGGCAATGCGCGGCGCTTAAGAATGGCGCCGTCGGAGGGATCCGGGCCGGGCTCGCATGGCGCGCGCTCAACGCTCATTCCTCGCGAAAGGGAGAGCGGCGGGCATGCATGTTCTCGTCATGGCGTCTCAAAAGGGCGGTTCCGGGAAAACAACGCTGTCCGGGCATTTGGCCGTGGAGGCGGAAAGGGCCGGGGTCGGTCCTGTCGCGTTGATCGATACCGACCCGCAAGGAAGCCTGGCGCAGTGGTGGAATGCGCGCGCGGCGTCCTCGCCGTATTTTGCCAAGTCCGGGCCGCTCGAACTGGGCGAGGCGCTGGCGCATCTCAAAAGCGCCGGCATCAAATTCGCCGTCATCGATACGCCGCCCGCCATCACCGGTTCGATTTCTCAGGTCGTGGCGCATGCCGATCTCGTCGTGGTGCCGACGCGTCCCAGCCCGCACGATCTTCGTGCGGTGGGCGCCACCGTCGATATCGCCGAGCGTCACGGCAAGCCGCTGATCTTCGTGGTGAATGCCGCGACCGCGCGCGCCCGCATCACGGGCGAGGCCGCCGTTGCACTCTCGCAGCACGGCACCGTCGCGCCGGTCACGGTCCATCACCGCGTGGACTTCGCGGCCAGCATGGTGGACGGCCGCACGGTCGGCGAAGTGGTGCCGAAATCGCAATCCACCAAAGAGATCAGCGATCTGTGGCTTTATATCCAGGATCGCCTGTCGCGGTTGAAAGCGGATTCCGCCTTTCTGCCCGACGTGAAGGCGCAACATCTCGCGGTCAGTCCGCTCTCGTCGTTGTCCAACGGCAACGCCTTTGAAGACTCCAGTGCCGAGCCCGCTCTCGACGATGCCGGTCTTGCCATGGGAGGACTGCAGAACGATTTGCCGAACAGTGCGCCTGCGCCGTCCGCGCCCAATGTTTACGGGCCTGGCGGGTTGGAACGTCGCTCGGGGATGGACCGCCGGGACGGCCAGGCGCCTGCTGGATTTGGCAGCAATGGTCTCGCACAGGCTGACCGGCGCAAATTGCCGTTCGGCCGCCGCCACACCGATCGCGTCTTTTGAGGGCGCGCACGATGAGCAAATTTGCCCCGATGACCTCTCAACTTCTCGTGCGCAAAGGCGCCGCGGAACCATCGCTTGTGGCCCAAGGCGACAAGTCGGCTCTCTTTTGGTCGCAGCCTCATGCGGAACCGCGAATAGAAAACGAACCTCCGCCCGTCGCGACGTCGCCGCGCCCCACCTTTCCTGCACCGAAATTGCAAAGCGTTGCCGTACATGACGACAAACACGACGAACGCAAGGCCGCCGAACAATCCTCCGATCGCCACCGCAAGATTTCCGTCTCGCTGTCCGATCGCGAGCATGAAGCGCTCGGCATCGCAGCCGTGAAACTCGGCGTCACCCGCAACCATCTGGTGCGCGATGCACTGGACGCTTTGCTGCAATCGCTGGAGCGCCAGTATGGCGGCAAATGCAAATGCATTGCCGACGGCAGCGTGAAGGAAACGTGCTGCCAAAATCAGACAAGCACTTCGAACTGAGGGGCGCGCTCGCCGCGGCCGGCAGGCAAGGGTAGTCCCAACACGTTGCACGCCACCGCTTCTGCCACTTTGATGCCGTCGACAGCCGCGGAAAGTATGCCGCCTGCAAAACCTGCGCCCTCGCCGGCCGGGTAGAGCCCAACCGTATTCACGCTTTGATAGCTCGCGTCGCGCCGAATGCGGATGGGCGATGAGGTGCGCGTCTCTACGCCCGTCAGCACGGCGTCGTCCATCGCAAAGCCCGCGATCTGGCGATCGAATACCGGCAAGGCTTCGCGAATGGCGGCGATGGCAAAATCGGGCAGACACTGCGAAAGATCGGTGGGCGTCACGCCGGGACGGTAGGACGGCACGATGCTGCCGAGCGATGTCGAGGCCTTGCCGGCGAGGAAATCGCCGACGCGCTGGGCGGGCGCATGATAGTTGGAGCCGCCCGTCACGAAGGCGCGCTGTTCCCATTTGCGCTGCAGATCGATACCGGCCAGCACATGTTCGGGATAGTCCGCGGGTGTGATGCCGACGACGATGCCGGCATTGGCATTCCTCTCGTTGCGCGAATATTGGCTCATGCCGTTGGTGACGACGCGCCCTTCTTCCGAGGCCGCGGCGACAACGGTGCCGCCGGGGCACATGCAGAAGCTGTAGACATCGCGTCCGTTCGAGGCGTGATGCACGAGTTTGTAGTCGGCCGCCCCCAGCTGCTTGATGCTCTTGCCGAAGCGGGCGCAATCGATCAGCGATTGGGGATGTTCGATGCGAAAGCCGATGGAAAAGGGCTTGGCTTCCACGTCGACGCCGCGTTTGTGCAGCATGTGAAACGTATCGCGGGCGCTGTGACCGACGGCCAGGATCACGTGCTCGGCGGCGATGTGCTTGCCGTTCGCCAGCACCACGCCGCGCACGCGTCGCGCGCCATCCGGCGCCGTTTCGATCTCGAGATCGTCGACGCGGCTCTGGAAGCGATATTCGCCGCCGAGTTCTTCGATGGTCGCGCGCATTTTCTCGACCATTGCGACAAGGCGGAAGGTGCCGATATGAGGCTTCGCTTCGCTGAGGATTTCTTCCGGCGCACCGGCCTTGACGAATTCGACGAGCACTTTGCGCCCCAGATAGCGCGGATCCTTGATCTGGCTGTAAAGCTTGCCGTCGGAAAAGGTGCCGGCACCACCTTCGCCGAACTGCACGTTGGATTCGGGATTGAGTTCGGAACGCCGCCACAAGGCCCAGGTGTCCGTGGTGCGCTCGCGCACGAGCTTGCCGCGTTCCAGGATGATGGGGCGAAAGCCCATTTGCGCCAGAACGAGTCCGGCAAACAAGCCGCAAGGTCCGGTGCCGATGACGAGCGGCCGGGACGGCAATCGCTCGGGCGCCTTGGCGACGAACTTGTAGTCCATGTCCGGCGCGAGCTTGACGTGCGGATCGTTCTTGAACTGCGACAGCAGGAAGGCTTCGTTCCGCGTCTCCACGTCGAGCGTGTAAATGGTCGCGATCGCCGACTTTTTGCGCGCGTCAAAAGCCCGTTTGAAGACGGTGAAGCCGACGAGATCGCCCGGGCTGAGGCGCAGCCGCTTGAGGATAGCGGTCTTCGGCGCGTCCAGCGGATGGTCGAGCGGCAGTTTGATTTCGGTCAGGCGCAACATGGGGCGTCGTTACAGGATCGCGCGATCATTATCACCTCCCCCTCGTGGGGAGGTCGAAATTTGCGGGACGCAAATTTCGGGTGAGGGGAAGCGTCGACACCTCTCCTCACCCGATCCACCTTCGCTAAAGCTACGGCGGACCAGGTGATTCACAAGATCCGCCGAAGCATTTTGCGTAGGCGGGAAAATCTTCGCTGCGCTCAGATTTTTCGACCTCCCCACAAGGGGGAGGTGATTGACGACGCTTGCGCGAAGCAGTGCCGATGCCGATAAACCGGCATGAGCGCTTCAAAACAGGTCGCGGTGATCGGCGCGGGTCCCGCCGGGTTGATGGCGGCTGAAGTCGTCAGCGCCACCGGCGTTGCCGTGACAGTCTACGAGCGTATGCCGAGCGTCGGGCGCAAATTGCTGATGGCGGGGCGCGGCGGGCTCAATCTTACCCATTCGGAAGACTATGCGAGGTTCGTGACGCGCTATGGCGACGCAAACCCGCGTCTGCGCCACGCCCTCGATGCCTTTCCGCCGTCCGCACTCGTCGCCTGGGCCGATGGCCTTGGCCAACAAACCTTTGTCGGTTCCAGCGGCCGCGTTTTTCCCAAAGCGATGAAAACTTCGCCGCTTTTGCGTGCCTGGCTGGCGCGGCTCGACCGCCAGGGCGTGAAGATCCGCACGCGCTCGGAATGGCTGGGTTGGGATGGTGACGCGCTGCGCATTCGCTGCGCCGAGGGCCGGGAAGACAGAGTATTCGCGGACGCGGTCGTCCTTGCACTCGGCGGCGCGAGCTGGCCGCGATTGGGTTCGAACGGGGCATGGGCCGCTGTTCTGCAAAGCCGGGGCGTAGATGTCGCGAAGCTGCAGCCTGCGAATTGCGGCTTCACGATCGCCTGGAGTGAAAGTTTCCAACGTTTCGCGGGCAATCCGCTCAAGAACATCGCGCTCGGCTTCGAAGGTCAGACATCACGCGGCGATGCCGTGATCGCTCGCTACGGCATCGAGGGTGGCGCGGTCTATGCGCTATCGGCACAATTGCGGGACGCCATTGCCGGAAATGGGTGCGCGGTTTTGTCGATCGATCTACGGCCCAATCTTTCTCCTGCCGAACTTGTGCGAAAGCTCTCTCAGCCACAGGGCAGCCAGTCGCTCACAAACTATCTGCGCAAGGCTGTGCATCTGTCGCCGCCGGAGATCAATCTCCTGCGCGAAGTCCACGGCGCTTCGTTGGGGCGAGATGCATCCGCGTTGCCTCAGCAAATCAAATCGCTGAAGCTCACGCTGACTGCGCCGCAGTCGCTGGATCGCGCCATCTCCACCGCAGGCGGCGTCTCCTTTGCATCGCTCGACGAGAACCTGATGCTCAAGAGCATGCCCGGCGTCTTTGTCGCCGGCGAAATGCTCGACTGGGAGGCCCCGACGGGCGGCTATCTGCTTCAGGCCTGCTTTGCAACCGGCGTGGCGGCGGCAAAGGGCGCGCTGAACTGGCTCGGCAAGTAGGCTAGAAGCCCGCCATGGCCGCGCCGCTGCTCACGCTGCAAGACATCCATCTCGCCATCGGCAATACGCCGCTGCTGGAGGGCGCGGAGCTGTTTGTGGAAGCCGGTGAGCGGCTTTGCATTGTCGGGCGCAACGGTTCGGGCAAGTCCACGCTCTTGAGGATCGCGGTCGGCGCGCTGGAAGCGGATTCCGGACGCCGCTTCGTGCAGCCGGGTGCCACGATGCAGTACCTACCGCAGGAGCCCGATCTTTCCGGCTATGCAACGACGCTGGCTTACGTCGAATCCAATCTCGCGCACGGCGACGATGCCAGCCGGGCCTACTATCTCCTTGGCCAACTCGGATTGACGGGCAGGGAATCCACCGCCGAACTCTCCGGCGGCCAGGCGCGCCGTGCCGCGCTCGCGCGTGTGCTGGCCCCGGCGCCCGACATCCTTCTTCTCGACGAACCCACCAACCATCTCGATCTGCCGGCCATTCTCTGGCTGGAGCAGGAACTGGCCGCGATGAGCGGCGCACTCGTCATCATCAGCCACGACCGGCGCTTCCTTCAGAATCTGTCGCGCGCCACGTTGTGGCTCGATCGTGGCCGCACGGCGCGGCTCGACAGAGGTTTTGCGGAATACGAGGCCTGGCGCGACCGGCTGCTCGCGGAAGAGGAACTGGAGCGGCACAAACAGGATCGCAAGATCGCCGCCGAAGAACATTGGGTCCGCTACGGCGTCACCGCGCGGCGCAAGAGGAATGTGCGACGCATGGCGGAACTGGCCACCTTGCGCCGCACGCGCCGCGAAGCGCGCCAGCAATTGGGGCAGGTGAAGATCACGGTCGCCGAGGCGACCGGCGCGGGCACGCGCGTCATCGAAGCCAAGAAGATCTCCAAATCCTACGGCGACAGAAGCGTGGTGCGCGATTTCTCCACTCGCATCCTGCGCGGCGATCGTATCGGGCTTGTCGGCGCCAACGGCTCGGGCAAGACCACGCTGATCAATCTGCTCACCGGGCGGCTCAAGCCCGACGCGGGCGAACTCGTTCTTGGCACCAATATCGCCGCCGCCACACTCGATCAATCGCGCGCGCTGCTCGATTCCGAGACGACATTGGCCAATGTGCTCACCGGCGGCTCCGGCGATATCGTCGAAGTGGGCGGACAGCGCAAGCACGTCATCGGCTACATGAGGGATTTTCTCTTCCTGCCAGAGCAGGCCAAGACACCGGTGCGCGTGCTCTCGGGCGGCGAGCGGGCGCGGCTGCTCTTGGCGCGGGCGCTGGCGACGCCGTCCAACCTCTTGGTGCTGGACGAGCCGACCAACGATCTCGATCTGGAAACGCTGGATTTGCTGGAAGAGACGATCGGCGACTACCCCGGCACCGTGCTGCTGGTCAGCCACGACCGCGATTTTCTCGACCGCACCGTCACCGCGACGATCTTCGCCGACGGCGATGGACGCTTCAGCGAATATGCCGGCGGCTACAGCGATATGATGGCGCAGCGCGGCGAGGGCGTTGCGGCGAAAGCGCCCAAGGCGGAAAGCAAGCCCGCGCCGAAAGAGCGCAAACCATCCGACAAGCCCCGCACCAAACTCACCTTCGCCGACAAGCATGCGCTCGAAACATTGCCCGCCAGGATTGAAGCGCTGGAGGACGCGATCGCCGGTCTGCAAAAGGAACTTTCGGACGGAAATCTCTACGCCCGCGATCCGGCGAAGTTCCGCGCACTGTCGGAAAAGCTCTCCGCCGCCGAACAGGAACGCACGGCCGCCGAAGACCGCTGGCTGCAGCTGGAAATGCAGCGGGAGGAACTGGAAGGTCAATAGCCGTGCACGCCCGCCACCGCGGCCGCGACCACGCACAAGCTGACGAGCAGGAGCACCCAGTGCGCGCGGGTGAGAAATTTCAACGCCCGATCCGAGTCCCGCCGCAGGAATTGGGAGAACCGGCGATGAAGAAAGAGCGGTTCGGCCACGAACAAGATTAGAAAGAAAACGATCCACCAGCCAGCCATCGCATCGAGCCACCAACCGGAAGCTTGTATGAATTGGGCCCAAAGACCGTATCCATCTGCCATGACGGTCCCGCTAATGCCGACGACCAGAACTGCGGCGCGAGCAATCCACGCGAAGCGGCGTTCGAGACGCTCGAACATGTCGGCCCGAGTCTCTGAGTCCGGCAGTTTCGCGGCGATGGGGAGCACGACAAGGGTGACGAACGCCATCCCGCCGATCCAGATGATAACGCCCAGGATATGAAGGATTCGGGCGATGGCGAGTGTGTCCAAAGTCATCGTCGTTCCTGCTCCAAATCTACCCTCCCCTTGAGGGAGGGTCGAAGCGCGACGCGCTTCGGGGAGGGGTCATGCCGAGTGCTCTAAGGCGAGCGAGCGCATTTCGGCACGGATCAATTCGTACGGCCCGGCATGACCCCTCCCCGAAATTCCCTGCTCACTTCGTTCGCATGAAATTTCGACCCTCCCTCAAGGGGAGGGTCGTTCATTCAATAGCTGAGCGTGAGCGCCAACCAAGTTTTGGTGCGGCTGGCGAAGCCGGCGACGCCGATGTAGTCCGCATAGGCGAGGTCAAGCCGCCAGTGGTCGGTAATCTTCGCGCTGGTCTCCAGATCGACTTCGTGTCCGAGCGATCCCGAGCCATGCATTGCCTGAAAATCGTGATACCAGATCGCGGCGCTCAGCTTGCGCGCGGCGCCGAAAATCTCCGCGCTCGTCTGGTAACCGAGCTTGGCATAGCGATCCGAGATGCCTCGTGCCGGTGTGGTCAGGAACGCGTCGGCATAGCCTTGAAAGGCGTGCAACGTGGCCAGCGGCGTAGAAAACCCAATCGTGCCGTTGCCGTTCAAGGTCTCGATGCCGCCGGTGAGCGACCATGAATCATAGTCGATCCCGGCTTCGAGCCGCCAATAGTTCAGTGAGATATCGAGGGGATTGTTGGCGTAGTCGGTTTGGCGCGCATAGCCCGCCAGATAGCGAACCTTCAACGCGTCGCTCAACGTCTGCGAGCCGCCGAATTGCAATCCGTAGGTGGCGGTCGACAGCTTGGGGCTCTGATGCAGATCGAGCAGATAGGCGTAGCCAACCACCTTGCCGATATCCGCGATCGTATAAGCCGCATTGAAGATGTGCGTGCTGCCGTCGAAATGGCTTACCGCACTGCGCTCGCCGAAGACGCGATTGACGCGGTCGATATAGGCATAGCTCGCCACAAGACCCGGTAGGCCGGTGTAGTCGATACGTGCCGCGTCGAAGGTTTGCTCGTTCTGGCGAAAGGCGGAAGCGCCGATGAAGCGCTGATCGTCGAGATTGATCACCTGGCGGCCAAGCGTCAGCCCGACATCCGGCACGCCGGCGTAAGTGAGCTGCAGTCGGTTCAATTCCAGATTTTCCGGATCGGGAACCTGCGGATAGATCGTCTTGCCGTTGACCGTGTCGTTGAACCCATTGGAGAGATGTTGTGTCGCTTCGAGTTCCGCCAGCAGCTTGAACTTGGCGATGTCCGGCGTTTCGAAACCGAGGCGTTCTCGTAGCGTGAGCGCGGACGCATCCCTGTGAAAGCCATGCTGATCGACGCCTTCATAGCGAAGCCTGGCATCGAACAACAGTTTTCCTTGGCCGACGAAAACGGAAATGGCGTCGGCCTGTGCGGCAGCTGTGCTGACCGCAAGAAGCGCGAGGAACCCGCCGGCGATCAGAAGGGCTTTGAACAATCTCTTGGTCATAGGTGGTGATCCGAAGTTGACGCGAGTTCGCCGCGCATTTGCGATCGACTGTCTTGTGTGGAAGTTTTGAGCCGCGCCACGGAAACGATTTCGATGTTTGCCCCGCTCGTCGCCACGCCCAAAACGCTCAGACGTTTCAGCGCCCGCGACAGGGTTTCCGGTGTCATGCCGAGATGCGCCGCCAGTTCGCGCTTCGAGCCAGGCAGGCTGAATTTGGCCGCGCCTTGGCGCGTACCGGCGCGCTCGAGCAAATAGCGGATCAACCGCTGCTCCGCGTCCCCGGCTCTGGCCTGCGTGAAATTCTTCAGCAGCAAACGCCACTGCGCCGCCAGGATGCGGGTGACGATAACGGCAAACGGCAACTCTGTTTCTGCGAGGTGGCGAAAATCGGCTGCGGGAATGAGAAGGGCGAGAACGTCCGTCGTCGCCTTGGCCGTTGCCATGTAGGGAAGTTGGAGAAGCGCGGGGGGAATGAGGATGATGTCTCCGTCGTCGACGAAGTCGACGATGCTCTCTTCGCGCTCGGCGCCGGTCACCAGCGAAACGCGCCCGTCCACGATCGCGTAGACAAAATGAGCACGCTCGTTTTCGCGAAAAAGTGTCGAACCGCGGCCGATGTGCTGCAGGCCGGAGACTTCGCTCAGCTGCGCAAGCACGCCGCGCGGCAATTTCGCGAACGCGTCAATGCGCATGAGAGCGGTTTTCTTGTCCATCGCCATGGCGGGAGCTGAACGGTCCATCGAAATCCGCGACATCCTGCGGCGGCGGCAGGGGATGTTCCTTGATCCGGATCAAGGAACGGATTGTCCCAAAACAATAGGGTCGCGGTTGCCGGAAAGATCGTTTTCGGCGCTGCAACGCGGGACACTGCCATGGTCGCAACGGACATCGCCTTCCCAACCGCAACCGGATTTCGCCAATACCGAGCTCTTGGATTGTCCGCCCTGGCGTTCATGGTGTGCTTTGCAGTGTGGACGCTCTTTTCCATCGTGGGCGTGAAGATCAAGCAGGAGTTGAGTCTCAATGATTCCGAATTCGGCCTGTTGATCGCGACCCCGGTTCTCACCGGTGCACTGAGCAGAATCTTCCTGGGCCTTTTGAGCGACCGCTTCGGCGGGCGGCGGGTCTTTGCGATTCTCATGCTGCTGACATCGGGCGCGGTCTATCTGGTGTCCGCCGTTTCGAGCTATCCCATGTTCCTGGTGACGGCATTGGGTCTCGGTTTCGCCGGCGGCTCGTTCGCCGTCGGCGTCTCCTATGTCTCCAACTGGTTCGATCGCGCTCATCAGGGAACGGCGCTCGGCATCTTCGGCGCCGGAACGATCGGCACTGCGATCACCGCATTCGGCGCGCCGCTGCTCGTCAATACCTTCGGCTGGCGCGAAACGGTCGAGCTTTATGCCGCCGTTCTGGCCCTCACGTCTGTCGTCTTCTTTCTGCTCACTAATGAAGACCCCGCGAGTGCCGCGCGCGCGTCAGGCACACTGAAGCCGCGCAAGCTCTCCGACCAATTGGCGCCGCTGGCGCGGCTGCAGGTCTGGCGCTTCTCGCTCTACTACTTCTTCGTTTTCGGCGCCTTCGTCGCGCTCGCGAGCTGGCTGCCGCGCTACTACATGGGCATGTACGGTCTGCCGCTTGCCAAAGCGGGTTTGCTGACGACGGCTTTCGCTTTGCCGGCGGCCGCGTTCCGCGCCCTGGGCGGCTGGGTGTCGGATCGTATCGGCGCGCGCACGGTGATGTATGCGACGTTCATTGCCTCCGTCATCGTGTGCTTCGCGCTCTCCTATCCTCAAACCGACTACGTGGTGCACGGGATCAAGGGCACGATCGCGTTTTCGTTCGGCATTCCGTTGCCCGCGTTCGTTTCGCTCACGGTCGTGCTCGGCTTCTTCATGGCGATCGGCATGGCAGCCGTCTACAAGCACATTCCCGTCTATTATCCCGAACATGTCGGTGCTGTCGGCGGCCTTGTCGGCGCCATCGGCGGTCTCGGCGGCTTCTTCCTTCCCATCGCCTTCGGCGTGATGAACGACCTGACCGGCGTGTGGACGGCCTGCTTCATGCTGCTCTTCCTGTTGGTCGCCGCAGCGCTCGCCTGGATGCACGGCGCGATCCGGCTGATGGAACGCCACAGGATCGAGGCGCTCAAGACCCTGCCGCAGCTACCGGAAATGGCCGAACTGCACGAACCCAAACACGCAATGGCCTTGGCTGCTACGCGGTAGGAATTTCCATGAGCCAATTTCTCGATCGTCTGACGTTCTTCAAGAAATACGACGGCACGTTTGCCGACGGCCACGGCGTCACAACCGTGGAAGACCGTCAGTGGGAGAACGCCTATCGCCAGCGCTGGTCGCACGACAAGATCGTGCGCTCCACCCACGGCGTGAACTGCACCGGCTCCTGCAGCTGGAAGATTTACGTCAAAGGCGGCATCGTCACCTGGGAAACCCAGCAGACCGATTATCCGCGCACGCGTCCGGAATTGCCTAATCACGAACCGCGCGGTTGTTCTCGCGGCGCGAGCTACTCCTGGTATCTCTACAGCGGCAATCGCCTCAAATATCCCATGGCGCGCGGCGCGTTGGTAAAGTTGTGGCGCGAGGCGCGCAAGACAAAAAGCCCGGTCGAAGCCTGGTCGTCGATCGTCGAAGATCCGGCAAAGCGAAAATCCTACGCCTCGCGACGGGGCCTTGGCGGATTCATTCGCCTCGATTGGGAAGAAGCCAACGAGATCATCGCGGCCGCCAATGCCTATACGATTAAGAAATATGGCCCCGATCGCATCGCCGGGTTCTCTCCCATTCCCGCGATGTCGATGGTCTCTTATGCCGCCGGCACGCGTTATCTCTCGCTGCTGGGCGGCGTGTGTCTCAGTTTCTACGACTGGTATTGCGATCTGCCGCCGTCTTCGCCGCAGACCTGGGGCGAGCAGACCGACGTTCCAGAAAGCGCGGACTGGTACAATGCTGGTTTCCTGCTGCTATGGGGCTCCAACGTTCCGCAGACGCGTACGCCGGATGCGCATTTCTATACCGAGGCGCGCTATCGCGGCGCCAAGAGCGTTGTCATCACGCCGGACTATAGCGAAGCTTCGAAGTTCGGCGATCTGTGGCTGCATCCCAAGCAGGGCACCGACTCCGCGCTCGCCATGGCGTTCGGTCACGTCATCCTGAAGGAATTCCATGTCGATAGAGAGACGCCGTACTTCACCGATTATTGCCGCAGGTACAGCGACATGCCGTTCCTGGTGCGCCTCATCGAGCAGGACGAAAGGCTGGTGCCGGAACGTTTCTTGCGCGCCGGAGATTTCGACGGCGCGCTGGGCGAGACCAACAATCCCGACTGGAAAACCGTCGCTTACGACGAGCTCTCCGGCAAAATCGTGGCGCCGCAAGGCTCCATCGGTTTTCGCTGGGGCGAGAAGGGTGAATGGAATCTCGAAGAGCGCGCCGGCGAAGCGCATGTGAAGCTCGCGATGTCGCTGAAGGACAACAGCGACGCGATCGTCTCCGTCGCGTTTCCGTATTTTGGTGGACGTCACCACGATTATTTCCAGGGCACCGCGCATGACGAAATCCTCATGCGCTATCTGCCCGCAAAACGCGTCAAGCTGGCGAGCGGCGAGGCCTATGTCACCACCGTGTTCGATCTGCTCTGCGCCAACTACGGGGTGGACCGCGGCTTCGGTGGCGGCAATGTTGCGGCGAGCTTCGACGACGATGTGCCCTACACGCCGGCCTGGCAGGAACGCATCACCGGCGTGAAACGCGATTCGGTGATTTCCGTCGCGCGCGCTTTCGCCCGCAACGCCGAGAAGACCAAGGGCAAGTCCATGGTCATTCTCGGAGCCGGTATCAATCATTGGTACCACATGGACATGAGCTATCGCGGTATCATCAACATGCTGGTGATGTGCGGTTGTGTCGGCCAGGAAGGCGGCGGCTGGGCGCATTATGTCGGGCAGGAAAAGCTGCGACCGCAAACGGGCTGGCTGCCGCTCGCTTTTGCGCTCGATTGGGCGCGTCCGCCGCGCCACATGAATGCGACGTCCTATTGGTACGCCCATTCCGATCAGTGGCGCTACGAGACGCTGGGCGTCGACGAAATTCTCTCGCCGCTTGCGAAGAAGAGCGAGTGGACGGGCAGCCTGATCGATTTCAACGTGCGTGCAGAGCGCATGGGATGGTTGCCGTCCGCGCCGCAATTGCAGGCCAATCCGCTCGCTGTCGTGCGCGCGGCCGAAGCAGCCGGCAAGGATCCCAAAGACTATGTCCGCGACGAACTGGCGTCCGGCAAACTGAAACTCGCCTGCCAGGATCCTGACAATCCCACCAATTGGCCGCGCAACCTTTTCGTCTGGCGCTCGAACCTGTTGGGCTCGAGCGGCAAGGGCCATGAATACTTCCTCAAGCATCTGCTCGGCACCACGCACGGCGTGCAGGGCAAGGATCTCGGCGAAACCGGCGAGCAGAAACCGTCGGACGTCGTGTGGCGCGACGCGGCGCCCGAAGGAAAGCTCGATCTCCTGGTGACGCTCGATTTCCGCATGTCCACGACCTGCGTTTACTCCGACATCGTTCTGCCGACGGCGACCTGGTACGAGAAGAACGACCTCAACACCTCCGACATGCATCCCTTCATCCATCCGCTGAGCGCGGCGGTGGATCCGGTGTGGGAAAGCCGCAGCGACTGGGAAATCTACAAGGGTCTCGCCAAAAAGTTTTCCGATGTCGCGCCGGAAGTGTTGGGCAAGGAAAAAGACATCGTGCTCGTGCCCATGCAGCACGACACGCCCGGCGAACTGGCGCAACCTTTCGACGTGAAGGACTGGGGCAAAGGCGACACGGTTCCGATCCCCGGAAAGACGATGGCTTCGCTCGCGATCGTCGAGCGCGACTACCCGAACGTCTACAAGCGTTTCACCGCGCTCGGTCCCTTGATGTCGTCCATCGGCAACGGCGGCAAAGGCATCGCCTGGAAGACCGAGCACGAAGTCGAGCTGCTCGGCAGACTCAATGGCGTGGTGACGGAAGAGGGCGCGACCAAAGGCCTGCCGCGGATCGAGACCGATATCGACGCGAGCGAAGTGGTGCTGGCGCTGGCGCCGGAAACCAACGGCGAAGTCGCCGTGAAGGCCTGGAAGGCGCTCGGCGAAATGACCGGCCGCGATCACGTCCATCTCGCCGAAGCCAAGGAAGACGAGAAGATCCGCTATCGCGACGTGCAGGCCCAGCCGCGTAAGATCATCTCATCGCCCACTTGGTCGGGAATCGAATCCGAGAAGGTCTGCTACAACGCGGGCTACACGAATGTGCATGAGCTGATCCCGTGGCGCACGCTGACGGGTCGCCAGCAGCTGTTCCAGGATCATCCCTGGATGCGCGCGTTCGGCGAACAATTCGTGGTCTATCGCCCACCGATCGACACCAAGACCATCGCGCCCATCATCGACAAGAAGGACAACGGCAACAAGCAAGTGGTGCTCAACTTCATCACGCCGCACCAGAAATGGGGCATCCACTCCACCTATACCGACAATCTTCTGATGCTGACGCTGTCGCGCGGCGGGCCGATCGTGTGGATCAGCGAGATCGACGCCAAAAAAATCGCTGTCGAAGATAACGACTGGATCGAAGCCTACAATCTTAACGGCGCGCTGGTGGCGCGCGCGGTGGTCTCGCAGCGCGTGCCGGAAGGCATGGTGATGATGTACCACGCGCAAGAGAAGATTGTGAACGTGCCGGGGTCGGAGATCACCGGCACGCGCGGCGGCATCCACAATTCGGTGACCCGCACGGTTCTGAAGCCGACGCACATGATCGGCGGCTATGCTCAGCAAAGCTACGGCTTCAACTACTACGGGACGGTTGGTTCCAACCGAGACGAGTTCGTCATCGTGCGCAAGCAGGCGAAAGTCGACTGGCTCGAAGAAAAAGCACCGGCGCGCGAAAAGGTGACGTCATGAAAGTCCGCGCGCAAATCGCCATGGTGCTGAACCTGGACAAGTGCATCGGCTGTCACACCTGTTCGGTCACCTGCAAGAATGTGTGGACTTCGCGCGAAGGTGTCGAATACGCGTGGTTCAACAATGTCGAGACCAAACCCGGTATCGGTTACCCCAAGGACTGGGAGAACCAGAAGCGCTGGAAGGGCGGGTGGCTCGTCAACAAGAACGGCAAGCTGCAGCCGCGTCTGGGTGCGAAGTGGCGCATTCTCGCCAACATCTTCGCCAATCCCGATTTGCCGGAAATCGACGACTACTACGAGCCCTTCACCTTCGACTATCAGCACCTGCACACGGCACCGGACTCCAAGCACATGCCGACGGCGCGGCCGCGTTCGCTGGTCACCGGTCAGCGCATGGAGAAGATCGAGGGCGGTCCCAACTGGGAGGAAATCCTGGGTGGCGAGTTCTCCAAGCGCTCGAAGGATGCCAATTTCGAAGGCGTGCAGAAGGAGATTTATGGTCAGTTCGAAAACACCTTCATGATGTATCTGCCGCGGCTATGCGAGCACTGCCTCAATCCGGCTTGCGTCGCGGTGTGTCCCTCGGGTGCCATCTACAAGCGCGAAGAAGACGGCATCGTCCTGATTGATCAGGACAAATGCCGCGGCTGGCGCATGTGCGTCTCGGGCTGTCCCTACAAGAAGGTCTATTACAACTGGCAGTCGGGAAAATCGGAGAAGTGCATTCTCTGCTATCCGCGCCTGGAAGTCGGACAGCCGACGGTGTGTTCGGAAACCTGCGTCGGGCGCATCCGCTATCTGGGTGTCGTGCTCTATGACGCCGACCGCATCGCCGAAGTGGCGGCCACGCCCGACGAAGAAGACCTCTACGAAGCGCAGCTCTCGGTTTTCCTCGATCCCTTCGATCCGAACGTGCAGGCCCAGGCCTCGGCCGACGGCATCTCGTATGCCTGGTTGGAAGCCGCGAAGAAGTCGCCGGTGTGGAAAATGGCGATGGACTGGCGTGTCGCTTTCCCGCTGCATCCCGAATACCGCACGCTGCCGATGGTCTGGTATGTGCCGCCGCTTTCACCGATCCAAAACGCAGTGGAGAAGGGCCAGATTGACCTCGAAGGCGAGATGCCCGATGTGCGCTCCTTGCGCATTCCCCTGAAGTATCTCGCCAACATGCTCACGGCCGGCAAGGAAGAGCCGGTGGTGCAGGCACTCGAACGGATGATGGCGATGCGCGCCTATATGCGTTCGAAAACCGTGGACGGCATCATCGACGAAGGCGTGGCCAATCGCGTCGGCCTCACGCCGGCGCAGATCGAGGACATGTACCGCTTCATGGCCATCGCCAACTACGAAGACCGTTTCGTCATCCCGACGGCCCATCGAGAAAATTCTGAGGATGCATTGGACCTGCGTGGCAGCTGCGGATTTTCCTTCGGCAATGGCTGCTCCGACGGTGTCAGCAACATCAACATCTTCAATGTGCCCAACAAGCATAGAGTCCCGGAACCGGCAGGAGCGTGAGATGACTGCGACTTACAAAATTTTGAGCGCGCTGCTGTCTTACCCATCCGCCGAATTGCAGGAGGTTGCGCACGATCTGATCGTCGCTTTGAACGTCGAGTGTTTGTTGACGGCACCACATCGCACGGCAATCGGTGCTTTGCTCAAGGATATGTCGGGCGAAGACCTGCTCGAACTGCAAGCCGAGTATGTCGAGCTGTTCGATCGCACGCGGGCATTGTCGCTGCATCTCTTCGAACATGTGCATCGCGAGTCGCGCGACCGCGGCCAGGCGATGGTATCTCTGCGCGATCGCTATCATGCCGCCGGATTGGACATCATGGCGAACGAATTGCCGGACCATATCCCGGTGTTCCTGGAATTCCTGTCGCTGCAGCAGCCGGCGGAAGCGAGGGCAATGCTCGCCGAGCCTTTGCACATTCTCGCAGCCCTCGGCGAACGGTTGAAAAAGCGCGCCGGCCGCTATGCCGTCGTGTTCGATGCGCTGGTGTCGCTCGCCGAAACCGATCCGGATGCGGCGGTTGTCGCTGAACTGCAGATGACCGCTCTCGACGATCCCAACGACCTCGTCGCCCTCGACAGGGTCTGGGAAGAAACCGAAGTCCGCTTCGGTCCTGGCGATGTCACGCAGAAAGGCAGCTGTCCGAAGGTTTCGAGCCTATTGGCGAACACGGCGCCACCGCGCGATGAAAGCGAAGCCCTTGCGAGGCTCGCATCATGAACCTCTCGATCAACACCGTCCTGTTCGGGATCTACCCCTACATCTGCCTCTCGGTGTTCCTGATCGGAAGCCTGATCCGCTTCGATCGCGAGCAATACACCTGGCGCAGCCAATCGAGCCAGCTGCTGCGCCGACGCCAGCTCATTTGGGGCAGCAATCTCTTTCACGTCGGCATTCTGCTCATCCTCGTCGGACATACCGGCGGATTGCTCACGCCGGTCGCCGTGTTCGAAGCGCTCGGCATCTCGCACACCGCCAAGCAGCTGACCGCGATCGTGATCGGTGGTGTGGCGGGCGTCGCCTGCATGGTCGGCCTTCTCATGCTGCTGCATCGCCGGTTGAGCGATCCGCGCATCCTGCGCACGTCGTCCTTCGCCGATATCGCCGTGCTGGTGATCCTGCTGGTGCAGCTTTCGCTCGGCCTCGGCAGCGTCTTCGTCTCGCTCGACCATCTCGACGGCACCGAAATGGTGGCGCTGATGAACTGGGCGCAACACATCGTCACCGTGCGCCCCGACGCCGCCGGTTTCGTGACCAACGTGGCGCCGATCTTCAAGATCCACCTCCTGCTCGGCATGACGATCTTTCTGATCTTTCCGTTTACGCGCCTGGTGCACATCCTAAGTGCGCCGATCTGGTATTTGGGACGGCGCGGCTATCAGATCGTGCGCACGCGCCGCGGAGGAGCCTAGGCCATGGCGCGCGCTCCCATTCGGCTCAATGGGGTGACCCTGCCGCCGCATATGATCGCCGCCGAAGCACAGCACCATCGGGCCAAGTCGCCGGCGGCTGCGTTCCAGATCGCGGCGCGAGCCCTGATCGTGAGGACTTTGCTGTTGGAAGAAGCCGCGCGCCGGCACATCGCCGCCGCTCCCGATTTCGTCGCCGAAGGAAAGCGCGAGACCGAGGACGAGGCGCGCATCCGCGCTCTTCTCGATGCCAACGTACCGATTCCAACGCCTTCGGAAGAAGCGTGCAGGGCGTTCTATGAGGCGAACGCATCGCAGTTCCACAGCCCGGAGCTTTTCGAGGCCTCGCACATTCTCTTTACCGCCGACCCCAAAGATGTGGGCGCCATGGCCCAGGCCGAAGCGAAAGCGCGTGCGGCAATCGCCGAGATCGTTCAGAAACCGGAACTCTTCGAAACGCGCGCGCGCGACCGCTCGGATTGCGATTCCAGAAACAATGGCGGGCGGCTGGGCCAGATCGCGAAGGGTGAAACGGTGGAATTCGAATCTGCGCTGATGGCCTTGAAGCCGGGAGCGGTTGCGCCCGAGCCCGTGAAAACGCGGTTTGGCGTTCATGTGTTGCGGCTCGATGCCAGGGTGGAAGGAAAAGTTCTTCCGTTCGACTATGTTCGCGATAGAATCGAAGCTTATCTGGCCGAGAAGCAATGGCGTCTCAAAGTGGCGGATTTCATCGACCGTTTGATGAACCAGGCCGTGGTCGAAGGCATCGATCTCATGCGCAATTTGAGACGGGATGCGTTGGTCGCATGAGCACATTGGGCGAAATTCTGGGTCGGCTGCACGAGCGCTGCGAAGTCTATCAGCTGCTTGCGGAAGCGGGCGATATCACGCTCATCGCGAAGCTGGATGAAGTTTCCAGAGGTGATGCTCTTGGTGTGGCGCTCATGTCCGTGCGCGCCTTTAGCGAAACAGCCGACGACGAAGCCTGGGTGAAACTTATCGGACGCATCCAGGACGCGGACTCTCCCGCCGCCACATGCCTGAACGAAATGATTTCCTGGTCGTTGAAGCACTGACGTGGAGAAAAGTCGCATCCTTGGCGTCATTCTGGCCGGCGGCGGCTCCAGCCGCTTCGGCGGCGACAAGGCGTTGGCGCTGCTCGGCGGCAAATCGCTGCTGTCGCGCGTGATCGCACGGGCCAGGCCGCAGGTCGGCCAGCTTGTGCTCAGCGGTTTCGCGCGGCCCGGAATCGATTTGCCGCTGGTGCGCGATGCCGAACCGGAACAAGGTCCGCTGGCGGGTGTACTCTCGGCACTGCGTTGGGCGAAGTATTCCTCGTTGGACTTTGTCGCGACCTTTGCGTGCGATACGCCGTTCTTCCCTCACGACACAATCGATCGCCTGGCGCGCCATCTGACGCCGGATGCCGGCGTTGCGGTCGCCAAGAGCGGCGGCGCCACGCATCATGCCTCTGCGGTCTGGCGCACCGCGTCGCTGGCGTTGCTGGAGACCTCTTACGCGCTCGAAATACGCAGCCTGCGTCAGGCGCAAACCGCCGTTCGCAGCGTCGAAGTGGAGTTTCCGCCTGGCGGACCGGAAGGAAGTGTGTTCTTCAACATCAATACGCCGGCGGATCTCGCGGCAGCCGAGAACTGGCTCGCAAAGGCGCAGCAGCGGTAATCACCTCCCCACGAGGGGGAGGTGATTTATTTTTAGCGCGAATGCTTGCCGCGCGGTTTGGTTTTGCTTTCCAGCATGTCGTCCATCCACGTCATCGCGCGCACGGCGCTCGGTAAGCCCATGGTAGGCCTTTCGATTACCCACAATTCCGTCCTGCCGATGCACCCATCTCGATGTTGGCCAGACGTGACAGTCCACGCCACATGACGATGTTGCCAGGTGCCGGATCATTGGCAC